>JAJEAL010000033.1 GCA_022822785.1 Candidatus Poribacteria bacterium
CAATGCGTAAAATAAGACAGGTCAACTTTTGAACGTATTGACAAATTTTCTACAACTGCTGTTTGAGGAGTTTATGTCTCCCCTCAAGCAGCAGGCCACTCTCAAAGTAGCCTGAAATTTGTTCCTCACCAACTTGCCTACCTACCCTTCTGTGCAAGCCACAATTCAGAGGTATCGTCCCTAGATTGCCTCGTCCCATTCTCTGATATACAAGACTAGAATTGGGTTGAGGAATATTGAGAGACGTGATACAATGAAGGCATCAATTTTGAAACGGAAAATGTGAAGAATAAATTGGAAAGGAATACGAATGTCCCAATTTGTAAAAGCTGCCGAAACAACCGACGTGCAGCCCGGCGATTGTCTCGGTGTTAAGGTTGAAGGTGTTTTTATCGGTATCTATAACATCGACGGTAATTATTATGCAATGAATAATATCTGCCCACATCTTGGCGGCGTTTTAACCTACGGATTTCTGGATGATAATGTCGTTACCTGTCCGCTTCATATGTGGGAATTTGATGTACAAACGGGAAAATGCATTTGGCCAGAGCAGGAGACACTACCGACTTATCCTGTGAAGATTGAGGGCAACGATATTCTTGTTGATGTTGACTCACCCCAACCCCACTAATAGTCAAGCCAAGCAGGAATACAAGGGAATTAACGGTGTTTACGCACGACGTATCTGTGCTTCACCGATTTTCTGAACTAAACAAGAAACTATTTAAGAGGAGTTGAAGCCTATGGCATATTTGATAACAGGTGGGATGGGGTGCATTGGATCCTATGTCATTCGTGACCTGCTGAACGCCGGCGAAAAAATTATTGTATACGATTTTGCACCTGATTTTACAATTCCAAAAATGGTGTTGACAGAGGAACAATTTGAACAGTTTACTTTTGTTCAAGGGGACATCACGGATCTCCCCCATGTGTTGCGAACGGTCCAAGAGCACGAGATAGACCGGATAATCCACCTTGCATCGTGGCAGGTGCCAGCGTGCAATGCCAATCCCCCACAGGCGTTAAAGATTGTGTGTGAAGGCACTATCAATATGTTCGAGGCAGCACGCATCTTCAATCTCAAGCGAGTTGTCTGGGCAAGCAGTGTCGCAGTGTTTGGGGCACCAGAAGATTACGATCAGCAGCAAATCCAAAACGACGCCCCACATTATCCAAAATTTATCTATGGGGCGTGCAAATCTATGAACGAAAGGTATGCGACACACTACTTTGATAACTACGGTGTAGACACCATAGGGTTACGCTTTACCGCAGTTTACGGCGTTGGACGGACACGAGGAATGAGTTCATTTTCAACGCAAATGATTGAAGCTGCTGCGCTCGGCCGACCGTATGTTTCTCCATTTGGCGACGATGCGATCGATTGGCAATACGTCGAAGATGTGTCAACATCGATCGTGATGTCGTGTACCTGTCCGGTGACAAAGACACGCGCTTTTAACGTCAAAGGCGGAATCCGTCCAGTTAAGGAAGGTGTAGCTTACCTAAAAAAGTTAGTTCCTAGCGCACAGATTACGCTTGAACCGGGCGTTTTTGGCATTTCATGGGACTACGATGCCACCCCAATCGCCCAAGAGGTCGGGTTCACACCTGAATACACCATGGAGCAGGGAATCTTCAAAACGCTCAACCGTTTTCGAGAGATGGAAGGATTAGATCCGATTCAGGAACCGTGATTTGCTTCACCTTTCCTTTTCTAAGCACGACCAAAGACACTTACCAACTTATATTTCGATATTCCCTTTGTCACCGCGGCGAGGTAGGCATAAAAAACCTCAATAGCGCTTAAGATTAGCACCCTGAATTCGCACGGCATGTACATTATTCGACAACAAGCGAGGCGTGGTGTAAAACCTGAGCTTGCATACGGTCAATAATTTAATCGAGCCATAAACATGGGAGGCGAGAAAATGAAACTAGGCGTGTTTATGATGCCCCTGCATCCCCCGGAGAAAGATCGGACGGAGTGTTTTGAAGAGGATATTGATTTAATTGTCCTCGCTGATGAGCTAGGATTTACGGAAGCGTGGATTGGCCAGCACCATACGGTCGCATGGGAACCCATTCCATCTAACGATGTATTTATCGGCAATGTATTGCCGCGCACAAAGCACATCCGTCTCGGCACCGGTGTATCGATTATTCCACAGCACCATCCGGTTAACACCGCAGTTCGCCTTGCCTTCCTTGATCACCTCTCTCGTGGTCGTCTCAACTGTGGTTTCGGACAAGGCGGAGTCGCCACCGATTGGGGGTTGTTCGATTTGCCTGACCCACAGACACAAGGGTTGATGACTGTTGAAGCAATTGACACCATCCTCAAGTTGTGGCAAACCGACCCGCCCTTCGAATTCAGCGGGGATTTCTGGAATATAAAACTGGAAACCATCGATGCTGAACGCGGCATTGGGGTGTTACTCCAACCGTACCAGAAACCGCATCCACCGGTCGCTATGAGTATTGTCAGAGGAGACTCTAGGGCGGCTCTGACTGCGGGTCAACGCGGCTTTATCCCTATAAGCACGAACCTTGTGCCGGGAATAACCCTTGCCAATCATTGGGACACCTATTGCGCCGGCGCTGAAGATGCGGGGCTCCCTGCACCCAACCGATCGGACTGGCGTATCTCGCGCAGCATTTTCGTTGGCGAATCAACCGAAGAGGCATGGGAGCACGCAATTAACGGCAGCTTCATCGGTGCGTATGACTACTTAATCACCGTTCTGACAAAGGCAAATATGCTCAATATTCTGAAGCACGATCCGGACATCCCTGATGATCAAATCACACCGGAATATGTTCTCAAAAACATCTGTATCATCGGTGATGTGACTGAGTGTATTCGGCGCCTTGAGGAGATATGGGACCAGTCCGGTGGATTTGGCACACTGCTGATGATTACACATGACTGGGACGACAGAAATACATGGAGACGTTCTCAAGAGTTGCTAGCGAAAGAGGTAATCCCCGCGCTGCCAATAATGGAATAAAAAACGAGGAGGAAAATGATGGCGTTTGATCCGATGCTTCAGAGGCAGATTATGGGCCGTTTTGCAACAGGGGTCACCGTTGTAACGACTCGGTATGGCAAACAAATTTCAGGCATGACGGCAAACGCTATCATGTCTCTATCGCTCGATCCGCCGTTGATTGTGGTTTCTGTAGATCGCCAGAGCAATATGCACGGGCACTTGACACAAGGTCAGTGTTACGCGATAAATGTGCTAAAACACGACCAAGAAGAGATTTCCCGCCGGTTTGCGAAACCGGGGCCGAAGGATTTTTCAGACCTAGAATTGACTTCGGCAGCAACCGGGGCGCCCATTTTTGTGGATGCACTTGCTTATGTAGACTGTCGGATCGTTGAGGTAGCTCCCGCCGGCGATCACGATATGTTTATCGGCGAACCTGTCGCGGGCGAGACGCTCGACGGTCAACCGCTCATTTTCTATAGCGGACAATATGCCCAACTAGAGTCAACCTCCACATAGTCGGCATGTGGAAAGTATCTTTCAGCCTGTCATGCAATTCGCTCCAATCCACACGTGAACTGTCCACAGATTTGCTCCGCGTTCTCACTTATTACGTGCTCTTCTTTTGATAGCGTGTCCAAGCAAATACACCCCACACTTGGTTGGTGCTCGCTGTCGCTGGTATGCGGCAACGCTAACCACATTTTGTGAGTCGTATTGATTTCACTCCCTCACGTATCTGCTATCTCTTCTCTCTAATTGGCTATTCCATTGCATTCCAGATTATACTCATGTTAGTGCTATGAGCACACTGATTTACCCTGGAGACTAGCATATATTATCGAGGGCGCAAAGCCGAGTTATGTCGATTATACCAACTCCCTGCACCCACACGACTCAAAGATTGCAGCGCTTATTTTTTATTTTATCACTCATACGCATTCCCAATTATGCGAGTATAAGATTTGACAGAGTTAGCCGGAGGAAAAACTAGAAGCTACTATATATTGACTGGTGCAATTGATTGATGCCGCACTGGGCCTTAATACATCTCCGAATCAAATGTTCTCGACTAGCCATTTTAAGGAGGAGCAGACCATGGGTTTTACTGTCTACGACTGTCGCAAAGATATCCGCAATATCTTGGTGACCCCGCAGATACGGGCTCGTTTTTGCCGTATGGAGCCGGGGCCGGGCTCGCTCGATAAATTTCATACTCACGACCTTGGACACGAGATTTTCATCATTCTGTCCGGACAGGTAGAGTTTAGGATTAGTGGCGTGACCAAAAAACTCGGTCCGGGGCAGATGTGCTACGCCTTAGCGGACGAGCCGCATTCGGTGCGAGTACTTGGGGAGGAACCGGTCTACATGTACCTCTCGGTAACGCCTCATATCCAACCTACCCACACCCAGTATTCTGACGACGGGAAGCGCCTCTCTCCCCAATTCAGACCGTCCAGCGACTATGACACGGAGACAGATTCGATCACACCGATTAACGCGCTCATCGATCATCACGTTGATATAGCGCGGTCGATGGCAGCCATCGCGCAGAACAGTGCACACATTCAGGAACAGATGGCAGCTGCGCTCAAGCAGGCATTGGCGGAGGGGGACGAGCACGCTGCCGCTGAGATACGAAATGTCATGTGGGAGCCGCTTTTGGAGACCTTCAAAAAGGCGAATGAACTCGCAGAAGAATGGAATACACTTGCACCCCGAGTGGGAGCGCTTCACACCTACCGTTGAAGCACGCATCCTGAAAAATGGAGGGACATACGATGTCACTAGTACGAATTGGCGTTGTTGGATGCGGTGCAATCGCCCAAGTTCAGCATCTGCCCAATCTACTTGAACTTGACGACGAATTTGAGGTGCCGATCGTCTGCGATGTATCACCGGGACAGGCAGAATACGTCGCCCGACGGTTCAAAATAGCCACATATGTGACCGATATTCGGGATATGTTATCCACGGACATAGATGCAGTCCTGCTCTGTCACACGGATCCCAAGACCGAAGCGGCGGTACAAGCGTTTGAGGCGGGGAAGCACGTTTTCATTGAAAAGCCTATCTGTGTCTCCTTACAAGAAGCGGAGGCCATAATCGATGCGGCACAGAAATCGGAGAAGGTTGGTCAAGCGGGATACATGAAGGTGTATGAACCTGCCTTTGAATTAGCGAAACGCGAAGTTGATACCATGGACGACATCCGATTTGTGCAGACCAATCACCTGCATCCAAGCAATGAATTACACTTGAGCCAATTCAAGGTGAAGCGGTTCAATGATCTGCCGCCAAGCGTTATGGAGGAACGGCAAGCGGCTTCCAGATCTGCGCGTCGTGAAGCGTTTGGGGACCTATTTGAAGCTGCTGAATCTTGCGGCATCGCCTATGGCCTCATCCACGACCTTTACAGCCTGCGAACGATGCTAGGGGTGCCGAGCACAGTCGTTAGCACGGAGATTTGGAATGACCAACGAGCGATAACAACCATCTTGGAATACCCCAACGGCGCCCGTTGCGTGGTCAGTCGAGTCGACCTCAATAAGTTATGGGACTTTAAACAGACCCTTGAAATATACAGCGAAACCAAACGTGTCATCCTCTCCTATCCGACCGGTTTTTCACGGCGGGTCCTTACCAAGCTAATCGTACAGGGCATTGATGCGGAGGGAAATAGTTTCTATAAGGAGCCAGTAATCCCTTGGGAAAGCGGATTCACCCGTGAGCTACGTTACTTCCACAAGAGCATTACCCAAGGCACCCCCTCGCGTGCTTCAATTGTAGACGCACGACACGATATAGCCCTTATTATTGACATTATCAAAGCGTATATCACCCGGTCGGCGATCAGTCGATAAGGAGGTCAAACAATGGATGCAAGTCTGTGGAATATCGGCATCAAGGTTCAGGATCTAGATGCGGAAATCAGTTTCTTTGAAGAACTGGGAGCTAAACTACTAATCCGTGGCTCGCGCCTAAGAGCAGATGGAGACCATCCCCATGCACTGTTGGAGTTCGGCGGAACACGTCTCTTTCTGACGCCGAAGCCGGTCTTTCAGGAGGCACTCAACCATCCACTCATGCCGGGACTGACCCATGCAGTGTTTGAGGTCGACGATTTGGATAAGGCGTATCAACGACTTGTCGCGCTAGGCACAGAAGTGCTGCTGGAACCGGTGGAGATTAGCACCGATTTTGGGTCACGCCGCATCTCCTTCTACCAATCGCCCAACGGGCTTGTCTTTGAAGTAATGCAGATCCTGGAATCGAAGGTGTAACCCGCTCATTATCTTTGAAATGAAAGGAAGATTACGTATGGCCCGCATAGCGAGAATCCCCGATAAATTGGGACAAGTCGATCCACAGCAGTCTCCTATTCCGGTGCGCTTGCTAATCTGCCGATTGGTTCAACTGTTCCATTGCCCATTCGCACCGTTCAATCCAATCCTCCGCACTATGAATTGTGCCGAGGGGTAACGCACTATTGGCAGCAATCTGGCGGAACTGCTCAATGGCCTCCACATACTGTCCAAGCCGATACGCGCTTACACCGATGAGTCTGATGTTTTCGATAGCTAAGTTCGAGTGCGGCAGACCTAAAGCAGCAGCCCTTGATAAATACTCATTCGATGCAGCATACTCACGAGCAAAATAGAGTTGTCGCCCAATGAGGTAGTGCCCCAACCCCCATTCAGGCACAGCATTGACCACCTCATGAAGCAATGTCATTCTCAGCCGGCTTGATGGCTGACCGATGAGGAACTGCCTGATTTTATTCTCTACATCGGAAGAATCAAGAGCGAGCGCTGCGAGCTTGGCTTGTGCTTCTCGATCGAGGGAATCCGAAGCGTGAAGCGCGAACACCTCTTGATAACGTGCACGGGCGCTTTCACGTTCTCCACGCTGCCAATAGGCGTTGCCTTCCACATTTTTCGCCTCTGCAATACGACTCACACTCGATTTGGGATGTGCAATAATCAGTGATGTCCACGCTAAGGTGGAGAGGTAGTCTCCGGTTTGATAGTGTGCGTACATAAGTCCTCGCAGATGACGCGGATTGTCCGGATCAAATCGGTACACCTGTTCAAACAGACGAATAGCGGTGCTCATATCCGATCGGCGATACGCCCGCCACGCATCGGACGAGAGTTGAGCGATTTCATGGGCGCACGGTTTCTGGAAGATACTTGGACGTTTGAAACGGTGTGACGCAATTTCCAAATCTGCTTCCGTCAGCGTAACGGTTTCCAAGAATCCCTTCCATTCGCGCTCAAGTTCCCCTAAAGATTTATTGTAAACCGCCTTGAAATTCCCCACTGGGAAGAGGTGCTTAATTTTTTTGATCCCATATCTCTCGATGAGAAAGCGCACAAAAGAACCTGCCAATGTATAGCTCCGCGACGAAGCGTGCGCCCAAAAACCGAGTCCCATAATCTGGTTCATGTTCGGAGCAAGCCCCAACTGTTGCATCGCCCGGCTCCATTGATGCCCCGTTAATTTTCCTTCATCCCAATCCGCAGCAACGGCGATTCCTTCATGCAGTCCGATTTTGGGGCTTACCTTCAGAATCGGATGCCATTCCGCCGTCAAAGCGTGTACCAGCTCATGCTTCATAATCGGATGAGGAAAATCCTCGTGATTGATATGAAACCCATGTCCAAGCGGATCTTCAACCGATGTGCCCCCTGCGCCTACGAGCCGCTTCTTCTGTTCTGGAGATGTGTAGATGTAGGAACGTACCTTCTTAGCCGGTTGTATCTGCAAGTAGCGGATTAGCTGTGCATAGCGGAACTCGTGATCTTGTGCGATCGATTCAATCGCTCTTTCCGCCGACGAGCCCTTCTCGTAGTAGATTTTGAAATGCGCCGTCTCTTTCAGTCCGCCTAATTTGTTCTCAATATAATCTCGCGTCGGGCGCAACCCCAAATCGCCACGAAACAGAAAAATTAAGCCAAACAGGACTACCAGCACAATAAGCCCAATTCGATCGCTCAAGTCCGTAAATCGTGGCTTGAATCGGTAGAGTTTTTGCCAATAGAGGGTCGGCTCCAATCGGGTATGCCTGCCAATCTCCAATGTGTTAATTGCAAGCGATAAGAAAATCCACGCCAACAGCAGCGTTGTAGCACGCGCGATGAGTAGGGTGCCGGATATTACGATACGCTCATCATAGATGGGACCGGGGAAGTAGCCGAAGGTTGCATGGTAGCCGAATACAGGTGGGTGAAAAATAAGGTTATACGCAAGCGCAAGGAGTGTGACAAAAATATAGCCGAGATAAGCGAGATAAGCCTTCCAACGTCGCTTTAGCCACAGTCCGAAGAATACACCCAAAGCGGTCGCATAGGCACAGCTAATCACAGGGAAAAGCAGGAAGAGCGTAATCCCTTCCAACAGATCACAATTTTTGACGCGGACGGCATTTAATAGGATGATGATTAACGGCGTGACCAGCAGCGTCAGGTTGATTCCAAAGGTACGCCAGAAAGTCGACATAACCATCTGAGCGGGGCTGCCTCTCAACGATTGTGTACGTTGTCTCAAATTCCTCACGTCCGTAATAGCGATATACGCCCCCGCAAATGAAATCCCGAAAGCGAGGATCGCACAAAATTCAAATGCGAGAAGATTAAACAGGGGGGTATTTGCAAGCATCAACGCAAGGAGCGTCAATATAGCGAACCAGAACCAATAAGAGAATGATTTGAAGATCATACACATGCTCGTCGATAAAATAGATTAGATATCCTGAATAGTCCCAAATAGATAATCAAGGTATTTTAGCATAGCCTAGCCGGAAACCCAAGTAATTCTTGTCTTGACAACCCACGGTAGAATCGTCTAATATTGGGGCACATATAGACTTGGGGGAAGATCATGGAAAGTGCTACACTCGCCGCAATCGATGTTGGATCCAACGCGATTCGGCTGAAAATCGTTGAAGTGAAATCTGATGGAACGGTTGAGGAGGTCTATCAGCATCGGGCGCCCGTCCGCTTGGGACATGAGGTATTCTTGACTGGATTCCTAAATGACAGTGTCATCGAAAGCGCAATCGAAGCGTTTGGTGAGTTTCGGGCAGTCATCGATAAGATGAAAGTCCATACGACACGCGCGATTGCAACCAGTGCGACACGCGAAGCCATCAACGGGGATAACCTCGTCAACCGGATTTACAACAGCTCCGGTGTGAAAATCGAACCCATCTCCGGCGGGGAAGAAGCACGTCTTGTTCAACTCGCGGTCACCCGCAAAGCTGACATCCGGAACAGGGTTGCCCTCGTTATCGACATCGGCGGCGGGAGTGTTGAATTTGACGTCATTGATCACGGTTCCATTATCTACTCCAACAGCCTTCGGTTAGGAACCGTGCGGCTACAAGAGACCTTCTTGCGGACGGATACCATCTCAGATCTACAGATCTTACTGCTCCGGGCATATATGGAGCAGCTACTCGAAACGACGCTAGACGCCATCAACAAATACGACATTGATATCGTGCTCGGCACCGGCGGGAATGTTGAAGAATTCGGAAAACAACTTGGAGTTCTGGATCCAGATAACAACGAATTCCCCAGAGACGTTCGCTTCGTCCCGCTGCGCGATTTCCAACGTTTTGTCAGAGAAATTTCGCGACTCAGCGTGGGGGAACGTATGGAGCAGTACGGTATGGCACCAGACCGGGCGGATGTCATTCTACCCGCAGGCCTCGTTCTTACAGAGGTCGTAAGCAATATCATTGGGGCGAGGGGACTCTATGCCGCAAATGTAGGGCTTAAGGACGGATTGCTCGCCGAGATGGCAGATCGCCATCGTAACTCATGGGATGTGACCTCTGCAGAAGCGGAAATCATCAAAGCAGCGATGGCGCTTGGCAACAAATATCATTTCCATGTGGGACACGCCAAACAGGTTCGTTACTTATCAGAGCGGTTATTTGATCAATTGGGACAGATTCATCATTTGTCTTCAGCATCGCGGCTGCTGTTGAGCGTCGCTGCGGTATTGCATGAGGTCGGGGGGTATGTCAATCCAACGTCACATCACAAACATTCCTACTACCTGATACGGAACTCGGAGATTGTCGGGCTCAATGAGGAGCAGATTGAGTTAATTGCCAATATCGCACGTTATCATCGCAAAGCATTCCCCGATCCGAACAAGACCTCACATTTTCACTTTCAGCGGCTTTCGTATACCGAAAAGGAGCAAGTAGCCCGATTGGCTGCTATTCTGCGGATTGCCGATGCCTTAGACTACCAGCATAAATCAATTGTTGCGGATCTGAGAGTCAAGATTTATGATGACGCGATTGAAATTGATGTGCGATCGTTCGACGACTGCCTGTTGGAAAGATGGCATCTACAAGAGAAGGGGGAGTTGTTCGTCCAGACATTTGGACGTTCTATCCGTCTGCTAGTGAATGGGAAGGTGGCGGAACAGATTGACTGAGAGTCTCGCCTCCTTCATGAATTTATCAATCGTCTCTAGGGATTAGATCCAAGCAGACCAGCCGATCTTTTCCGCGGAGGTAGAGGAAACCGTTTGAGAGAACCGGTGCCGCCCAGGCCGGGTACTTGATCCGGTCTTCGCCGTGTTCGTCAGTGAGGTAGACTTTAGAAACAAGGTCCAACCGTTCGGGGGTGGGACGAATTAGGGTCAATGTGCCGAATTCCCCCAGGCTCACGAAGTGACCATCTGCGTAAAGTAGCGATCCGCGTTCATCAACACGATGCGACCAAACAACTTTTCCCGTTTGTAATTCTACACAGCGCAGTTCGCAGCCTCTGGAGTGTCGTCCGCTGTAACCGTAGAGATACCCTTCGTGATGGATGGCTGTGTTCCAATGCAGCTGCATCGCTTTGTTACGACGACGTTCAGAATCCTTCCAGACCGCCCTGTATCCGCCCGGACGAACCTTCAGCAGCGCGCTCCCTAGACCGTACGTCTCACTGATAAACACCAGATCGCCAACGACGACCGGATTGGAGGCGTTGACGGATTCAAACTTTTTGGCACGCCACGGATAGTGGAAATCCACCGTTCCGGTGCCGGGATCAAAGCCGATCAAACCGCCACGGGCAAACGCGAAACACCATCGGCGACCATCAATCGTTGCAAGTGTCGGCGTCGTATAGCTTGCCAGTTCATCGGTAACCTGGTAGACAACGTCGCCGCTCCATTTGTTGAAAGCAACGATACCACTACCGTTTCCTCGAACGGGATTGCGAGCGGCGAGCAAATTTTTGGCGCGTCCCGGCGGTGAACCACCAATCTGAACAATCAATAATTCGCCTTCAACAACAGGGGCGGATCCGACACCGAAAAAATTCTGGACGACGTGGAATTTCGCGGCGGTGTCTATGCGCCACAACAGTTGTCCATCCGAGACATCCACACAGTGTAACATACCCTCGGGACCGAAAATATAGACACGATTCCCATCAACGACTGGACAAGTTCTCGGTCCGTTATTATAACCGTATAGGTCTTCGTAGTCGGTCGGATACTCAAATCGCCACAGTTCATCCCCGGTCTCGCTTTTCATGCACGTTAAGCGGGCGAAGTCACCGTGACGGTCGAACATGAACAATCGTCCTCGGGAAACGGTTGGCGCACCGTAGCTGGTCCCAATCTCTTTCTCCCAAACGACGGGCGGACCTGCCGAAGACCATGAAGTAAGGAGCGATGTTTCAGGCGATTTGCTATCTCCTGTCGGACCCAAGAAGCGGTCCCAATCGCTGCCGGACTTGCGCGTCCGGAGGTCTGGTGGCTTAACTTCTGTCTCAGCCTCTTGCACGCTGTGCAAACTGACGACCACCAATATAAAGACAGAGATTAAACAAACGAAACCCATCAATATCGTTTTCATCAATCACTTCCTCAAAGAATCATGCCTAACGAGTAATACGTAAGGGCTTCTCTTTACGCATTACTCACCACGTAACTAGGAGAAAAGATGAAGATTACACATATTGAGCTGATTCCAATCTACTCGACCCGCGAAATGGGCAGAACCTGCCCTTCTGATTCGGAGAAGGCAATTTCATACCACCTCATCGTCCGTCTGCACACCGAGGCCGACATCACGGGGTTGGGTGAAATGTCAGATGTCAACTTTGATCTCACCCCGGAGACGGTCAATGGGTTAGCTGCGCGATTATCACCGTTACTGGTCGGACACAACCCCTTTGACCTAACGACGATTCAGGTTGCCCTGGAACAACAGGAGTGGGAGCATCAGGTCCTCGCGGGAATTGACATCGCGCTACACGATGCCATCGGTAAGGCACTAGATGTGCCCGCCTACCAACTGTTCGGTGGCAGATACCGCGAACGGATTCCTTTTGCCTATCCTCTGGCGCCGTGCCAGATCGAAGCGGATGTAGAAGCGAATTTGCAGCGCATCGACAAATTGCAGGATCAAGGTCATCCGACAATCCGTTACTATTTCGGTGCAAATCTCATCTTGGATGAACGTTTCCTTTCTGAACTACGGAAGCGCTGGGGAAATAAGGTCGAAATTAACGCTTTAGATGCGAGTGGACGGTTTGACGTAGAAACGGCGATTGATGTTATACATCGCTTTACCCCCTTCAAACCGAACCTTGTCGAATCCCCAGTCAAAGGTCGCCAAAACGCTCCTGTCGAGAACTTTATCGCGGTGAAACAAGCGGTAGATGTACCAATCAGTGAGCATTGCTCGGAGGCCCATGTAGCCGTTCGGTTAGCGCGGCACGAAGCGGTAGATGTTTTCAATCTTGGCGTGGGTTATTCGGGGATGACTGCCTGTCAAAAGACGTTTGGATTGGCTGAGCTCTTCGAGATCAAGACGCTATTGGGCAGCACTGTGGAACTCTCGATTGGTACTGCAGCCCGGGCACATATAGCGGCGGCGATGCCCAATATAGATTTCCCGTGCTATCCCGCGGGACCGTTGGTCTACTATGAACAAGTTGTCAAGGAACGAGTACGGTACGACGAAGGGCATATCATTGTGCCAGAAGGACCGGGGCTGGGAGTGGAATTGGACGAAGAACGACTTGCCGCACAACGACTGTGGTAAACCTATGTTAGTTCATTGGTTCATTATGGTGAATTCCAAAATTATGGTGAATTAGAGAAATCAATAGACACTTTCGCTCCCCGTGTTGGGTAGGCGCTGTTTTCAACTGCGCCGATTGGCAGTGTTCAAGTAATTCTAAAATCTACCATAAATAGACACTTTCGTCCCCCGGTAGGTGCGGTTTCCAACCACACCGGTTCGGTGTGTCTCATTAATTCTAATCACGTTTCAACAATGCATTATCCTTTACCAGAATTGGTATTATATCACTCCGGGGGCGCAATAACAGTCAGGGCACGTTCAATAATTTCAACGGTTACGGGGGTGTAGCAGATCCGTTCTCCGTCCGCGTAAAGGAGTATCGGGGGGTCTGATTCGATGGTCAGTGACTTTGTGCGGCGCATCTGGACTGCAGGGTGACCGGCATGTCCGCCCCAGAACAGAGTAAAAAGCAGGCGCAAAACGGTTCGACGAGGCGCAGGTTCAATAATACAGACATCGAATAACCCGTCATCTATAATCGCCTCCGGTACGATTTTCATCCCTCCGCCATAACTGGAAGTGATACCAGTAGCAGTCAGAAGGATTTCACCGTCATAGGAACCGAAGTCGCCTGTGAGGCGAACGGTAGGCGATTGATAGCTAAACAGCGTCGTGATTGCTGTATAAACATAAGACGCGGTGCCCGAGAAAGGCGCGCCCTCCTCTGTAACACGCCGACTCACCTCGGCGTCATAGCCACAGGTTACAATCGTATCGAAATAGTGATCTCCAATCTTGCCGAGATCGACCTGCCGTGTCGTCCCCTCCACGAGCACGCTGATGGCTTCTACAGGCTTTGTAGGAATCTTCACCCCCTCTGCGAAATCGTTCCCCTTCCCACACGGCAGCACGCCAAGCACCGCATCCGATTTCTCCCCAATCGCATTGACAACCTCGTGAACTGTGCCATCGCCACCGCACGCGATAATCCAGCGCAAACCGGTTTCAATAGCGTTCTGTGCGATTCGTTTCGCGTCCCCGGACTGAGCCGTCAGTTCTATGTTGCCGGTGCATCCTTCAGCCGTGAGACGTTGAAAAGCCTGTTCAGCGACCGCGGCGGCTTTGCCCTTTCCCGAAATTGGATTGGTGATGAGGACAAAGTCTCGGTACGAATGTTGAGTTATAGCCGACATTGTGATCTCTCAAAAATTTGTAAGGGTCGACATGATAGACGCCCTATGCTTTGCGGATAAACCTGACGGACCGCTAGGACAAATATCTACCCGATGATTAGGAATTATCTAAAAGGGTTGCTCTTCAAACAGATTCGCCACTTTCACAGCTGTATCGGTACTTGCCGCGTCACATGTAGCCTGGCAGAGGGCAAGCGTTTGGAGGTTATTTCTACCTGAAATCCCCGGCTCGATTCCATCGCGGATATAGGCCCTTAACGCATCAAGGACGAGCTGTTCACTACGCGGTAGAGCCTGCGGTTCGACTGTTTTCGGTTCACCCCCAGCCATCGGTTGTAATTCGATCCCCTCCACGTCGTACGCTCTGAGTGTGCCCTCCTCCATCTGCATACGCAGGTGATATGAACTGTTTTGGGCGCAGTGCGTTAAACCGTAATTACACACCATTCCGCTTTCGTACTCAAGGATTGCATAGACCCCCGAATCATAAGGATACCGGCTCCAAGGTGGGTTGAATGTCCGCGCGGTCACTGTTTGGACCGGACCAAACCAGAAGTTGAGATTATCAAAGTGGTGACAACTCATATCCCAGATCATCGCATTGAGATAATTGAGCGTCCGCGGGTTCGGACGATAACGGTGGTGAACGAGATCAACAATTGCAGGTGCACCGTAGGTTCCGTCATCGAGGATAGCCTTTATGGTCTGTTGCAGCGGCTGATAGCGATAATTCTGCGCCACACAGAACCTGACACCGCTCTCCTCACCCTCCTTGACCAGTTGCTTTGCTAAAGCGAAGTCAGTCGTCATCCCCTTCTCGACGAGAACATGTAGACCGGCTTCAAAGCCCATTCGTGCGAACGGAGCATGTGTCTCGGTTGGGGTACAGATTAGCGCAGCATCAGCATCAATTACTTTGGCTGCTTCTTCAAGGCTTGAGAAACAGGCGGATTCGTCCACGCCTGTTTTTTCGCGCGCGTTTTGGAGGAAAGCCTCATTGACATCCACCAAGGCAACAGGTTCCCAATCTGGGTCGGCTACTACAACATCAATGGGCCAAGCGCCTCTGCCGCCCGTACCGACGTGAATAGATCTTAACGGTTCATCTTTCATATGAATCCCTCATAAACGGTGTCCGTTGCGATTTCTCAGTTGTTGGTTTGCAGGATGGGGGCCCGGGCGCTTATGCCCAAATCCAGTGAATTGTCGATTTATTTTAGCAGATTTACGGATAGGTGACAAGTGAAACCGAAATCGTCGAGCAGCAAATTTTCCCGCCTTTTATTTTTTTATTTGTAGCGGAAAATCGCCTCTCATTTCGCTTGATTTGGAATTTGCTCCATGATAAGATAAGCTGGACTTTCCTACGATTTTCACCCTTTTCTAAAACATAATTGGTTCACAATTCGGAAACTGATGAGACATCCATAAGCCACATCAAAGGAGATTCGTCTTCGATGAAACTTTCACCTATTGACGGCGTAATCATTATTAGTTATATCTTATTTGCGCTTGGACTCGGTATCTACTATTCCAAACGTGCTGGAAGGGATATTAACGAATTTTTCGTTTCGGGTAGAAATCTGCCATGGTGGCTCGCAGGCACATCAATGGTGGCAACGACATTCGCTGCAGATACACCGTTAGCTGTTACGGGACTCGTGGTCAAGGACGGGATTGCAGGGAATTGGCTCTGGTGGAACATGGTCTTGAGCGGGATGCTAGCGACATTCCTGTTCTCCCGGCTCTGGCGGCGCGCGGAGGTTATCACCGACGTTGAGCTGACAGAATTGCGTTATGCCGGCAGATCGGCCAGCTTGCTGCGAGGTTTTCGCGCCCTATATATCGGATTGCCAATAAACTGCATCACGATGGGCTGGGTGATTTTGGCAATGCAGAAGATAATTGTGTTGACCTTCGATTTGCCGGACACCGGAACATCGAAGGTGCTTGTTGTCCTCGCATGTATGTTAATTGCCGGTATCTACTGTGCGCTGTCAGGGTTTTGGGGGGTGGTTATAACAGACTTGGTCCAATTCGGCATGGCGATGATCGGATCGATTGCATTGGCAGTTATCGCTATTACCAAGATTGGCGGAATAGGCACCCTGAAAACCAAGCTTTCAGAAATACATGGAGTAGACCACTCGATTCTGCACTTCTTACCGGATTTTGGTGCCGGCCAGATGGCTATATTGACCTTCGGTGTCTACCTCGGCGTTCAGTGGTGGGCGGCAAACGGAGTGGATGGCGGCGGCTACATCGCCCAACGCATGTTCGCAGCGAAGGATGAACGAAATACACTGCTCGCCACGTTGTGGTTCAATATCGCACACTACACATTGCGTCCGTGGCCCTGGATTCTCGTTGCCCTTGTGTCAATGGTCGTCTACCCAAACCTCAGTGATCCGGAAGCGGGTTATCCGAAGCTGATGCTCGAATACCTGCCCACAGGATTGCTCGGTTTGATGCTCACAGCGTTTCTTGCGGCGTTTATGTCAACGATTGACACGCACCTCAATTGGGGTGCATCGTATCTGGTCAACGATTTCTACAAACGCTTTTTCAAGCCAGAAGCTGACGACCATCACTACGTGATTGTGTCCCGGATTTCGGTGGTACTGATTATGCTCATTGCAGGTGTGACCAGTCTATTCATGAATTCGATTGCGGGCGCATGGAAATTCCTGATTGCTCTCAATGCGGGCATCGGGCTTGTGCAGATTTTGCGGTGGTACTGGTGGCGGATTAACGCATGGTCAGAGATTGCCGCAATGGTGACCTCGGCGATTGTATCGGCGATTGTGTTCACACTGCCTCAGACAAAAGATAACTTCGCGTATCAGATGCTGACTATCGTCCCGATTTCGACGCTAATTTGGCTCGTTACAACCTTGGTGACCTCCCCTGTTTCAGAAGAGAGATTAATTGCGTTCTATCAACGCGTCCGACCGAATGGTGGTTGGTGGGGACGCATCCCTAGCCTCGCCAATGTCCAACCGCTAGCGGAAAGCAGCACGCCTGCGCTGCTCAACTGGGTATTGGGTTCGGCATTTGTTTACTGCACACTGTTTGGGTTCGGTAAATTGCTTTTGGGATCTTACGCTGCTGGTGTCCTTTTCCTACTGATTGCGCTAATTACGGGAGGTCTGATTTATCGTGGATTGCCGATTCGATAAAATATCAATAGGACTTACGCATTTCCTCTTAAAGTCCCCCTGATAAGGGGGATTTAGGGGGTTAAATGCAACCAAATAACGACTTTTCAGAAAAATATGTCAATTTTTTGTTCAATTTGCGTAAGCCCTAATCAACATACCTCATCAGATTCTTAAATGTTTAACCCTATATCTTGAACGTTCAAAGCCTCGGCTCACAATCATTATGAGGTGAACAGAGTGAAGACAATCGTATTGCGACTATATTATTTCGGACTAATTGTCGCTTTTTTCACCTTTTCTGTCGCGCAACATGGACACGTTCTCAACGCGGCAGCTGAAATGGACATTAACGAAGGGCAAGACCACAACCAAATATCACCCACGGAACCACCTACGGGAGACACAGGTATCATTATCATTGACGAAGAGCAAGGGGCGTCCCCTAGTACTAAAAGCCTCCGTGGCAGACGCAAAGGCTTCATTTGTGGTATTGGTGCCGGCGTTGGCTACACCAGCTTTACAGTACCACTTGCAGCCTATTGGGGAGATGCGTATGAAGGCAGCTGGCCAGATCCGCGTCAAACGACATCTGCCTTTGGGACAGAGCTCAAAATCGGACACGGTCTGTCAGATCAGTTTCTTCTCTACTATACTAGCCGTATATCATGGCTACCGTTATCGAATCTCTATCAAGATACTATGGTTGCCAACGGGAGTGCCGGTGCAGGCGTGATGTACTTTCCGCTCCGAAACGTCGATTTTTACTTCGTCGGTTCCCTCGGACTCGCTGTCCTCACCACATGGCAGCCCCCCTTCAAATTGGAAAAAGCAAGACAAACCGGTTTGGCTGTATCAGGTGGAATCGGTTATGAATTTTTATCTCACTTAACTATTGATTTTACGGTGAATTTCGGGCACGCGAACAGGATACACTTTGATGACATAACTGAGATAAAATTTGCCAATGAAATTGTCACTTATTTAGTAACTCTTAACACCCTCGCCTACTAGCGTGCTTTATTAGGAGTAGGAGTTACGCAGTTGAATGCTCGACCCCTTGTAGTTCGGTGATTCATCACCAATAGATACCGCTTCCAACGCTCGATGAATCGGGCAGCTACAATAACAGACGCGCCATCAAAAGTTCGTAGGGAACAACGATCGTTGGGCCCTACTGAAGGGCGTAAGTTCTATTAGAAGGAAAATATATGAAACAAAGAAAAATTTTAAGCCTCGCTACGACCACCTTACTTCTGATAGTTACGTTTGCACACCTCACGGGTTGTGGAGATGTTGAGGGCGAAACAGTTACCGAACGACTCCGATTCACCGAATTTTTCCTGTTGCCGACAGCTCCTTACTATAGAAAGTCATACATAGAACACATACCGGACGAAGAAGTAGCGACCCGACAGGTCGATTTTGAAGCAAAAATAGCAGCAATCCAAGAGGTTTACACTGCCTTTATTAAAGCCTATAGGGAAGAGGATATGAGTGCCCTCACGAAAACCTTAGATACATCAGAAGGAATGGAATGGGGAACTCTCAGTGGACTTAGCCACGGCTGGTTCAATATTAAAGGTTTTCTTGAAGCGACATGGCTGCAAACGGATTGCGAGGGAATTCAAAATTGGGAAAATTGGGAGCTGACAGACTTTTACATTCGTCCCGATCATATAAAGACCCCCTGGGAGGAAGCAAGTGCAACGGGCCCTATGTTCTTTCAAAATCCAGGCTCGTTTAATTGTGTTATACAGTCAGCGTCTTTTTACCTGACAAACAAATCGAACAAGTCACCCAAGTGGCAGATTCATCAAATTAATGGGTCCAGACACTTTACGGACCCAAAGTACAAGGTGCGTTTGGCGGATTCATCAAATTAATGGATTCGAGGTGCTTTACGGATCCAAAGGACAAGGTACTTTGACATCTGCCCAATTTAAAGCAGCGGCACGGTACGGCTCGCGTACCTATCACGCATAGGAGACACCCGTTATGAAAAGTCAATACCCCCTTTTCATTGTCTCAATCTTGGTATTCCTCTCGATTGCCGCCCTCGCTTTCCCTGGGGACGACTACTTTAACCATATCACAGTCTTCTCCGACGGAAAAATTACCCGTTTCACCCAAATGCCGGTCCGTGTCCATATAGCACCGACACCTATCGCCGTTGAGGGGGTTGAAACGTATCTAGAAAGTTTCCGCTATGCCATGCGTGAATGGGAAGTCGCTGCCGACGGGCAGATACAATTCCAGGAGGTAGCGTCAACCGCCAACGCGGACATTCGTGTCCGGTGGCAGCGAAGTGGATTGACGAGGATTATTGATACCGCCCTCGGCAGAACGGAGCTCACCCGGCTCTCGGAAACCGATTTTGAGGTAGACGTAGTGTTATCGTTGCGCGAAAGCGGTTCGGCAGCTTTGCTTTCTCAGGAAAAGATGCGAACTGTTTGTCTTCATGAACTGGGTCATGCAATTGGGCTTTGGGGTCACAGTCCGGATTCAGCGGATGTGTTTTTCTTCGCAGCAACAGCACAACGGCCGACAGATCGAGATAAGGCGACGCTGCAAAAAGTGTACGCAACCCCGCTCCACACGCCTCAACATGAAACCGCAATTGCAGTGCTTAAAACGCAGATTGAGGCCAATCCAAGACATGCCCGGAACCACTATCTCCTCGGGGCAGTCAATTTCGATAAGGGCAGAGTGGACGCAGCGATTGCAAATTTCAAAACCTGTTTGGCACTCGATCCAGGCTTCCAGCAAGCTAACGAAAAACTCCTCCTCGCCTACCAGAAAACCGGACGTAGAGAGGAAGCACTCGTCCAACTTCAAAAGATGCTCAATCAGGAGGCTTCGCCAGAGGGCTATAACACCGCCGGCGTAATGTATTATCAAAGCCAGCGAATTGAAGAAGCCATCGCAGCCTTCAAGAGAGCACTCCAGATTAGCCCTCGCTATCAGCTAGCCAAAGATAACCTACATCAACTCTATCGTGAGCAGGGCATCGCTGCGCTAGCGGATGAAACTTATCCGCAAGCAATTTCGTTTTTCTCACAGGCACTCCAATTAGCCCCAACCGATTCGACACTGTATAGTCTAATAGGTGAAGTTTACGCAAGAAACGGGGACCACCAAAACGCAATCGTGGAGTACAAAAAAGGGTTGCAATTTAATCCCGGTGCCACAGATGCTAGGCAAAATCTCGCTCGGTCCTACAATAATCTCGGTGTACAGTTGACTCAATCCCAACGTTGGGAAGAGGCAATTGACGCCTATCAGCAGGCACAACAATTGATGCCAGATCTCGCCAGTGTGAAAACCAATCTCACAGATTTGTACTGGAAACGGGCGAACACACTCCGCGAACAGGGAAATTTAGATCCGGCTATCGAAGCCTATCGTGAACTCCTTGCGTTTGATTCGGGTGCCATTGATGTCCACAGCTTGCTAGGGGATTTATATTTTCAAAAGCGAAACTATCCGCAGGCAATCCGCGAATTTAATGAGGCTTTTACTGCCGATCCGGAGAACCCGCAAGCGCGGAACAACCTGATCGCAATCTACCATAAATACGGGCAAGTACTCGATAATCAAAAACGTTACACCCAAGCGATTGCACAGCTTGAAGCGGGACTCGCGTTAGCCCCGGCACACATCAACCTGCGCTTGAGCCTCGCGTATGTCCACGAACATGCAAAGGATTTCGACAGCGCCCGAAGGGGGTTTGAAGGGATTTTAGAACTTGAGCCAGATAACCTTCAAGCCAAAACAGGGTTGGTCAACCTTCAGATCCAACGCGGGAACTATTTTCTAAACCGAAAGGAGTATACGTCCGCGCTCAAGGCCTTTGAAAGTATTCCAAAATCTGATCGGGGGGCAGGAATCTATAATACGATTGGATACCTTTATTTGATGAAGAAGCAACCCCTGAAAGCGTTGCCGGTTTTTGATGCGGTCCTCGCCGACGATTCACAGAACCAGATTGCTTACCAGAATCTCCTGAGTATCGAGTCACAATTTGAGGCGCAACTTAACCGTACTGATAACTCCCAAACGGCGGTGCATAATCTTGCACTTGTGCAAAATAGCCTCGTGCACTGCTTAATCGGCCGCGATGAACATCTTAAAGCGAAAGCCAAATATCGCGCTGCGTTAGACCTTACCCTCGGGGGTACGGAAGTTAAAACAACCTTAATTAACACTGGTATTCACCTTGCAAAAGCATTCCAGAAAAAGAAATGGCCCAAAAATATGAAGGAGGTAATTCGGTGGATTCAGGAGCAAGCCCCTGACAACACAGCAGTACAACAGCTGCTTGAAGATAATCCCTAATCACTCAAATCGTTTTAAGGATTGGTTGCTCGGTCTCGTTCCTTACTGCTGTCCCGATATGTTCAAGAAAATACTGTTCCGTTATCTACTCCCTATTGTTCTTACTGCTTGTATGATTCCACAGACGTTTGCAGAGCCCCCTTTTGAGAAGGCGCTCACGCTCGTCGATCAGGGAGACTACTCTCAAGCGACTCAGTGCTTGGAAGATTTACTGAAAACACAACCAACACATCCAGAGAAGCAGGCGTGTCATCATGTACTCGCTTACTGCTATGAAAAGCAGGAGAAATGGGCAGAAGCGGTTAAACATTATACACACGCCCTCTCCCCGACATATCTCTTGGCGGATTATGTCATTTACCATTTAGCAAAATCGTATGGCAAGATGAAAGATAACCAAAACGCCATCATCTGGTATCAACGGTTAATCGAAGAGCATCCACAGAGCTTCCATCACGCTAGCGCAAAGTACGAGCTCCCCAAAACCCATTACGTCGCTGGCAATTACGCTGTAGCGCTCAAAGGCTTTTTAGCGCTTACTACGGATTCACAAAACAGTTATGTCCGGAGAGCAAAGTTTGAGGCTGCAAAAACGTATGAAAAGCTGGGCAACTGGCAGCAAGCCCAAGATACTTTTCAGCAGCTTATTCACGCGAACGATGCGGACACGATTGCGCGGAGATCGCTTGACGCCCTTCAAAAATTGGTCGCCAGGCGTCCAGAGCTCCAGATTACCCGTAATCAACGCATGACGCACGCTATGGTACGATTCAATCGTGGTCAACTAACTGCTGCGCTTTCCGAATTTCGCAAGGCTGCCGCAGGTCATAAAGACAAAATCACCGCGCGTGCCACCTATTATATCGGCCGTACATACCACCGGCAGCGCAAATATGATTCAGCCCTTAAGGAATACAACAAAATTGTTTCTCTCTACCCAGCAAGTGGTTATCTTACGCGAGCACTCTATCAGTCGACACTTTGCTATCGGCGTAAGGGGCAACCCGCAATGGCTGAAAAACATCTGATCGCTTTCATCGAAAAATACAGCTGGAGCGCATTAGCAGATGACGCATTATACGATCTCGGCTGGGTTCAGGAAAATGAGAAACAGTATGACAAAGCGATCGCGTCCTACCGCCGTTTGACGACCCAATACACCCACAGCAACCTATTAACGAAAGCGTACTGGCGAACGGGTTGGGTCCAATTCAGAAACAAACAATACGTAGATTGCATTAACACCTTTACAACTTTGCAAAAAGGTTTTCCACACGATAGTTGGGCCAAAGCGGCAAAATTTTGGATAGCAAAAAGCTATGAACGTCAAAATCAGTTACAGGCGGCAAAGACCATATATAGCGAAATTGTAAAAGCGAATTACTGGTATTACAGCGGACGGGCAAAAGAGCATCTGAAACGTCTGCGTTCACATACCAACGCTTCTATCAAGCCGGAAATCCTAGCAACACCTCGAATACGCGTTGCCGTGGACAGTCCTGTTTGGAAAAACATCGGGTCTAAGAAACCGCCTCGTGTGAAACAGTTGATGCATCTCAGGCTTTTTGAGGATGCGCTGACTGAACTGCAAGGAATGGTTAAGCGTGACAGCACGAATCGTCTCGATCACTATTATAACCTTGTCTTCTGCTTTGAAAAACTCAAGCGGTTTCAGCAGGCACACCGGTATGCGGATAGACTGTCAAGCTTCAAATCCTTACGGACCGCGAACAACGCCATGCCGATAGAGCTTTACCAGCTGCTGTATCCGCTTTACTATACGGATCATCTTGAAAAACACACGACGAAGTACGAAATCGATCCGCTGTTTGTCGCCGCTATGATTCGCGAAGAGAGTCGATTTAACGCCAACATTGTCTCCTACGCGGGTGCAATAGGACTGATGCAAATCATGCCTGCGAATGGACCCGAGTTCGCAAGCCGTCTCAAAATCCCTCGATTTAACACACGGATGCTATATAATCCAGATATCAACATTCAGATGGGGGCGTGGTACATGAAAAATCTGATGAACCAGTTTGACAACAATCATTTACTGGTTGCAGGGGCGTATAACGGCGGTCCGGGGCGCATGCAGCGATGGTTAAATAGGAAACAAATCCCTGATTTGGATGAGTTCGTCGAAGATATTTGGTTAGACCAGACACGCCGCCATATCAAAAAGGTGATTGATAGCTACATCATCTATCAGGAACTCTACACAGAAAGCCCCCCCACTCCTCCCCAAAAATCACCAGAAACGGATGGTTGAACAGTGGGGCATAGACACCATGTCAAACGAACATAGGCACATGACTCAATACTTGAAAGGATAACCTCATGACTCATACAATTGGCTGTACAACCCGTCCCTACGGCTCACTTACCTTCTCCGAAGCGTGCGATCACATCGCGGATGCCGGATATACCGATGTTGCGGTGTTTGCCAACGCCGGTCAGGTCCCTGTGAGGACTGACAGCACAGATGCAGAAATCGCAGAGACCCGTAAAGCCGCCGCCGATGCTGGATTGACCCCGTCGATGCTGATTGGCAGCACAAAATTGAATCTTGGCTTGGAAGCCGCTGTCGAGGATTATAAACGGCTTATTGACAATGCCGCTGCACTCGGAACAAAGTGGCTGCTCGATTGTGGGACAGGAAACGAAGCGCATTACGCGGATTACTTTGAGTTGATGCGCCAAGCCGCACCGCATGCGGAGGAAGCAGGACTCAATATCACCATGAAACCTCATGGCGGAATCAGTCTTACGGTCGAAGATCTCCTTGACGCCGATGAGAAGGTAAGCCATCCTGCGTTCGGGATATGCTATGATCCAGGAAACATCATTTACTACACCAAAGGCGAGCTGCGTCCTGAAACTGATATAGCGACAGTTGCACCAAAAGTGACGACAACCATCATCAAAGATTGCGTTGTTGAAGATGGTGTGCCCGATGTGATGGTCACCCCAGGGGAAGGGCTAGTCGATTTTGAGACGGTCCTCGGTGGACTGGCCAACGGCGGTTTTGACGGTCCGTTATATGTCGAATGTGTTGGCGGGGAAACAGTGGACGAAATCAACAGGAACACCAAAGCGACGCTGAAGCTGGTGAGCGATATTTTGGGATAAAGCCGTTTTAGTGCATCGGTTGATTTGAAAACTTACCCCCAAGACGCAAAGACGCCAGGAGCACAACAATGAAAATTACTAGCCTGGAAACTGAATTGTATATCGCCCCGCCACCGGAGCGTCCGATAACCGATGCACTCCGCGCCAACAGACATCCGGGGCATGTCCGCCTTAAGGTTCATACCGATAAGGGTATCGTTGGTAGTACATCGGTTGGGTTTGCTTCCATTCGGGGGGCAAATCAGACGCTCCAGACAATGGTCGATGAGGAAATTGCGCCGCTGCTTGTAGGACGCGATCCGCTCGCCATTCAACTGATTCACGAAGATCTGAAGCGGGGGCTGGAAGAGCAGGCTATCCACGGCATGACGATGTACGCCCTCACACTTGTAAATGTCGCCCTTTGGGATATCTTTGGGCAAGAAACGGGGCAGCCTGTACACCGGCTAGTAGGTCAGGCGAAAGATCGAGTGCCTGCGTATACGATGGTGGGCTGGATGCACCTAGAACTTGATGAACTCAAAGCGGTCTGCGTTCGCGCTGCCGAACAAGGATTTAAGGCTGTAAAGGTCAAGGTGGGCTCGCCAACCCTAGAGGAGGACATCCAACGACTGGAGGCGGTTCGGGCGGAAATTGGTACGGAGGTCACGATTATGGTGGATGCTAACCAGACACTCACAGTGTTTGAGGCACTGCGTCGTGGACAGGTTTTTCAAGAGATGGCTGTCTTTTGGCTTGAGGAACCCCTGCCCGCACATAACTATGACGACTACGCCGAGCTTGCAGCTGGTCTTGCTATGCCCATCGCCACCGGCGAAAACCTGTACGGGAAGGAAGAGTTTAAGGAACTTTTAGTCCGTCGGGGAATCGATATCGTGCAGGTAGATCTCGCGCGCCTAGGTGGTTTCTCGGAATGTGTAGCCACCGGTCTGTTGGCAGCGGCGTTTGGGGTGCCGTGCTGTACGCACGGTGGAGGCATGGTCAACCTCAATATCTTGTGCGCGTTACCCAACGCAATGTATTTGGAGACAGGACCATTGAGTGATGCGGAGCGTGAGTACTTCGTTGACGGTTGTTTCCTTGCGCCGGAAGGGGCAGGATTTTCGTGGTAGTACCGATTAAAAATGGAGAAGAGAACAATGGAGCAAAGCCGAGATAGGTTGCGCGTCGCGGTTGCCGGTTGCCACCGCATGACACACCGTGTCCCCGGTAGCCACAATTTTGCGACCGCGTTTCACGCTGTGCCGGAGACAGACGTGGTAGCGGTGTTTGACCTTGGCGCGGATACCCGGACAGAATTTGTGGATTGCTGGCAAGAGGTGTGGGGCGACCTTCGGACCTATGACGACTACCATCAGATGCTTTCGGAAATCCAGCCGGACCTATTGTGCATTGCCACGCGCCAAACAATGCACGCGGATCAGATAGAGTTAGCTGTTGACGCGGGGGTACGCGGCATTTTATGCGATAAACCACTTGCTACCAGTTTAGCGGAGATGGACCGAATCGTCGCCGCGTGTCGAGATGTACCGCTGCTTTTGGCGTTGGACCGTCGCTGGATGCCCCGATATTGCTCACTCCGAAAGTTGGTCGCCGATGGTGCAATTGGAGCGGTAACAAGCGCGACTGCCTATGCACTGTCCAACCTGATTAATCATGGGTGCCATTCGTATGATGCCATTTTGGGCTTGGCGGGTGATATCGAGCCGGTGTGGGTCAGCGGCTTGGTGGAGGACGTTTCGCAGGAGCCCCCTGATTCGCGGCGACGTATGGATCCGGTCGGACATGCACAAATCGGCCTTGCCAATGGAGCGGTATTTTATGTCACTCCAAACGGTCGCCATGAAAGCTCAGGAATGACCTTTGAAGTCACAGGCGAACACGGGCGTCTGTTTCTCCTCGACGACGCGAATGAGAGCTACCTCTGGTCAGAGGACGGCGCAGGACTACATCCATTAGATCTCCCGGAAGAGACTGAACCGTGGACCGCCGGCAAAGTGATGGTGAACGACTTAGTCCAAGCTGCGCTAACGGGCAGACGAACCGCCTGCGATATCGAACATGCCCGCCGTGCAACCGAAATAGGCTTCGCGATTCACAGCTCCTCAATACAGAGTGGAGCTAAGGTGGATTTGCCGATTGCCGACCGGTCATTCCGGGTTGAATCGTATCCTTGGGGCAACGAATGAATCAATTGATATACTCCCACCCCCTAAAGGGTGGTGATTCTCATCCGCCACCTCATAGGGAGTCGAATTGCGCTATCAACAACGACAGCCATCCGAAGATGGTCTTACGTCCTCTCCTTCGAGTTATGCAGCTTACTATTGCCGTGATTGGAATATAGTTTGAACTTGTAGGTCTTCAGGGGAGTGTCTTTCTGTCTTTCATATCCGTTTCAC
>JAJEAL010000121.1 GCA_022822785.1 Candidatus Poribacteria bacterium
CTGACGTAACACCCCAGACAAGAAACCGAGTTTTGAAGAAAAAACTCGGTTTCTGGCATCTTTTCCAGTGATTTGAGGGTTTCTCGCGACAGCAAAAACAAAATGTCAACACGCCCTAGCTAGAGTTATACCTAAGCGTTAGACATCTCTGTGCTGGATTGTCAGGCAACCCGTGACCTGAAATTTGCTTGTCTAGTTAGGTGTGGTTACGGTTTCTTATCGTCGATTCGCAATCTGGAAAATACGAGCAATTGGTAGATTGGGTTTCCACGTCTAGATTGATATAACGTTGGTGACGTACGCCCAACCTACGGACTGACACTCATCAACGTAATCTTGTTTCATCGGTATGAATTTTTTGTCGTCACGCGAGTTTCATTCAGTTAAGCCATACTTTCAATTTCCCGATAAGGAGAACACACAATGCCGATGTCTCATAAAGTGATGAAGCAGAAAATCAAAAGGCGATTGAAGGGAAAAGTGGGCAAGGCGAAGCAGGATGAGCTCCAAAAAATTCTGCAAGAGTTACCGAACTACCGCAGCGGTCCCTATGCTGACCTCCGCAAATCGCTTAACGCAGAGGTACAACAGCAACAGCAGCGGCTAAAGGTGCAACACAAAGATACGCTGGCTGTTGAGAAGGAGGGTCACTTTCAAATGGCGTTGGTGGGTGCACCCAACGCCGGAAAATCTGCGTTGCTCAAGGCACTCTCTCGCAGACAGGTGAAAGTTGCCAATTATGCCTTCACCACCTTGAAACCGATACCGGCACGGGTCGATTGCGGCGGGGTGTGGATTCAACTGGTTGAAATTCCTGGCTTAATCGTGGGTGCCGCAGAAGGACGAGGTGGGGGACAAGCTTTACTCAGCGCGGCAGCTAACGCTGATGGTTTAATCGTCGCACATGACCTGACTACGGATCTACAGCAGTTAGACATCGTTTTAACAGAACTGTCTAGGACCAAATTACCTGAACCTTCCTTCATTGTCTACACAAAAATGGATACACCCAACGCCGAAAGTCGTTTAAGCGCGGCACAGACACGATATCCGAATTTCAAAAGTGTTGCGGTATCGGCCGAGGGGAACTTGCACCTTGACACGCTAAAAGCAGCCATGCGAGCAGCCACAGGCTTGATTCGTGTCTTTCCGCGCTCAACTCAAGCCGGAAAACCGGATGACAAACCGATGATAATCCCTGCTAATAGCACCGTCGAAGATTTTGCACGCAAGATTCATAAAGATATAGCTCAAAAGTTGAAACACGCCAAAATTTGGGGAAAGTCCGTAAAGTTTCCCGGTCAACAGGTTGGGAAAAGACATGTGCTGTCGGATATGGATATTGTAACCCTTTATGCTAGGTAGGGGGTAGCACGCCGACGAAAATCGACGGCAACTTTGTGCTTTAGTGGATACGTGAGATTATGTCAGTTGGTACACGATACCAGTCTTACCCCACAGTGTTGGAGGCTCCACTATGAATACTCATCAAATGCCTACTATAGATGGGCGGACAACTGCTGTCGCGTCTACGAATGGGGTGCCCGACTTCGATGCTGTCCGCAACGATTTTCCGCGTGCACGGACCGCTGCATATTTCGATAACGCGTCATCGCACCCGCTGAGCGTTCACTCCGCTGCAGCCTTACACCGGTATATCGACTGGGTTACGCATGAGGTTGGTGAGCCGTGGTGGCCGCCCTGGGCGGGTACACGGGACGACGCGAAACATCTTTTCGCGGAACTTATTAACGCTCGACCGGAAGATATCGCTTTTGCCCGTAGCGCAGTCGAGGCGGAGAGCAACCTGCTCAACGGTATGCAGGCGCATCTCGCCGGTGGAAACATTGTCACCCACGACCTACACTACGCTGCGTCCCTTTACAACTACAAAATGCGGGAACAAGCGTCTGGGTGCTCGCACGGCGGGGACGGTGATAGTCTCCGCATTGTCAAACACCGCGATTGGCAGATTGACTACCGCGATATGGAACGCGCGATTGATAGTAACACCAAACTGGTCGCCATTACATTGGTCTCCAACGTCAACGGCTACCTCTCGGACGTCAAGGCTATCAGTGACCTCGCACACGCGCACGGGGCGTATCTCTATGTCGATATAATTCAGGGGGTAGGGGCTGTCCCCGTGGATGTGCAAGCAATGGGCATTGACTTCGCTGCGTGTTCTACCTTTAAGTGGCTGATGGGTGTCAAGGGATTTGGTTTTCTCTATGTGCGATCGGATCTCCAAGGGACTGTGGTGAAGCCTACCCAGCACTGCGGCGGCATCAGCTTCAACTACCCACCTTGGGTTGAGGAACCTAACCCGGTTGCTGCCGAGTATGCGTTTACGCCGACTCCCGGCCCCAGCTGTTATGAAGTCAGCTATCCCTCCTATGAGGGGGCTATCTGTGCACAAGAAAGCCTGAGGTATATTCTGCGGTTGGGTGTCCATAATATCCGTAACCATGTACGCATGCTCACCGATCGCCTGACAGAGGAGCTGCCCCCACTCGGTTATCCCACCATCACTCCCAAAGGGAACGAGAGCCCCATTGTGAGTTTTCTCGCACCGGATCCAGCGTCAACAGTGACCAAGCTCAGAGAAGCCGGCGTTCATGTTGCTATGCGGTACGGAAACAAGATGCGCCTCTCTCCTTCGGTTTTCAACAATCAGGAGGATGTATCCCGTCTGTTAGAAGCCCTTGGATGAGGTGTACTTGAGGCTTCAGGTGAGTGATGTCCATAGAACGCCCTCCCCATTTCAATCCCATGATGTTGGTCAAGGAGGAAACATGAGCGAAAATTTCTGGTTTAATCGCATGGCTGAACATTGGAGCATCCCGCAGCGATTGGATTTGGTCGAACATGTCAAAAGGGCGAAGCTACAGGTTGTGCAGGTGGGCACCTTCGGTCCCATGTTCTACAGTTTGGCAGACGACCCTGAAGTCAATCGTCATTGGGTGGGAATGCCCTTCATTGGAGTAGAAGAAAATCTTGCGTGTGCGGCAGCGCTCATCCCGCAACTTCAAGAAGCCGGGGCGAAGGTCGTGGGTCAGATGAGTATGGCGTGGAACTACGGAAACCACGAAGAGAGGCAGGGGCTGTTTGGTGTTTGGGACAGAATTTGGACGGACGGCCTTCTCGGCGCTGCCCCTTGTGCTAGCGCGGCGGAGACCCAGCAACGACTGGCGGATGGGTCGCTGCGACGGTGGGATATCGAAGGGCGCCCTTACCTGACCTATAGCGGGTGTATGTGTAATCCGCACTGGCTCGCCACCCTGAAACCGATGGTAAGTAAAGCTGTTGAGTTGGGGCTAGACGGCTTCAATGTGCACCATAACTTCGAGAATTTTTGTCGGTGCCCTTACTGTCGAGACTATGTACAAGGTAAGCTACAGGAGGTTTTCGATGACACCGATCTGCAACACATTTTTGGGCGGCGAGATCTCACTGAAGTCACAGATTTGCTGACTCCCTACGAACAATGCTCGGACGATTTGAGAGCCCGATTTCAGCTAACTGTTAACCGTGCCACCCACCTTCGTCGCAAAGAGGCGCTGGACGAAATATACATCGCGCATGGACGTTCCCTTAAGCCTGAACTGCTGTTGGCGCAGTGGTATCACAAATACGATTTCCAACCGCACGACGAGCGCAGTCTCCTGCCGAGTACCTTATGGGCAAAAGATGAGGATTATATCTGGTACAGCCAAGGCGGACATAAGGGGATGAGCTTTATCAAACACGGCTACTTAGCCGATATGGGGTTGCCCGCTCGGTTTGTCTATGCAGCTGGCGGCGGCAAGCCTTTTGTGATTAACAAATACGATTCCCGTCGCTTGCGTTTATCGATTGCTGAAGCCGCGGCGAACCACGCTGCAGCGCTCGCATTTCATTGGGGTTATGATGAAGATCCGAATTTTGCGGCGGATGATTACTACGCGCCGGTTATCCGCTATCAACGTTTCCTCGCCGACCACGACTCCCTACTGCATCCCGCTGAACCGTGGTCACAGATTGGGTTGGTCTATCCACGTCGCGCTGAGTTGGAGGAGGAAAGCAACTGCCTAGAACCGCTCAAGCGGATTGGTCGGTTGCTAGAGGATGGGCACCTGCTCTTTGATATCCTTCTTGATGAACAGCTCCTTGATCACGCGGCAGACTATCACACTCTCATCTTACCGGATGTGAAGCGGCTCTCCCCGGAGGAAGGGGCATACCTCAAGCGGTTCGTTGAAACAGGGGGAAAACTAATTTTTACGGGAGATACCGGCAGATATCAGCTTGACGGACAGGCCTATCCTGAAAGCTTACTAGCAGATTGGCAGCCGCAAGCGGAAAGGAGTCGCAACGGTTCAGCGCCGGAGGGAGTTTGCTACATTCCAGAGGGCGCGTGGGCGGCCGATTTAGTAGACGTGCGGGCGGAGCTGCAACTGCGGGTATATCCGTTTATAGCGGATGACCCTTTCGGTAGCGGGTTTCTTAGGGATTTGGAGGGTTTGCTTGAAAGTGTGTACCTAGAGACCGATGCCCCGTGGTTTGTCCGTGTTCGTGCATGGTTACCTGAAGGATATGACGCGTTGGTCCTGCATTGGGTCAATTACCAGCAGGATGAGGAAACCGACATCGAAACGCCTCAACCGGTTGGACCGATTCAGGTGGAATGCGCGGTCCCGGAGGGGTATGTGGTGCAGAAGGTAGAATGGCGCTATCCGGAGAAGCGGGATGCGGTCATCTTGCATCACGAAACGCTTGGGGAGCGAATCCGCTTCGCCATTCCGAGCGTGATTGTTTACGGTTTGAGTGTGTTACATCTACAAAAAGCTTAAGAGAATGGAAATTATCCCTTTCCTCCTTTTTATCCTTTGTTGTATTGCTATCATCGGAGCAATCTATGGGTTGTTCTGTCTCTTGGTCCGCTTCGGACGCGGCGAATCCCACGATTTACGCTCCATCCGCTGCCCACATTGCAGTACCCAACGGAAACCCCGAAAAACAGGAAAAATTAGGAATCTTGTAGAAGATGAGCTCCAATGTCCGGTATGTGGTCATATTTCGTGGGACGTTCCGCCACCAACTGACCTGTCTACCCGTCCTGTGGACAAAACGGAACGCAATACATGATATGATGCAGCTAGCGTTCCGCCGGATTAGGATTTACCCAAGATGCCACCTATTCTTCCGCTTCGCCATCCCAGTAGCTCACACTGTCCTCTTTTCGGAAAAGTCGTCCGGAGACATAGGGAAAAACTTTGTTGGAATCAGGATATTCGCTGATACCGTGAGGTTGATTCATCCCAACCGCAAGCACTGTGCACGGCCCCTCTCCCGTGTTAACGAGTTTATGGGCGCTTACCTCCCCCGGCGGAAAGGCGATGAAATCACCCGCTCTAATTGTGAGATCGCCACGTGGAGTCTTGAGGGTACAGGATCCCTCCATGACATAGAACATCTCTTCGCTGAAATGATGAAAGTGCATTGGGAAGCTGGCGTTGTTGGGCTGTAAGCGGATAAGCCGATACCCCAACAGTTGTGCCCCGATGAGCGGATCGATGTCCTTGTCCTCAAAACCGTACGGCTCAGGAGCATTCCGTTTGATCCAATCAATCTCATCAATGTTGATTCGATTAATGTAGATATCCGTGCGTCTTTCAAGGCATTCGCCTAGGCGCTTACGTGCATCTTGGAGGATGGAGTGACCATCCCCAACCAGAATTGCGTCAAAAGGCAGCGCGAGAATTTTTCGCAGTCCCAACGCCGCTTTCGACGGATGCTCCAATTTTTCGTCCGCTAACAGTGTCAATGACCCCATCGGTTCACCAGCGATGAGATCGCCGGACAATACCACCCGTTTTTGAGGGAAGTAGAGCGCAATCTCTCCGGGGCTCTTTCCGTAAGGTAGGTGGATTGCTTGCAGTCCGGGCACAATCTCTTCTGCGTCGGTGACTTGGCGGTCAGCCGGGGCTGCTAGCGCAGCGGCATCTGCTTCGTGAATAACGACGCTTCCCCCTGTCCGTTTGCGAAAGAATTCTGCCTCCCGTTCATGGTCCTGGTTGGTAAGCACAATCAGCGAAGCCCCACCGAGCTGATCGAACTGGTTCAGATCCGACTCAACCATCGGCACAGGATCTATGAGGATATTCCCTTCCGGTCGAACCCATAGATGTCCGTTGAAGTCGATTTGACGCATTTCGCTAAAAATTGACCAGCTATAAATATCATCGAAGATGAGTCGTTTCATTGCGAATCCTTTCCGTCGTATTGGACGCCCCACGATTGGCTCACCGATTAATCTCTACGATCCAACCTCTTGTCTTGGCAGGTTTGTACTCGCCACCGCGAAGGTATTCTGACGTATGCCATAAACACAGCTGTTTCCCATCGGGTAACCAGGTGACCCCGGTCAAATTGAGCCTGGTCCTTGCAATCGGCAGCTTCTGATTCGTTTCCCGATCTAGAACCCATACTTTCCAACGGAGCCCCATGCAATCCTCACGTTCCATGTATGCAAGCCGATCTCCTTGCGGCGCCCACGCTGGAGACGTATGCTTCAGAACGCGTGTCGTGCCTTGGGCGTTAGCGGCCCCCATTGTGGATACGTCAACAATATGGAGCTGTTTATCAAGAGCAGGATCCGGTCTCGGATTGCCGCCAAGGACATAAGCGAGATGCGATCCCTCCCCCGACCATGCAATCTGTGTAACTCGCTGGGATTGAGTCGGAATCTCTCCGAACTTGGTTCCGTCTACATTATGAATACGAATCCGCGAATGGCCTGATTGGTAATGCTGGTGGTCTAGCCCGACCGCGATACGCTTTCCATCAGGGGACCACGATGGTGGATCCAGATAGCTAAACGGCACAATACGCCCATCGATCGGTACCCGCGCCATTGCTGTGAGGCCCGTCTTGTCGATATTAATCCGGTAGACGATGTCTGTGCCTTCTTCCCACCGCCTAAAGGCAATTTGGTTTGCCGTCGGCGACCATGCGGGCGCGTCGCCCCGTATCAACTTAATGAGTCTCCACGTTTGCCAATCGATTGCCCATATATAGCTCTCATTTGACTCATCGTAAGCCTCGAACGCGATAAAGTTGCTATCAAGCGACCACGACAGGTTGGGGTTGTAGAAGACGCCTTGGTGGAGTCTACGTGCTTTTTCTGCCCGCGCATCGGAAATCCAGAGTTCGCTCGCTCTCCAATACTGCCCGGATAAGTTGGTCCGTTTCAGGAACGCAATGCGCTTTCCATTGGGCGACCAGTGAGGGTATTCTGCCCCTTCAATTAGCTCTAATGTCCTGTTATGCTTGCAGGTTGCTGTATTTAGAAGGATATCGTCGGTGTTCACAAACACGCCAATTCCGTTATCGTCCATCCAACCCACTTCCCCGTTTGGCAGCTCGATTTGATACCATCCCGCCGTTTGAGTCAGAATCGGGAGGACGACTCCATCGTTGAGCGTGAGTTTAATGAGAGATTTCGTATCGTTTTCCGTGTAGACAGGGGCTTGGTCATGCACTACCGTGCCGATTGGACGTTCCTCCGGTGACGCTTGAGCTTCATCGCCTTCTGTGTTAGTAAAAGCGTAAACATACCCATCATCCGATGTTGCGTAAAGTACCCCGTCGGAAATCGCTGGCGCAGCATCAATATATCCGTTCGTTCGGTAGGTCCAAATCGCTTTCCGAGATTCCGTATCCAAGGCATGAATTTGGTTATCTCGTGCACCGATGTACACCACACCATTAGCAATTGCAGGATAACTATAGGTCAGCGGTGTAAGTTCTCGCCAAGCGTTGACATTGTGTTGGGGTGAGCTGGGGCGTAGCTGCCCTTGTGAACAAACATATTCAATCCCATCAATATATACCCGTCCATTTGGCTGCCTTTCCAATTCACCCGTTGTTGCGTTAATAACGTGAATCTTCTGTGTATACGCGCCGATATATAGTCTGCCCCTTGACAGGATCGGTGGCGAATCCATCCATGTGTCGGATCGAAACTCCCACAGCCACTCCCCGGTTTCTGCGTTCAGAGCGTACACATGGTTGTCTCGCGCGCTAAAATAGACCCGGTTATTCCACACTGCCGGCGCGTATCGGATCACGCCCCCGGCCTTAAAGCTCCATTTGATTCCCCACTGTTTTGCGTTAAGCGCATAGAGCGTATGGTCTGTGGAGGCGACGTACACCGTGTCGTAAGCGACGACAGGGCTCGCTTGGATGGCCCCCCCGGTCTTATATTTCCAGAGTAGCTTGAGCGGCGGCTTGAGGGTTCGATCAGGGCTCCTACCAGAGAAGTGCAGATCGTACATGAACATGGGCCAATCTTTTGGGCCCGTCGGGACAGCCGGCACGGTTGGTGGACTTTTCGGTTGGGATTCTGGTTGGGATTTCGGGGTTGGCTCTGTTTCCCGATCTTGGGAGTGGCATCCCGATAATAGGAAAACAATCGTCAATAACAGGATAAACGTCCGATTCATACATCCTCCGCATTATGGAAGCCCTAAACTTCCCAGTTTCGACTAAGATCCGAACAAGTATAGCATTCGATTAGGGGAGCGTCAATAGGAAATTGGTGTACGCCGCTTGAATCGAGGTGCGGAGGAGTCAGATGTTTGCGGAACTATTCATTGCAGAGCGTCAACCCCGCTTTACCTGAATACCCACTCTCTCTGGCAACGGTAAGAAACTCGCGATTAAATACGTCAGCTGTCAAGACTTCCCCTTTAGCGTTCCTCGGTGAGACCCATTGTGTAGGTCGCTCACCGAAACAGGGCGTCAGATTTACGAGATCGAAGTTCGGCAGGAGATTCCACGCCATCACCTTCAGGTTATAGCGTTCTTGGTTGTAGTAGCGCGTGTCGGCTAGATTGCGGTACGAGTAGAGCAGGTCCTGAAATTCGATCGATGCAAACCCGTCCGCTAACGTGGCGGCGAAATAAGCATAAAATGCCCCGCTGCCGATCCCGTACAGCCCAATCTGATCAACGTCCGATCGTGTGCGGAGATAATCGTATCCGCAGAGGACATCGGAAACACGTAAGCCCATTGTTGAGATACCTAGCATCATCGCATCCGATCCGAGTTTATATTCACCTCCGTGCGGATTACCGCCCCGATTGAATGGACGCACCTGCACACCGCCAATGCCTCGCGGATCAAAGACAAAGAGCTGCCGTCCGGCGGCGAGTCGGCTTTCAAGCCACTCCCGTTTATCCGGATTGTCATCTGTCCCGTTCTCAAACAGGATTAGGTCGGTCTGCTCAACCGGGGTGCCTTCGCGTGGATGAATAAAGACCCCGGTAACAACGATATTGGGTTCGCTAAAGAAAAAGATTTCCTCTGTCCGGTAGCCGTCAACGACGTTTTCCGCAACAATTCGGGGATGGATGTGCTTATTGCGTCTCTCCGGAATTCCGAGTACTTTCCTAACTGTCTCCCGGATCTGATCGGCGGTGCCGTTGATTGTAGGCAGAGAGGCGCCTGATAGTTCTAGGCGTTCCCGATTCAGGTCAAATACTGTTTTGCTGTCTGGATACAAATCGAGCACTTGCCCCCTTGGCGTTGCCCAGAGTGATTCATCAGGCACGGTTTCCGGTTCACCGGTGCTAAAGTCGGGCGCCTCACCTCGGAAATGCTGCTTGTACCAGTTGACACATGCCTCACGCAGATAGGACGAATAGGAGTGTCGCGTCGGTGCGACCGCGATATCAACGTTGTCTTCAGCTCCGTAGAGCGCATAGATTCGCTTGGCTCTGTCTACGGCTTCCATAGCGCCTTCAATCGGGAAGTAGTCGTAAGCTGCCGCACCGACGAGCACTGGCTTCGGTGCCATGGCGGTGATGTAATCGTCGTGGTCGGGTCCGTTGGCGAAACAGCCCGGCACAATCTGTTCGCTATCCTGAGCTTGTCCTGTTTTCATGTAGGATTCCAATGTCATCACGAAGGTGCAGGGCACGGATCCCGCAAAACGCGATTCGCTCATCATCAACAGACAAGCTTGGGTGCCGCCGCCCGAATTGCCGGTTAAACCGATACGTGTCGGGTCAACCTCTGGACGTGTTTCCAAATAGTCGATACCGCGCATGACATCCCAGATAAAATGGCGACCAACGCTGGCACCGGCGAGTGTGAACTGGAGGCCGGCATGGGTGTGCTCCGTGGTGCATCCCCCGATAATCCGTTCCCCCTTCTCTGGATCGAAATATTGAAATCGCTCGCCCTGCCCTGGTGGATCGACTGCAAGCACAATAAAACCGTTGTCGGCGAGATCGACACAGACCGCTTGATATGTCGGATAAGATTTTCCGAGATCGCTATGTCCATGAACAAATACGACTGCGGGCTGAGGGGAGGTAATGCCTTTCGGGACGTAGAGCGCAGCTGTCACATAAAACTCCGGCTGGCTCTCGTAGATTAACTTTTCGATTGTGAACCCACCGCGATCAATGGAACCGGTGCACTGAACGTTTAACGGTGTGCGTTCCTCGGGCAAACCACCGATGGCGCTCATAAAGTGATCTCGCACCCGTTTGCGGTGTGCTTCAAAAGCGTTGATAGATGTCAATTCCGCTTTTTCTATCTCCTGCCGACGGAAATGTGCTTCCGCGCGGCGGCGCAGATTATCGACCATCTGGTATGAAACGTCGTAGTAGCCATTAACATTGGGACCGAAAGTTCGCATGACAATACTCCATTTAGGTGACAACGTAAAAGGTGGTAGGTAGCGTGCAAGTTCAGCTGTTCAGGTTCTCGCAAAAATAAAGGGTTTAACCGGTAGATGAACCGTGGGATTTCAGATCTCAATAATTTTACCACTCGCTGCAGATTCGTATCCGGCCCGGATAATAGCGACCGATTGTGCGGCGAATGCAGCGTTCATCTCGCTTTCTCTACCCGCTTCAATGCAGTCTACAAACGCCCTCATGTCCGGCCCCTGCTGCTCACTCGCTGCATTCACGGCGACCCACTGACGTTTGGGCACCATGCCCGATTCGGTTTGTGTGCTTGCCCACATTCCCATTGGATCCATCGGGTGCGGCGGCGTTTGTCGGAAAGGTTCTTCATCGGCAAACACTTCGAGCCGCGGTTGTGCACCATCGAATGCGAGTGTGCCACGCGTGCCGATTAGATGGAGCCGCTGAACCCCGCCTTTGGGATGGCTCATCCACCCCGCGCGTCCGCCAATGATTGTTGCAACCACGCCCTCCTCCAGCGTCATCATCAGTGCACCGAAATCCTCAATATCGCAGCTGATGTGCTCCTGAAAGAAATAGTTGGCGGTAGTGCCGAAAACGGTTTTGACCGGTTTCTGGGTGAGCCAATTAATCATTGACACGGGGTAGACGCCGACATCAAACATCTCCCGCTTCGCTTCGAGGAAGGTATATCGCTCAACGGTCGGTTTTTCCACCCTTTTGCGCCCCACCGGCGCCGTGCCGACATGCCCTTTCGCGAAAAGTACGTCGCAGTGGATAGCGCGCAGTTCTCCGATTTCGCCGTTGTTCAGTGCCTGTTTGGCAGCTTGTGCCCACGGGTTGTGCATGTTGCTGAACATCTGGTTACAAACGCCAGCTTTCTGGACCGCTGCTGCAATCGCTTGTGCATCCTCAACACTCATCGCCAGCGGTTTATCCAGATAGAGATGTTTTCCTGCTTCCGCACATTTTACATTCACACGCCCGCGCCGTTCATTTTGGACGCATGAACTGACGATATCGACATCCTCCCGTGCTAACGCCTCGTTCAGATTGGGAATGTAGGGGATCTGTAGGTCGTCAGCAAGCTGTTTATTCAACTTAACGTATTCGGAGGGCGCGTCGAGTTCGTCAGAGGCTGCAATCAATTCACACCTTTCATCTTCGGCAAAGCAGCGGGCGTAGCTCTCCTGATGTGTCCGTCGTCCACCGAGCACCAATACGCCATATTTTCCTTTTTCCATTTTAACCCTCCATCACACTAATCGGTTGTCTTGACTCTAATCCTTGACGGATTGCGTCTACTAGGTCATCTCCGCCGCTGAGATTGAGTGGCGAATTCATCAGGCGATAGGGCCCCGTCGGCGTTTCGTGATAGATGATTCCGTTGTTTCCAACCAACCGTAAATCAACAGATATCTCCTGATCCGCCGGAATGCGATTCACACTTAGCAGCGCGGATTGGCCGCCGGCATACTTCACCATAGCGGTAATTTGGGTTGAATCTATGCTATCTAAGGCGTAGATTTGCTCTGGTGGATCGGGCATCCAGTTGTTGGCGATCTCCGTTAACGTGGCGATGCTGCCCACGGTGTCTGCTGCGTTGATTGGTGCTTGTACGATGCAGCGCAGAAACACAGGGCTGCCAATTCTGCCCTCATCAATAACCGATTGAACGGATTGTTGTAGTGATTGTATCATTAAGTATACCTCCATTGATGGCAATGCTAGTGATGCAGTGCTAAGTGCGGGAGGAATCTTCCGCGGAACGACCTCTACAGTTGACTTAATCGAAGGGATAAAAATCTCTAGGCTTACTTGACCATATTTGAGCGTTGTGCTAAAATGCCGTCATGATATTACTGAAAAATGGAGTGAAGCTGTTGTGCCTGTTGCCTTCACCTTCCTCGCCTGATATGTTTCAGATGTGTATAAGTGCATAAGGAGTGAAAGTTATGCGTGGAAAAACCTTGGAACAGCTGCTCGCGGAAGCCCAAGCACAGATTGGGCATACCGCTGCAGAGACGTTGAAAGCAGCTATTGATAACAACGCCCCTGTCGTTATCCTTGATGTGCGTGACCAAGAACAGTATCAAGCCGAACATCTTCCCGGTGCAATCTCGCTGCCCCGCGCCGCTATCGAGCTAGAAATCGATGAGGTCGTTCCCGACCAAGATGCCCACATCGTCGCACATTGCGGTGGCAATACCCGTGGTTCGCTGTCAGCACATACGCTGCAGATTATGGGATACAAAAACGCTTCTGTATTGACAGGAGGATTCCGAGGTTGGAAAGCAGCGGGACTGCCAACTGAAAAAGGGGCTGAGGCAGATAAATAGTAGCACAGTCGCCCATATATTTTGCCCTCAACCGTTTTTCTTATCGTAGCATAGATGGAACAGGGTGTCAATTCTTATCTTTGACCTAAGTTGCTAGGTTCTGTTGACATTTCATTGTAACCAGATAATAGAAAGCCATAAATTGGTTCACTGAGGTAGAACCCCCAGACAAGAAACCGAGTTTT
>JAJEAL010000014.1 GCA_022822785.1 Candidatus Poribacteria bacterium
TCCTGATACTCACCCTGATATTCCCCCTATTATGTGTGTCGGCGACCGCGCAAGAGTTCTCCGCGAGTGAGTGGAGAAGGTTGTCAGGGTATGCCAGCTACGTTTGGGACGTTGAATTTTCGCCGCAAGGCACCTATTTCGCTTTAACCGTTGACGACAATACAACGGAACTTTACAACTGGGAGTGGGAGCGAATTTGGCGGTATCAAGGACGTTATAGAGATGAGCACCACCACGCGGGGGCACTCGCCTTCTCCCCGGATGAGCAGTACCTTGCGATAGGGGCGCATGGCGAACGGAATGAGATTGCTATTCTGCGGCTCACGGATTTACGGGTGATTCAATACCTCAAGGGGCATTCGGATGTCGTTCGGAGCGTGAGTTTCAGCCCTGATGGGAGTTACCTCGCCAGCGGAAGTGAGGATAAGACGATAAGAATTTGGCGGCACATCGGCAGTTAGTTTACCGCTCACCAAATCTTGCGTGGCCATTCAGATATTGTGTGGAGTGTCCATTTCGATCCGACAGGGAATTATCTCGCGAGTGGGAGCCGAGATCGCAGCATACGAATTTGGCGGCAGGCTAGCCGTCGGTTGATTTTTCACCAAACTTTACACCATCATTCGGACTGTGTCAGGAGTGTGCGTTTCGACCCGGACGGGAATACCCTCGCCGGCGGCAGTTGTGATGAAACGGTAAGTATCTGGCGGCACACCGGCAGTCAGTTCATCCACCTCCAGACCCTGACAGGGCATACCGCGAATGTATGGGATGTGAATTTCAGTCCCGACGGAAGCTACCTTGCCAGCAGCGGTCGTGATACGACAATAAAGGTGTGGCGGCATAACGGCGGTCAGTTTTCTCGGGCACAAACCCTACATCGGCATCAAAACGAAGTGAATAGCGTGAGTTTTAGTCCGGATGGGAGTTATTTCGCTAGCGGCAGTGCTGACAAAACCGTCAGGGTTTGGCGGGTGGAGCGCATCGGTGACACATCCCCTCAAGAACAGCCGAGGCAGGCGGGGCTCACGAAGGCGCTTGATTTTGAGGTAAGGGCTTTCAACGGCGAGCTCCTGTCGCTGAAGAAGTATCGTGGGAAGGTGATTCTGCTCGATTTCTGGGCGACGTGGTGTGAGCCGTGTCTGGTTGAAATGCCGAATGTAAAGCGGGTGTACCAGAAATACAAAGACCAGAATTTCCAAATCATCGGGATTAGCTTGGACACGAATCGTTCAAGTCTGCGTTCTTACCTGCGGCGTGAACGTATACCATGGCCACAATTTTTTGATGGCGCGGGGTGGGATAACAGCGTTGCCGAGCGGTACGGGATTAATAGCATCCCGCAGACGTATCTCATTGATGGGAACGGTTTTATTCGTAAGGAGAACTTGCGTGGACGTGCCCTTGAGGTCGCTGTTGGGGAGTTAGTTACAGAGAATAACCATCGAAAGAATTTGCGTAAAGTGCGTAGAAAGCGATAAAGCCCGTTATAAAATGTCAATGTGCTCTAGCAACTTCCGTTTGCGGGCATGACGTTTTTGGAAATCTGTCAGGTAAGCAGCCCACTGATGCTCTCGGTCAAGGCGCCGATAGAGTTTCTTTAGCTGAGTCAGGTGTCCCCGAACCTTCCGATAGTCCCCCTGCTTCCGGGAAAGGCTGGTATGCTCAATAAGCCGTTGATAGAACGGAATAGCGGTCTCGGTTTGGTGGGAACTGAGCAGCGTGAGGAGTTTTTCGGTGAACTTCGGTACACGCTGGCAGGTTGGATTCTGTGAGAGATCCCAGTATTCGTCAACGGAGAGTGGGAATGTTTGCAGTGCCTCCCACGCTGTATCCTCCCGCTGGAGGGTAAAGAGGGTCTGTATCAACCGATAGCCCTCGTCTTCGGACTGGGCAAGCCGAAGATAATCTTCGCTCCGGCCGGAGGCAAGATATAACGCAAGCAAGAGCCGAACATGCGCCCGTCGGTCTGGGCTGTTATCAAGATGTTCTTCAATTTCCGCTTCTAGCTCTGACGTATCGCTCTCCCCCAAACAGAGTTGTTCGAGGAAATCTGTCAGCAGCGGCGTAAAAACCTCTTCCGCATCAAAACTGAGCTCCAACAGCAGTTGGTAGTGTTCAAAGGGTGCACCTGGTGCCTGTGCGGGTGTGACGATTTCTGTGAACGCCTCTGTGCATTTTTTGACGAATCGGGGCAATTCGCTTTGCTGGAGCGTGTCAGGGTAGCGTACGATGGATTGATGTATCAGCGCGTGTAGGATTGACAGGGCGCGTTCTCTTTCGTCCGATTGTGCAAGAAATATCGCTTGTCGTCTCAAACCTTCAAGTTCGCTTAACAGATGATGGAGCTGGTCCTGTTCGAGAAAGCCGTCCCCAAAAAGGCGATCGATCTGTTCCCGGTAACCTGTGACGAGCGGCAGCGGTTCGGTGCGCGCTGGGACGACGGGAACGTCTGAGTATGTCTGAGCAATGGGAGCCAGTTCCGGTGCGCGTTTGAGTAGCTCTGAAATGACCTGTAGCAGGTTTGACTTCGGTTTTTCTGCAAGTGCGGTGAGTAAGGGTTCAAGGGAGAGGATGGCGTCCGGCTCGTGAACGTAGGTCAACAGGAGTGCGACAATATGTTTACAATCCCCGCCCCAGTCGTATACGCACGAACAGTCGGCGTCGGCAATCCCCATTGGGGTCAATTCGACGGTGACGCGATACGGTTCGATGTCTGTTCCTTGGCACGTCCCTGACAGGGTATAGTCGTGGAGGGTCGGGTTGCCGATTGCCCCGTCGTAGAAGTAGGCTAAGCCGCGCATGTAGCTCTGCTCGGTGCAGCGTTCTTGGATATGATACTGTGTGATTTCGGGAAGTTCCATAGCTATTGAAAGTCGTAGGCATACGCCGCCTGCCGTAACCGTTCGCTTTTATTTATGGTGAATTTTAGAATTACTTGGACACTCTATACCGGCGCAGTTGGAAACAGCGCCTACCAAATGGGAGACTGGACAGCGCAGTTGGAAACAGCGCCTACCGAACATGGGGAGCGAAATGGTTTTCACGTTTTACGTTTCACGCCTCACGCCGGGGATTACACAACAATTGTTTTGGGGTCCGGTGTTACGTCTCCGATAGCAGGTATTTCAATGCGATCGGCGCAGGCACCGCAGAGCCTATAGTATCGAACCGAATCTTCAGCGGGATCGATAACGCGAGAGACAGCGCGCTTCAACTCTGCGTATTCTGCCCGGCTCAGGTGTGCTTCAAATACACTGTATTGGACGCGGGTGCCGAACCCTTTGAGCGCTTTCGCCAGTTGATTGCGTCGTCGATCATCTGGAATATCGTAAGAGATAACATAGAGCACCGAGTTTGCCTCCTATTGTCTGAATCAGGATTCTCAGGATTTAAGGATTAACAGGATTATATGACTCAGGTTGACATGTACAGGACTTGCACAAATTCAGCACACGGGGGTAGATTTCCGATTTTTAACCCCCTAAATCCCCCAACCCCGCCGCCCAGAGGGCACCCGCCCCTTGTCAGGGGGGAACTTGTCAGGGGTACTTATGAGCTAGCTGCGTAAGTCCTAATGTAAGCAAAGAGATATCTCTGAGGTAGAATCAGTTATGCCTGAATTAATCAGTTCTCCACCATTTTTGATAATTGTCGCCATATTCGCTATATTTCTTGTCATTGGAATCGCCAAACGGGCCCTCCGTCTCTTAATCTGGATCGCCGTTATTTTTGTGATTCTTGTCAGTTTCGGTATTGCGAAGCAAGCTGACCTGCTCGCTTGGTTTGAGAATTTCTTCAAAATAGTGAAGTAAAGAGAAACGGAACGGAATCGATTTATCGGGTTCCGCGAAGCGCGGATCCCCGACAAGTCGGGGGATGCCCGCCCTGCGGGTGTGTGGCGGCTACGGCATACGGCGTGTGCCTACGACTAGCACCGTGCGTTATCTGAACCTAAGTTGCTAGTTATTAAGTCTGCTATACACATTGCGCTCCTCTGGAGCGCGAGGATTGGATGTATCCACATTGCTATAGACATATCGCTCCTCTGGAGCGAAAAACGAAACCTATTAGCCTAACCCGAAAACCGATGGATTTTCAAAACTAGCACCGTGCGTTATCTTAGCGGGAGGTTAGGCGATATTGCCCATGTCCGAATGCGGTGTGGTGCCCGATGTGCAGATACTCGCCGAGAAGGATAAAAGGGAGGAACGGTTCCAACTCACCCTCAAAGCGGACCTTACCGATGAACCCATCCATGGGTATGGACGCCTCTGTACGGTGAGAATAACGATCCTTTTTCACCCAGCGCAGGTGGAATTTACTCCTGACGGAACGGGCAGCCGCAATCAACCCGGGGGCATCCACGTCGAGGTCTTCGCCACAGTGGAAGTAGCTCAGGAAACGGATGCGGCGGAGTAGATTGCGGAGGAGATGTTCAAATGTTAGGTTGCTTGTCCATTGTCCGCCGACTTTGATACTGGTGGGGGTGATAAATTCCAGTTCAACCGTATCGGTGATGTGGGGTGCGCCGCCCATCACATCGTCAAGTCGGAGAACTATCCCCTCATCGGACAACATCTCGGTCTCCGCGGTATAAATTGTCTTACGCAGTTCGCTATCCCGTGCGGAGAGGCTTTCCACCCGTTCAAGTTGGCACCCACCACGTTGACCTCGGATCCCGATCCGCCGTTTTCCCATCTCATGGAAGGTGAACACCATCCACGGCAATAGGTCTATCGCCTCGCCGATGAGAATCAGATTGCAGGCAAAGGTATCGCCCGGCGCATAGTCGCGTTTTCCGGTCCGAGGCGGTTCAAGGACAAACGGGTGCGGGGCAAATGGTTGGCCTCGGAGCATCGGGCTGTCGTCGGGGACGGGGGTTTCAAAGCATTTGGAGTAGACGCATTGCCCCGGGAACTGGCACCCATCGTTGCATTCTCCTCCATCGCCGACGCAGGTGATTTTTCGTAGGAGGTATCCGAGCCGGCCGCGGAAGATGTTGCCTTTGTGTCGGGGCAGCTGCAGGGGTTCACCAACGGTGTAGGTGAAGCGGTAGTGGGTGAAGCGGAAGTTTGGGAGCATGGGGATGGCACTTATTTTTTCCTTGTCACCGATTCTTGATCAGCCTATGGTTGGGATTTGAGCTGGCCAATTATGGCGTTAGTCTGTTCTGTGAAATCGCGAAAATATCCATAGCCACTTGCTGTTTTTGCACCAATGCCTTTTAGTTCCAATGCGTCTCTAAATCGCTTCTTGAGTTCGTCAAGAGGTAGCTGAGTTTTCGCCAAGAAAACGAATCGAAAGGTGGTATCCTGGACGGTTAGAAAGTTGATAGGCACTGGATTCTGATGATCCGTTGGTGGTTTGCTGCCACCATAATATTCAGGATAGTGCGGATTCATGATGTCGGTTGCAAAATGGACTTCCTCAGGATAGGCATCAAGAAACTGCACTTCGCCGCGTTGTTCTTGGCTGCCAAAGAGAGTCAGGAAATTTTTATCCTTAAGTGCTTTGTCTTCGTCATTGTTGAAATCCTCTAACCACCAATGTCGCAACACACCTTTCACAGCACTTCCGGGAATGTATGGAATACCATAAATGTGATGGAGCGTCATGTTTGTCTCTTGGACATGTTCACTGCCGAGACCAACAATCAACCGCCAATCAACTGTTGCATCAACGCAGTAAACACAGAAACCTTGTGAAGCAATTTGCCGAAGTTGCTGTACCTGCCGATCTCTTAGATGTCTGATAAGATCCGGGTTGGGAGGCTGAGTATATCTGGGAAAATCAATTTTACCCTTACCGGAAAGATCAATCTCAAGGAAATAACGGTACTCTAACGCACAATTATCAATGGCGGGACGTTTATAAACCTTGAGAGTCCCCCGCTCTTTCCTAATGATAAAGTTCTGCGTTCCATCTGTTATGAGCCACCTATTATTCCTTGATTCAACCCAAATACGGGCATTGCGAGAAAGCCCACTAATCTGATTATGTAGAAGGTTCGAGACTATCCCTCCACGGTTCAGATCGCTCAGAACACGATCCCGATGGCGTTGGCCATATACTGGTTCTAGGTTAGATATAAATTCAAATTTGACAATTTTTGTCGTATCCGAGGGATAATAATTTGCTGACATCAACCATTTTCCTTTAGTCTTCAATCAATCCATCAACAAATCTACGAATCCAATTGAGCAGTGCAAGCGTTTCGACAGTGACTTGCCGGTAGATAGGTGATGGGAGTTCGATTACGTTTTTGACAAGTTCGCCCTTCGGGACCAATCGCTTTTCATCTTCGGTTTGGAGCCAATTACCAATGTGTTCGTACAACCTGTCGTGAGCGTTTTTTGGTTTGTCTTTGTCCTTTTCACCTTTACTTTTTAGAAAAGCTAAACTTTGTCCAAGCCCATTCATTTTAATCAGGACGGGCAACTTCTTCGCAGCAGATTTATACTCCTTCTTCAGAGAGTCATTCACAGCCTGCACCACCTTGAAAGCGTGCCTAGCGCGTCCCTGTTCAATTCCCTTGAGGGTTGTCACATCCTGTGCCATCGTTTTCTCCTCCATGTTGATAGACGTGTGTCCGGACCAGCCCTTTACCAACGGTTGCATTGCCGCCGATTTGGATGATATCCGGCAATCCCTTCGCAAAGAAATTCATCACCTTCTTGGCTTCAATGTGGTTTTTGTCTGTTCCTTGCCCTCCATAGAAGTCGCCTTTTTTCTTCTTTTCATCTGCCTGTTTTTCTGCATCGCTTGTACCCTCGATTTTCAAGAACAGCGGAGTTGTCAATGCGAGCGAATAGAGAATCGAATCGGTCGGTAAATATTCCTCGTACCACAGAGCACCTGTTGCAACGGTACCCGTTTCACTGTCAATTTTGGTTCGGGCGATAACTTCTGTTGAAAGCATCACGAAATCGCGAAAATCATCATCGTTCAATACAACAAGATCCCGTTGCATCTTATCGCACCAATAACCGTAACTTGGATCATCCGATGGTAGAACGTTTTTGGCAATCCATTTTGCGACAGCATCACATTCATCGTTGGGGTTGACAGTGAATGTGTATTCTTCAAGAACAATTTTCTTCTTATTGCCTTCGTCCTTCACGATAAGATTGCCCTTGTTAGTAACTGTATTGCTGCTGGGGAGGTTATCAACAAACTTTATGCAGGGTTGACAGATAGAAAGATCCTGTTTGAAACGTTCCAAAACTGCTGGGCACGTCACCCATGCAAACACACCCTTGACGGACTTAACTGGAAAAAGCAAGAGACGCGCATCGGTAAATCCCAATGCCCCCGCGTGCAGGTCGCCTTGCTCCGGGCCGAACACAAGTTCGATTTCTTTTTTTGATGCTTGTGCCTCAAAAATTTCACGAATACTTCCCTTCAATCCGGATGCCTCAATTTTCGGATAATCCGTGTGCTTCTCGCGCTGAATTGGCAAATCAATTATGCCGAGGTCGCTGCCGCTTCCGGCATGAAGTGGAGTTTCAACAATCAGGAAAAGGGGTTTAGCTTGTTTGAACATTTTAATTTTACCTTATTTTGAGATTTCTTGTTTCTAAAACCCTGGTTAAAGTCTCTGTAGGTATCTCAAATATGTGCGGGAAAAAGTCAATTTCAGGAAGATCTTGACCACCAAATTCTCGCTGCCACTCATCAATATAAGTGTTATGATCGAAAGCTCCACAATGAACATCGAATATAGGGAGACGAGTAATCTCTCCTACATCAGACCCTTGCCCGTTAACCTCTATAGGATATCCTTTAACCTTAAAAGTATATAGCAATCGTATCTGATCGTTATCTGTTGATTTGAAAATGAAGATGTCCCGACGTTGGATTTGACCACCATGATTCAAGTCGTGATCATGTCCCAAGTTGCGTATACGGCAGTAGCAATTTTTACACTCTTGAGGATTATTCTCACAGAGGCATTGAAGATCGAAGTAACCTCCTCGCAGAGCATCGTATAATTTTTTGTAAAGCTCTTTAAAGGCTTGATCAATTAACTGACGCTCTTGACGTTCATAACTGAAGTAACTTCCACTTGGCAAATCAGCAACGAAGTATCTTTGATAGTAATTCCAAAAGATTTGGCCGATCGGGGAAAGAAATGCGATTTCTTCAGCAACTTCAATAAATGCTGCTAAATCTTGAACAGCTTGGAAATTCTTCTCTTGGAATGCTTGCCAATTTTCTATGCCCTCGTCAATTTGCTCAAGAACATCGGAATAGCGTTCAATTAATGCCCAATCAATAACCAGTGGGGCCTGTGGAATTTGGATGAGCGTGTCTGTGTCTTCAAAGTTGTAATAAAGCGGAACGCGCTCGAGTTGTGCTAAAATCGTCAGATATGGTAAGGTCGCCTTGTACCCTCCAGTGATATTGATAGCAAAATTCCCGGTAATGGCTAGTGTATGCGAACCTACAAATCCGCCGCTGATTGAGTTGATCCTTTGAATCAGTTTAGTCATACCTTCCTGCGAGAAGGCTTCAGGGTCTTCAACTTGTAGCCCTTTGATCACATCATCTTCGTCATTAAATTCGACGGTGACCTTATCTCCCAAAACAGCGGACTGTTCCTTCAAAATCTCAGCAGCTAGTCGTGAAGCAATTGTATCCGAAGCAAGCAGGTAGACTGTGATAGCATCGTCAAGTTCTATTTGAATGTTAGCGATACTCTGAAGTTCGGCTGAAGCCTTTACTTCAAAATTCTGGATAGAGGTAAGAATATCTGTTCTCAAATCGTCAATTTCTGTTTGATAAGTAGGCCATTCTATAGCAGGACAGTTTTTGATGGTGTCATAATTGCTACTAAAATTATGGGAATTTGGGTTCTTATCAAGATAGTTCGTAAATAGCGATGTACCGACTGGGGTTACAAGCGTTATCATGAATCACCCTCCTTATGCGATACCAATAAGTGCAAGGCCGAATCCCTCCTCGGCGCGTTCGTCACTAATATTTTGATAGTGAAAAGCGGTGATTAAATCATCAATTCGATTTTTATCACTCAATTCAAAGTAGTAGACACTACCAGCAGGTACTGCGCAATGGGTCGGTTTTGCCTCCCCCTTTGCCATGTTCCATCCACCCACAGGGATAGGTTTACCAACTGCAGCAGTGATTAACTTAAGCAAAATTGGCGACATACTCTGTATCGGAAATTCACCCTCAAGTGTATTACTATTCAACCATGAAGGCAACCATCCTTGTTGAAATATGGTTGGAGTTGCAAAGTATAACTTAAATATGTCTGTTGATCGGATGGCCGCCTTGACTGATTCAAGATGCCTAGACAGCAGATCAACATCAAAATCGCTATGTTCATAAACGAAACTTTTCCCTTCACCACCTAATTTCAAAAGTCCTTTTTGTGGTAGGTTCTTGGGGCATTCATAATCTACGATGAAGCCGTAATTTCCATCGCTATTTTTGAATCTAGACATGTCAATACGGTACAACATGTGTTCTTCAGACGACAATGTATCCGCACTTCGAGTAATGCCAGTCTTAGATTCTTGCTCAATGAGCGTCGCACGATCTGTAATTAGCAAGTTACTGTCGTTGCCTTGCAGGTACCGTGTAATAGCTCCTAAGCACAACAATCCTTCCGCATAAGAATCAATTGATTCAGGAGTTGACCATGTGAGCGGGTTGTTGATTGCTCCATTTGATGCAAAATTTTTGGAAGTAGGTACTAGTAGATGAAGGGGAATGTTCCTATCCTGCTCATCAGATTTTTTATAGATTAGGTCAAGCGGCACTGGAAAAAAATTGTCTCGATTGCTGGCGAAAAAAACGCCACGCAGTCGAATCACATCACATAACGATTCGGGAGTGCCGATTATATCTCGCATCCTTCCAGAATAGAAAAGCGGCAGGTCGCCGAACTCTGCGATATATGCAGATCGTAATGCACCGAGGACCGTTGAGGGAAGCGGCGGAAATATTGAATGTCCTTCTGATTGATCGCCTTTTGTAAACGGCTTTCCATCTCGGAAAAAGAAGGTATCATTGGGTTGGAGAAATAGTTTCATTTTTAACATCTCGCAACGAAGTTGGTAATTTCCAAGTAGCTAAGAAAGTGAGGGAAGGGCCGGATATAATAGATAAATTGAACCAATGAATCAATGGTTTGTTGAGTCACTTTAACCTGAGTTCCTTTGCCTGAATGTGCTTGTTCCATAATTCGCCGGAATTCAGTTTGAATCAGTGGTCGTCCTAGTGCAATAAAGTCATCTTCATCTTCAATCAATTTGGCGAATATCTCGCGGAAAACGTATAGGAAACGCTTAGAAACTTCGTCATCGCGTAACAAGCCGATCAATTCTTCGCTGATAGTGAGCACCTCTAAATCGCCGTATTCCCATTTTGTTACAACTTCGCTGATATTTCCAGAGTGCTTGAACAACGCGATGCCAAGTGCATTTTTTTTATCATCTATACTTTTCGCTGCCTTTTCCATTCGCCGCGCGTGCTGAAGTACATCCCCAAGTGGCATTTTGTTGTGAGCAATGCATACACCTGCTGAAGCAGTTGTGAACTTGGGGAATTTCTCTCGCAACGCTTTTAACATTGGCAAAAGAGTTTTGAGATTCGCGATTGCAAGAAGGTCATCACCACCTGCGTATGTTAACTTACCGAGATGGTCCTGTTCAATGATCCGCCGCGCATCTTCTGTGTATTGAATCAGCAAATTACTCCGTTCTTTATGGTCTTCCTTGTCTTTAGCCTCGCGAATTCGCTCACCCATATCGTCAGCATCAAGGGCGATGGCAGCATAGTATTTACCCGGTTCCCCACCCAGCAAGCGAACAAGTTTCCCACGCAATTTTTTACAAATCTGAATCTGTTTCTCCTGTTTTTTGGCATCAATGTTGTAGTAGCGGCTGAGATAGGAGTCAATCCACGTCTCCTCGTACAGCCATTCACCATCAATGTTTGTCCGGAGAAAATCCGAAATCTTTGGTAACGGTTGAATATCTGGAATATCCGCTTTTTTGCCGTTTATATTCTCCAGTTTTTTGACTTCTCTAACAAACTCGGCATAAACGCCCAAAGCATTAGGTTTACATCGTAATTTCTCCTTGAAGTCTGCTGTTGCCACCTCTGATGTAGAAGGAAATCTCGGAGGATTATTTGAAAACCCGTCTTTGAATTCCGACTGGGTCTCTAGAAAATGTCTTCCCATCCGCTTGGTTAATGAAACAGCACAGAGTGCCTCTTCTCGGCGGCAATACTTTGGCGCACGCTTTGCGAAGTCATGCCACCACCTCATCGCTTGTCGGACAGATTCGCCCTTTTTTTGATGGAGAATTTCGCGTGTGCCATCAAGCGAACATTTTCGTCCGAACTCACTGGTTTGTTTAAATGCTCGACAGTTTTTGATTGCGGCGAGACTGCTTGCGGTGTAGTCGTACCAAGCCCCATAATCAGAACCTGTCTCCTCAGTAATCACCCAATAGACATCAAAGAAGTCCGAAATTTGCCGCTTGAATACGTCCTCAACATAAGTCCCGCACCACCTACCAAATGCCTCATCAATCACGCATTCAGCCATCCGCTCAAATTCAGTTTTAACGCTGTTTTCTGCATGGGCCGCGCGTTTGACTAATTCATTCTGAGTAATATCATTACCGATTCCTAAAAAAAGATTAGGAAACGATGGAGTTGCAAAATCACTTTGATTTTTCCAAAAATCAAATGGAGATTGACTTCCAATGGCGGGATAGATTAGTTCAACATCAACCCCTCGAATTTTGTCCATTGCTGTAGCCACAAGATAAGACAGAATATAACTCCCCATCCACAAATCTTCTGTCTTCCGGGCGGCTTCAATGAAGGATTGCACGGGGCCAATCGTAAACATGAGCATGAGGCGTTTCGGTTGATTATCACTCATGAGAAACTTCTCCTACTTGATGATGTCGTTAATAAATTGTGTTTGCTTGTATCGAATGTCACTTGGTTTACGTCTAATATTTCTCCCCATGTATTTTGGATAACACGAGGAAAGTTGTGTGACAATCGGGATATATTGACCTCCTACCATCTGAATTCTAATAATGATGGGTGAGGCCATACGTGGTGTGCCCGCACCGAGTGTATCATCATTATTCCTTCGTTTCGCGTTATGGGTCTCCCGTCCGATTTGCTTTAATAGATTTTTAAAGTTGTCTGTTGGTTTACCAAAAAAGACCCGTCGAACGACAGGATATTCCGGAGGATCACGGTCGCACCCTTCTGATCTAATTATTTTAATGGTGTGACCATTTATACGAAAATCCTTTATCTGAAATCGTTTTTTAGGGGCAGACGTAGTAGCGTTGCATGTATTCCAAACCTCATTGAGTGTATCCAAAATCTCTTTCCGTAAATCGGAAACATCTGCAAAATTCCAAGCTGTTTCGCGAACTGAACCGAATCCACGCCGAGAGCGATTGCCAACACCACCAAGGAGGAAACCCAATTTTGCAATCTGTTTATAAGTTGAGGTATCTGATCCATTCTTTGTAATCAGACACAATTTAAACGGTTTGGCTACATCGTAAGCCTCCATCTTAGTACCACCTTTATGTGGCAACGGGTTATATTTTTTGGTTGGCCCTAAATCTGTTGTTCCTGAAATACGAATTGAGAATGGTGCTTTGCCGTCTGTATTACCAAACAACTTTGCCTCGGCTGCTGACAGCGATCTCCAGTCACAATCCTGCACAGCAGCCCGCCACCAGTAACGGAATAGGGCCTTGAACGCCGGTGGTCGGAGTTCGAGCGTTTGATTGTCTGTCCCATGAAGAAATATCGGTGTCACAGTTTCAAGTTCCAATATCGTTTTATTCATCGTGCTTTCCCTTAGAGCTCTGGTCCTCCAATGGCCATACATACAACGTAACACAGCTTCACTTTAACATCAACATTTTTTCCGCATATAGAAATCTGGACAGGCAATGAATTGCCCTACTACGAAGCCGAGAGAGTTTCAGTTTCGGTCAAGCCAGTGAGAATCACCCAGTACAAATGGATTGCTGTCCTGCTCTTCTGTTGTTCGGCGGTCGATGAGGGCAAAGCGTTTCACCGGGCGATCCAGTTTCTGGGCATCTTCGACGAGGCGTTGCACAATCACGCCCATCAATGTTGAGCCACCGGTTATGTTGGCGATGACCTCATCAGCATAGGATAGATAGCCTTGGGCACACTTCGCTACCGCATCGATCTCGTCAAAACCGCCAAGCGGATCTGTTAATTTGATCCGTTCAATGTGGCCTTTAAAGCGCGCCTCTTTGGCAGCTTCAGGAATACGGCTTGCTGATTCTTCTGAACAAATCACCAGACACACATCGGGTTGGGCAACATTTAGTGCTGAGAACAAGACGCCCGGTCGTCCCCCTTGCGGTGAAATTAGCAGCCGTCCTCCCAACGGTGGCAGGCTAATTTCACCTTTTTCCTTTAGTCCCTCCCGCTTCAGTCGGTTCCAAAAATCCTGAACTGTTTCAAGAGAACTTGGGGGTTTCTCAAGTGCATCTGTACGCATCGCATGATGGTGCAAGGCATTACGTAAATTATCTGTCAGTTGATTCCAAAAGTCGCGGAACTGCTCCTGTTCAAGTGTCATGATAAATTTGGACCCTGTACTTCTGGCAGATGCTCCAATAGCACCGAGTATACGCTCATGCCGATAGCGTATTTTGTTATCCAACCATTTCTTACGCTCTTCAGTCTTACTTGATTTCCAAATTGCCCAAGAGATTACCCATTCCCGCATCAGACCCGCTGCTAGTGAAAGCTGTCCACGTTCCAAGTACAAATCAATCATATAAGATTGCCGTTTTAACTCATCTTCATCTAAAGGGATTGTGGATTTCCAGTTTCCCCCTCCGCTTGGAGAGGATGGAAATGCCGATTTGTCTGCTGTGGCGACAATAGCATCAGTTAGTTCCTGGACCAATGGTGGGAGCCCGGTACTTCCTATATCAGGTAGTTTTTCAATTGAATCAATGAGTCCCTTACTAGCTTTTTCCAATTCGAGAGGTAAGGCAGACTCGTAGGCAAACGCATATCTTTCGAGCCAGTCAACGGAAGTTTTTACCTGTGTGGTTTGCGCCGATAGTGTTTTCCCCTCTTCCTTTTTACCGTCCTTGAATAATTGTCCGGTTTGCTTGTTTAGCATATCTGCTAGCGGTTGGAGGAGGCCCGCTATGGGCTTTGTTGTTCCCTGATCGCGAAACATCCGGACCGCGTGGAACCACTCCGGCAATTCAAGCAACGGCTGCAGGTCAACAATGGGTTTAGTGTCGCTAGGTGCCTCAAACATACCATAGTAAGCTCCACGAATCTTTACGCCACGAAGCGACGTGAGATATAGGGTGAGCGCGTAAAAGATGAACGGAAAGTGTCGCATCCCTTGTGTAACATCAAGTGTAAGCTCAGCATTTTCTGGAATGCACTTAGCAACAGATTCGAGAATACTACGGATTTCCTCACTACAGCTTCCGTTGGGGATCTCAACCACTTCCGGCTCGATATTGAGTATCTTACAGATTCCCTTTTGAAAGGTTGACCACGTCTTATTCTTAGCACTCTCCGTGAGCAACACGATAACACGATTGGGCTGTTCCGACGGGGCAAGAAGCTGCAGCAATCCAAGTGGGGTGAGATACGCCTTTGCCTTTTTTCCATCCCACTCGTATTCTGTCGGTGTGTCGAACAAGTTCGTTCCCAAGCTAGTCAGTAGAATATGCACATCCGACGAGGTTTGATGATTTGTTGTCTCCATGATGATTTCCTCTATGCTCTGTTTACAGGCTTAATCTGCATTCGATTGCCAACAGATAGGACATAACACAGGCTTACTTTAACATCAACATTTTTTCTCGCATCTAGAAATCTGGACGGGCAATGAATTGCCCTACTACGAACCAAGAGTACCTCGGCTTCAGTCAAGCGGATTGCTGTCCTGCTCAACCTGTTTGTATCAAGAGTTAGTCGATCAGATTCCCAACTACATAGTCGGGATTAGGACTATGACTGACTACCACAACGTACTTATTCAACTTCGGGTCAAAGCAGGCAACCGCTGCAAATAGGTGTGCCAGTTTGTGAGTCAAGACCATGGCAACCGGCAACGATGCGGGCCCGTTGATTTTGAGCAAACCGCCTCCGCTTAACTCGTCTTCCTGCGTCATAACGTCCAGCCGCGCAACGGCGTCTCTGACAATTTGATCATTGGTCCCTGGCTTACCAAAAGCGACGCGCAAAACATCACCATCGCGAGTAATGGTATAGGTTGATTCTTCCCCGGTCACGGGATCCTCTCGGACTGGAGGGTTGCCTGTAGATGGCTGCATTGTCTCTTCCTTTTCCGGTTTTGCAATTTAAACAGGACTTACGCAAAATTCCTTCCTTTGCCGGTGCAATTGGAAGGGTGCCTTCATCTCCGTTCCGATCCCGATTCTCGTGGATTCCGATCTTATCGGAGAGGTCTTTGGTTTTCCTCTTGCGTCCATCCTTCTGTCCAAAACTGCCGATTAAGCGGCGAATGTGTAAGGCTATTATGGTGAATTCTATAATTATTATACACTTTCGATACACAACCAACCCCGCCGCCCAGAGGGCACCCGCTCCTTGACCCCCCCTAGCCCCCCTTGTCAGGGGGGAACTTGTCAGGGGGACTTCATGAGGCTTCGATAAGGGGCACTATTGATTCAAACTGACATATCAGTTTAATATTGGTTTAGTTTAACACATCTTCATAAAAAAACAAGAAAATTTACCTATTCGTCTGAGGGTTCCGAAACATACGGAAAACTCATCGGAATAATTCTGGTGTATTTGACATTTTTTGTCAAGTGAGAAGCTTGCCGAAACATCCACATTTCAAAGACTGTAGGGAATTGAAACAATCGAGGGCAGTGCGAATACGGGGCGGGGTTATGCAAACTGGATGCAGACGGTTTAGAAACGGCGTTGATATATCTACCATGATATGATACAATTTGTGAAAATGTTTAGCTAGAACGGTTGTCAGCATAACTTCTTTGGCAAGAGGAGTTATGCCACAAATCTACCTATAAGTCTATACGTTACGATGTAAATATAATCTCAGGGGCAATACCGAGTAGCCAGATAATGACTGCCCAAAAACATGCCTTGGTTTTATCTGTATCGGCGAAAATGCGAACACCTATGGCTAACACAGCAAGATACCATAAGCTCAAGGGATTGAAGTGACTCAGAAACGTTAGCAATTTGACGTTTTCGCTTGGACCCAACAGTAGATGCAACCCCGGAATGATTTTCATATCGGCTGCGTTCTTGATATCGTCAACATCTCTAAAAACGACTAACAGTGCCGTATTCACTAAGAATATCAGGATGCTAATCAACGAGGAATGCACCAGGGCTGCATAGATGTGTTTGAAATTTATCGCATTATTTAGTCCGAAAAGACGCGCTGCTAAGGTGAGTATCGCACTTGCAGCGAGGAGCCAGATAATCGGTGCAGCCAGTGCGGCAGCAAAAACGAATATTTTAGAAAATATCTTGGCAATTTCAATTTGGTCGGCGGGCACCCCATCGTCTATCATTTGCTGTTGAATCATCTGCTCGGTAAAGGGGTACGTGACCCACGTGAGCCCAACCGAAAACAGGCAGAAAATGATGAATGCTATAATCCATTTCGGCTCTGATTTGAGGCGTGCAAACGCGGCACTCGGTTCAGCGAGAATGTCAGCGATATTCTGCCAGCTGTCTTTCATAATCTCCTCCTGTTTACGGTTTGGATTTCTGGGGGTGCATCGTTCGGCAATGGCTGCCATAGCTGCATCTACAAGAAACAGCATACAATTTCACACATGTAGGACTTACGCAGTTGAACGGTCAAAA
>JAJEAL010000113.1 GCA_022822785.1 Candidatus Poribacteria bacterium
GGACACTCTATACCGGCGCAGTTGGAAACAGCGCCTACCAAATGGGAGACTGGACAGCACAGTTGAAAACAGCGCCTACCAAACATGGGGAGCGAAAGTGTCTACATATTTTGATAATTCACCATAAATTGGCAATCTTATGGGGAAAGGTCAAACGCGCCCGGTAAAACGGTCAGGAAAACGAGTGACATATCCAACAGGAAAGACATCGATTTCATCAGACACCGATTGAAAACGCCTCAAGATTTAACGGAAGGAAGATATTATGACACAAGGAGGATTCATCTATGTTTGGTAGCGGCGGCAGTCGAGAACTTCACGACTATAGCGAGGAAGAAGAAGATCTCGGTAAAGTGTACGACAGCGTGTTGATGAAGCGCCTGATTGTTTACCTGAAACCGTACTGGTTTGAAGTGGTTCTCATCCTTTTTATGATGGTCGGTAACACGCTATGTGAAGTGTCGATGCCTTATCTGATGAAGCGCGGGATTGATGAACATATTACTCCAGGCACGCTGGACGGGCTGACAACAATCGCAATGTATTATATCCTCGCCCTCGTGATACGGTTTATATTTAGCTATTTTCAAGAATACCGGATGCAGATGGTGGGGCAGAAAGCGATGTATGACCTGCGCATGGCGCTCTTTTCGCATCTGCAGCGGTTAGATGTCCGGTTCCATGATCGCAATCCCGTGGGCAGACTGATGACCCGCGTTATGGGCGATGTGCAGGTGCTGAATGAGCTATTCACCTCCGGCCTTATTACGGTCTTTGAGAACTTCCTCTACATCTTTGGCTACATGGCAGTCATGCTGCTCCTGAATTGGAAGTTGGCACTGGTAACCCTTACGGTGTTACCGATTATCTTCGTACTGACGACCATTTATCAGATCTACTCCCGCCGTGCCTTTCGTGATCAGCGCAAGTATCTCGCACAAATCAACGCCTTCCTGAACGAAAACATTGTCGGCATGACAACGATGCAGCTGTTCGCGCGGGAGCAGCGTAGCTGGCTGCAATTCGATGAGCGGAATAAGCAATATCTCGATGCAAACCTGCGTACCACCTTCTACTTCTCGCTCTTCTCCCCGATGATCGAGGTCTGCGGCTCACTCGCACTAGCGGTTATTATCTGGTTCGGCGGTGGTCAGATTCTGCAAAATGTGTTGACTTTCGGCACCTTGGTCGCTTTCATCCAATACAGCCAGCGATTCTTTTGGCCCATCCGTGAGCTCAGCGAGAAATACACAATCTTCCAAAACGCGATGGCATCGTCCGAACGAATCTTTGACCTAATGGACACGGAGCCGACAATTGTCAGCCCAACACCAGCTAAAGAATTAGTAGCACTAAAGGGTGAAATTGAGTTCCGCCATGTCTGGTTCGCTTATAACGAAGAGGATTATGTTCTGCGTGATGTCTCCTTCGATGTGAAAGCTGGCGAAAAGGTCGCGATTGTGGGGCATACCGGCGCGGGCAAAACGTCGATCATCAACCTACTCTGTCGATTCTACGAAGTCAACAAGGGACAGGTGTTAATTGATGGGATAGATCTTCGGGAGATGGACCTAGAAGACCTCCGCCGCGCCATCAGCATTGTGCAGCAAAATATCTTCCTGTTTTCCGGCACCATTGAGAAGAATATCAATCTAGGTAACCCAACCATTTCAGAAGAGGCTACGATCGCCGCTGCCAAAGAGGTCCATCTCGATAGGTACGTGCAGCGCATGTCTCAGGGCTACGCCACTGAAGTCAGAGAGAGTGGGGCGGGATTATCGGTTGGACAGAAGCAGCTCGTCGCCTTCGCACGGGCGCTAGCTTCCGACCCCGATATCCTAATCCTCGATGAGGCGACCTCCAGCGTGGACACCGAAACGGAACTCCTCATTCAGGACGCTTTGAGTCGCCTGATGGCAAATCGGACATCAATCGTGATTGCACATCGGCTTTCGACAATCCAGAACGCGGATAAAATTATCGTTATGCACCGTGGCGAGATTCGAGAGATGGGCACCCACAACGAACTGCTACAGCAACGCGGAATCTACTATCGACTGTATCAGCTGCAATACAAAGGGCAAGAGGTCGGATAACCCACGTTGATAGGAGTAGGCATCCTCTGTATGCCGTAACCTTCGTATAGAGGGAATCCCGTATCCGCGAATTACGCGACTCGCATAAAATCCAACCTAGCAGCTTAGGTCAAATCGCCCGCTATGACATTTTACTTGACAAATCACGCCGAAAATGGTATTTAAGTTGTTAGCACTCTCAGGCGCAGAGTGCTAAAAAACCTATGAATTGAGGCAATCTCGGTGCCAACCCCTGTGCTAGATGCTCGGAAACATGCCGTCCTAGAAGCGATTGTCCACTGCTATAACCGGACAGCTGAGCCCGTCAGTTCACAGAAAATTGTGCGGGACTACGATATGGGGCTCAGTGCGGCAACACTGCGGAACACGATGGCAGATCTTGAGGAACTTGGCTATCTCATGCATCCGTACACCTCCGCCGGGCGCGTTCCGACGGAGCAAGGATATCGTGTCTATGTCGATAGACTGATGACCAACCAGAAGCTGAGCCAGAGGGAGCAACAGTTTATCCGAGATAGATACGCCTCATCTCGCCGCGATTTTGAAGAGATTATGGAGCAGACATCCAAGATTCTGTCCGCGATTTCGCACCATATCGGCGTTGTCTTGAGTCCGGAGTTGCACGAGAGCATTCTCCATCGCCTTGAGCTTATCTCAATTGACAGCGAGCATATACTTGCAGTCCTGCTGATGGCTTCTGGCGCTGTCAAAAACCAAGTTGTTTCGATTCCTAAAAACCTGTCCGATGTGGAGCTCTACCGGATAAACCGGATACTGAATGAGAAGTTAGCCGGGCTGCCACTGAAACAGATACGGCAGATCTCACGGGACCCGTTGAAATTGAAAGCGGTTTTTGATCAACATCTGTCCCCACCAATAACGGTGGTCACACAGAAGGCTTTTGCGTTAGAGCAGGAAACACATGTCTATATTGACGGTACCTCCAATTTCTTCAGCCACCCTGAGTTTGGAGAAGTTCAGAAGATCGAATCGCTATTCCGGGTGTTAGAACAGAAAGAGCAGGTCGCAGATTTGTTGTCCGTCCGGCAAAAATCGCTCGGTATTCAAGTGCTCATCGGCAGCGAAAACGGCTGTGAAGGCATGGAAATGTGCAGTATCGTCAGATCAAGCTACCGGGTGCACGGGAATCAGTTTGGAACAATAGGGGTCATTGGACCGACGCGCATGGCGTATCCGCGCATTGTATCAATCGTCAAATTCACTTCCCAAACGATTAGCGAACTGTTTGAAGAATCGCTTTAGTACCGACGACATGGGGAAATCATTTTGTAGCTATTTCTTAACGAGGTTATATGTATGTCAGAAGATAAAAAAACAGATACAGAGGCACAAGAAATACACATAGAGGTAGAAATGACCGATTCGGAGGAGACGGAGACCCAACCAATTGACCCTGAGTCGGAAACATCCGATGCAGAGACTGAATCAGAAGATTCAGCCGAAGCAGAAGCACTTGCCAACCTCACCGCCGAGTATGAAGCGTACAAAGCGGAAACTGAGGAACGACACGATCAGATGCTCCGCACAATCGCAGATCTCGATAATTCAAGGAAACGGACTGAACGCGAGAAAGAGGAATCCTTAAAATATGCACTTGAAAGCCTCGTCAAAGCGTTAATTCCAACAATCGATAGTATCGAAAGAGCGGTGCAGTCAACGAAGGAATCGCAGGATTTTGATGCGCTTGCCGAAGGTGTCGAGATGATTCACAAGGGGCTGCTCAGTGTTTTTGAAAAGCATGGTGTCACTCAAATTGAAGCCGTCAATGAGCTGTTCGATCCCATGCAACATGAAGCAGCAATGCACGTCGAATCGGAAGATGTCCCCGAAAACAGGGTCATTGACGAGTGGCAGAAGGGATATATGTTACATAATCGTGTAATTCGCCCATCGATGGTTTCGGTCTCTAAGGGAAAAGGCGAGCCGGTCACAGAAAGCGAAGCACCGAACATCGAGGAGGGCGAATCGAATGAGTAAAGTCATTGGGATAGACCTCGGCACAACGAACTCATGTGTCGCTGTTTTAGACGGTGGAGAACCGAAGGTCCTCGAAAATGCGGAAGGCAACCGAACCACACCATCTGTTGTCGCCTTTACCCAGGAGGCTGAACGGATTGTTGGACAGGTTGCAAAACGGCAGGCGGTGACAAACCCTCAGAATACTGTATCTTCTGTCAAACGTTTCATGGGTAGACGCTACAATGAAGTCAGCGCGGAAATTCAGCGTGTGCCTTATGCGGTAGCCGAAGGGAGCACCGGCGAAGCAAGAATCGAGATTGACGATCGCGAGTATGCCCCACCTGAGATTTCAGGGCTCGTCCTCCGTAAAATGAAGGAGACGGCAGAATCGTATCTCGGTGAAACGGTGACGCAAGCGGTCATCACCGTTCCCGCATACTTCAATGACGCCCAGCGCCAAGCAACCACAGATGCCGGACAGATTGCCGGCCTCGACGTGCTGCGCATCATTAACGAGCCAACAGCCGCCTCGCTCGCCTACGGATTGGACAAACAGACGGATCAGAAAATTGCCGTTTTCGATTTAGGGGGTGGCACCTTTGACATCTCAATCTTAGAGATTGGCGAAGGTATTTTCGAGGTCAAAAGCACAAATGGAGATACACATTTGGGCGGTGATGACTTCGATGAGAAAATTGTTGATTGGTTAGCCGAACAATTCCGCAGCGAGAACAGCATAGAGCTCCGACAAGACCCGATGTCGCTTCAACGTCTAAGAGAAGCGGCGGAAAAAGCGAAGTGTGAGTTATCAACCGCGCTACAGTCAGAGATTAATCTACCTTTCATCACCGCAGACGCAAGCGGACCCAAGCACCTGAACCTGACACTTACACGCGCAAAATTAGAGCAGCTCACCGAAGATCTCATTGATCGCGCAATTGAGCCGTGTCGTCGTGCCCTTGCCGACGCGGAGTTAAGCGCAGCGGACATCGATGAAGTCGTGGTCGTTGGGGGTCAAACACGGATGCCGAAGGTACAGGAAGCGGTTCAACAGTTTTTCGGCAAAGAACCGCATAAGGGGGTCAATCCCGATGAAGTGGTCGCTATCGGGGCAGCCATCCAAGGCGGCGTCCTATCCGGCGATGAAGGGGTTAAGGATGTGCTGCTGCTTGACGTTACGCCCCTTTCACTCGGTATCGAAACGCTTGGCGGTGTCTTCACCCGCCTGATTGAGCGAAACACCACCATCCCGACCAAGAAGAGCCAGACCTTTTCCACCGCCTCGGATAACCAAGCCGCGGTGAGTATACATGTCCTACAGGGCGAGCGCGATATGGCAGTTTACAACCGCACCCTCGGTCGATTTGATCTGATAGGTATTCCCCCAGCGCCGCGTGGCGTTCCACAGATTGATGTAACCTTTGATATCGACGCGAATGGCATCGTGCACGTGTCTGCAAAAGACCTTGGGACAGGGCAAGAGCAGAAAATTCGGATCGAATCGTCAAGCGGCTTGTCCGACGCGGAGATTGAACAGATGGTCGCAGACGCCGAAGAGCACGCGGACGAAGATTCACAAAGGCGAGAGACAGCTGAGGCTCGCAACAACGCCGACTCGCTAATCTACAGCACGGAAAAATCCCTCAATGAATACGGGGACAAAATCGGTGAAGCAGATCGTAACGACGTCCAGCGTGCGATTGAGAAGTTAAAGGAAACGTTGAACGGAGACGACATCGAAGCCATTAGGACGGACACCGATGCGCTGACGCAGGCGAGTCATAAATTAGCAGAAATCATGTATGCCCAAGCAGCAGCGGACACCGAGACCACAGCCGAAACCGAAGATACAACAGACGCATCAGATGAGACTGTCATTGACGCTGAAGCGGAAGTTGTTGATCAAGACATAGACGACAAGACAGAGAAAAAAGAGTAGGAGAGGTTCATGGCACAAAAACGCGACTATTACGAAGTGCTCAATGTTAGCCGAAATGCGGGCGACGATGAGATTAAGAAAGCTTATCGGAAGCTCGCAATTAAATACCACCCTGATAAGAATCCCGATAACGAAGAAGGGGAAGAAAAATTCAAAGAGGCAACCGAAGCCTACGAGGTATTGCGTGATGCCGAGAAACGTAGCCGCTATGACCGGTTCGGCCACGCAGGGCTAGAAGGGATGATGGGCGACGGATATGACTACAGCAACTTTGAAGATATTGTCGGCGATATTTTCGGTGACTTCGGCGACCTCTTCGGATTCGGTACTTCGAGCCGCAGACAAAGGGGCCCCAAACGTGGGCGCAGCCTGCAATATGATCTGCAAGTCTCTCTGGAAGATGTCATACTCGGAACGACTACGACCATTGACGTCCCGCGTCTGGAGACCTGTTCAACCTGCCACGGCACCGGCGCTCAAGCCGACTCCAAGCCTGAGACCTGTCCAGAGTGTTTCGGCCGTGGACAAGTCACACGGACACAAGGCTTCTTTAGTATGTCACGCACCTGTCCACGCTGTCAGGGTGAAGGTCGGGTGATTCCGAATCCCTGTAATGAATGTAACGGTCAAGGGCTCGTCCGGAAAGTTCGTCAGATTAAGGTTCACATTCCCAAAGGGGTTGACACCGGCGCTAAAATTCAGATGCGGGGTGAAGGCGAAGCGGGGGTCAACGGCGGACCGCCCGGTGACCTCTTTGTTATGATTCATGTGGCATCCCACGACCTGTTTGAACGGGAAAACTATAATCTGGTAACGAACGCGAAGATTTCATTCCCACAAGCCGCACTCGGCACCACAATTGAGGTGCCTACGATTGATGGTACAGTTAAACTCACAGTTCCCAGCGGCACCCAGTTTGGCGAAAGATTACGGGTTCCCAATCAAGGGGTGCCTCACTACAATCACTACGGCTCCGGGGATCTCATCGTTGAAATCCAGGTCGAGACCCCCACGAACCTAACAGAACGAGAAAAAGAACTTTTGAGAGCATTTGTGCAGGTTCAACAGAAAGAGGGCAACGAAGAGCATTCAGGTTTCTTCGATAAGCTCGGAGACCTTTTCAATGTGCACGATGACCACGATGAGAAAAAAGACAGATAGACAGTAACCCCCATATTAAGAAATGGTGTAAAGAAACCGGGGGTTTTCCGAAAAACTCCGTTTCTCGTGAATTGGGAAGTAGTCGCAGCGATCCCCTTGGTCAAAGTGCTATGAAATGGGCTCAGGTAACAATCACAACCTCTCAAGAGGCATCGGACGCTGTCGCCAACTACCTCTTTGAACGCAATGCAACCGGTGTCGAAATACAAGATAGCCCCGCCCCAAATGCGCTCACCGTTACGTTAATCTCCTACTTTCCAGCGGACGACCTCATCGGCGCGCAAGTCCACGGTTTGCGTGAATTCCTAGCCGGCTTAAGTCAAGTAGGAATCAACGCCCAACCTGCAAAGGTCACCCTAAAATCCATTGAAGCGGATAACTGGTCAGAGCAGTGGCGATCCGCCTTTCCGCCGCAACGGATTGGAAAACGCTTGGTGATCGCACCGACATGGGAGGATATTGTGCCCGAACCTTCTGAGGTTTTAATCCGATTGGATCCGGGTATGGCATTCGGCACAGGGCAACACGCCACGACACAACTCGCGTTGGATTTGCTGGAAGCTGCCCTCACGGACGCCGATGTTGTCGCGGATATCGGCACTGGGTCCGGAATTTTAGCGATTGCCGCCGCCAAGCTCGGTGCCAAGCGGGTCGATGCCGTCGATCTGGATGCAACAACGATTCCAATTGCCCAAACCAATATTCAACTCAACGCGGTGGAATCCGTCGTCCGTTTGTATCATGGCGATGGACTGAATGGACTGGACAGACAGATGACCTCTACCTCAACCGAAAAGTCAGTCGTAAGCGATTCGTCGGTGTCGCCATATTCGCTCATCGTTGTTAATATCCTCACAAAAGCCATCCTACCGATGATTCCTCTCTATCCCAAATTCCTTGAGCCGGCGGGTCGGTTGGTCCTGTCGGGCATTCTAGAGACGGAAGCAGAGCAGGTCGAAACTCAGCTCGATGCACACGGCTTCCGAGTCGTTGAAACCCGTGAGATGAAAGAGAGAAGTGAAGTAACACAAGACGGGGAGAATTGGGTTGGGATTTCAGCACAGAGGGAACGGTGACGAGAATGAACCAACGGTTTCCACGTTTCAGGCATCACGGTTCATGGCTATAGCGTTTTCTGCCTTCCTTTGACATAAGTTCAGATGTGCTTAGACGGAATACCGATTTTTCCAACTGATTCACCGCTAGCCACCATCGGGTATATCGGACGCGACCAGAAGATGCCACTTTCGGGAGCGCGGATAGTCTCCCGCAGATGACCAAACACATCACAGATTTCCGCAATCGGCTGATACACTTCGACCCGGTCATACAGGTCAGCTTGGTAGTACACAAAACCCCCTTGGTCACTACAAAGTGACACAAACCGATCGACGATGACCTGCCGCTCGGGCAATTTCGGTTCACCGGCGATAAAGCCGTACTGTTTAAGGACGTTCAATACCCCCTGCACCCCCTTTGCGATGCTCGTCGCGTCCCAGCCGTGGCACCCGCCCAACTCCGGGTCAATCGTCGGAATACCAATCTCCGGTGCGGCTTGAGCGAGTTGCCCCTTCGGTCCCTTCTGATCAAAGATGTAACCGATCCCAAACACACGCGCCAACTCAAGACAGGCGGCGTGCTGCGGATGTTTCGCATCGACACGCACTCGAACCTCATCAATCATCGGGTGGACGCCGCCTTGATGGAGGTCGATGCAGTAATCCGCTCGGCGGATGACGGCATGAAAGAGCTTGTGTGCAATTCGCTGACTGGAGGTGCCGTCGGGTCGTCCCGGGAAACATCGATTCATCTTCATGTTATCAACGGGACTATGCGCCTGCCGAGCGTGAAAGGCGTGGAAATTCACAATCGGAACGGCGATAATGCTGCCGCATAGACTATCGGGACGAATCTGGCGTAAAATCTCGTGGATGACAGCGATCCCGTTGAGTTCGTCCCCGTCGCTCGCTGCCTGTAAATAGAGGGTTTTCCCCCTCTGTGCACCGTTAATTAAGATGATTGGCAACCGGAAGGGTGTTCCATCCTGCATGTTCCCCACCTTCAAATGCCCTTCGACGCTTTGCCCCGGTTCCGCTATCAATGAGCCGACGACAAGTTTGGCTCGGTTCCTGTCCACCCGCATATTTCCCTTCGATTCTAAAATTACCTGTTTTTTTAGCTTCAGCGATATTTTAACACCTACCATCGGCAGTTGACAATAAGAAAAATGTCGTCACCCCCCATGTCGGACTGTTGCAAAATGTAACATGTTGCAAAATGTAACATATCAACCCCAAAGTCAGTGCTGACGCGCTGCAACCCGCTTTTTCCGTCCCCCCCCCGCTTTGACCTTCCTTAACTGTCACATTTTGAAACGATCCAAATATCCCATTCCGGGTCAACACTGTCTCCCGAAAGATCCAATTATAGCAACGGTTCCCGCTAATTATCGCCCTTGCTATTAGAGTTGGCACAGTTTATGCGTAATAACCGTTCCGAATCACTTTGATGGAGACTATTTTACGCGACTCCATCGTTTAATGTTGAGGAAAACTCAACGCAAAGGCTGACAAAACAGCCGGGAGAAGTACAATGAACCAAGGAAATGAATCACTGACGACAACACAACCTATAGATTATATCCATACGGTCCATGAAGCGCTGAAGCACCGCGATCAGGAAATTTCACATACCTATCTGATGGGTGTGTCCGGTGAAGCGTTCCGTTTCTTTTATAATCGCACCGATCCCGAAGTGGGGATGAATACCTTTTTTCACAATCCACTGCGTGCAACCTGCCGAACGCTCGGTTACAGCTTTGAAGTCTCATTCGATGACACCTACGAAGCTGCGTCGGAGCGACTCGAGGAAAACATGCGCGATGGAAAGCCGACATTGCTGCCGTTTGACGATTCCTGCCCGTTCCTTACCAAAAATGACGCCGCGGAAACCCTCATCTGCCAGAACGGCTACCGCTACGAGATCCAAACTGCCGACCTGCACAGAAAATGGCAGCCGAGCGGTGGATTTCTTGAACTCGGGCCCCACGGCTACTATCAATTTGTAATTGGTGAGCGTGAACGTGAACCCAAGGAGCGTGATGCAGCGCTAGGCACCCTACGTGTCGCGAGAAAATTAGCCGAGACCCGCCGGAAGATTAACGGTTGTGCGATTGGGCTCGCCGCCTATGACGAACTCATAACGCACCTGAGCGGCCTGCTGAGTCGCAGGCGAAAGTTGACTGAGCATAACGTCTCTAAAGTTATGAAATGGAGCGGACAACCGTTGACACAAGTTGTTGACGCTCGAACCGCAGCGGTAGGCTATCTACAGATAATCAGAGAACACTTTGAAGATGAGGAACTGGAACATTTAGATAAAGCGATTGCTGAGTACCAGAAGGTGGTAGGCTTGCTCAAAGCCCTTCAACGGGTGCTCCCTTCGTCCGAAGCACGCGAGACGTCCACAGCGGACGAAACGCCGAAAGTGCGCCTCGGCTTGATTGGCTTGTGGCGACACTCGAATCAGGGAGCACAAACCCCGAAAGCGGCGATGAAGCAGTTCAAACCGAGATGTCGTCGAGCGATTAAACTGCTTCACAAGGCGGTCGTAGCGGAAACAGCAGCAGTCAGCGAACTCCGGAAAGTTGTTCGACGTAGTGAGAAGATGGAGATGTAAACGGTAACTGACCTGTAGGAGAATGAAGGATGAAACACTTTTTTAGACTATTCGCATACGCCAAGCCCTACCTGCCGAAACTGATCATCGGGTTCTTGTTGGTCGTGCTTGTCGGACAATCGCCGCTATTCATGCCGCTCGTTCAGAAATTCATTATTGATACGGTGTTAGAGTCCGCCAACGAACCGCTTGCAAGCGTTGATTTAACGTTTAAGGACGATTTAGACAATAAGGTGGCGTTATCTAACACGCTGAGGGCGCAGCTTGAGAGGCAGGGGATTTCGCTCTCATCAGGCACGGTCGTTTCAATCGAAAAGCCGGGCGAAAAATGGCAGATCGACGACCCGGAAACGGGGCAGAAATACCGCATCAATCAGAAGGTATTTCAACTCAATTCAGAGTTCCAAAAGAAGAGCTATTTAGAAAAACTCGCAGGGGTAACGGATGCGACGGAACTTGAGGGGATGTCAGACCCTTTGCGTGATGAGTTCAGGCAAGCCTCCAATAAATTACATAAGATATTTAATGAGCGCGACGTTCCGCTATCTTCACACGCAATTGTTACTGTGGAAGAGGCAGGGAGCCGCTGGCTCATTATCGATAGGGCAACCGGAAAACAGCATTCAGTCTGGCAGCAGAACGGCAAGCTGTACGTCGCCGAAGGTGAAATCAGGGCCTATGCCGCGACCGTTACACACAGCTTCTTCGGGCGTGAGCTCCACTACACGCTGGTCGACTGGCTGGTTATTCTCCTTTGCGTCATCGTTATCTACTATGCGATTTTCGGTGTCCTGTCCTACTTGTGCACCTACGTGATGACATGGGTCAGCCAGCGGATTCTGTTTGACCTGAGAAATAAGGTGTTTTCTCACCTACAGTCGCTGTCGATGCGCTTCTACGACGTCCAAGGGACCGGACAAATTCTCTCACGGGTCAGGGAGGATGTCGCCTCTCTGCGCAGCCTCGCGACCGAAACATCGATTAACATCATAACCGATGCGGTCACTTTCGTCCTCATGCTCGGCCTGATGCTTTACTGGAATTGGAAGTTAACCGTCTTCGCCCTAGTCGTATTTCCGCTGATTATCGGGAACTATCATTTCTTCATTAGACGGCTGCGACCGATGTGGCGTCAATGGCGAAACAAGTGGGCGGACATCTCAACGGGGATGTACGAGGCGGTTGCCGGTGCAAAGGTGGTCAAGGCGTTCCATCGGGAGCGTTATCATGAGCGACAGCTGTTCCATAATATGCGCGAGACCCTCGAATCCAGAATCAAAATCACCGCGACTCAAACGGCGATGGGACGGGTCGCGCTCTTCTTCCGGTCGATCGGTCGGGCAGCGGTGCTCTGCTACGGTGGGTATCTCGTCATTCAAGGCGAGTTTACCATCGGGACAATGGTCGCTTTCTACCATTTCATCGAACGTCTTCAACGTCCGATCATGAACTTGATTAACGTGAACACACAGATCCAAGAGGCGATGATTTCGGCTGAACGGGTTTTCGGTCTGCTCGATTCTGAGCCGACCGTTGAAGAGTTGCCCGATGCCCCACCCCTTCCCGCGATTCGTGGTCATGTCCGGTTCGATAACGTCTCTTTCAGTTATGAACCCGAAAACCCGGTGCTACACAATATCAGCCTTGAAGCGAAGCCGGGGATGATGGTCGCGTTGGTTGGACCGTCGGGCTGTGGAAAAACCACCATTGCGAACCTAATCTCCAGATTCTACGATCCGGTAGAGGGGAATATCTTCGTGGATGAGTATAACCTCCGCGACGTATCGATAAAGTCGTTGCGAAATCAGATGGGCATTGTGTTGCAGGACAACTTCCTGTTCGCAGGTTCCGTGGCAGAAAACATACGATTCGGGAAACTCGGCGCAACGGACGAGGAGGTGGTGCAAGCCGCGCTCGCCGCCAACGCGCATCAGTTTATCGTCGATCAGTTGCCGGAGGGGTATGAGACAGAGGTTGGAGAACGCGGGATGCGCCTCTCTGGCGGTCAGAAGCAGCGCATCGCCATTGCACGCACCATTTTACGTGACCCGCGCATCCTGATTCTGGACGAAGCGACCTCCAATCTGGACACGGAATCTGAGGCACAGATTCAAGAGGCACTGGATCGGTTAATGAAGTCGAGGACTTCATTCGTGATCGCACACCGCCTGTCAACCATCCTGAATGCGGATATGATTATTGCGATGAAAGAGGGCAAAATTGTTGAGGTCGGCACCCATGAGCAGCTGCTCGATGCTGACGGGATGTACGCCGATATGTATAGCAAACAGTTCAAAAAACGAGATTCAATTGATGACACTGCGTGGGCAGCATAGATAGGAGAGAGCAGTCATAATGTGGATGAACCTTCAACGACAACAATGGATAGGCTTCGGAATTCTCATCATAACGGTGTGTTTAGCGACCTCAGCTTTCGCGCAAGGTCAAAATTCCGGTCGTGTTATCAAAGCCAAATGGCTCGACACCGCACCCGTTATTGATGGTGCACTTTCGGATAGCGCCTGGGCACATGCCGAAATCGCGGACAACTTCTATCGTGTGGAGGGTGCACACGGTGTCCCCGCAGAATTGGGCACCAAGGCGATGGTCCTTTACGATGCGAATACGCTTTATGTCGGCGTCCATTGCGATGAACCGAATATGGAAGCGTTGCGGGAGACGCAGACGCGCCGCGATGCTCCCGTGTGGCGGGACGATACCATCCAAGTCCTGCTTGATACCTATCATGATCAGCGCAACTGCTACGTTTTGGCGGTCAACACGCTAGGCACGCAGATGGACGCCAAAATCAGTAACGAGAGCAACTTCGACCAAGCGTGGGATGCGGATTGGGAGGCAAAGGTTCAGAAAAACGGAAACCATTGGACAGCAGAGATGGCAATCCCTTTCAGCGAACTCCGTTTCGATCCCGAAACGACGACATGGGGCATCAACTTTGCGCGACCGCATCCGATGGAAGGCGTCCGTTATACGTGGGCGGATACAGGGAACGATTTTAGCCGGGTCTCGGAGTTCGGCAAGTTGGAGAACCTCGAATTTAGTCGAGTGAATACCGACCGAAAGATTGATATTCTGCCTTACGTCACCCAACGCTCGGTGGAAGGCGACTCATTCGATATGAATGCCGGATTAGACGTTGCCATCCCGTTCTCAACAAATATCACCACCAACTTGACCTTTAACCCGGACTTCTCACAACTGGAGAGCGATTCGACACGGATCAACGTCTCAAGTGACCGGGAACTGTATCTGCCGGAACGGCGTCCGTTTTTCCGTGAAGGGGCGGAACTGTTTGAAATGCCGCTCGACCTGTTCTACAGCCGCCGCGTCCAAGAGATTGATTACGGGATCAAGTCTACAGGGAAGGTTGGAGACTACAATTTTGCTCTCATCGATACCTACGGCGCAGTGGTTGACCGCTACGACGACGATCAGAAGAAACAAGCGAACCTCCTCGCCACACGAGTCAGCCGCAACGTTGGTGAGCGCACCGTAATTGGCGCGATGGGACTGCAGAAGCATCAGGCGGACCGAGATGTGACCCTACTTTCGTTAGACGGTCGGTTCGCGCTCCACCGGGACCTAACCGCCCGCGGTCAATATGTAACCGATTGGATCCACGGTGAGATGCACTCAGCGTTCCACGCTTCAATGAACTGGGAACATGAGAGCGGCTGGGCTGCCAACGCCCGCGTCGAGGATATGCCGGAAGGGTTCCGTCCAAACGAGATGGGCTTGGAAGATGAGGCGTTCCGCAAGACGTACGGTCGCGTACGATACAGGCACCGATTCGACAAAGACAACCTCGTCCGCGGCTACTATCTCAGCGGTTACCACTTCTATAAACTCAACGGTCAGCATCTATTATGGGATCGGCGCCTCGGGCTGTCCGGCGGGGTCGATATCGGCAGGTTTGATCTCTATACCTTCGTTGGCAGCGGAACGCGACGCGAGGATGGAACGCTTTACGATAGACAATATATCGGCTCAGATATTAGCTACCGCCCCAAATGGGGACGTCTGTCGCTGTATAATCGATTCGGACCGCGACAAGACAAATATAGCCGGTACACGCGAGTCTCCGCCAACGTCAACCTCTTTGGCAAGCTGACCTTCAGCTTCAACGGAAGCAACTTCTTCTGGCGTGAAAATCGCAATACGCTTATCGTTGGAGTAAACGCTAACTACCAATTCACCCGACAGATGGGGTGGCGAATCTTCGCCGAGCGGGTGGACGAGCGCATGTCTAACGAGATAAAGTATAACTTTAACTCCATCTTCGATTACAGCTTCACTCCGGAGAGCCGCTTCTTCCTCGTGTTCGCTGACAGCACCAACGGCGAGCGCGCGGTTCTTACCAAGATGTCCTACCTCTTTGAATCAGACTTTCTGTTTTAAGCAACCTCAAGGGGTTTCTCAGTTTTATAGTGGACTTTAGAATTAATGAGACACTCCAAACCGGTGCGGTTGGAAACCGCACCTACCGGGGGCGAGGGACGTTTGTACCTATGTGCTGATGTCCGGTGTGGTTCTCCCGTGTGGTAGGCATTGTTTCCAACAGTGCCTATGCCGTGCGGTTGGAAACCGCACCTACCGGGGGCGGGGGACGTTTGTACCCATGTGCTGATGTCCGGTGCGGTTCTCCCGTGTGGTAGGCATTGTTGGAAACCGCGCCTACCGGCCCCGATAGATCGGGATCGAAACCGAGGGGCGAAAGTGTCTATTGATTTTTAGAATTCACTATAATCTTTCCTGCATCGCTATCTTAAATCGGGGATTTAACTGTGCTTAGATCCGTAAAACAACTCAACTACGCAATCGTTCTCTGCGACGACTTGGAAACCATGAAAGCGTTTTACCGGGATCTGTTCCCCTTTCCGGTGGACTCCGAGTCTGAAACCGGCTTGACATTTCGTGCAGGCGATGTGCTGCTTTCGCTGCGGAAGCGCACCCGATATTACGACGGTAACGGTGTTCGCCCGGAGCTACCCGGCGTGCAGATCGCTTTCCTGGTATCGCCGCCCGAAGTGGACCTGTGCTACAACCAGCTCGTCGCCAAAGGCGTAAAAATCCTTGAACCGCCTACCAATCAGCCGAGAGGGCACCGAACGGTCTACTTCGCCGATCCCGAAGGAAATATGCTCGAAGTCTATGCCGAGATTTGACCCCTTAACCAATTTGACCTAGCGCTCTTGTAGGTCGATTTTCCAAAATCGACATTTTCTAATAAAGACTCATCAATCCGTCCGCCCCGTCGATAGGTTTGCGCTCAAACGCCTCGCTAATCCACCGGGCGCGGGACGGTCTGCCGGGGTTACGGTAAGCGTAGACCACCGTCCACCGCGTCTTGCTATTGGGTCGTCTCGGACTGACGGCGTGCGCCGCATGTGTCCACATCAAGGCGACTGTGCCGTCGGGAACGGACAGGTCTTCTATCTCCAACGGTTCGCCGGTAAGCGGGTGCGTTTTGTCCGCCATCCATCCGGATTGAATCTCCTCATCCGTCTGGAAATGGATCTTAGGGTCTCGATACAGATGGCTCCCCGGCACAGCTTTCAGCCCGCCGTCATCCACATCAAAGCCGTTGACGTAAAAGAAGATGCGTATGAATCCCAAGCGGGGATCGTCGTCGGAGTACTCGTGACTGTGCCAGCGGGTCCCCTGATTGCCGCCCGGACGGTTGAGTGCTACACAGTGGTCGTAGCGGATGTCCGCCCCAAGCACCTGTCGGGCGAGCGTGAGCATCTGCGGATGCCCGATTAGACTCTCCAAGAATTCGTCGTATTCCGCCGCAAACCGATTCGGCTCATGTCCCTCGGTCGCATTCGGCGCGAGCGATTGGATGTACGACAGCGATTCGGTCAACCGTTCCCGCGCCTTCGGTGTCAGGAGGCCGGGGAGGACGAAATGCCCTTCCCTGTCCATCTCCGCCTTCTGCTGTTCACCAAATTCGTACGATTCAAAAATAGAAAAACGCTCCATCAGAAATCCTCTCTCCCTTTCTAGTCTGCCTAATCCCAGTCTAGCAGCTTCGCCAGATTCTCCCCTTTTACCTTCCGCCGGTCCGCCTCTGTGTATTCTGCCAAATGTGCATCCACAATATCGGGTATACCGCTGCCCCAGACCATCCTATCCGGTCCGAAGGCTTCGACGACACGACGGGTAAATGGACGTGCACTCAGATAGAGCGGTTCATCCGTTGCAAAGTGATTGAGACCGGACAGCTTCATATACACGGTATCGAAATCCGCCAGATCCAAGACACTCGCAAACTCCACCGCATCCCCCATGTGCGGTTCCGCTAGATGATCGATTAACACCGTGGACTCCGGGTAGGCGCGCACCATCTCCGCCGCTTCCTGTGCATAGTTCGGACCGATATGCAGTTCGACAATCAGCTTGAGGTCCAACGCCTTCTCCCAGAGTCGCCGCGCTTCGGGGCTGGTCAGGCTATCTAGATACATCGCCTTGCCACGATGGGCATGGAACCGGGTGGCGATAATTCGTGGCTGCTGCGCCACCAACTCCTCCATCTTTCGAGGCGCGTCCGGGTCTCTTGGATAGAATAGGCATGTCCCTTTGACCCGCGTCTTCTCCTGCTCTAGGCAGTCCAGCACGAGCCGGTGATCATCCCCGTAAGGCTCCGGATGCACCAACACCGCCCGGTCGATTCCGTGTTGATCCATCTGCGCCAGATAGGCACCCAGCGGATCCGCCGGGCGGCTAGAGACATCGGGCGTGTAGGACGCCTTTTCGTGAAACGGATACCGCTCCAGATCTGGACTGAAAATGTGTGTATTCCATTCAATAACCATGCTTCTCCTCCTACCGCTCAGAAATTGCTTCCCATTCTAACCCACGTAGGATAGAGCTGTCAATCTCAAAACGCCCCGCCGTTTGCCCTTGACACAGGTTACAGTTCGTGATATTTTTTAGTTCAGCAGAATTACCATAGACGCAGACAATAGTCCCAGTAGAAACTCTAGCACCACTTGATGTGTGGCACAAGACTGACACGTGAACCATGAGGAAACTATGAGACCGAAACCCGGAATTGAAACCATCCAACCCTATCAAGGGGGGAAACCGATTGAAGAGGTCCAGCGCGAGTTGGGAATCTCAGATATAATCAAACTCGCATCGAACGAAAACCCGCTGGGACCTTCGCCTTTGGCAATGGATGCCATCCAAGAAGCAGCAACGCAGGTAAACCTCTACCCCGACGGAAATGCCTACTACCTGAAACAGGAGCTGGCGGCGCATCTCGGCGTCGCGCCCGAACAGCTGATCTTAGGGAACGGTTCCAACGAGGTGCTACAACTGGTCGGGGAGACTTACATCTCGCCGGGCGACAGGGTGATTTATTCGGAGAGCGCCTTTGTTGTCTATATGCTAGTCGCTAAGGTATTCGGTGCGAAAGCGATTATCACACCGATGGACGGCTATACGCAGGACCTAGCGGCGATGGCGGACGCAATCACCGATCAGACCCGCGTCATCTTCATCGCCAACCCGAACAACCCGACCGGGACGATGGTGACCAAAACGGAGACGGAGAAATTGATGGCGTGTGTGCCGGATGATGTCCTCGTTGTCTTCGACGAAGCCTACTACGAATATGTCGATCGACCCGACTATCCGCAGACGCTGCCCTACATCCACGACGGGCGTAACGTTATCATCACGCGGACATTCTCCAAGATTTACGGACTCGCGGGGATGCGGATCGGATACGGGCTCGCTAAACCGGACATCATTGAAACAATGAATCGGGTGCGTCAGCCGTTCAACTGCAACCTCGTCGCACAGGCAGCGGCACGCGCTGCGTTAAAAGATGCGGAGCATGTGCGTCGCAGTCAAGCGGTCAACGCCGCCGGCAAAGCGTTCCTCTATGAAGCGTTGGATCAGATGGGATTGGAATACGTCGAATCGGAGGGGAACTTCATTCTGGTACATTTTGACCGTGCGGGAGATGAAATCTCCGACGCGCTGATGCGAAAAGGCGTGATTGTTCGTCCTGTCGCCGGCTACGGCTTCCCCAACTCCATTCGGGTAACCATTGGCACGCCAGAGGAAAACGAACGGTTTGTGAGCGGGTTGAAAGCGGTTCTAGGTAACGCCTAGCGTCAACACCGGAAGGGATGGGACCTGTGTCGTTCCCATCCAAAATTCAGAGGGATAAACCACTGTGAACCAACATGCGCTCGATGTTCTAGAATACGACAAAATCAGAGAGCTGCTGATCAGCTATGCGGCGTCAGGGCTAGGGCGGAAGCTAGCGCAGGAGATTCAGCCGCTGACCGACCTGCATCGGATTGAACGACTGATTGCGGAAACGACCGAGATGAAAAAGCTGTTGTCGCCGGATCGTTACCTGCCGTTGGGTGGATTGCACGATCTCTCCCCCATTCTACAGAAATTGGAGGATGGTGCCGATATCCTCATCATCGCGGAGATTATGCACATCAAAGAGACCCTTCGCGCCTTCAGGATTGTCAAAGGGTACTTGGAAGATGCGAAGGGAGATTATCCACATCTCCGTCAATTGGCGGAGCGGATTCGGTTGTATCCCGACATCGATGCGAAAATTGAGAACACACTGAACGAAAACGGCGCGGTCAAGAACACCGCCAGCGCCGAGCTCCGATCTATCCGCAAAACGATTCAGACGGTGAAGGGACGCATCCAAGGTAAGCTGCAATCAACCCTCCGTTCAAAAAGTGTCAGTCCATATCTCCAGGACCCAATCGTACGCGAGCGCAAGGGTCGTCCGGTGATTGCTGTGAAAGAGCGCGATGCGTCCCGCGTCCCCGGCACGGTGCGGGACAGATCCGACCGTGGCAATACGGTGTTTATCGAGCCGGAAGCGGTACGTCAGTTAGGGAATGAGCTACAAGCCGCAGTAGACGCCGAGGGCGCGGAGATTGTGCGGCTGCTCCGTGAGATAACCGCGAAAATTGCAGCGGTGACTGAGCCGATGGGTGAGACATTGAAGATACTCGCCCACTTGGATCTGACCTATGCGAAAGTGCGCTTCAGCCGCGACTACGAGATGAATCCGCCAGCCTTGAATGGGGACGGACAACTTAATCTCAAGACAGCGCGTCACCCGTTGCTCTTGACTCTGCAACGCGAGGAGGATTCAGAGATCGACGTGGTGGTTCCCATCGATTTCCGTTTGGGCGACGATTTCAATACCTTAATCATCACCGGTCCCAACACCGGCGGCAAGACTATCACACTGAAAACGGTGGGCTTACTGACCCTGATGGCGCAGTCGGGGCTGCACATCCCGGCAGCAGAAGGCTCCGAACTGGCTGTATTCTCACACATATCAGCGGACATCGGCGACGAGCAGAGCATTGAGCAGAGCTTGAGCACATTCTCCAGCCATCTCCGCAACATCGCCGAAATCCTTTCAGCCGCGGATGAAAACAGCTTGGTGCTGTTAGACGAGTTGGGCGGCGGCACCGATCCGGCGGAAGGCGCGGCGTTGGGTAAATCTATCCTCGAATACCTGCACACCCGCAACGCCCGCACCGTTGTCTCGACGCATATCAGTCCGCTCAAGAATCTCGGCTACACCGTGCCGGGGATTGAAAATGCGTCCGTAGAATTTGATGTAGCCACGTTGGGACCAACACACAAGCTGTTAATCGGCACCCCCGGTAGCAGCAACGCCCTGGCGATTGCCAAGCGTTTGGGGTTACCAAGTGAAGTCATCACAAACGCAGAAAAAGGGGCGGCAGCGCAAGATGACGGGGCAGCCGAACTGATAAATCAGCTGCAGGCGGCTAAGGTGATAACGGAGCAGAATAAACGCGCTGCGATAGAGATGCAGGCAGAAGTAGCACACCTAGAGAGTGAATATCGTCAGAAATTGGACGAAGTCTCCGCGAAGGAAACGGAGATGCAGGTGCAGCTCAGCGTGGATACCTACGCGCTGCTCCATCACATTAAAGGACAGATTGATCGGCTGTGTCAGTCGGAAGGGTCTCGGCGGTCGCTGCTCCAATCGCTATCCGAAATCAGCACTCAGATGGCTGGTGAACTCAATGAATTTCCGGAGGAACAGGAACGGCAAGAATTTATTCACGAACTGAAAAGGGGCGACGAGGTCCGTGTGCACAGTCTAGACAGCGTCGGGGTGCTCAGTAACGTGGACCCACAGAATCAACAAGCGGTGGTGCGTTTCGGTGCGATGGAGATGACCGTGCCGTTGGAAGATGTAGATATCGCTTAGAAATTTGGAGGTTTTAAGAATGGCAGGAAAACAAAGTCTATACGACAAACAACTTGAGCGCATGGCGAAAACTTTTGGACCGGATCTGATTGCTTTTTTAAACAAAGACGAGCTACTTGAGCAGATGTCTCCTGAAGTACGGGTACGCGGACTGACGCTTGAGGAGCGATTACGCGGACTCGACTTGGACGCAGAAACTCTCGAAAAGCTCAAGCAACTCATCAACGGCCAAGATGAAGTATCGAGTTAAGAACAAGAGGAAAGGCTGTTATGTCAAAAGGTCGTTTGCTGCTCATCAACCCGTGGATCTACGATTTCGCCGCCTTTAATCTCTGGGTGGAGCCGATCGGCTTGCTCTCTATCGGCAGTATCTTCCGTCAACACGGGTATCAACTCGATTTTATCGACTGCCTCGACCGATACAATCCAGACCTTCTCACGCTGCAAGGGTTGACCACACCCAAGGGCAACGCCTACGGCACAGGGAAATATCACCGAGAGCCGGTTGAACGCCCGGAGGTCGTCAAAGAGGTGCCCCGTTATTTCTGTCGGTACGGCATCACACCGGAGATTTTTGAATCGGAACTGGATAAACGTCCGAAGCCGGATGCGGTGCTTGTAACATCGAAGATGACCTACTGGTATCCGGGCCCCCACGAAGTCATCCGTCGTGTCAAGCAGCGCTATCCCGATGTGCCGGTGGTGCTCGGCGGGACGTATGCGACGCTCTGTTACAAACACGCGGTCGAGAAATCGGGCGCGGATTTTGTGGTCAAAGGCGAGGGGGAGCACTCTGCCTTGAGACTGATTGATCAGCTGACCGGTAACCACTCGGACTATTCCCAGCTCCCCATCCACATCAACGACTACCCGTTCCCCGCGCACGACCTGATCCGTCAGCTCGATTTTGCAGCGGTACTGACGGCGCGGGGCTGTCCGATGACCTGTTCCTACTGCGCTGTGCGTTCGGTAAGTCCCGGCTTCCGACAACGCGACCCGCAGCAGGTCGTCGATGAGCTCCAGTGGTGCTACGACGAATTTGGGACGCAGAACTTCGCTTTCTACGATGACGCCCTGCTACTCAACGCCCGAAAACATATCCACAAAATTTTAGACGAAGTCCTTGAGCGCGGACTGAAGTTCTATTTCCACACCCCCAACTCAATGCACGCTCAAGTGATTGATGCGGCGCTCGCACATAAGATGTACGCCGCCGGATTCAAAACTGTCCGGATTAGTCTGGAGACCAGCGATGTCGTCCGGCAAAAGCTGACGGGCCCCAAGGTGACCAATAGCGGATTCACCCGCGCGGTCGAACGGTTGAAAGCCGCCGGGTTCACCGCGGAGGATATCGGCGTTTATCTGCTGATGGGATTGCCCGGACAGCCGTTGGATGAAGTGGTCGAAAGCATCACGTTTGTGCACGCACAGGGGGTGCAGGCGAAACCGACGGAATTTACGCCTATCCCCGGCACCGTCGAATGGGAACGAGCGGGTGAGGTATATGGGTTCGATCCGGACGCTGACCCGTTGCTGCATAACAACTGCGTCTTCCCACTGACAATCGGCGAGCATCGGTTGGAGGAGTGGGACGCGGTCAAGCGGTTGGCATCGGACGGAAACCGGCGAGTCCTTGAATCGGAACGCGATGAGACGGGACCTGTTCCCAACTATAGTAGATCTTAGAATTAATGAAATACTCAAAACCAAACCGCATTGCACCCGGGCCCGGTAGGTGCGGTTTTTAACCGCACCGCATCGGCGCAGTTGAAAACAGCGCCTACCAAACGGGAGAACCGCACCGCATCGGCTGGAGGAGAACATGAAAGTCACTGAAATCGAAGTCCATCCCATTACCCTCGAATATGTGGACTGGATCGCGTATCAGCTCAACCACTTCTACGGGCCCATCACGCGCACGGTGTATGTCGTCCATACGGACAACGGACTGATAGGGCTAGGAGAGAGCGGGAGCACAGAGTCGCAGGAGGTAATCGACGGATACATCGGCACCAATCCCTTCGACTGGGTAGGGGACGAGGTCTCCCTCGGATTGGGGACAGCGATGTATGACCTGATGGGTCAATATGCGGGTGTGCCTGTTTATAAGCTGATCGGGCAGAAATATCGCTCTTGGGTGCCGGTGGGTAGTTGGACGGTGTCCACCCATCCGCCCCTCATGGCGGAGACGGTGGAGCAGTACGCCGCACAGGGGTACACCTGGCTGAAGTATCATCTCTCACCCTTTGAGAACGTCATGGACCAAACCGAGGCGATGCAAGCGGTTGCGCCGGCGGGGTTCAAGATTCACTACGACTTCACCATGCACGGCACGGACGATCATATGCCGGAGCTGCTTGCCAAACTCGAACAATACCCAATCGCTGGATGTTTTGAAGACCCTTTACCGGGAGAGGATATTGAAGGGTATATCGAATTGCGCAAACGGTCACGGCTGCCCATCGTCCTTCACCATTTCCCGATGGGGGCCACCTACGAGGTGTTGATGAGACCCGCCGATGCCTATATGCTGGGTCATTCCCGGATTGGAGACGCCATCCGCCGCGCAGGACTCTTTGCCGCGAACAACAGTCCGTTCATGCTTCAGAACGTCGGCGGCACTATCACCCGCACAATGACTACACACATGATGGCTGCGTTTCCGACAGCGACTTTCCACTTCTTCGCCGACACCGAAACGTGGAAAGCCGATGTCGTGAAAGAGCGGTTGGAGCCGATCAACGGCTTTCTACGCGTACCAGAAAAGCCTGGATTGGGACTCACACTTGACCGCGCCGCACTGAAGCGGTTGGAGAACCTGAAGCTGCCGGAACAGGAGCGGTGGATTATCAAGTCGCAGTTTAAGAACGGGACGAAGATGTATAATATCGCGGACCCGAAAAACTCCATCTTCATGGTACGCCCGGACAGCAGCCGTCTCATCCCGATGAGCTACGATTCGCCCATCTCCACAGAGTATTGGGATAACGATGGCACGCCGGCGTATCAAGAGATGTTCGCGCGGATTGAGCGGGAAGGAATCGTGCTCGAAAGAGGTACTTGAGAAGACCCGAACACGCCGAGATTGGGGTTAGAGTTGGGCCCCGATGCCGCAGCAAAATATGCAGCGGGTGGGAACACCCCACGCGCGCAGTTATAAACAATCCTACAATTAGAAGGAGATACGAAATATGAAGATTTTGCGTTATCGCAGCAATGGTGAAGCGAGTTACGGTATTCTAGAGGACGACGGGGGCATCCGCCAACTGGCAGGTTCACCCTTCGAGAGTCTGGAGACCAGCGGCACTACCACGCATATAGATGAGGTAACCGTCCTCGCACCGGTAGAATCCCCACGAATTATCGGTGTCGGTCTGAACTACGCCGCACACGCCGCAGAGACGGGCAAAGAGCCGCCTCCCTTTCCGATGCTTTTCATGAAACCGTCCCTGACAGCTATCGGGCCTGAAGAGCCCATCATCTATCCACACCAAGGCAAAGAGATCCACTACGAGTGCGAATTGGCGGTTGTTATCGGCAAAGAGACGCGCCGGGTCTCAGAGGCGGACGCGCTCGACCATGTGTTGGGTTACACCTGCGGCAACGACATCAGCGAACGGGTGATTCAGTTCGCCGAGATGGAGATGGGCGCTATGCTGATTGGGAAGGGATTCGACACCTTCTGTCCACTCGGACCGGTCATTGCCACCGGTTTGGATCCGACCGACCTCGATATTAAAACGCGGGTGAACGGTGAAGTGAAACAGGATTCCAACACCTCCGATCTACTGTTCCCCGTCGCTCACCTGATTGCCTACATCAGCGCGGCGCTGACCCTGCTGCCCGGCGATGTGATCATGACCGGCACACCCTCCGGCATCGGGCCCATCGCGCCGGGCGACTCCGTCGAAATCGAAGTCGAAGGCGTCGGTGTCCTGCGTAACCCGGTGGTCGCGGAGGCGTAACATTTTCGGAGTTAGTCTTATCTGTAGGGGCAACCCCCGATGAATCGGGATTTCGCTGCGCTCAACTCGGGGTTGCTCTAACAACAACACAACTAGGGCGGGCAAAGAGAGGAGATACAGATGGAATATCGCAGTCTCGGTAGGACCGGCACAAAGGTAAGCACACTCTGTCTGGGGTGCTTGATGTTCGGCGGTCGAACAAGCGAATCCGACTCCATGGACATCATCGATCGCGCGATTGATGGCGGCATCAATTTCTTTGATACCGCGAATATGTACGTCCGCGGCAAGAGTGAGGAGATGGTCGGCAAGGCGTTCAAACGGAACGGGAAACGCGCACAGATCGTGTTAGCGACCAAAGTCCACTTCCGCATGGACGACGACGACCCGAACGCACAGGGCAACGGTCGTCGCCACATCATTGAGCAGTGCGAGGCATCGCTGCAACGTTTGCAGACCGACTATATTGACCTCTACCAGATCCATCGCCCCTGCTCAGATATACCGATCGACGAAACGCTCCGCGCATTGGACGACCTGATTCGGGCGGGCAAGGTACGTTACATCGGCAGCAGCACCTTCGCCGCGTGGCAGATAGTGGAATCGCTGTGGGCTTCAAAGGAGCTGGGTCTCAACCGTTTCATCTGCGAACAGCCGCCCTATCACCTATTGGACCGGAGCATCGAGCGGGAGTTGGTCCCGATGGCGCAGACGTACGGAACAGCGCTGATTCCGTGGTCACCGATGGCGGGCGGATTCCTGACCGGGAAATACCGACGCGGCGAGGCGCGTCCGGCAGACGCACGCTACCAAGATGAGAGCGAAAACCGGGACCTGTTCTCAGATGCCGCGTTCAACGTCTTGGATGTGGTCTTGGCGATTGCGGAGGAGAAGGGGTGCACACCGAGTCAACTGTCTTTGGCATGGTGCGCACAGCAGCCGGGGATTACCAGTCCAATCGTCGGTGTCCGCACGATGGAACAGCTGGAGGATAATCTGGGGGCAATCGACGTGGAGGTAACAGACGACGATCGGGCGCGGCTCGACGAGGTATCCCCACCCGGCGGGGCAATTAGACAATACTACAGGGCGGATTTTGGACCGCACCTATTTCGATGGTAGGACTTGCCGATAACTTAGGAAGGAGTGCCTCAACATGGTTGATAAAGGTTATTTACTCACCGACGAACAGATGCAGCACTTTATTGTCAACGGGTATATCAACATCAAAACCGACTTCCCCCCAGATTTTCACGACGCGATTTTCCAGCAGGCTGAAGCGGTGTTTGAGAAGGAGGGCAACCCAGGCAACAACCTGATACCTCGAATCCCGGATATCCAAGAAATCTTCGACCATCCGGTTGTCGATGGCGCTTTGACGGGACTTGTTGGGCAAAATTACTACACGCACCCGCACCGTCACTGTCATTATAACCCGCCGGGCAGCAGCGGGCAGCGGTTGCACAAAGACAGTTGGACGCGCCGACGGCATCCGACCCGTTGGGTGATGGCGTTCTACTATCCACAAGATACTCCGGAAGAACGGGGACCGACGGGCGTGCTTCCGCAGAGCCAATGCTACAATACCGAACCGGATAACGGCCAAAACGAGTTACCGCTCGCTGGAGAGGCGGGATCGATGACCATCGTCCATTACGACCTCTGGCACCGCGCCATGCCGAACCGTACCGAAGCGAATCGGTATATGATGAAGTTCCTCTTTACCCGCATGGAGGAGCCACAGGAACCCTCTTGGAACAATGAAGGGACGGAGTGGACGCCGGCCGATGATGGACAACAGTTGATGTGGAAACACCTGTGGGCATGGCATTCGGGAACGGTAAACGGGGAACCTACCTCAGCAAACGGCGCTATCCCCGAACTAATCAGCACGCTGCACAGCGAGTCGGAATCGGCGTGTCTCAACGCCGCTTATGCGTTGGGCGCGATGGGCGAGGCCGCTGTACCGGCGTTGATGGACACCTTGCGCGACGAATCCGAGACGGTACGCCGAAACGCCAGCTATGCCTTGAGTGTCATCGGTGCACCCGCTGTGTCAGCACTGATAGACGCCGCGAGCGACGACAACGAAGGGGTGCGGGTAATTGCTGTCGATGCGTTGGGAGATATGGGATCAGCCGCTCAGGACGCTCTGCCCACATTGATTCAAGCGACGCAAGACGAATCTGCGGAGGTCCGGAAGGTGGCTGTAGAGGGGGTGGGACTCGTTGCACAGTCGTGTTCGACGGCGGTTCCTGCGTTGACACAGGCGTTGAACGATGCAGACGAGTGGGTTCGTCGAAATGCCTCGCTTGCGTTAGCCCGAATCGGTTCAAAAGCGGAGGCGGGGCTTCCGGCACTGAAAGCCGCACTCAAGGATGAGAACCGGTATGTCCGCGCCAATGCTGCCCATACGCTGCATCGGATCGGGACCCCGGAAGCGAGAGATATCCTGATGCACTTCCTGACGACCTCGCGGTGGTGCCCATCGACCACCTGGGAGAGCGGCTATTAGCCGGTAACTGTAGAGATGGGCGGGTGCAAACCCGCCCCCTTCCCCTTCTCAGTCCACTGAAATCCGATAGGAGTTCGCCTCTATCCGCTCATGGTCAGAAGAACGGGCGTTTTTGAGCGCGTGTTCGGTGACGGGTAGGTAGTAATGGGTTTCGGCACCCGCTGAGATAAATCCTTCCGCATAGGCGCAGCCGCCCGCGTTACCAAATGCCCCATCGCTGGTTTCAATCCGTTTGCGGGCATACGCGCCACCATACCCTTGGCTCACCAGACAATCGAGCGCCGCCAACTTTTTATCCGCTACATCCGTGATGTCGATGAACACATCGTTATAGTAGCCACCTTCGGACTGCCATACGCTTCGCGGTATCGCTGCTGCACCGGTTCCAAAGAAAAAGACCTGCGCCACCTTATGGGGCGTATTTCGATCGCCCGGATCGACGCTGCCGGCATGGGAAATGGCGTGGAGCGTAATCTGTCCCGCGACAGCGTGTGCGTTGGTCAGCCCATCGCCCTCTTTGGGGAAGTGGGTCAGGATAATGTCGGGACGCACTTCGCGCAGCAACCGTGCGAGCCGTTTGACCGCCTCCTCCGTGACCAGCAGGACCGCATCGTCCGCGCCGAAGAAGTAGATATCGTCAACCCCCAAAATCTTGCACCCCTTCCGCACCTCCTCCGCCTTCACATCCGAGCGTTCTTCCATCAACGTCAGCAGGTCAGATTCGTCCGGCACCTCCTCACGATGGAACATGGAGTCGCTGATCACCGCATCATGCACGCGGGCGCCGTGGGTCAGCACCACGCAACCGACATAGTCGCCCCGACTCGTGTGGTGCGCCATTGTACCGCCGGATTGATCGAAAATATCCGCTGGATGGGCGCCAATTGAGAGTATCCGTAAGGGTTCAGCCATTTCGTATGCCTCCGTCATTAACCGTGAAATTTTACAAAACTCAGTTGAATAAGAGAGTGTTCACTACAGATAGACAAAACCATTAAGCCTCTATTTCCACCTTGTTTGCCAAATAGTAGGTAATCGTCGCATGGATTTTTTCAAGCGAGAGCGTTGGATAACGCAGAAGGAGTTCTTCGGGGCTTGCACCCTCGCAGTAGTCTCGCAATACATGCTCAATCCCGATACGGTGTCCCTTGATTCGGATGGCATTTTCGTTGATAAAGTCGAAGTAATTTTCGAGTTGCATTTGCTTTCACTCAGCCTCTATGTTAGGGGCGAGGTCGCCTCACTCAATGGAGCGTGACCGGCACACCCTCAAGCAATCCATTCTCGTGCATATCGACCCATTCGTCCAAGAAGGTTTTGTTCCACTGCTCGGTGAGCGGACTGTCCATCATCTCACGGTAGACCGTGGACATAGTGACGAGTTCATCAGCACCGTCGCGGAAGGCAGCGTGGGCGGTCTCCACCGAGCGGACGAGTGCCGCCATGATAAAGGGGCGGTGTTCCCAGCCGCTGAACATTTGGGCACATTCACGGATTAGTTGGGTTGGATCTCCACCCACCGCCTTGACCGGGTCACAGAACGGCAGGATGTGATCGACCCCAGCTTGCGCCACCGCAGCCGCTTGGGTCAAGGAGAAAACCGTTGTGCAGAAGGTCTCGACCCCCTCCGCTTTCAGGACGCTGAAGGCTTTGAGCGCGTTGAACGTGCACGGAATTTTCAGGATAATCTGGTCTGACAGGTCAGAAAATACCTTCCCGACCGCGAGCAGTTCCTCGACCGTGTGACCATCAATTTCCATGACCACAGGCTTGTCGGTTATATCGAGATACGCTTTAATCAGGTCAATGACTGAACCGTACTCCTTAGCGTACTGATTAAGCACGACGGTATTGGTGACAATTCCAGCGATGCCTAACGACATCAACGGCTCCAACTCGTCGGGGGTCCCAGCGAGCCAGATGGTCGGTCCTCGACCTTCAGAACGGGCTTTCGGTACAGCTCCATTTGCTCCCATAGTAAGTATAGGTAGATGCCTCACGGCATTTTCCCTACTTCCAAACCGAGCGTGCGACTTTCACCGCACTCGGCTTTCACTGTCATTTATCTGATTATCTTATACTGGTAATGATCACTTATGCTGGAAGGTTTAGGTTGT
>JAJEAL010000102.1 GCA_022822785.1 Candidatus Poribacteria bacterium
CCAACCATTATAAAATGCCCATATGTTCATGACTATGGTGAACAATATAAATATGTAGACACTTTCGATCCACATGTTTGGTAGGCGCTGTTTCCAACTGCGCTGTCCAGTCTCCCATTTGGTAGGCGCTGTTTCCAACTGCGCCGGTATAGAGTGTCCAAGTGATTCTAAAATTCACCATAAATAAAGGAGAAACCCTTATGGCAGTTACAATAGAGAAGATGTTTGACTTTCCGGGACCGCAGCCAAACGGTATGCAAGCGACGGAGGAAGGGATCTGGTTTCTGGATCAGGTCTCAAATCAAGCCCTCCTTGTCTCCTATGAAGGAGAAACCTTGAAGACGTTCGACACGGATGCCGAGCATGGGAGCGGTGTTACCGTGGAAGGGACAAACCTGTGGCTCGCATCAACCTTTGTTCCGACGCGCATTAAAACCGACGGCCCAGTGATTATAAAAGCCGACATAGCGACTGGCAAGACCCGTGCTGCTTATCCAACAGAAGGTGCGAAGGAGTCAGGCGCACACGGCTTAGAGTGGCGTGACGGCAAGTTGTGGATGGCGGTGCCGCCTTCAGCGACCATTTACCAGTTGGATCCGGAGAACGATCTCGCTGTCCTGCATTCTTTTCCTGCTCCCGGTGTCCGTCCGCACGGTCTCGCGTGGGAAGGTGACGATCTCTGGTGTGTTGAGACCAACTACCGCGCCTTCTATCGCATGAGTCTCAAAGATGGTTCGATTATTGATAAGATTGACATCCCCGAACCGCATCCAGAACCACACGGCATGACACGCTGGGATGGATGTTTCTGGTATTGTGATGCCGGTTCCGGAGCAGTTTGCCGGGTGTCTCAATAGCCCAGTTGCCCAAACCCTTGTAGAACGTGGACAAATAGAGGAGGTACAAAACATGCCGCAAACAATTGCAGAATACTTCATTCAGCAGGGCGAAGAGAGGGGCGAAAAACGCGGTGAGAAGCGTGGTGAGAAGCGTGGTGAACTAAGAGCAAAGCGCGAAGCCATTCTCAAGCTCCTCCAACTCCGATTTGACTCTATTCCACCCTCCGTGGTAAAGAAAATTAGGTCTGTCCGCCGCGTGGATCGACTCAATGCCCTTTTCGATCAAGCTGCAACTGCCGAGAGCATTTCGGAAATTGAAATCAATTGAAAGCTTGTTAGCATGAGAAAATCGCCTGAACCGCTATTGCGCGTTGACAATCTCAAGACCTACTTCCGGACTGCGGAAGGTTCCGATTCGCGGAATCCCGACGCGCCGGGACTTGCCCTTGCTGTGGATGGGGTGTCCTTTGACATTCAGCATAACGAAATTTTTGCGATCGTTGGCGAATCCGGCTGCGGCAAAAGTGTGACAGCGTTGTCAATCAGCCAACTTGTGCCGCAGCCGGCGGGATTTATCGCTGGTGGGGAGATTCATTATAAAGGCAGAGAGATTACACGCTTACCGGAGGTAGAGAAGCGAAAGATTCGCGGTAACGAGATTGCGATGATCTTCCAGGAGCCGATGACCAGTCTCAATCCTGTGTTTACCGTTGGGAATCAGATTCTAGAGGCGATTCAGCAGCATCAGAAGATAGGTGGGAGTGCCGCGAAAACTGCCGCAATTGAGATGTTAGATTTGGTTGGCATCCCTGAGCCGGCGCGGCGTTTTGGGGAATACGCTCACCAATTGTCGGGTGGGATGAGGCAACGGGTCATGATAGCGATTGCGCTATCGTGTCGGCCGGGCTTATTAATCGCTGATGAACCGACAACGGCGTTGGATGTTACGATTCAGGCGCAGATTCTTGAACTGATTAAGCAGTTGCAACGCGAGTTTGGCATGGCGGTACTGCTGATTACCCATGACCTCGGTGTTGTATCCGAAATGGCGGACCGTGTCGCCGTCATGTACGCCGGGAAGATTGTCGAAACTGGTGACTGGGGGACACTTTACCACAATCCTCGCCATCCTTACACTACCAAATTGCTTGACTCCCTTCCCGCGCGTCAGAAGCGTGGCGATGCCTTGCAGACTATTCAAGGACGTGTCCCACAAGCGACGCAATATCCTGATGGGTGCCGGTTTGCCGATCGGTGCCCCCAAGCTATGAGCGGGTGTGATACCATCTTGCCTCCATCGATTGAGATAGAAACGGGACATCAGACCGCCTGTCACCTTTACAACCCTGATTTTAATCGCACCGATGCTACAGCCCCCCGCTGGCGGGGAGATATAGCGGGGGCTGCCTCAACCGCTGTCGCTCCTGCTACCCCTCCCAAATCTGATATCACCGGTGAACCGTGCCTTCAGGTGAACAATCTTCGTGTCCATTTTCCGATTGTGAAAGGAATACTCAAGCGGACGGTAGGCTATGTCTATGCGGTGGATGGGGTCAGTCTTACCATTCCTAAAGGGAAAACCCTTGCCCTTGTTGGGGAGTCGGGATGTGGAAAAACAACGCTCGGCAAGGCAATTCTCCGGCTTGGTGTTCCCGTGCAAGGGGAAATCCGTTACGATGAGGTTGACCTAGGGCGGTTGAGTAGGTCTGAACTTCATCCCTATCGACGGAAACTTCAGATTATCTTTCAAGACCCCTACTCATCACTGAATCCACGGGCGATGATTGGGCAAACGATTCAGGAAGGGATGATAACCCACGGGATTGGAGCGAATCGGGCTGAACGGGAGGACCGGGTGCGTGAACTGATGCAGCGGGTGGGTTTATCTCCTGATATGGTCGGCCGGTATCCGCACGAATTCTCCGGTGGACAACGGCAACGGATCGGCATTGCTCGGTGTCTTGCGGTTGAGCCGGAATTTATTGTGTGTGACGAGGCGACAAGTGCGCTGGATGTCTCCGTGCAGGCGCAAATCTTGAACCTGCTCAAGGAGCTTCAGGATGACCTGAATCTGACCTACCTGTTTATCACCCACAACCTTTCTGTCGTGGAGTATCTCGCGGATGAAGTGGCGGTGATGTA
>JAJEAL010000015.1 GCA_022822785.1 Candidatus Poribacteria bacterium
CCGGCTTTTTGGGATTTGCTCCACCTCACGGTTTGGCATCCCTCTGTACCGGCCATTGTAGCACGTGTGCAGCCCAGGGCATAAGGGCCATGCGGACTTGACGTCATCCCCACCTTCCTCTGGCTCGTCACCAGCGGTCTCGCTAGAGTCCCCAGCATTACCTGATGGTAACTAGCGACAGGGGTTGCGCTCGTTGCGGGACTTAACCCAACATCTCACGACACGAGCTGACTACAGCCAAGCAGAACCTGTCACGCTGACCAAAACGAAAACCATCAGTCTATTGCGATCAGCGCGATGTCAAGCCCTGGATAAGGTTCTTCGCGTTGCTTCGAATTGAGCGACATGCTCCACCGCTTGTGCGGCCCCCCGTCAATTACCTTGAGTTTTAACCTTGTGGCCGTACTCCCCAGGCGGGGTACTTAATGCGTTAGCTGCAGCACAGGAGGAATCAATACCCCCTACACTTAGTACCCATCGTTTACGGCTTGGACTACCGGGGTATCTAATCCCGTTCGCTCCCCAAGCTTTCGTGTACTCAGCGTCAGTATCGGACCAGAAAGCTGCCTTCGCCATAGGTGTTCTATAAGATATCTACGCATTTCACCGCTACACCTTACATTCCACTTTCCTCTTCCGTACTCAAGCCATACAGTATCAAGCGCAGTTGCTCGGTTGAGCCAAGCGATTTCACACTCGACTTATATGGCCGCCTACACACGCTTTACGCCCAGTAAATCCGGACAACGCTTGCCCCCTACGTATTACCGCAGCTGCTGGCACGTAGTTAGCTGGGGCTTTCTACTATGGTACCGTCAAGCGTGTAAGCTTATCACCTACACGCAATTCTTCCCATAACACAGAGGTTTACAATCCGAAGACATTCATCCCTCACGCGGCGTCGCATCGTCAGGGTTTCCCCCATTGCGAAATATTCTCGACTGCAGCCTTCCGTAGAAGTTTGGGCAGTGTCTCAGTCCCAATGTGGCTAATCGTCCTCTCAGACTAGCTACCCATCGTAGCCTTGGTGAGCCGTTACCCCACCAACTAGCTAATAGGACGCAAGCTCATCTTCGAGCGACAGATCCAAAGACCCATCTTTCATTGGATATCCCGAAGGAACTCCAATCGTATACAGTATTAGCGGCCCTTTCGAACCGTTATCCCTATCTCAAAGGTAGATTACCTACGTGTTACTCACCCTTTCGCCACTTTCCTCAGCGGCCGAAGCCACTGATTATCGTGCGACTTGCATGCCTAATCCACGCCGCTAGCGTTCGTCCTGAGCCGGTATCATACTCTCCAATAAGTCAAAAAGAAAAACCGACCGAACCCTTTCGGGGCCCAAGAGCGGATTTTCTAAGTCGACAGGAGGACTTTGTACAATTATACAAGCCCAACAAAAATACTATAAAAAACGTAGCGCATATCAGAAACTATTTAGCTTTCAAAGAGCATCTTGTTACCCTCCTTACTGGAGGTGAGCGGAATTATAACACACCATATCTACCCTGTCAAGAGAAAATACCACTTTTTTCAAATAATAATGCAGGACGCCAGTTAAAACGCCCGGGAGGCGCAACATCCGTTAGTGTCAGACGAGTTGCCCATGTCGCACCGCCCCATGAATCCCCCGCTCCCGCAATAAATCTCCTGTTCCGAGACCAAGGGAGGCCGGCGGAACGGCACGGAATTCAAAACCGGAGTACGAGGTGATGCTCTTCAGCTCGATAGACCGCCACTCACAGCCGGCACGAAATGGATATTCGCCGTCTCGCCTACGGGTTGATGCATCCCTTCCCGAGTCATGACGCCATCAATGTACACCGCAATACTGGGCCGAATCCGGTCGCCATCGCAGAGGCGATCTTTGAAACCGGGATGGACCGCTTCGAGATTATTGACTACCTCTCGCAGCGTCGTTCCTTCCACAATCACTTGGTCAGCACCGTCGGTTAGCTTTCGCATAAGTGAGGGAATTGCAATGGTTGCCATGGCACAAACACTTTCTATATAAATTAAAGTAAATCAGGGATACAAGGCAAAAGAACGGCCTCTGTATCCCTGATTTGAGTTGTAGACCCACCACGTCTGATAAATCGAGCGGATCTGAATATAGAAATTTGGTCTAAATACCTAACTAAATCTTGCCCATTGTCTTGAGGACCCGCCCCGGCGACATCGGTAACTCCTTCAGCCGTACACCGATTGCACGATAGACCGCATTCGCAATGGCGGCAGGCGGCGCAATAATTGGTGTTTCACCGACACCTCTGACACCAAAGGGATGCCCCGGGTTAGGCACTTCCACAATAACAGCATCAATCATCGGCAGATCGAGACAGGTCGGTATACGGTAATCGAGGAAGCTGGCGTTGGTCATCTCACCCTTTTCATTGTAAATGTATTCCTCGTTTAACGCCCAACCGATACCTTGAACAGCCCCGCCCTGTATCTGTCCTTCAACATAACTGGGATGGACGGCTTTGCCGGCATCTTGGGTCGCCGTATAGCGCAAGATATCAATCTTACCTGTATCCGGATCAACTTCCACATCAACGACGTGTACACCGATTGAAGGGCCAGGTTGGTCTGGATTTGCAGTACCGCGTCCAACAATGGGGCCACCGGTCTCATCCAATCTCGCTGCGAGACCTTTGAAGTCAATCTCCTGCTCTTTGCCGTTAACGGTGCTAAACATGCCATCGGCAAACTGTACCTCTTCTGGGGCAACTTCCCACAGCTTCGCAGCACGTTCAACCATCTGTCGTTTGACATCCTGTGCGGCTTCGTAAGCAGCATAGCCTGTCGCAAACGCGGTACGGCTTCCGCCCGTTACCGCTGTGTAACCAACGGAGTCGGTATCAACCACGGAAGGCGTCACTGACTCAGCGGGAATGCCGAGCACTTCAGCTGCTTGCATCGCAATCGCTGCGCGTGTGCCACCGATATCGGTTGACCCTTCCACAAGACTGATCGTCCCATCCGCAGTGACATTAATCGCAACACTCGATGCCATACCGAAGTTGGGCCAATAGCCGGAAGCAACACCACGCCCTCTATTCTCACCTTCAAGCGGCGCTGAATAGTGTGGATGATCCTTTGCCGCCTCGACCGTTTCAACGAAACCTACGTGCGGAGTTGGAGGGCCATCAATACGGATATCTCCCTGCTTCGCACTATTGAGGATACGAAATTCGAGCGGGTCCATCCCGATCTTCTCACAGATTTCGTCAATGACGGTCTCCGCTGCAAATGCAGCATTTGTCGCTCCGGGTGCACGATATGCAGCCGTCTTCGGTTTATTGACAACTACATCATATCCATCAACCTGTCCATTCTCAACCTTGTAAGGTGAGAAAACGCAGAACGCCGCTGCCCCAACGGGTGAACCGGGATACGCACCGGCTTCAAACGCGAGATAGGCTTCCGCAGCCGTGATGTGTCCATCCTTCGTTGCGCCCATTTTCACGCGCACGTAGGAACCGGGGGTGGGACCTGTGCCTTCAAAGACATCCGCCCGACTCATCAGGACCTTGACAGGTTTGCCCGTCTTCATCGAAAGCATAGCAGCAATCGGCTTGATGTAAACTTGAATCTTTCCGCCAAAGCCACCACCAATCTCCATCGGCACCACCTTGATTTTTGAGACAGGTAGCTGGAGAATTTCGGACACCTGTTCTCGGACAGCGAACGCCCCCTGCGTGCTGCACCAAATTGTGAGGTGTCCATCGGCATTGTACAACGCGGTCGCATTGTGCGGCTCGATATACCCTTGATGCACAGTCTCTGTCGTATATTCATGCTCAACGACAACATCGGCTTCGGCAAAACCTTTTTCCAAGTCTCCCTGTTTGTGCTGGAAGTGACTCGCAATGTTGCTCGGTTTATCTGCCTTTTCCCCCATCTCATCAGTTTTCATGGCCTCGTGCAGCAGCGGTGCATCTTCCTGCATCGCATCGAGCACTTTGATTACTGGAGGCAGCACTTCATACTCCACATCGATGAGTTCAAGTGCCTCTTCAGCCGTATGGGGGTCAATCGCCGCAACCGCTGCAACCTGGTGACCTTTGTAGAGCACCTTATCGCCAGCGAGCACGTTATCTTGAAGATCTTTTAGGTTGGCTGCGCCCTCTCCAAGATCGGCAATTTTATCTTCGACCTCGGGAAAATCTTTCGCCGTTACAACCGCTCGCACGCCGGGATGCGCTTCCGCTCGACTGGTATCAATCGACTTAATCCGTGCATGGGCGTGAGGGCTGCGCAGGACTCGACCGTGTAACAGTCCTACAGCGTGGAAATCCGCACCGTACAGGGCACGGCCCGTGACCTTATCAACACCATCGTGACGAATGGGACGAGTCCCAACGACTTTGTATTCTTTCTTATCTGCCATTATGCACTTACCTCCGAAGACATAGTTTTCGCTGCGTCCTGGACAGCACGGACAATTTTATCGTATCCAGTGCAGCGACACAGATTGCCCGCTAGCCAATAGCGGATTTCATGTTCAGTTGGATTCGGGTTTTGATCTAACAATGCCTTTGCCGCCACGATAAAGCCAGGCGTACAAATACCACATTGGAGGGCAGCATTCTCCAAAAACGCATCTTGAATTGGATGTAGCTGGTCCGGCTCAGCGAGGCCCTCAATCGTTTCAAGGGATTTCCCCTCAAGTTCAGCGCCAAGCACCAAACACGAGTTGACCAACCGTCCGTCAAGGATTACGCTACAGGCACCGCAGTTACCGTTATTACAGCCTTCTTTGGCACCCGTCAAATAAAGGACATCTCGCAGAACCTCAAGCACGCTCTGCCGAGGTTCGCATAAAAACTCAGCGGTTTCACCGTTAATTGTTGTTTGAACGTGGACTTTTCTAGGCATCTGTCTTTATGCCTCCTTCACTCGTTGAATTGCACCGGTTAAGGCACGCCGTGTCAACACACCGACAAGATGTGTCCTCTGTTCTGCTGTTCCACGCATATCGCTGATTGGACGCGCAATTGCCTGTGCTGCTTCAGCAGCGGCGTTAATGGCGTCGTCGGAAACTTCCTGTCCAGCGAGTGACCCGCCAGCTTCTTCAGCCAGCAGCGGGGTCGGGGCAACCGCAGCAAGCCCAATTCGTGCCGAGACGAACGATGTCTTTGTATCGTCGAGAACAACCGAGGCACCGGCACCCACCACTGCGATATCCATTTCGTTACGTGGGATAAAGCGGAGGTAAAAGGAACTCGAATTGCGCGGTGGCGGCGGAATCTTGAATGATACAAGAAATTCACCATTTTCTAGGACGGTTTGCCCCGGTCCCGTACAGAACTGCTCTACCGGAACTTCACGCGTTGAGCCATTTGGGCCGGCAATGACACAGATCGCACCCAATACTATCAACGGCGGTATCGTATCCGCAGCAGGTGAGGCGTTACACAGGTTACCACCGACACTCGCCCGACCTTGAATCGCGGTTCCACCGATGATTTTAGCGGCATCAATCAGCCCAGGATATGCGGCAGAGATTGCATCGTCCGCGTAAATTTCATGGCAGGGAACAGCGGCACCGAGACTCAAACCAGTGTCAGGCGAATATGAAAGCACATTCGTTTCAGGAAGGGCTTTAATATCTACCATCCGGTCCAACTGCCGCCGGTTTTCTCGAACCATAACGATGAGATCTGTTCCACCAGCCAACGGTTTCGCTTGATCGCCTTTTTCATAGAGCAAGGAGGTAGCTTCAGCTACAGTTTTTGCGGAAACATATTCAAACGCTCGCAAAGCATCAATCCCCTTTCAATATAAGAGATTTTACCATACTATGGTGAACAATATAAATATGTAGACACTTTCAATCCACATGTTTGGTAGGCGCTGTTTCCAACTGCGCCGGTATAGAGTGTCCAAGTAATTCTAAAATTCACCATAAATACACAACACAAATATTAGCAAACTTGGTAAATAGTTATTGCACATTTAATCTTAATCAAAACCGCTTGAAATGTCAATAGAAAAGATCTATCTGTTCTCAGATAAGCATCCTTTATGGGGGCAACTGGTTACGCACTCCAGCTTGTCAGGTGTAGCGGGTGTTAAATTATACAAGTGACGGTTCGGCAAGCCGTCGGGCACCCGTCGAAGATCCGGGTCGGTTCTAGAGAATCAGGGGTAATTTCGTCCATCAGTTATCCACAATCGCTAACAGAATCTAACAATATCTAAGGCGAAATCTGTGCCACAATCTGTTAGATTGGGATACCAGCACCCAAACTAACAGGGCGCGCTACCTGCGTCAGATTGTACGATGAGATTATAGCGTTTGCTGAATCAGCGGCACCAAGATGTCAACACGCCCTAGTTAGTCCTCGGTGCTATGAAAGTATCGCCGGTGCTATGAAAGTATCGCCGCTCCAACGATCAACGCAATCACACAAGCGATTGCGGTCAGCGTGCGCTTTTCCGTTCGGATCGCACGAGAGAGGGAGAAACGGTGTGCAGAAGGGTTGGCATAACTGCGAAGTCGGGGAATAAACCGAGGAACAGACGCGTAATACGCCCGATACGTCGTCCCGCACGCTTCTCGCAGATATGCCTCCTCGGAGGCGATTATCGGGAGGTATTGGAGTAAATATCCCACTAGCAGGACAATAAGCATCCAGTACACATTGGCAATAATACAGACACCGAGACTGAGTAGCAGGTTTCCCAGATAGAGCGGATTTCGGACATAGGCGTAGGGACCGGTTGTCACCAGATTACTAGCCGCGCCCAACGTCCGTGATCGGGTCGCACCGCCGGCATAACCAACAGCCCACAGCCGCAAAAATTCACCAAGAATCAGGGATATTGCGCCAATCAGTGCAGAAATGAAAGTCGGGCGGGCAAAGTAGACTAAGACGAATATAAATGGTAGGACAGTGAGGCTGCGTAGTCGAAAAAGCAGACGGCCAATCGTAGATGTGAGACGCGAGGCGTAACAGGTGATAGATTTTGCCATTCCTACTCACTCCTGAAGGTCCGATGCAGTCGATTCACTTGGGCATTCTCCAGATAAGGATTCCCCCAACCATAGCGTAGAGCACATTGGCGCCCCAACAAGCGACAATCGGCGGTAACTTCCCATTTTCACCGAGCCCTTCGAGGGTCGCCAGCGAAATACCCCAATACATAAAGACAAGGAAGAAAGCGACAAGCAGCCCGGCAAAAAAGCCTGCCCCGCCAAAGCGTATTGAGATTGGTGCACCAATCAAAATTACAACGAAGGCCGCAAAGGGATACGCTATTTTATGGTGCATTTTCACCTCTTCACGCCGTGTCGTTTGTCCTGCGGTCCGCTTATATTTAATCTGCTCTTGAAGCTCTCCAATTGTCATCGCTCGTAGGTCCTTATTGCTGCCCGCAAACCGCTCCGGCTCTTCCGTTCGCTCAAGCTGCATGGCCGTAAACGGTTGAAAGATGTTTTCTGCCGCACCGTCAAAGTCACGGATGTACCCTTTTGATAGATGCCACTGGTTCGGTGACCAGGTCGCTGAATTTGCAAAGATCTGCCGGACGACCTCGTTATTCTTATCTAACTCATAAATCGTCATCCGATCAATTGTTTCGTTCTCCAAGTCGAGATTCTGGATGTAAAACAATCGATTGTGCTGCCCTTTGAAAACGACATTTCGACTTCGACGCAACCGGACTTTTTTCTGCAACTGGTCAGCGCGATGGTAAGCCGGTGAAGCCACTAGATTATAGAAGACAGCAGAGGTTATACAGATCAAAAATATCGACGCAAGAATTGGGCTGAGAAGCCTGTACACACTAACACCAGCAGTTTGCATTGCAGCGAGTTCATTGTTTTGAACGGATCGCCCAAGAACAAAGAATATGGCAAGAAAACTCGCCAACGGGAGGACCTCCATAATCCGACGTGGGGCTTGATAGAGCACAATTTGAACCGCTGTGACATAAGAAACACCCTCATCAAAACGTTTAATGTCTTTATCAAGCAGCCGAACAAGGATTACCAACGCAATAAAGAAGAGAAGTGCTAACGCAAATGTTCTAAGGTACTCGGTTAAAATATATCGTTCAAGGATTTTCATACTGAATCCAACTTGAAATGTGACATAGATTTATGAGTGCATCAGTTAAGTGAAAGCACTTGCCAGATTGTCAAAACCGACACTTGATGAGCAGAGAATTTGCATCAATCTGACTCGCCAACTTCCTGGGTATTTGGTTTTTCAAAGGAGCGTGGGGGGGCCTGCTCTTGATGTTGATGCGCTTCAAATTTACCTTCCAACATTACCCGCATAGCAAACGCCAAACCCAACAACCCGATAACGAGGTTCGGCAACCAGATGGCAAAACCGGGGGGAAGGGTCCCACTTCGGCCCGTATCCTGCCCAACTTGCAGTAGCAGATAATATACGAGAACGAGTCCAAGCCCAATACCAAAACCGACCATCTTACCGCTCCGCTTCACAACCAATCCAAGTGGCACACCGATGAGGCCAAAGACAAAACAGGCAAAGGGGATCGAAAATTTCTTGTAATATTCAACCTGTGCATAACGCAACCTATCTATCTGCGGTTTTGTTGGTTTCTGCAACAGACCAATCTGGAGCTCGTTGATGTGCCCCTTCAGTTTGGCAAGCGGCATATTGCGAGTACTCTTAGACTCAAACTCCGTCCGTTCCAACGTCTCGGTAAAATCAAGAGCGATCCGATCCTCGGTAAAAGCTGTCACTCGAAAACCGTCCATGCTATTGGCAATCGGTTCATAAGTGACGCCATCATAAAGTGTCAACCACGCCTGGCCATCTTCAAATCCGACAGTTGCTTCCTTCGCATTAACGAAGCGTGGTCTGCCTGGCCATATGGAGTCCCACACCTTCACCTCTTGTAACCGTCCCGTATCAGGATCGGTCGATTCATATAACCAGAGTTTTCCCTCGCGCTCTAACTCTTTCATGACCACCCCCTCCTCAAGAACAAAGGCAGAATGACGTCTGCTGATGTCATGCTTCAACGAAACATAGGCAAGGTTACCGCGGGGGAGTGCATAATCCATAAAAAAGAAATCGAAGATAGTGAGTAAGCTAGCGACACATAACAGCGGCAACAGCATCTGATGGAAGCCAATCCCGTGCGCTTTCATGGCGGTAATCTCATTATCTGTCGAAAATCTGCCCAGTGACAGCAGAATCCCGACAAGGGTCGCCATCGGAATGGTGACAACGAGGGTTGCTGGCAGGACATAAATCAGCAGCTTAACCAAATACACGGGACTGACCCCTTTACTCACGAACAGCTTGGTCAACCTAAAGATCTCGTCAAGCAGTAGTATGGAGGTAAAACAGATAAGCGCTAACAGGAAAGGCGGGAAAAACTCTTTGAGGGTATATCTAGTTAAAATCTTCAAGCCCATTTAACTCCGGTCATAGATTCAGCTTTTTACTAAAACAGAAAGGTTCATGTCAAGAGGCAGTGCAGATCAGTAAAATCGGTAAAGAGAAACCGAGTGTTGTCGGAAATAGAGGTAGGGTGACCTTGCCCCACGGTTTCTTTGCACTATTTTTTTTAATATCAGCGAATAGAAAAAGCCTGTCTTTAATTTTACCCTATTACACGGGGTCTTAGCAAGATATTAGTTGTCATTGACAAAATGAATCTTCAGATCCCCCAAAAAAGCGCCAAACTTCGCTCTAAATCGGGCACCCTTCGCAAATTTTTTGTTGACAAATATGTGGAAATGCCTTATAGTATCCCACAATATATCCTATAGAAACAGTGACTTTCATACAATATCTTGTGCAGGACGCAATGGAAAATTGCCATTTTATCTGACCTGCACACACATAACCCAAGTATCAATATATATAATCAAATAAATCGTATACAGAAAAGCTTGGGTAAATACATGTTGACAGCAATTTTGAAGAACGTCCTACTATTATATCTATTATATCATCCATTCACTTTGAGGAAGTTCAATGACAAAAGCAGTCTATCTATCTATAATCTTATATCTCAGCCTTGTAATCCTTATCTCCCCTTCCGACGGACAGCAGACTCAAGAACGTCAGACCACCTCCAACGAGCAGGCTGGATCGCACACCCCAACGCAATCCGAAGAATCTTTCACGCCGAGAAAAGCCACCCTGTCGACCGATCCCGAAGATGTATCCCGAATTGTGCAAATTGGTGGTAGAGTAAATCTCGAAACCACAGAAATCGTTAACGACATTATTTTACTCGCCGGAGATGCAAAAATCCAAGGGCGCGTGAAAGGCTACATATTTGTATGTGCCGGTAACATTGAAATCCGTCAAGGCGCACAAGTCGAGGGCAAAATCACAGTCGTGTCCGGGAAAATTATCGGTAAAGAAAACCTACAAAACAGGGCCACGCACGGCCCCGATGCCTACCAAGAAATTAACGGTTTGAAACTGGTGGCTGCAGCCACATCGTTAATGATGGAGGGAATGCCAAGGGAAATCTGGGGCAAGCGGCAATACGCTTGGTTCGGTTGGGAGCTAATGACCTTCATCACACTGACACTCGTGCATTTGCTGCTTGTGCTGACATTTCCCCAACAGATTAACAACATGGCAGCCACCATTGCTCATCGTCCGATCGGGAGCACGCTCCTCGGCTTGATCGTCCTGATAATCGTGCCCTATCTGTTAATCCTGCTTGTCCTCTCGATTGCGGGTATCCCGTTCGCACTCCTGTTGGGCGCCATCTTGTTGCCGATAGCAGTTTACGGAAAGACTGCCATTTTTCTTTCCATTGGGAGCACCATCTTTCCGCAACAATCAAACGCGATTGCGGTCATTGTTGGATACTGGATTTATCGAATGGCAACAATAATCCCCTACCTCAGTATTCCAACGTTTATTATTGCGAGCACCATCGGGATTGGCATTAGCCTGCGAACCGTGTTCGGTCAGCGATCAACTGAATCGGCCAAGAGCCAGCATCGGGAATATCCCGTCTCAAGATATGGGCAATAAACCGAGTGACCGGTAGTACCCATACTCAGTATGCGGTAACCAGCGCCCCTATGACCGCGCAGAGGCGCGCGTATACTACAAAATAACGATGCTTCACATTTCATGTGTTACGTTTCAGTGTGTTACTCATCAATGAGGTGTGCCCTTGCGATTGAACCATCCCGCATTTCTCGCTTTACTCCTGCTTTTGCCATTCCTACTTTGGTATCTACGCCAGAAAAGCAGCGGACGAATCCGCTTTTCAGATCTCAGCATCGGTCGTCAGATTGTGCCTAGTTTTTGGGTGAGGTCCCTTCCGGCCCTGAATTTTGCGCGTTTTCTGGTTATCGGCCTGATGATTTTCGCGCTCGCACGACCACAAGCATCTCAAAGCCGAGAACAGATTACGTCGGAAGGCATTGATATAGTACTCATTTTGGATATCTCCGGCAGTATGAAGGCTGAAGATTTCCAGCCCGACAGCCGCCTGCACGCAGCAAAAACGGTTATCTATGACTTCTTAGGGGATCGCAAGAACGACCGGATTGGACTTATTGTCTTTGCCGGTGAAAGTTACACACAATGCCCCCTTACGCTGGATTACCGAGTACTGGGGAAGCTACTCCTCAATGTTGAAATCGGTATGCTCGAAGATGGCACCGCTATTGGAGATGCGCTCGCCAATGCCACCAATAGACTGCGCCACTCATCAGCGAAGAGTAAAATTGCAATATTGCTCACCGATGGGGAAAATAACGCCGGAAGTATTGATCCGTTGACCGCTGCCCAAGCTGCCAAAGCGCTCAACGTCAAGGTGTATACCATCGGCATGGGGAAAGAGGGCGGCGCATTTATTCCGTATCACGACCCTATTTTCGGACTGCAGTATAGCCGGAATCGGACGTATGTTGATGAGGAGATGCTCAAACAGATTGCGGCGACTACGGACGGACGCTATTTCCGTGCAACCGATAATCAGAAACTCGCTGAAATCTATAAAGAGATTAATCAGCTGGAGACAACGAAGATTGAGGTCACCGAATATACCCGTTATAAGGAGCTCGTCGCTTATCCGCTAATTCCCGCAACACTCCTGCTGATGCTAGAGATTCTGCTGTCAAATACACGTCTACGGAAAATTCCGTGAACCTGAAAGGAGAGGCCATGGAAATTTACCGATGGGAAGGGACAGGCTTTCGACACCTAGATCCGCTACGCTTTGAAGAAGAACGCGATTTTGAAGACCTGCTTGAGCAAGATCCAAATCTGCTCCTAGGAGACGAGCGTATCTGTATAATTAGCCGCCAAGTTCCCATTGGCAAATCGCAAAAAGTAGATTTACTTGCACTCGATCGCCAAGGCAATTGTATCGTCATTGAGCTCAAGCGCGGCAAAGCGTCCCGTGCCGCGATTGCACAGATTCTGGAATACGCCGCAGCCGTCGCCAAATTTTCATACGCCGATCTGGAGCGTTTTGCAGGACGGTGGTTCCAAGGGCAAGGACGCGAATTCACCTCTTTACTGGCGTTGCACAGCGCGTTCTTCGACTACGACCTAGGGGCGATGCGGATGTCTGCCTTCAATCGTAAACAACGACTGGTGCTTGTCTCTGAAGGTGTGGCTGTGCGCGTCCTCGATATCGCCGAATACATGCGGCGGGTCGGGGTAGATTTGACCTACATTTCGTACTTTTCCTACCAAGCGCCCGACGAAATCCTGATTGCCACGGAGACGATACTCGGCACGGCTACTATTGAGGAATCCCGCGCCACCTACCAATACACCCCCCGGCAATTTCTAACCCGCGAGCGTTTCCTTGATACACTTACCACAAGTTCAGAGCTCCATCAGCTTGCTGAACAATTTTTTACATACGTGGAGTCGTGCGGTGCAATCCTCCGTCCTCGGGTCGCCCAAATACGCATGACAATTGGCGGCAGGTGGTGGATGGGCTCCTATCCATCGAAACGGGGGACGCACTTCCGAATCGATGCCCACGGCGACTTCACACCGAGGCATATCGCCGAGTGTCGATCGAACCTGACCGATGTAACGCCCAAACAGTTTGGGGTCTCGTTCAACATCAAAACACAAACCCATCTGGATTACGCCATCGACATTTTTGAGCGCACACGGAACACAATTCTAGAGGAATAAACGCAGATAACAACACCCAAATTTCACACATTACGTTTCGCCCCCTTCACCCTATCCACTCTCAGGAGAAAACGATGTCAGCTAAACTCAAAGTTGGTATTATTGGCACAGGGCTTATCGGTAAAAGCCATGTGCGAGGCTATCAATCTATGCACAACGATGTTGAGATTGTCGCGGTCGCAGATATCGATGAAACGGAAGCACGACGGGTCGCGCAAGAGTACGATATTCCGCACGTGTTTTCCGATTATCAGGACCTGCTGAAGATTGACGAAATTGACAGCGTCGATGTTTGTCTTCCCAATTTCCTGCACGCCCCCATCTCAATCGCAGCGCTCGAAGCAGGCAAACATGTCTATTGCGAAAAGCCAATGGCAAGCACCGGTCCGGAGGCGGAGGCAATGTATGAAGCAGCACAACGCACCGGGAAAAGGCTGTCAGTGCAAATGGCAAGGGTATTCAGCAAAGAGACTCGGACCACTAAACACCTTATCGAAGCAGATGCGCTTGGTAACCTCTACTATGTCAAGACAAGCCACTATCGCCGCCGCGGCCGCCCGTATGTGGACGGCTACGCGACTCCCCACTTTGTTCAACGGGAAAAATCCGGGGGAGGCACCCTATTGGATATGGCAGTTTATAATATGGCACGGATGGTTTACCTACTCGATAACCCCGAAATCGAGACCGTCACCGCATCAACATTTCAAGAACTTGATATGGATGAAACGCGCCGCCAAGAAAGCGGATACGATGTCGAGGAGCTCGGCACCGGTTTCGTCCGTTTTGAAGGTGGGATTACTATGTTTATAGAAGAAGCATGGGCTGCCAACATGGACGGCGGCGACGGGGATCGCATCATGGGATCAAAGGGGGGTATCAAGCTAGACCCGCTCACCCTCTATACAGACCTCTACGGTATGGATGCGGACGTGAACTTCGATATCGATGGCTACGAAAGACGGATGCGATCTCTCGGACACATGGGGGACGGCTACGAGAGTTCACACCAGCATGTTGTTTGGGGACTGTTAGGACGCGTCGAAATGATTGATACGGGCGCAATCGGTCTGACCGTTGCTCGCATCACGGAAGCGATGTATCAGTCCGCTGAGCAGCGGAAAGAGATTGACCTGCGGCAGCAATAGGGTTGCGTCTATACGCCCAAAAGCAACTGAGTTTTCGCTTCAAAGCCCGGTTTCTCTGAGCGTTTTTCTCTATGGAAAGGTCACACATTGACAAATATTGAATATACTTACCAGCGAACCTATCGTGGCCCGCTAAAAGCGGTAATATTAGACTGGGCAGGAACGACTATGGACTATGGCTGCTATGCGCCCGCCGTTGTGTTCGTTGAGGTTTATAAACGGAAGAACGTGCCGATCACGATTGAAGAAGCGCGTACTCCGATGGGCGCACATAAAAAGGTACATATTCGGAAGATTTCGCAGCTTGAATCCGTAGCCCAGCGGTGGCAAGAGGCCCATGGACGCAAACCCAACGAAGCCGACGTTGAAACAATGTTCCAAGAGTTTATTCCGCTGCAGCTAGATTGCCTCGCGGACTATGCAGAGCTGATTCCCGGCACACTAGAAGCGGTTGCGGAATTACGCAGCAGAGGATTGAAAATCGGTTCCACCACCGGATACCTCCGCGAGATGATGGAGCTCCTGCTCAAAGAGGCAGGGGCACGCGGCTACACGCCGGACGCGACAGTCTGCGCAAGTGATGTCCCAGCAGGTCGTCCGGAACCGTGGATGTGTCTGCAGAACGCAATGCACTTGGGCATCTATCCAATGCAAGCAATTGTTAAAGTGGGCGATACCCTTCCTGACATCGAAGAAGGGCTCAACGCCGGTATGTGGACTATCGGTCTCGCCAAAACTGGGAACGAAATTGGACTCAACGAAGGGGAAATTGTCAACCTACCCGACGATGTACGTGAAGCTAAGCTGGCGGGGGCATACACCCGGATGTATCAGACCGGCGCCCACTATGTCGTGGAGGGCATCTGGGATGTGCCACCGATTTTGGATCTGATCGAAAAAAGGCTGGAACGTGGTGAGCAGCCCTAGCACCTACCCCCACGCGGCAGCGCGGATATTAATCTACAATCACTAGCGCTGCCCCTACTCCATGTGAATTCTTCAATTACTCACTGTTGGGACTCGCAGAACATCGCTGTGGTGCACCCCTGTGACCCTGTTTGAATGAATATAGGCTTGACCACATTTGCTCAGGGTGTTATAGTAAAGCAAATTGAACCTATCGTCTCGTTGGAGTACTGTTGGCTTATTAGCTAGAGTAATGATGAAACTCACCGGATACGATACAGGAAATATTGAAAGGATAGAGACATATGACAGGTAATCAAGCAATTGCTAAAATCCTTAAAGCGGAAGGGCTCGACTGGTTCGCCTGTTTTCCCAACCATTCGCTGATAGATGCGGCTGCCAAAGAAGGGTTGAGACCGATTATCTCACGCCAAGAGCGGGCGGGGGTGAACATGGCTGATGGGTATAGTCGCATCATGAGCGGGAATCGCATCGGGGTCTTCATGATGCAAGAAGGACCGGGGGCGGAGAACGCCTTTGGTGGGGTCGCGCAGGCGTATGCCGATTCGGTGCCGATACTCCTACTCCCCGGGGGACCGCGGCTCTCGAATGTGGGTATGCATCCGGGGTTTGTGTCGCACCGGAACTATGGCGGGGTCACCAAGTGGACAGAATACATTAATCAGGCAGAGCGTATCCCTCAACTGATGCGGATAGCATTTACCCGGTTGAAACATGGTAGACCCGGACCGGTGCTTTTGGAAATTTCGTCGGACGCTGCGGGTCAAGAGATTCCGGATAGCACCTTCAACTACACGCCGGTGGAGGTGCGTAAATCGGCAGCGGATCCCGATGATGTCCGTGATTTGGTGACCGCCCTGCTCAAAGCATCATCCCCCGTTATTAGTGCAGGCAGGGGTATACTGTACGCCGAAGCGACAGATGAGTTAGTAAAGTTCGCAGAACTGACCAATATTCCGGTACTGACAACTCTACAGGGCAAAAGCGGGTTCCCGGAAAATCACCCGTTGGCGCTTGGTACAGCCGGAAATAGCGGCACTCGGATGGCAGGTCACTTTCTGCAGCAAGCGGACTTCGTCCTCGGCATTGCGACCACGCTCAGCGGCGGCTATAGTCCACGGATGCCCGCCGGCACGACACTCGCTCAAATTACCAACTCAACCGACGATCTGAACGTGCATTATCGACTCGCTCACGGTGCTGTCGGCGATGCGAAGTTGGTGCTGCAACAGATGATTGAAGAGGTCAAACGACAGAATGGGGAGCAACCGAGAGCGGATGTCAACGGTGTGACAACCGAAATTCGCAAGGTAAAAGCGGAGTGGATGGCGGAGTGGCAGCCACGACTCGAATCAGATGCAGTGCCAATGAACGAGTACCGTGTGCTCAACGAACTCCATAAAGCGGTAGATGTGTCGAACACTATCGCCACGCACGATGCAGGTTATCCGCGGGATCGGATGTGCCCATTCTGGACAACCGATGCTCCAAACACCTATATCGGGTGGGGCAAGTCGACACAGCTAGGTTATGGACTGGGGTTGGCGTTGGGCGCAAAGATGGCTGCACCCGACAAGCTCGTTGTCAACGTGATGGGAGACGCTGCCTTCGGCATGGCGGGATTGGATATTGAGACCGCGGTGCGGTCTGAGATTCCAATATTGACCGTGGTCTTGAACAATGGCATAATGACTCACTATAATGAGAATATGCCGTACGCTTCGGAGCACTGGGAAAGCGATAAATTGTCCGGGGATTATGCCAAGGTCGCTGAGAGCTTAGGCGCACACGCCGAGACAGTGGAGACACCCGACCAGCTCCCCGGCGCGATTGCCCGTGCTATCGACGCTACGAAAGCAGGCCGTCCTGCCCTGCTACAGACAATGACCTGCGGTGAGGATACCGTTTCTCGCTACCAGTAGTGGCTCGCTTCTGTTGGCATTTCACAGCCCGTACGTTGGGTAAAACGATAGAGTGAAATCCAACAAAGGGGCTCATTGGTTATTAGTGAGGGAAGAAGCGCATTCCATACAGAGGGTGCGCTTAAAAAAACAAAGATTATGATTAATTCAGAGGCGCAAATAGGGTAAAATAATTGGCTCATGTAAAAAGAAAGTGCAAAGCACAACGAGAAACCGAGTTTTTTCTTCAAAACTCGGTTTCTGTTGCACGATTTCTTAACATGAGCG
>JAJEAL010000116.1 GCA_022822785.1 Candidatus Poribacteria bacterium
GATCCAAACCCATCCCTGTTTCTCTATATTCCAGGCCTGAATAGCAAGATAGACGAATACCGCACAGCAGACCCACCTAAGTAAGATATAATACCCGTAAGGATTCATCGGGTTAAGTGCCCATAATAACATTGGAATGACAACCGCTTGAGGTATCCAAATCTTTTTCATTTATTATCTTTATACCGCTCCACCGGGCTCTGTTCGGCGGGTGCTTCCCTCACATAGCGCGCCGGCATTGTCGGTCCTTGCCACCGTCCCGCCTGTTGCACCTCGCTCACCGTTGCCCCAGCCTCAGCCAGTGAGACCGCAGACCCAACTCGAAGCGAGTGCCCGCTGATCACACCCGCCACTCCCGCTTCCGCTGCACGCCGACGTATCGCTTCACGAGCCCCCTTTACACCGAGGCGGTCTTCCGTCACATGGTTCTGGAATCGTATTCTCCTAAACAACGCACCTGATCCAATCCTGGCCTTCCGACGATAGCGTATTATCAACCGCCGCGTCCATTCGCAGATATACAAAGCGTCGTCCCGCTCTGTCCTATGTATCTGAAGCCCCTCCTCGCCAATATCCTCCACATCAACTGCGACAGCCTCCGAAATTCGGAGCAGGCAATCGCTCATCAGACTGATCATCGCCGCATCGCGTAAACCTGCCACAGTTTCTGAGGATTCAGCAACTGTGCACACCCGCTCTACCTCATCCCACGTAAGCCCATCCGCCTGCCTTCGACTCCGCGGTCTGTTCTCTTCACGGATATCGGACCAGGTGCGTGCAGTGATAGCCCCGGCGACCTCCTCAATTCCGTGGTACTCAGCCATCCACTTGACGGCAGAGAGCAACAGATTGATCGTCGCCGGCGATTTCCCACCCGTATGCAGAAAACGGATATACTCAGCCAACACTGCATCATTTAGCGTACGGTCGTCCAGCCAGTCCTCTAGCTTGCGTGTCGCGTGCTCATACGCTTTGAGTGTGTTGTCTGACACGTTTGCCCGAATCTCTGTGCCCGTACCCGAGTCAACTTTCAAACCCGCATCCGATTCGTTCCCTTGTTTCATGATACTCTCCGCAGTCCAAGTGGCACTCCCTGTGCTTCTTATACCGTTTCTGAATGATTTTGTTCCAATACATTATAGTAGGGGTGTTTAGACGGGCAATGAATTGTCCTACTACAAACCTAAGCGGGTAACTCATAACCGGTTTAATAAAGCGTCATGCTTTATCAGAATTGGTATTAGAAGGCACCTTCCCGCACCATCAGCTTGCTCAACTTCTTCACTACCGTCGGCGTCACCGGATCGTTGTCCTTGAGGAATCCTTTCCCTGTCTTCAACTGAGTGACGGCGACACTGTCCAGTCCAGCCAACTTTTTCGCACCTTCTAAAGCTGCTAGATCCTGCCCGTAATAATCGAACCAGGGTAGCCCTCTGGCTGTGTAATCCTGTGCAGTCAGCGGTTTGCCCGGCGGCTGGCACCCCGTCAGGTGGACAAGCTGAACACTGTTGAGGATATGCACAAAGCAACGCGAGTGAATCGACCTATCCCATACATTGAAGCCGTATTCGTCCTCGTATATCTCCTGACGCATCAGCCCGCCCGGTGCCAACCCCATATCGGCGGGTGGCGGAGCACCCGGCACGCAGACATCGTTTAGATACACCATTGGGATACGTTGCCGTTCCTCGTATATCGACCCCTGCATGGGGTAGACAGCAATCTGAAGTCCGCCATGCTCCGCCTCTCCCGTCAACTGTTCCTCCGCCGTGTAGCCCTCGCCAAGGGGCATCGCGACGAACTGACGAATTAGGCCTTTTTCGACGCAGAAACCGTCAAGCCACGGCTGCTCTGGAACCACCAAATAGTCCTGAGGTGTTTCGGTAAGTTCGTCGTTCCATGCCTCTCCGGTCACCGCATTGATTTTGCCAGCTGCTATCTTGACAGCCATCGGATAGTCAGCGTGGAAATTGATCCACATCGCTTCCGTCTGATACATCGGCAAGAACACGCCGCCATGCTCCTCCCAAGTATCCGGCAGGTTATCCGGATAGTCGTCCACCCGATAAAGGGGAAATTCTCCAAGCCCTGGCGGCAGATGATATTCTCGGTTATCGTCAGGGATTCGTAGCGTCCGCTGAAATCCGATTCGGAGCTCAGCACCTTCGTGTACATTGGGGAACCGGAAAATTAGTTGATTGTCTCTCAGTTCAATCGTTTTGTTTCTAGTCTTGGTCCTGCTAGCCATTTTTGTAGCCCCTCTTTTTTAAGTTTGCAAAAGGAATTGCTTCAGCTATGCCGAAGTCGTTTATGTCCCACAAAAAAATTATAGCACATAAGATTCCAAAAATCAAGTTTTTTAAGCTGCCAGAAAAGCGCAGTTTGTAGGGGAGGTCCCCTATCCCTGTCCTTCTGACTCCTCCATGTTCGCCTCACTTAGTTTCCCAAGGAAATACGGCACACCGAAAAAGAGCAAGCTTATTGTCATCGGGGTCAACTCCACTGCCCCCTGGCGCCTCGGATCATCGCTCCAATCCTGACTTTCGATAAGCTCACCAAGCACCCTCCGTCCAATCTCCAGATATTTTCGATCGTCTGTCAGTTGGTAGGCATAGGCAAGGTGCCGGCAGATGATGCCCCCGTAACGCTGCTGTAGCGCAAATTCGGCGTTGAGTGGATCCGGATAGCCGCAAAACCAGTCCACAGCACGACGATAAACCTCTGCCACATCATCCCGTCCAGTCATGCGGTGGAGCAGTTCCAACCCAACCATCAGGTAGTGCGTCTGATATCCCTTCTGTTCCTCCATCGGTAAAACGCGGATGGGCGGTTCCGCATTTGGAGAAGCAAATTCCCCAGCACTGATACCCTTCCATTTCCAATACTCCTCATTGGTAAAAGGTGGGGCGGTTCCCATCTCCACCGCCAATGTTGTCCCTTCCGTCGCCATGCCGTAGGGTCCCTGATTCGGCAGCTTATCCGGCGTAGAAACCTGAAACCGCTTGTGCCAACTCCCGTCGTCGTTCTGTCCCCGTGCTATCACGGTGTAGACCGCTTCGGCTCGTTCTATAAATCGAGACTCGCCGGTAATTTCGTAGAGGTAAAGTAACCCTCGAAGCACATTGGCGACACTTCGCAGACTGAAGCTATAGGTCGGGTCCTCCGTCCATCGGTAACGCAAAAGAAATTCCCCCGCCTCTTGAAGTACCTCATAAGTCCGCAGGTCGCCTGTCAGATAGTAGTAATCCATCCAGCCATCCAAAAAAGTGTGCGAGGCGCACGGTTCATCACCAAAATGATCTGTGCTATGCCGGAAACAACCGCCGACCATATAGGGCCGGAACGGATGGAAATGGCACGTATCCACATCAGCTGAGTGTCGGGTCATGGACTCACCCAATCGGAAATAATCCGGTTTGCCGGTGCGCAGATACTGAATCCAGACACCGTGTCGGGGATCCCATTCGCTGTTGCACCAGCCCCATCTGCCATAGAATCGCCAATCGTTCGCCTCCTGCTCCCACGTGACAAGCGCATCCCCCCAGTCGAAAAAGCCGTACCAGCGACCGAGTTGAATGTTGCGAATCAGCCAGTCCAGAAAACCGGTCATCATCCGCTCAGATTCCGGGAACTGTTTGGGGTCAAGCGGGGCAAATCCGCCGGTTACTTCGCATTGCGCCATCCACTTTGGATCGACGGCAACATGTGGTGGTGTCAGTAGCCCCCGCAACCTGTCGGGAATATCTTCACCTTCGGAGGCTTTGTAGAAACAGACAAAAAATTCGCTCGTTTTCGCTGTGCCGGTGCCGTCGGCGTAGACTCCTTCGCCCTCTCCCCACGACATTTCTTCCGCATACCGTTTGAGGCTGAGCCGCTTGCCGTCCACACCTTTCCAGAGAAAGACATCAATACCGTCTCCAGTTCCTGTTGCCCGCAACGCCTTAGGATACTCTTCGGGCATGTATCGAAGACCGACCCCCACTCCTACTTGATCATCGTCAAGCGTCATCCACCCCTCCGTCCGTTCACCCTCGGCGATGATCCGCTGCTGCCCCACACGTTGCCCCTCAAGGAAGAACTGATTGTCCGATCGTTGGTGCAACAAAATTGCTTCATCGGGATTAAGGCGATCCTCAACCGGTCGGAACGATGCCGCGCGAAAGCGTACCGAGTTTTTCAGAGAAACCGGCACCCGTACAGCAATCTCCTCCACTTCCGTTTCTCTTGGGTTACACGCCATCACCACCGTATGGAGTATACGGAGAGAGGTTTGTCCGGCGTAGGCATAAATCCGCGTTACCAACCGAAACGGTCGGTATCCTGCATAGTGGTGCATAGGGATATCCGCCTCAAATGCCCCGCTACACTTGATGACCGTCCGCAGGGGACTGACCTCCTCTAATTCTACGGTGTAATCATCTTTTGCCAAGGACGCCAGACAATTCCCGCCCATCCCGTAGAGGTAACGCTTCCCTTCCGTACTGTCAAATGATTCACAGATACGTACCCACGCCTCGCCTTTAGAAATGACATCTTCGCCTACAACTATGTGCTCTGGAACAAACGTTCCCGCTGCGTCCACATTTCCCAATTCAGCGGATTCAATCAGCGAAAACTGCCGACGATTGACAACAAATCGCAGCGGTCCCGTACAGATAGTAATGTAGTCATCACTCTCTTCAATTTGGATTGTCCGGTCTGACGGAATTGATGTGGGTTTTTGACCGTAGCAGAAGGCATAATCGGTTCGCCCTTCGGCTAGCACGTCTACTGAGAAATCGATTAGCACCCACTTCAGACTCCCGTCCTCCCATCGGCTCAACGTCCGAAGCTGTACCGATACCGGTTGTCCATTGCTATCTTCGACCCAAACCGAATCCAGATTGTGTAACGCGCCCTTGGGTAGCGGGACACCTTGCGTGACCGGCACGCTTTGACGGGAAATCCCCTCTGTCTCTGAAACACTGAGACGAATTTTGGTTTGATTCATGTTTTGCCTGCTTTCAGCGATTGTAAAGCACCTTCCTAACATAAATCGAAGCTATTCGAGAGGCAACTTATAACAGGCTGCTTCTCTGTCGTTTCTCACAAGCAGATATTGTCCAGCAAGTGCGGGATTATTCCACGTTTTGCCCGCTACCGCAGAGAACCGCGCCAGCTCCTTGCTCTCATTCGGATTGACTTCAACTAGGAGAACATCGCCGGATTCTGCACTCACAAGGAGTAAGCTATTTTGATCCTTAATTTCGTCGGGACCATCAACCAATATGACCTGCCCATGCCCGTAGCGACCACGCTTCCACTTGCGTTGTCCGTCCGCGAGGTCGAGACATACAAGCACGCCATCGTCCAACCCGTAGATATACCCATCCCGATGAACGACGTTTGTGAACTTTGCCTTGAGTCGAGGTGTCTCCCACACAAGAGTGGCTTTCAACTGATTATCGGCATTGTGCGCGATTTGGAACAGCTTGCAACCGATGCCGTAGGCACTTGAAACGAAAAGATGGTCATCCGGTAGCGGCACCGGTTGCGAAACGCACTGTGTACCGTTGGGCCACGGGTGCTGCCAAAGGACTTGTCCGCTGCTTGGGTCATGTGCAGCCACACTTCCATAATTGAAAATAAGGATTTGCGGCACACCGGCAAGGGTTGTAATCAATGGAGAACTATACTCAGCGGGACTGCTACCACCCCTCCAGACGCGCTCCCCCGTATCCTTGTGATAGGCGACCAACGACTTACCGTCTTCGCCCCCTGCACTCACCACCACAAGGTCATCCAGAACGAGCGGTGAACCACTCATTCCCCACGACGCAAGTTTAGCGTCGTTGTCGTAGAGGATATCCTCCGACCACATACGCTCCCCGGTTGCGAAATCCAAGCAATTGAGGATGCCTGTCGCACCTAGCGTGTATACCCTACCTTCCACGATTGTCGGCGTTGCACGGGGACCAACACCGGCAGGTATTACTTCATATCTGTCGTGGTCGCTATGACTCCACCGCTCTTGACCGGACATCAGGTCGTAACAGACAACCATTTCATATTCGTCGCGCTGCTCTTGGGTGACCGCTGAACTTCCAACCACAGCGAAGGCAGACCAACCGGCACCAATGGGTTGCCGCCATAAAAGCTGAGGCGGACGTTCTGACCAATCCCGTGCTAATTTTATCCCTTGAACCGTCCCATTGCGATGTGGTCCAAGAAACTGTGGGTAATCCTTTGAAAATGCACCCGGAGTCGTTGGGGAACTCCCCATCAAAGATTCAGCAGCCTTTTCACCCCAACGCCACTCCAGTAGCGGGACTAAGTCCCCACTGAACCCCTTTATACGAAAGAGAGCAACTGAAAGAAAAAGAATTAGAACAATCGCACTGAACGCAAGTAGCCGGATTTTCCAGCGCAGCCGTGAGAAAAATAGCAACCACACCAGCATCAGCAGAAACGAAAGGATCAAGAGCAATACTGTAAAAAAAACCTGTGATTGTCGATGCGCTGCCTCCAGACTCCAGATTAGTATAAGTGCCAAAACAGTTAAGGCAACGATAATGGCGGCAGGCAGCCAGCGAATGCGAGATTTACTATGAAGTGTCGGCATTTACAATAACCTCCTCATTGTTGAGCGCGGAGAGATGCGCGTCGTTGTGCTGTTCCTTCGGTGTCAAGCCCCCCATTATTTTCCATAATCAGGACACCGTATTCTTCTTCCGCAGTTTTTCGGTCATAGTAGCCACGTTTGACATCCTGTAAGACCAACTCCGGTGGACGATCTATGGGGTTACCATATCCTCCGCCTCCCGGCGTCTCCAATCGCAGAATATCACCCGCCTGCATGGGTATCCCTTCATCCTTGCTGATATGCGGCGGATGGTATTCTTCGCCTTGGAGAATGAAGGTGTGTTTTGCCGATTTCGCGGATTTTCCGCCGAGGATTCCGAAGGGCGCAAAACGTCCACGCTCTCCAAGCAGTGACGCGCTCGCTTCGCCCCGCCGAATCTGAAATTCAAAGATAACACCGAGGCCACCCCGGCGCATACCCGCCCCTCCCGATCCTTCCCGTATGGTATATCGGGTAAAGAGAACGGGGTAGCGAGATTCAAAGATTTCCAGTGCTTGAGTGCGGGCGAGGGCGATGGTTGGATTGCCGTTGATAAGCCCATCGGTCAGGTAATTTCCGCCGTATCCGCCGCCGATGAAAGAGTAGAAGACGTAATATCCCTTCTCCGGGTCCTCTCCGCCCACAGAGAGATTCGTTACCGTTCCCATCGGTGCGGCGTAGCTTTTGTCGGGGATCGCCTGACTGAATGCCCCCAACACCACATCAATGATGCGCTGACAGACCTCAGAGGCACAACCGGACACAGGACGCGGCAGCTGGGCGTTGATAAAGGTTGTGGGAGGCAAATCGAAGGAGAAAGGCGCAAAACACCCCGCGTTGATGGGGACATCGGGAAAGATATGCTTAAAACCGATATAGACCCCAGCGATAGTGGTGCTGAGGACACTGTTGAGGGGTCCCTTACAGGGCGGGCTACTCTTGGAGAAGTCGATATGGACATCGCTCCCTTTCACCTCCATCTCCATGTGGATAGTGAGCGGTTTCCATTCCACACCGTCGCTGTCGATATGGTCTTCAAACGTGTAGATCCCGTCCGGAATGGTCTCAATATGACTTCGCATCAGCTGCTCTGAACGCGATTTCAGCTCTGCAATAGCACCAAAGACTGTTTCCTCCCCGTACCGGTCAAGCAGCCGGGTCAAGCGTTCAGCACCAAGATTAAGGGCAGTCACCTGTGCGATGATATCGCCTTGCCGTTCATCGGGCACCCGCACATTGTGTAGGATGATGTCAAGCACCTCTCTGTTCAGTTTTCCCTTATCCAAAATCCGTATCGGCGGCAGACGCAGTCCTTCCTGATAAATCTCCGTGGCTTTGCTTGAGAATCCACCGGGCACCCGCCCACCAATGTCGGGCCAATGTCCGCTATTGGCGAGAAAGGCGGTCAGTTTTCCTTTATAGAAAACGGGCTTGACCATCTTCACATCCATCAAGTGTGTACCGCCCAGGTAGGGGTCATTTACAATGTAAATATCCCCCGGCGCAATGTCCTCAATAGACTCAATCACGGTGCGGGTGGTAAATTCCATGACATAGATGAAACTTGGCAGCCCGCGCGGTCCCTGCATAATCACCTCGCCGTTGGTTTTATCGTAAATACCGCTGGCTCGGTCAAAACCGTCGGAGATTACCGGTGAGAACGCCATCCGTTCAAGGGTGGCGTCCATCTCGTCCGCAATCTGCTCCAAGCTGCCACGAATCACGGCGAGGGTTATCGGATCTATCTTCATATTCACTTACCTTTTACTGATAACCGTTTTTGCTTATGTTAAGAAATCGTGCAACAGAAACCGAGTTTTGAAGAAAAAACTCGGTTTCTCCTCGTGCTTTGCACTTTCGTTTTATATGAACCACTGTTTTAACGATAGACCGCTTGAATCATCGATCGGATATAACCGACAGCAAAGGCTCTGCCCGCCCATTGCGTGTTTTCTTGCGGAAAGCTAGGCGTGTGATCCATCATGAAGGGACCTTCAAAGCCCACCTCTCGATAGGTCTGCATCGCTTCATACATATCCACATCCCCCTCGTCCACAAAAACCTCTTGGAAACTCTTGGGTGTGCCCCGAATATTGCGAAAATGGACGTAAGCAATTTTGTTCTGCGAACCGATGCGTCGGATGGCGGAAGGCACGTCCTCGCCCATCTCACGGACACATCCCTGACAAAATAGCATGGCGTTCATCTCACTGGGCACCGTGTTGAACGTACGCTCGAAATGGTCAAGGGTCGAGAGGATTCGGGCTGCGCCGCCAAGCGGCTCCGGAATCGGTGGATCGTCCGGATGGATGGCGAGTTTTACCCCGGCCTCCTCGGCCACTGGAATAATACGGGTAAGGAAATAGCGTAAATTCTCCAGCAGTTGCTCCTCAGAGATATACTTTTCGGGAACGTCCGCGGGATCTTCCATAAACTCGTCGTAATCGAAGGTGCTATACCGGGCACCGCCGCGTCCAATCGTTGCGGTGGTACGGAAATTCCCGATAGGCTTAAAGTTATAGCCTAAGGTTCGGATACCCGCGGCACCGATGTTCCGTATCATCGTGCACCACGCTTCAATCTTTTGGTCCCGATCCGGCAGCGCAAGTGAAATCTCATCCCAACAGTTCATCCCTACGTTATCCAACTTCATCCCGTGGGAATCGACGCGACGCGCCATTTCCTTCCAGAAATCGGTACGATCTGCGCCATCCTTGAGTTCCGATGGCGGCGGATTAATTGTAACATAGTCCACACCGATGGCTTTGAACACGCTTAAATGCTCATCGTCTATGCTCGTCCAAGGTAGCTGTTCTTGAATCAACATTGTGAGTGTCTCCCTCCTTCAAATTCAGGAGAAAACGAGAAAAAACCCACCGCAGAGGCACAGGGGGCCCAGAGCAGATGGAGGATGGAAGCTTGGGGCCAACTTCCATCCTTCCACGCTTTTCTCCCCGTCTTGTCTGTGAGATGGCGATCTCGGTGCGGTTGGAAACCGCCCCTACCGGGTCTGGGGAGCTTTTCTCCGCGTCTTGGCGGTCAATCTTATCTCGTTATCCCACTTTTTGGGCTTCCCGTTTTCACCTATTAAACCTCCCAGCGCGTTGCTACTGAGTGTGTTACACCATCTGCCAATGTAATGTAATACGCAGTCAGAATGCCCCCATCGGACAGTTGGGTGGAGATTGGATAGCCGACATCGGCGCCACCACCGTGCACATTGGATCGGAATTCGCTGGGCGTTCCACCGTCGCCGCGCAGAACGATGACGTTATCCATGTCCCACGTAACCCCGCCATCATGGCTCAGGACCGCACGCACCCCCATTGGGTCTCGGCGGTATCCAAACGAACAGAGTATCCGTCCGTCCCGGAGTTTCAACAGATGCGGCGGATAACCCCAGATAGGTGTCCGTAACGGTTGCGACCACGTCCGTCCACCGTCATCCGACCAGGCCTCTAACAGGTAGCTGCCCTCCGTCCGCGTATGGGCAAGCACACGCCCGGGTGAAACCTCCAGAAGCGATGTCTCGTTACCGTTTACCCCTGTTGCATAAGCACCCATCGTCAACCAACGCCACGTCTCACCCCCGTCCGCTGACCGCCAGATGTAAGTTCGCCACTGACCGTCGGCATCGGCGCCGTAGACAGGGATAAGGATGGTTCCATCCGCCAGCCACGCGGAACGTGGAAATGCTGTCATGTGGTCAAGGCCGGGCGCCGTCCACTCCTGCCGTTCCCATGTGTTTCCCCTGTCAATCGAACGTTGGACGAACAATTGGTTGCTGCCTACCAAAATTGCGTCCTTGTCGTGTGGGTGTGGACGCACAGTCAGCCCTTGTGCTTCAGCGTCCCCCTGTTGCTCCGCCGGATAAGCTCGCCACCCCACTGTACCGGCACAGAGATACGTCCCGTCCGGCATCACGGCGGCGAACCGGTCATATTTCTCACGCGGCGATGTCCCGGGCCAGTTGTCGGGAAGTGTTGGATCATCGGTCTGCGCCCATGTTGCTCCCTCGTCTTCTGACAGCAGCACTACCCAATCAGCAACCGCGTAGTGGTCATGGAACGGCGCAACAGGAATGCCGACCGTCAGCCGACCGTCGGGGAGATGGGTTAGAACAGGAAAACCGGCGTAAAAGCCGTCCCGTTTGTACAGAATTGTATGGTTCATTACATTACCTCGTTGCCACATTAGTAGGTCAATTTTTCAAAATCGACATGGCCGCGGATTTCGTTGAGATATGAATCTCGACCTACGGGCTACTTGCTTCGTTGTCCTGTTGACCCGCGAATCCTTACCAATCATTCAACGAGATAACTCCTTTACGCCCCTCTAAAACCGCTTCATACAGCCGCATCGACTTCAAACAATCGTTGATGCTCGCTATCGGTTCACGATTTTCACGGATAGCGTTGACGAACTCCGTCAAGCTATGCCCGTCCCCGGTCAGCTCACCGTTCCGTTGGTCGCTGAAGTTATCCGTAAAGACGTTCTGGGAGTCAGCGTAATGAGCAATCTCCCACAGTCCGTCAAGGGCAATGTACTCGCCCTGTCCGGTGATTTCAATCCGATCATAGTTGCGTCCCCAAAGACGTTGGCTATTGAGTTGGAGGTTCCCAACTGCGCCATTCTCAAACTCTACCGCAACGGCAAAAGATCCCTGTCCACCCACCTCGTTGTGGAACACAGCAATCTCTTTCGCCGGACCAGCGATATACTGTGCGAGATCGAAATGATGGATAGCAAAGTCCAACAGATACCATTGCACCGTCGGATAGGTCCCGCTACAGAAGGAGCAGAAGAGCTGCGTCAATTGACCAAAGGATTCCTGCGCCATAATCTCTTTAGCACGGGTGACCCCCAAGCTAAACCGTCGCTGAAAGTTGATCATCAACGTTTTGCCGGTCTGATCAGCGGTCTCCGCAAGCTCGGTGGCGTCTGCCAAAGAGGGAGCAGGCGGCTTGGGCACAAAGACATGATAGCCCGCCTCCAAAGCTTCACGAACAAGTGACTGACGTGGATCGGGTCTCATAGAGATGATGAGTGCCTCAAGATCTTCCTGTTCCCACATCTTATGCCGATCTGTGTACCAACGTCCTGTGCCAAATTTTCCTGCGGCATCTTTCGCTTTCGCTTCATCCATATCACAGATTGCTTGCAGCGCGACGGGGGCAAGGTGCAACGCCGGATAGATAGTGTGCCGAGCAAAGCCACCGGCGCCGATAAATCCAACACGAAGTGGTTCCATAGATTCTTCTCCTCTTAATAAAAATGGTTCTGTTAAACGTGATGCGTGAAACGTAAAACGTGAACTAATGAACCAATGAACTCCAATTATAGCACATCAATCCCACGGCAGCGGAACGCCAAGCCGCTCACTGACTTCACGGGCTGGTTCCTGTTCCATCTCGCCATAGCGGATACCATCACGACGGTGCATTTCAACCCGTTTTTCCTCGATACCGCCGGGCAGCAGCGCTTGATCATAGCCGGGCATCGGTTCGTAGGTCTCCCGCACGTCCCGAACCATCCGATCGGTTTCGGCACGGAACACCGCTTCAGGGACAACAGCGTCCACATGGATGGCGAGAACCATACCTCCCAACCGTGCTCCGCCGGGCCACCTTTCGCTAATACCCTCGTCATCGGGAAGTGTATATCCCGTCAACCCACCGCCCAAGAGCCCCGCGACCGCCGTGTAACCGATGCTCTTGAAAAATGCTGCCGGAATGAGGGAAAGGAGCGGGTCATACTCGCCCCCGCGCTGATAGTCCGCCATGATACAGGTCGCCACGTCAAGCACCACAGACGGTTCCTCCTCGCCGGGAATTGCAAAGCAGAGGGGTGGATTACCGAAGTAACCGAGTTGCGGTTTGGGATCGCTGCCGGCGGCATTGCCCAGATTCTGATACCCCTGGACGGAAAAACCGATACAACCTGCCTCCATGCATATCCGCGTGTAGTGTCCCGCCGAGCCGTAATGTCCGATATGGCGCACCAGCCCCATGCCCAACCCGACCTCTTTCGCTTTGGCGATCGCCCCTTCAGTCGCGCGAACCATTGGAAGATAACCGAGCGTACCATCGCCGTCCAGAACGACAGCCGTAGGAGTTTCATGGATAAGGCGGATATTGGGTTGGGGATTCATACCTCCACTTTCAAAGCCGCTGCAGTAACCGTTGACCGTCCGTGTGCCGTGGCTCCGCACTCCGCGGAGATCTGAGTTGACGAGCAGCCGGCTGATCAACGCTGCGTGGTCATGTGATAGTCCAGCTTTCTCAAAACAGGCAGTGCTAAAAGCGAGAAGGCGGTCCTCCTGCACATTCACAAAAGTTTCTGGGGGTCGATTCATTAGCTGTCCTTTCTTGCAATTATAGGTAAATATTCCGTGAAACGAGATAAAACCAACCACAGAACACAGCGAAACCTGCTCTTTCTTAACGCAAAGACGCGAGGTAGCAAGGACGCAAGAAAAATCTTAAAAGGGTTTCTTTGCGACTTTGCGTCCTTGCGTTAAATATTCTTTTATAGTGGACCTTAGAATCAATGAGACACTCCAAACCGGTGCGGTTGGAAACCGCACCTACCGGGTTAGATTGAATGCGGTGCGGTTGGAAACCGCACCTACCGGGTTGGATTGAATGCGGTGCGGTTGGAAACCGCACCTACCGGGTTAGATTGAATGCGGCGCGGTTGGAAACCGCACCTACCGGGTTAGATTGAATGCGGCGCGGTTGGAAACCGCACCGGGTTAGATTGAATGCGGCGCGGTTGGAAACCGCACCTACCGGCCTCGATAAATCGGAATTGAAACCGAGGGGCAAAGGTGTCTATTTATTTTTAGAATTCACTATAGTTCTGCGGTAAAAATCCGCGTCAATCCGTTAATCTATGATATCCGCGATCATGTTTCAGGGTCAAGCCTCAAGCGCTCTTAATAACGCTTTTACATAAGCCACCGCATAGGCTGAAGCTGCTCGCTGCTCTACATCGCCAATATAGTTTGGTAGATGATCAATCTGCAAACCGCCGTCAAACCCAATCTCCTGTAGGGTCTGAAGGATTTTGAACATATTCATATCGCCATCATCGAGGGCAACCTCCATATATCCGCCCGTCGGGATTGTTCCCTGCACGTTGCGGAAATGGGTATGGAAGATTTTCCCCTTCGCTCCAAAATGGCGAATGTTCTCGAAGATATCTACGCCTGATTCGTAGCAGGTGCCGATGCAGTAGAGCAAGCCGCTGTGATCGCTTGGGACGGCGTCGAGGATGCCAGCCCATCGTTTCGGCGAAAATTCGGTCTCCGGCAGCGGTGGATCCGACGGATGGATAATGAGTTTTACATCGAATTTTTCAGCGAGCGGAACGAGCCGCTGATACATCTGTACAGACCGTTCCCAATGCTTTTCGACAGAGAACGGTTCAAGCGGTTTCTCAGCAATACTCCGCTTCATCAGTTCAACATCAAACCCGCCAAACGTATAATCGCCCCGGAGGGGTTTGGTGTATCCGCCCCGGTATCCCGGATTCGCATCTCGATATTCCGGGGTTTGTGCGAGATGCACAGGCATCGACATAAAGGGGATACCAACTTGACCAAAAAT
>JAJEAL010000120.1 GCA_022822785.1 Candidatus Poribacteria bacterium
ATTTCTTGTGTCCTTTCGGTATCGGTGCTTTCGCCTCCCTTATGAAGGCGACAGGTTCTTGCGTTCAGATTCGCTTAAGTGCGGTCTGATTTTTTCCGCAAACTCAGCTACTGTCTCATCAATTGTTGCCGTGGAGGTGTCTAGCGTTATCTTGTTTTTAATCGACGAGTTTTGGTGCGCCTCCTCGAATTTTTGCAGCACATCGGAGATGTCCTCTTCTGGCACAACGGGGTATTTATGAGGATTTTCCTTCATCCGCTTGGCAATAACTTCGGGGGACGCCTTCACCAGAATCAGCACAGTCTCAGGGGCAAAATTGAGGATACGCTGCTCCAAGCCTTGTGAAATCGCTTGCCGATCGCCCAACTCACCCGGCCCCCCATAACCGTAGTATAGAGGTCCATATATCCCGTCTTCTATATGGATACCGATTCCCAGAAAATCTTGTCCCGATGAGGACTGGGCGGGCGTATGATAGTAAAGGTTATGCCGTTGAATAACCTCTGTCAATCGTGAGCTAAGTGCATCGAACTGTACAATCTCTTCCTCGGTGAGCTCCGGTCCGTGTGGCTTGGTATCCGGCAGCTTGAAATGGTCATGGATAAGCGTAAATTCCTTGTCCATCGTCTCTTTGGTCCATTCGTTGATTGCATGTGCTAAGGTTGTTGTGCCGCTGTATTCACAACCGATCAGAATCAGTCTCATTTCGTCCTCCGTTACTTTTGGGTAGATGGGAAATTGTTCCTGACAACTGTTCTTTCAAAACTTCTATCCAACTCTTAAGACAAATCTTGCGTTTGCCCTTTTCTGTAGGTTAGGCTGGCAGCGTTCAAAGTCTCAATCACTTCGTCGGGCAATACTATCTCTGTACCAGCGAAATTGGCCTCGACATGTTCGGGGCGTTCAGTGCCGGCGAGTACGCTTGTCACCTCTGGATGGGTCAGTACCCAAGCGACGCAAACCGTTCCACGACTCACGCGTAGGTCTTGAGCTACTTCGTCTAACGTGTCTATCAGCGCAGCTAACGGTGTATCGGGGTCAATCGCCCGCCCCGGCACAAGGTGTCCGGTATCCAGAGGACTGAAAGCGAGGAGCCCTAGCCCCGATTTCCGCAACACGGGAAACATCTCCTGCTCCATTTGACCCACGCGGGAATCCCCGGTATCCGTCAACGACTCGCCAGCGATGTTGTAGTAATCCTCCGTGCCCGCAATCGGCGCTTTGCCCGTGCTTTGACCGAGTTCGACGTACTCACTCACCTGTGCCGCGCTATGGTTGGATACCCCCCAGTATCGGATTTTCCCTGACCCCACCAGCGCATCCATTGAATCAACTACCTCGGCTGCTGGAGTAACCTTGTCCGGCTGATGGAGCAGATAGAGATCGATATAGTCGGTCTGCAGCCGTCTGAGGCTGCCTTCTGCCTGTTGGAAGAGAAAATTTCGGGTAAACCGCGCCGGTCTGCCCGGACTGCCCGCCTGCTCTGGGGCGTATGACGCTGCAACTTTGGTGCAGATAACCACCCGATCTCGCCGTCCTGCAATTGCTTTTCCCAAGTTTGTTTCTGCTCCGCCCCACCCATACGCGTTTGAGGAATCGAAGAAATTCACGCCCACATCAATACAGTGCTGCAGCACACGCAAACCCATTGTATCCACGGTCCGTGGCATATTCCGAAATGCCGTTCCCTGACAGAGACGAGAGACGTACAAATCGGTCTGTCCGAAACGAACTAGATGCGATGGGTGCCCTTCATTTGACTTTTTTGCCATCTATCCACTCCTTTCGTGTGGGTTCTGCCTTTACATTTACTGTTCTGCCAACTGTTGAAGCATACCGATGCACTCATCGACCATCCGCTCGCCGGTGCCCTCCTCCGCGTAACTGTGGAATCCCATCCAAGTCTGATACCCACCCAAGGTGTGAGCCTCCCGATCCGGTAGGTAACCCATCCAATCGTTGGCGAGCGAAACGATGTATGTGTGCTGAAAAGGCGAGCGTTCCTTGAGTGCTACGCCTAAGCCTGTAAACAGTTCGCCGGGTATACCAACAATGGCGACTTTACCGATAACTATGGTTTGGAGTGTTGTTTGACGGGATTGCCCTTGTCGGGGGGCGAGGGCCTGACGCATATTTCGGAAGACGTTGATAGTGCCATCTGCACCCTCCGGCACCCGCTTGCGACAATACGAGGTTACCTTTTCGTCCTCTACCGCTTCGTTAAACGTCCTAACCTTGAACGTGAAGGACCGTTGGATAGACGCCAATTTATCAACGGGCATCGGCTTTGCCAGTGTCATTGATTCGGTGATTACGTGCTTGAGGCGCTTAACCGCTTCGGGCGGTGGCACTTCGGTGACGTTGTGCGTTGAACCGAACGCGCCCGGCAGGAAACACACGCGACCGCCTAGCTCGCCTTCTAGCTCCTGTGCCGTCAAGCCGTAGAAGCTGGGGGAGCGGACATCCCCGCTACAGGTCCCGATTGTATGGGTGGAGTGATTATAGATTAGCGCCTGAAGCTGGCCGTTAGCATCCCGGAACGCGAGGACCGGCAGCTGCGGATCGAAAGGACCGGTCGGTCGCACCGCGTCCGCTCGGGATCCCACCCACCAGATGGTGCCGTCAGCGAGTAACAAACGACTGTTACCGCCAATGGTGTTCTCTTCGCCTTGGTGGAAGTAGAAATGGGATTCGTCCTCGTCTATATTCTCATCTGCTTGTTGGACAGCTTGGACAATCCCTTCGCGTAGACGCTGGCAAAACGGTTCGTCGCGACCGTAGCCGTGCACGACGAGGGTGCTCGGCGCGTGATGCGTGTGTGTGGCACTGATCAGAATGTTAGCCGACGAAATGCCGGTCGTCCTTTCGATCTCAGAGACCGCAGCATCAACCTCCTCGCGTTCCACAGCGATAACGTCGCAAACGACAATGGCAACTTTGGGGCTCAGTGGCTTTTCAATCACAATGGCAGCCGCCCTCAGTTCGCCTTCTTGTCCAGTGACATACCTCGGCTGAATGCTCCCAGCGACGACCATGGAATCATCAGCTTGAAGGTTTACACTTCCCGTGCCCACACGCAGAGGAGGAAGTCCTCTCGCTCTGGCAACTGTCGTTGATTCCATCAGGTTATCTCCACGGGTTGTTGGTTAAGGTGTTAATAGTCGATCGGTTCTCGTCCAAAGTGGCGGTGGAGACGATATCGAATGTCGCAATCGATATCGTAGACCTCAAAGGGGTTCTCAATATTCGGATCGCGCTTTACCAGCGTGATTCGCACCGTATTATGCCCTATTTTCGGATAATACGCGAGGGGCAGCTGGTACTTATACACCTGTCCATAGGGTCCCACGGCCCCTGTACTGATCAGACGGTAGTTCAGATCCTCTATATCCAGCATGGAGTCCGGCAGCGGTTGACCGTTCAGTTCAATTCGGAGGTCGTTCAGTGAAGGTTCAATCCCTATTATCCGTATCCGCAGTTGAACCGATTCGACCCTTCCCAACCTATCCCATTTTTCCAGTTCGTCGCTTACCCGCAGTCGGACCTCGACCGGTTCTCCTTCAACCAATGTCTGCGGGAGGGAAGGTGCTACGCCGGGCGCCCAGCCCACACCTTTGGTCACACCCCGTGTCTCAGAGCGGACGCGGTACAGTTTATCGGTTGTCGCCAACATGTCGGGATGCCCCAGCAGGCGCAGGGTCTGGTATTCGTCGTGTGTCCAGGGCCAGCCGTTGGGTGTCCAATGTGCATCCCCTATCCCGAAACCGTCCGCGCCTTGGGCATACGCATTCGCAGCGGCAGCCCAGATCATCGGTGGCGTGGCGTACTGTTTCAGCTGTCTGCCGAGTACATTTTGGAAGGAGGCAAGCACCCGACATTGCGTGCCATTGGTCAACGCTACTGCGCCTGAGAGATTGGGATCCTGATCCACAGGTCCCTGCGTGAGACCGGGCTGACAGATAAGACCGTCCACCAATCCCTCTCCGACCCAAAGCGGCACGTCATATCCAAGGGTCTGCCAAGCGTCTGGGTGTGCCGGGATACGGACGTAGATCCGTTTCCGGCGCCCCTGATCTACTTCAGCGTTCCGAGCGACCGCGCGCAGGTCACGCACCCACTGGGTCATGATTGGAGCAAGTTCTTCGACCTCGTCGAACCTGCAGAACGGAACGAAATCGGTCATGTTCAGTTCAATCCCATCGGTTGGGTAACGGACGAGTAGCTCCTCGGAGACCTTAAAACGTTCCTCCCGAACCTCTGGATACAGAAAGCTGAACCGCGTCGTTGATGCGTCCGATGCTCGTGGATCATCTTCCTCGCCCACCTGAAACTCCGGATGTTCGTACACAAAATCGGACTTCCGACCCAATCCGCCGTCGGTCGCTCTATCGCCGCCGGAAAGGGTGACCGGGTTGCTAGGTATGAACCAGATCCCTTTTTCGTGGCAGCGGTCACAGAGCAGCTTCAGCGGGTCGTAGCCGTCGGCGATCAGTTGATGGATGTTCCGCCCGGCACGATACCAGACCGTATGCGTCCATTTGACGACGTTATCGCCCCACTTCTGTGCGACGCGGCTGTCATACATGGTCACGCCTCCCTCAAGCACCGCAAAGTATATGAGGGTGTCCACGCCGCTGTCCGCTAGTTGGTCTACGTTGAAGGTGAAATCTGATGGTTCGAGGGGCGGTTCAAATTGATAAAGACTCGCAGCGTGCCGTCCGTCATCGAACATGAAAACACGAGGTTCGTCCAAGGAGTGTCTACGCCTCATAACGGTTTACCTTTCCGGTAGGGAGTTCAAGATTCATGTGGATGGGGGATCGAAGGCTGCCAAGTAAGTTCGGGTCGTCTTATTGAGGTTGCCATAAAACGCGCGTACCTCCGGATCCGGGTCGTGACGCGAGAATCGCGGCGGTATCACCGAGCAGTCACTCAAGTACGGGCGAGAACGGTGTCCATAATACGCTTGCACCGTTTTCCGCTCCCGTTGCGTGACGCGAACCGTTGCCGTATGCGGGACAGCGATGTTGAAAAGTACGACGGTGCCTGCGGGTCCATGAATATCAACAGTTCCGTTACGCTCGACGTTTTCCGCTACCTCCACAATCGGTTCATCGATGGACTCAGGCGAGAGGGAGAAGCAGTGTGTCCCCTCATCGACATCGGTGAGGTAGACCATCAGCTGCATGTAGTCCATCCGGAGCGGGTGGTCCTCCCAATGTGGACGATCGCGATGGAAGCCTTGGTGGGGTTCTCCATTATACGCTCCCATGTAGCGCAGGCAGATTTCGGCGAAACAGACGGGGCCTCCCATCAGAAACTCAATCGCCGGCAGAATCTTGGGGTGGCGAAGTAGCCGATCAAATTCCGGCGAGGTGACCAACGCATTGCAGTTTCGCATCTGGTTAGCGAAGGGGTGCCAGCAATTTGGATGACCAAACTGCTCACGATCGCGGTCGTAAATCTCGCGGAAGTACGTCACTTCGTCGGGCGTGAGCGTGTCTTTGAGAATTACATAACCGTCCTTGCGGAAATGTGGAAGGAGTGCTTGGAGGTCATCTGTCGTTTGGGGGTCGGTCATTCGTTTTTTCTCTCTAAAAATGTGTGTGAAGAACTGTCTCTTGCAAATTATAGTAAAGTTTAGAATTACTTGGACGCTGCCAATCGGCGCAGTTGGAAACAGCGCCTACCAAACGGGGTACTGAACGGCGCAGTTGGAAACAGCGCCTACCAAATTGGAGACTGAATGGCGCAGTTGGAAACAGCGCCTACCAAACTGGAGACTGGACAGCGCAGTTGGAAACAGCACCTACCAAACTGGAGACTGGACGGCGCAGTTGGAAACAGGGCCTACCAAACGGGGTACTGAACGGCGCAGTTGGAAACAGCGCCTACCAAATTGGGTACTGGACGGCGCAGTTGGAAACAGCACCTACCAAACTGGAGACTGGACGGCGCAGTTGGAAACAGCGCCTACCAAACGAGGGACTGGACAGCTATAAATCACTCACGCATCATCACTTGCGCTGGGTTGATAGCCCCATATTTGCCCTTGTTTGCGGTGATCTCGAAGGCTTTGGGAACAGATTCGATGCCGGACAGAACGTGCTTGATGGTCGGTTTCAGCCGAATCCGTCCGGAGGCGACCAGTCGAACCGTGTGCTCCAGGTGTGCCAGTGTGCTGATATCTGGGAACAGGCATCTGAGGCTCCGTTCCCGTAGCGAATCGACATCGAGCTCCATGGGATGGCCGAACCACGAGACAATATTTAATTTCCCTCCCGACCGGACAGCGGCGATGGCTTGTGTCAGCGTTTTCGTCCCCGACAAGCCCTGCTTCGGGCTGCCACCCGCGCATTCAAAGACGACATCGGCGCCGTTCCCGTCTGTCAACGCCTGAATGGCCTCAACAGGATTATCACGACTCGCATCAATGCTGTGGTCGGCGCCTAATTCCACAGAGACTTGGCACGCTTCCTCCCGGACATCTACGGTAATCAACTGTCCCGCACCACTCGCACGAGCGACCTGCATACACTCAAGTCCCATACTCCCCTGACCGAAGATGGCAACGGTATCCCCGATACCTATCTCCGCCGTGTCCACCGCTGCGAGGCTGTCGGAGAGCGATTGCAAACATGCCGCCTCGCTGTCAGAGATTCGGTCGTCCACCTTTGTCAAAGCGATTTCAGGCAGAACGGCAAACTCGGAGAAGCAGCCGGGCAGCTGAAAACCGATAATCGGACCGCGCCGACAGTCATTCCCGCGTTCCGATAGACACAGCGAGCATTCGCCGCACGGCAGCTTGGCACGGGCTGCCACACGGTCTCCCGGACGGAACGGTGAATCCGCATCCGATTCCACGATTCGAGCGCAGAACTCGTGCCCGAACAATCGTATCGGTGCCTCAGTCGCCAATCGCTGTTTAATCTGCTCGTAAGCGAGAGTCGGAATCCCGTAAGCCAGTTGTGCTTCGGTGACGGACGGTTGCACACACAGAATCTCTGCGATTACATGCCCCTCTCGCCGAACGGGGTCCGGGACCTCGTCCAATCGCATATCGTTAAATCCATAAAAACGCCACGCTTTCATCTAAAACCTCTCTGCTAGTAATAGGCATACGCCATAGGCCGTAACTTGCACAAATACTTGTAGGTCGGGCATCCTGCCCGACTCATGATCCCGGCGAGATGATATATCTTTTTCGCTATATTTCAGATACAAGGTCCTCTATTCGCTGCGCTCCACATTGAAAAAGGGACTTGTTTGCCGGTGTGTCGAAGGTGAAAAGGGGTTTACCCCATTCCGATACCTGTTGTGCAAATTGCAGCGTCTTGCTACCCTCCGAGGCGTGGGCAATACATATCTTGTCCGCGAGTGCTGCAACAAATGCGTTGCGCTGGTTCGCCAACGCTGCGGTAGATCGCCGATGTTTGCTATCAAAGGTAGACAGGAGTAGCAGACGCCCCTCGGCTAATGCACCTTTCCACGCTGGGTTGAGCCGCATATTTTTAATACTCCGAGCGGGACATAGGATAATCGGTTGTGAGCCTCGCAGCAGGACACGAAGGCATTCTTTTTCAACAGGTGAATGATACCCTCCGATGGTGGGCCTCCCTGATGATCGGAATTGTTGAGCCAATTCATGCGCTTTCAAGATAATCTGTCCAGGGCATTTGCTAGAACAGAAGAGTGCCCAGAGGTCTCCGTTTAGGTGAGCCTCCCGATTTGTCAACAGGGCAACATTTCCCCGTGCCCAGATGGTTTCTGGGGCTTCTGTTTTCAAATACCTCTGCAACTGCGCTGGGTAATTGGGATCTTTTTGTGTAATGCGTTCAATTGGCTGTGTCACTTCCGATTCCGATACGAATGCCACGCCAAGCTAAACAATCTTCCAAGCGCGGAGTTTACGATGATCTTCTGGCGGTGCACCGTTTTGGAGCCACGTGAGCGGTCGATCTTTTGTATGGTCGGGGTTCACCCAAACAATGTCTCGGATTTCACCAACACGTTGAGTGGCGCGGGCGAAAAGCCCCCGGACGGTTTCATCGAGCGAAATGATGGTTTGGTCGGTTGCCCTTGCCGCTTCCAGCAAGTGAAAATCTTTCTGTATATCTTCAATCTCATTTGCGCTGGTTGTTGTCCCTTCAATTTCGTCGCGCAACGCTTGGTTCACAGGAGGTTCGATATAATCGAATCTCTTTCTGGCAATCATCGATCTCAGCCATGTGGCTGCAAATTTCGATTGATTCTCCTCCCATTCCTCAGAAAGTTCTGGTGTCGTTACGACGTGATGTGAACATTCGTCCCGAAAGGTTTCGAGAAATTCGGTGCAGCTGATTGATACTGAAACCGTTGCCTCTTCTCCACCGGCAGCCCGTGCAACCGAGGCATTCACAACGAGTCGCTTAGAATCCCTTGACCGCATATTATGCTCTTTCAGCCAAACGTGATTGGGCTGCCTTTATATAACGGCTCTGCGCCTTCAGATCGACATCATCAAAGTCCTCGGGCCAATCCCCGTAAGCACCCGCCTCGTCCAGATCGGCGGTGTCGATTTTGGTGGCACCATTTTTATCTCGCGTGAACCAATGCAGCTTCACCAATTCCGGCGAGAGGTCTCCTTCGGCGACAAGCGTTTGAACCGCCAGAAGCAGCAGGGAACTGTGTGTTTCTGCGACGACACGGACGCCACGTTTCGCCGCAGCTGCTAAGATTCGTGCCAATGCGACTTGTGCACGGGGGTGGAGGTGCATTTCCGGCTGTTCCAGATAGACTAACTGCCCCGGCTCTGCGACAATCAGGGCAACTAAAACGGGCAAGACTTGGGACACACCGAATCCCACATCGGCGATGCTGGCCATGTCCGCTTTGCCGGTTCTGTCATCAGAGAGGCGACCTACCTGAAGTTCGATGCGGGTATCGCCGATTTTTTTGGTGCCGACCTGTCCTGTCAGGCCAAGTGTATGAAGGGCATCGGCTAACGTTTTCAGACGTTCATCCCCTGTCTCCTGCCACTCGTGAATGATATTCGCAGCGTAATTTTCAAACGTGCCAGGATATCGGGGACCGGTGTTAGTTAGTTTGTATGTGCGCTCTGGGTTGCCTCGTAATCCGGGTAGGTGGATGGTATTAAAAATATATGCCCCAAAGCCATAAGTAAACTCATAGAACCCACTACTATCCTGAGATCCCAAATACAAAAAACAGCGCGAACGCTTCACTATATCAACATTCTTGAATGCCGGATCTTGATTACCTAGCGACTTGATTTCTTCAGACGACATCTCTGGATATAATGTAAGGGACTTGGTAGATAACGCTTGATCGGGGTCTAAATTTTCTTTCGTCATTTCGACAATTTCAATCCCATTCTTTCCCTTTCTGAAAGTCGCTTGCACTGCATTGGAAACATTAGATTTATGAGTCTGAATCTGAATCTGAAAACGATCTGTTCTTTTTCCGTTAGGTAGTGCGGACAAAAATTGCTCTGCCGACGTAAACTGAACGTTCGGGCCCTCAAGCAACAACGGTCCCGGATCATACGTCGCCTCTAGCGTCTGCTTGAGCATCAATAGCGGTTGCATGATGCTTGACTTCCCGGAACTATTCGCGCCGGCAAGGATTGTCAGCGGATGGATGTCGATTGTACACTCTTCCACGAGTGACTTGAAGCCGCTCACCGCTATCTTGGTGATGCCTTTGAGCGTTTCTTTCGACATACGTGGGGTACTCCTTTCACCAATTAGCTGTGTCACTTCTGGGGCCCATACGGGTTTTTCCAAAGAAAGCCAGCAGTATCAAACGCGCGGGCTTTATTCACAAAAAAGGGAAACTATTTCTTTTTTTTCGGTATTTTGATAGTTTCAACCACTGCCGTTTTCTTACGACGTTTAGCTTCTTCGCAAGTTATAAACCTACCTGTCTTAGCATCGCGCCCTACCTTAAAGGTAGTCCCGTGGCGTGTTTGCCCTGTTGAAGATGTTGTTGCTCCAACACCACGCCTAGCATAAACAACCTTCTCTACAGCCCGTTGAATTTGTCTTTCTGTGAGTTTCCCTCGTTTGGGCGGGTCTTTGACGATTCTTTCTCTTGCCATTTTGATTACCTCCTTAAATCCTGTTTTAATCGGCGATTTGTCTAAGTCCTCAGCCATTTCGTAATCACCCAACTATAATCATTGAAAATCAGCTCGTCAACCTTTAATTGATACTCTTGAGCCAGTTGAGGCAAATCCCCTATAAACTCTTGGTAACGTTCCCAAATGATGCCTCCACTTGGGATTGTCTCACGTTTCGATACATTTCGGAGCCAATTCCGCACGACTGTTACAATTTCTTCAGGATTATTGTTATGAGCCTGAATATCTTGCCCGGCAATATCCGAGATAAACTGTTGATACCGATACTGTTCTTTGTCCAGTATAAGACAATTTTTCCTTTTTTGTTCGTCTATACCAAATTTCTTTGCGGCAAGAAAAACCCCCAATTCCAAAGGCATATTAAACCGAGGTAAATCTGAAGCCTCGTCTAATTCCGTTCTCGATATATCATGAATTCCATAACGGCAGTCCGCAATAATGTCATAAATTTTATCAATCCGAACTTGGCTTGCGTCTTCCTCTTCAAGCGCGCAGCGGGCAATATGTACTGCCATCGGAAATTAGGGCCACTCCTTAAACCAAGATTGTGATACAATATCACTGCAATTGAAAGGAGCTATCCGATGGCAAAACGGCGCCGATTCACCGCTCAATTTAAGGCAGAAGTGGTTATAGAGGCCCTT
>JAJEAL010000002.1 GCA_022822785.1 Candidatus Poribacteria bacterium
ATCCGCATCCTTCTTTAAGCCCTCGTGATGTGTTACGACTGCAATCGTGGTACGATGTTCTTGGCGTAGTTCACGAACGAGGCTCATCAAGTTTGCTCCCTGCCGGCTGTCAAGGTTCGCAGTAGGTTCATCAGCAAAAATGATTTTAGGATTGTTGGCAAGGGCGCGCGCAAAGGAGACCCGCTGTTTTTCACCCCCTGAAAGCTGCGCGGGCCGATGGTGCAAACGTTGTTCCAACCCTACCTGAGTAAGAAGTTCGGCAGCACGGTTCTCCGCCGCATCGGCCTTCAATCCGGCAATGTGCATGGCAACCATTACATTTTCCATCGCCGTTAGGTACGGAATAAGGTTAAACAGTTGAAAGACAAAGCCAATCTTCTCACTACGCAGACGGGACAGATCGCGATTTTCGTAATCGATCTGTTCGCCATCAATCCACACATCACCTTCAGTCGGCGTGAGGATACAGCCGAGCAAACTGATCAGGGTCGTCTTACCACAACCGCTATCGCCCATGAACATCACTAATTCACTCTCTTCAATGGTGAGATTAACCTGGTCAACAGCGACAACCCTCGCATCTCCCTCGCCAAAGTGCTTTGTTAATCCCTTTCCTTCAACAACGACTCCCATTTAGTACCTCCCTATTCCCTTGGCAATTCGCGTGCATATCTCTCTTGGTTTCTCTGCACATGTGCACTTCATTTCTCTATGAGTCTAGTCGGTTCAGCTTCATAGCTCGACTGCACCAATTAACTAATGTTTGTCACATTTCGCACTTTACTTTAACAACTTAAACCTCACCTCTAAATGCGACCATTGGATCGACAGTGATTGCTTTTCGTCCAGCGAAATAACCACCGGCACAACACACAACAAAGCTAATTAACGCGACAATACCTGATTCGACCGGGTGGATTGAAACGAAGATAGGTGCAGCAGCAGCAAAAATATACGATAAAAGCAGCCCACAAACGACGCCAATCACTGACATCAGAACAACCTGCTTAATTATCAGCAACGACACATAAAGATTGGACCCACCTATCGCTTTGAGAACACCAATTTCTTGCGTCTTTTCAAGCGTTGTGACATAGGTAATCATTCCAACGATAAGTCCCGCGGCAATCCAGAGCATTACTCGAAGGAACTGAACCGCTTTCATTGGTTCATCCACATAGGTGGCAATGATATCGCCAAGCGTTTGTTTAAGGGTGCGCACGTCGATTGTTTTTAGTTCTGCATCGAAGTTTTCAAGCTCCTTCGCAGCCTTTTCAGGCGTATACCCCTCTGCGCTTTGCGCTATCATCATATTCACATGAAGTGAGTTTTTAAGTAGCACCTCTTGGGCGGTCCGAAGATCCATAAAAAGCAAAGGCGTATCGAGGACAAACATTAAGCTCTTTGCTTTTCCAACCACTTTGAGGTCTTTGTTCCCGATTAGAATCCGTTCCCCAATTTCAAGGTTCATCTTTTCATCAATGACAACTTCACGTGGTGGGATATCCGCTTCCGCCCATTCCTCATATTCGCTAGCGGTAAACAGTCGTCCCTCGATTAGCTCAAACTGTGTTGGCCCCCCCAGTTTGCCCGGTTTGTATCCCACAACAACCGCTTTGCCAAGTTTTCCGCGAATCACGGGCCGCGCATGTGCGAAGACCAGGGGTGACACCGAGTTTGGCTTCAAGGGTTGTGCCCCGTTAAGATAGGCAAGGTGCTCTGGAACAAGCAGTGAAAAACCGATAAATGCACTACCAGAGCCCTCTGCGGAGATCCAGATATTTGCCCCTGTAAATGTAGGGTATTGGTGGGCTTGGATGCGCATACCGTTCATAATTCCCCCCAGCATCAAAATGAGGGCAATCAGTACGGTGATACCAATCGTGGTGAGAATGACCCTCGCCTTGCGATAAGCCATGTCTTTCAGAAATAGGCTGTTCAATTTTTCAGTCTCCTTTCGACACTATCCATATACATATGGAGGAGTATATAATAAAAAAACTCGACGACGCAAAATGATTGAAACGGTATATATAGGGATATGATTCACTTGAGTAAGTCAAATAGCAGGCAACTACTGCCCTGTGCGAGCAAAGATTGTACCATTGAATCGCCGAATAGACTGGTAGAGACACTCTTTTTTTGGTGCCTCCGCATTTAGCGATATTCTCAAGCCTCTCAATTGTAATTGAGACGGTACTGACCGATTCTTGGATTACTTTGTAAATATACGTACAGTGGAAGAGACAAGCTGCCCAATTTGTGGCATACGCAAGGATTGCTGCACGGCGATGTGCAACACAACCAAACCATTTTATCACGGATTATTAGTCTGAGCAAGTGATAAGCCTGAATCTCTTTGCGATTCAGGTTGACTTTGAGAAACAGTAATGATATAATTTCGCCTGTTTTTAGCACTCACCGTATGAGAGTGCTAAAATATCTTGGGGTCGAAATCGCTATGTCGCAAATTTGTCTTTGATAGGATTCACAAATTAGGAATTTTTCTCACGATTGGATTTTCGCTAACCAAATATGTAAATCCCGTTTTGAAATCAGTTAAAGTACATCAATTAAGGAGGAACACTATGCCAGCAAAGCAACTGATTTTTGATGTAGAAGCAAGGAACGCCCTTAAGCGAGGTGCCGATACCTTGGCAGACGCTGTGAAAGTCACATTGGGGCCCCGTGGTCGAAATGTTGTGCTGCAGAAATCGTTTGGAGCCCCTGTAGTTACTAGTGATGGTGTGACAGTGGCTAAAGAAATCGACCTTCCAGACCACTATGAAAATATGGGAGCCCAACTGTTGAAATCCGTCGCAACCAAGACCAATGATGCTGTAGGAGATGGAACGACTACAGCAACAGTGTTAGCGCAAGAAATCGTCACTGAAGGTCTTAAAAACGTTGCAGCCGGTGCTGATCCAATGCAGTTGAAAATTGGGATTGACAAAGCCGCTGAAGTCGTTGTTAGTGAGCTACAAAAGCAGAGCAAATCGGTCAACACCGATGATGAGGTCGCACAAGTTGCATCGATTGCCGCTAATGATAACGCAAATCGTAGTGACATCGGCAGGACCGTTGCTGATGCCATGGAAAAGGTTGGAAAAGACGGTGTAATTACGATTGAAGATGGCAAAAGCGCGCAAACAGAGGTCGATATTGTTGAGGGTATGCAATTTGACCGTGGCTATCTTTCCGCCCACTTCGTGACAGATCCCGAAACTATGGTTACTGAATTAGAAGACCCGCTCATCCTAATCAATACCGACAAAATCAGCGCGGTTGCTGACTTAGTTCCAATCCTAGAAAAGGTTGGTCAACTTGGACGTCCGCTGCTCATCATTGCCGAAGACATTGAAGGAGAAGCCTTGGCGGTGTTAGTTGTGAACAAACTCCGTGGTGGTCTCAGGGTAGCTGCAGTGAAAGCTCCTGGTTTCGGAGACCGGCGCAAGGAGATGCTTGCAGATATTGGCATTCTCACCGGTAGTCAGGTCATTTCAGAGGATGTTGGGATTCGTTTGGAAAACGTTGTGGTTGGTATGCTAGGAAGCGCACGGCGTGTCATTGTTGACAAAGATAACACAACGATTGTTGGCGGTGCTGGCACAACAGAGGATGTTCAGGCACGGATTGGACAGATTCGACAACAGATTGAGGAAACAACTTCAGATTATGATCGGGAGAAGTTAGAGGAACGCCTTGCAAAACTCGCTGGCGGTGTTGCCGTTATTAATGTCGGTGCTGCAACCGAAGTCGAGATGAAAGAAAGAAAAGCCCGATTTGAAGATGCGTTATCTGCAACCCGTGCAGCTGTTGAAGAGGGAATCGTCACAGGTGGCGGTATTGCATTACTAAGAGCGAACGCTGCACTTGAAGATTTTCATCTCGAAGGCGACCAAGAAACCGGCGTGAACATTATCCGAAGAGTTTTAGAATCTCCTATCCGAATCATCGCTGAAAATGCGGGGATGGAAGGATCGGTGGTTGCTGCACAAGTCAAAGACGGTGAGGGGAGCTATGGCTTGAACGCCGCAACGGGAGAGTACGAGGATCTGCTTGAAGCAGGAATCGTTGATCCGACGAAGGTAGTGCGGTCTGCCATTCAAAATGGCGCGAGCATCGCAGGATTACTGCTGACAACCGAAACATTAATTACAGAAGTGGAAGAAGAACCGGAAGACCATGGACACGGGCATCATCACCATGGACACGGGCATCACCACCATTAATGACCACCAGTCAACACTATAACCCTGTCCTCGGAATCCGCGATCGGGGCACAAAAAAGCCATGCTGGTATATAAAAGCAGCATGGCTTTTTTCTTTTTATATTGACAAACAACCCTTTACCCACTACCGTTTCTCTATCCCCTTACCCTATAAGCGCCCACTTTAAGAATCGTGAATATATTTCAGGTTATCCCATTCGCAATCGAGACAGAAGATATCCGTTTGGCTGAGATTCTGTACATTCTCACTCCCGCATTGTGGGCATACTTGGACTGATTTAGCGTCTGACTGATTCTCTTGAAATATGTTCAGGTAGTATACTTTGATTTCCCCTTCGTAGCGGTGTCCCAGCGGACAGCGGATGCGTTTGATAGCACGAGATTCGATACGCTCTATCATCTCTCGCAGGAATGGAATGCGACGTCCACAAACTGGACAAGGGTTTGGATATAGCCCTTTTACAACGATAATGTCGGTGTCTTCGTCACGAATTGTGATTGGAATTGAGAAAGCCCCTTTAAGCGCGGACACAGGATCTTTTTTCGCACTAAGCCCTTGCTGGAAGCTCGACTCTTCTACAATTTTTTGATGTGTTTCGGGGCTCAGGACAATCTCCGCGGGAATCATTTCTCCTCTGAAGCTGAGGGTTATCGCGTAAATTCTATCTAATATGGGTGACGATTGAATTGACTCCACCCCCTTACTCGCGTAGTTCGAGGCAACGGTTTGGGCTGAAATGAATAAGGCGAGGCTAATTCTACAGAAGATAGATTGCCTTGTCAACCCTAAAAATGAAATTTTGGGGTTGGGCTAGTGAAGACCGACTTAAATCGGAAACCGATTGCAGTACCGTCTGCACTGGGATTTCCGTTGACGGTATTTTCGGTATAGGGTATAATTCCCTGGAATCCCGAAACGAAGAAGGGAATTTGATGCGATTTACTTACCTATGGCCATGGTGGGCAGTTGCGCTAGGGTTAGCGATCATGGCTGGTATAACAGCGTATGGGTATCTCCGCTTGAACCGTCCCTTGAGCCAAAGGTTCAGGGCACTTCTCATCAGCTTGCGAATCTTAGCAGCATTCGTATTGTTGATTTGTCTACTTGAACCGGTGCTGATTGAACGAAAAGATATAACTCCACCAACAAATCTACTGGTTCTCGCGGATACCTCTCAAAGTATGCAACTTGACGATGTAGAGTTGGCGGGGCAGTCTTCAACACGATTAGACCTTGTGAACCGTATCCTATTCAATCCCGCCAGCGATTTCCTCGCCTCCCTTACCAATCAATTTGATGTTCATCTGTACCAATTTGATAAAGAACCTCACCAGATTTCCAGTGAGATTTTATCATTTGATGCAGTAGGTGGGGTAACCGATGTGGCAACCTCAATTGATGATGCCGTTAAAGAGTGGCGAGGTCAATTGCTTGCAGGGGTGGTTTTATTCACCGATGGAGCACACAACGCTTCAACTTCCGTAGTTGAGAAGGTCATAGAGACAAAGACGCCAATCTACGCGGTTGGTGTTGGCAGCCCCAAACCGCCAAGAGATCTCAAGCTCACCAGAGTCGATGTCAGTCCTATCGCCTACACAGAACATGATGTACCGATTCGTGTTACTGTGCATCATACAGGCTATTCAGGCAGTCAGACGCGCGTTTCTCTTACGCGAGATAATCAGATTGTAGATTCGGTGCCAATGACGCTGACAGATGAGCCAAATCAGACGATTGAATTCACGCTGAGCCCCCGGGAGGAGGGCATCTCCCAATATGCCGTTTCTATCCCGGTGCTTGACGGCGAATTGACGGCGGCAAACAATGTTCGAGCGTTTCCCCTAAAAGTGGTGAAGACAAAGTTACGCCTGCTTTATATTGAAGGACATCCTGGCTGGGAATACGCCTTTCTCAAGCGCGTACTTGAACTTGACCCCAATATTGATTCAACCTGTCTCATTTTGTCGAGCTTGTCACCGAACCAACTTCGTGGAACGCTGTTAGATCGCTACAATCGGTATTACCCACAGACAACTCAGCCAACCGATGTAGGTCACTTTCCGAAAACAGCTGATAATCTACTGTTTTACGATGTACTGATTATCGGCGATCTCCGCTCAAGCACACTAACTCTACAACAGCACGCAGCGATTGTCGATTTTGTTGAGAAAACGGGGAAAGCGGTCATATTTCTCGGTGGACGTACTTCGCTTGGCCGTGATGGTTTCAGTCGGACTCAGCTTGAGGCGCTGCTGCCGGTTGTCATCCCACCCAATGGGTGCTATGTGCGAGATGAGGATTTCAGTCTTCAATTAACACAACAGGGACTGTACCATCCAATCACCCGTTTGGAAGACACACAAGCAAAAGCCGACGCCCTATGGCGCGATTTGCCGCCGTTATCGCGCCGATTAGGTGGTTTTGAGCTTAAGGGAGGCGCAACAGTGCTTGCAGAATATCGATCGGATAGAAATCAGACAACGCTGCCGATCATTATATTTCAACGTTCGGGATTGGGGAAAAGCCTCTTGATTGCGGCCGAAGGGTTATGGAATTGGGGGTTTGGTGTTTGGAATTTCAAAGATGAGGATGATACCTATCCTCGCTTTTGGGGGCAGACAATTCGCTGGATGGCAACACGGACAGATACTAAACGGATTAATGCCACAACAGATTTGACCACCTATTCAATCGGTGATGAGGTGCAAATCGTTACATATGCCTATAATGAGAGCTACCAACCGATGGTTGCTGCAGACATTAAAATTGAGGTGACTCCACCGGAGGGCAAGCATTTTCAAGCCCAAGCGGTCGCAGATTCCCAGACCCCTGGCGCCTATAAGGCCCAATTCCGTGCAAATCAAAAAGGTACATATCACATTCGCGCTTCGGGGGTTGACCGCTCATCCTCGCTAGGTGAAGACACAACAGAGATTTTTGCCGAATCGCCATTGGTGGAATTTGAAAATCCACAGCTCAACGAAGACCTGCTCAAACAGCTCGCCGCTAAAACCGGGGGTGTTTATACGACAATTACCGATGTTGCATCGTTACCCGAACAGATTCAACCGGTTCAAGAATCTGTCTTTGCAGTTCAAGAACGCGAATTATGGGACAATCCAATTGTTTTAATTCTTGTAGTTGGGTTGCTAGGGACCGAATGGTTTTTGCGCACGCGACGAGGACTAGTATAGTTTGGGAACCATAATGGAAGATAGCAAAAAAATGGGGGCAAATCAAACAAATCACGCCTTATATTTCACATTTTGCACCTTATTGAGCTTAGTTCTCGCGATCGGATCAGCTCTGGGGACTGGCGATAAATTTATCATCGCTCAAGTTCAGTACGGTGGCGGTGGGGATTGGTACGGCGATCAGACCACCATTCCCAATTGGCTGAAGATTCTTAGCACTAGAACAGATATCGAGGCAGCGGAAGAGCGCGTTATTATAAAGCTGACGGACCGGCACCTGTACCAATATCCGATGCTCTACATTGTGGGACACGGCAACATCCGTCTTACTGAGGAAGAGGTAAAAGCATTACGCTTCTACTTAACACACGGCGGTTTCCTTTTTGTGAACGATGATTACGGATTGGATGAAAGCTTTCGTCGTGAAATACGTCGTGTGTTTCCCGATCAGTCGCTTCAACCTATACCGAATTCCCACCTGATTTACCACTGCTTCTACGATTTTCCTAATGGACTCCCGAAGATTCACGAACATGATGGGAAATCCGCGCAAGGCTTTGGACTATTCTACGAAGGTCGAATGGTTCTTTACTACGCCTACAGTTCGGATATTGGAGATGGTTTGGAAGATCCAACGATTCATCCCAAGGATACACAACAAGTTCGCGAGCTTGCTGCAAAGATGGCGGTTAATATTGCAGTTTATGTGTTGACACACTAAATAGGACGGGAAGAATGGAGGTCATGTTGTGCCGAACACAAATACGGAACAAACTTATCAAGAAATTACTAACCAGCTTAATTCATTGCGACGGCAGTGGCGATTGCTGCTATTCTCCCACAGCTTGCTCCGATGGTTGGGTGTGGTTGCTCTTGTGCTTGCCATCGTTTTAGTCCTTGATCAGCTTTTGCCTCTGCCCCGTCTTCTTCGTATGGGACTGGTGTTGATGTGGTTGGGTATTGGTGTGTTCGCCGCGTTTCATTACTTGATTCGTCCTGTGTTCCAAAAACTCACGGACGCACGTGTAGCGGCTTATGTAGAGAATCACTATCCTGGATTTGAAAACCGTATTTTGAGTGCCGTCCAGCTCAAACCAGAAATGGAGCACAATCGCTTTGGGTACGCCTTAGAGTTCATTGAAAAATTGATTGAGGGCGCACATCAATTGATAGATAAAATCGAAAGCAAAAAGGTTTTTTCGCATGAGTTTTTGAAACTCAAACGATATGGTGGTTTTGCCCTTGGTGCTTTTGCGCTGCTGCTTGTTACCCTCTTCATTTTTCCATCTGCGGCAAAGGACTTTGCACAGGCGTTCGACGAGCTGCCCAAAACACCGCAGGATATTCTTCTCGTTCAGATTGATCAGATCCAACCGGGGAATGCACGGATTGAATCTGGCGCAGATCTCACTATTGCCGCTAAGGTGACGGGACATCTTGGCGCGCCTGTGCACCTCTATTATCGTGTGGGAAGTGGCGGGGAAACGTTGGCATCGGGGAGCGCGTGGCGTAATCTGTTGATGACAAGAGATGAGACTGAAATCGCATATCGCTTCACGTTCAAGAACGTCACGCAATCAATGGAATATTATATTGCGGCAAAAGAGACAAAATCAGAACACTTTCAAATTACCGTTGCCCGGCCACCAATCGTGGATTATTTTCAACTCAAGCTCAACTACCCAAAATATACCCAACTTCCCCCTCAGGTCCTTGAGGCAAACCTTGGTGATATCACCACTCTCATTGGAACAATGGTCCATCTTGAGGGAGAGGGAAACAAGGCAATCGCCTCAGCACGATTGGTCTTCAAAGAATCAGACTCAGTGAAACTGACAGTCTCAGAAAGTACTCAGTTATCCGGCACTTTTATCGTCCAGCACAGTGAAAGGTATCATATCGAGCTAATTGACACCGATGGCATTTCAAACGCCCAACCGATTGCGTATACGATTCATGCGATCGAGGATGCTGAACCACAAATAGAAATTGTTACACCGGGGAAAGATGTTGTGCTTGACGAATCGATGATTGTTTCGCTGCAACTCGATGCGAAAGATGACTATGGTGTGCAGAAGGTTCAGCTCGTTTATCGGGTTGAAAATGCCAACGATGACATGGTCGTGCCCTTGAAAATGTGGGATCCAACGGATACACCGGTCTTTATCGAATTTCCTTGGGACATTGATCCGCTTGGGCTCTATCCGGGAGACGTTATTTCGTACCACGCTGAAGCTGTTGATGCAGATAATGTCAGTGGACCCAACGTTGGCAAGTCTAATATCTATTCGATTCGCTTTCCCACCCTAGCAGAGCTTTACGATGCGGTCGAATCTGAGCAGGAAGCTGAGATGCAAGGACTTGAGGCGTTGTATGATGATCAAGCGGAGCAAAGTGCCGCAATCGATGAACTACTCGATAAGATACGAAAGAGCCAAGAATTGACCCTGAAAGATGAGAAGCTGATGGAACGGGTCCTCGAAAACCAACAGCAGATTGAAGAGACCGCAAACGACCTGATTGAGGAGATGCAACAAACCTCCGAGCAGATGCAGAAGCAGCAACTGTTTGACATGCAGACAGTTGAGAAGTTTCAGGAACTGCAGGAGTTGATGGATCAAGCTCTATCAGAGGAACACAAGGAGTTGCTACGCAAGCTCGCTGAAGCATTGGAGCAGCAGGAGCTGTCTGAGCAGGAACAGAAGTTAATGGAAGCAAACTTTAACCAAGAACGGTTTCTTCAGCAGCTAGATCGGCTGAAAGACCTCTATAAACAGATGATTCTCCAACAGAAGCTGGAAGCCGCCGTGAACCAAACAAAGGAGCTCGCCGAACGGCAAGAACGCTTAATGAAACAGTTGGAGCAATTGACCGAAAACGCTAATCAGAACAGTCAGAATCGTGCACAAGATATAGACCAGCGTATCAACAGCCTCGCTAGGCAAGAAGAGCGGGTCGCAGCGGAGATGGAGAACCTCCATCAAACACTCGATGAGCTCGGAGAGGAGATGTCAGAATTAGAGAATCTCAAACGGCTTGCCGATGAAATTAAGCGACTGAATCAATTCGCACGAGACGTACAGATCGCGCAAGACCTTCGATCTGCAAGCCAACAGATGCAGGCTAGTCAGGTACAGAGCGCAATGGAACCGGGTCAGGCTGCGCAACAAGGGTTGACCGAACTGCATCAAGGACTGGATAATGCCCTAGAGTTTATGGAGGGTGGAAATGCAGAGGAGACGTTAACTGCAATACGCGAAGCGGTGCGAAGCGGTCTCTATCTCTCAAGGACGCATGAGGAAGCGATTGATGGAACTAACGAAATTTTGCAATCCGGTCATGGACAGTATTTGCCGGGCGAGGTCAAGCAGTTGCAGGGGCTCGCAGCGAGTGAGTTGGGACTTGCAGCAGGGCTTAACCTGCTTGCCGACCGTCTCTGGGAATTAGGCACGAATCAGATGCAAATCGATCCCAAAATTGTCTGGCGGCTTAACGCTGCCGCCGATGCCTTTCAACGCTCTGCCCGGGCGTTGGAAGACCGGAAGCCGAACCTTGCTGTCCCGATCCAGCAACAGGGATTAGCAGATCTCAATCAGGCGGTTGCCGAACTGCTTGAGGCGATGGACCAGATGAACCAACAGATGGGCGAAGCTGGGATGCAGAATATGTTAGAGCAACTTGAGCAACTCGCACAAAGCCAAGGGCAACTGAATGAAATGGCACAGCAGTTGAACCAGCAGATGCGGAGACAGGGGCGCACCCCAAGTAACGAGCAGATGCTCAAACGGATGGCATATGAGCAGCAGATGATTCGGGAAGCCACAGAACGATTGTCAGATATGATGGAACGGCTGTCGGAGGTGCTTGGCGATCTCAACGCTGTTTCCGAAGAGATGCGAAAGGTAGAAGGGGAACTTCAGCGGGGCAATTTGAATCAACAGGTGCTGAACAAACAGCGGGAAATCCTGACACGGCTGCTCGAAAGCTCCAAATCGTTGCAGAAGCGAGAAGTGAGTAAAAGGCGGACGAGTGAAGTTGCCAAAATGCCGACAGCTGCAGGAGAGAGTGCACCGCCGCTCGATCCCAAGCTGCTAGAGACTATACAACAGATCGAATCAAATCTTAGGTCTGGCGATCGAGAAAGCTTGCCACCACAGTATCGGGAGCTGATTCAACAGTATTTCAAAGCGTTATCCCAGCAGACGCAGAAGAAACTGTAGATTACCCCACTTTTTAGAGTCTATCTGAAAAGTCCTAAGATCGGCAGGCAGAGCAAGATGATATATAGTGGTGCTGGCATATTTGGCGGGGCAAGATGCTCCGCCTACGGTTTCTTTTAGTATTTTGCAGTTTCTTTTTAGTTCAACCTCTCCTAAATAAACAGATGCAATACCCCCATTCCTACCAGTCTCCCGGCGGTGCAGACGGTGCCCCGTATGGCTTGTAGTTAGGTCCCCTACCGTAGCGCAGGGGCCACCCTTGCCCCCCAATCCAGCGAAATTCATCCTTCTTCCCGCAGAGCCAGTAGAACATGTGAGCACTTTGGAAACGGTTAGGACCGTAGTCCGCAGCGTCAAAGTCGAAGTCAGGTTCAATTATCCAATCTCGTTCCGGTGGTACGGTTCGCCAGTAGTTGTATTTCAACATGTGGCGCATCCCTTCCGCTGTTGAGGCGGAGCGACGATGCCAAATCGAGTAAACTGTGATAAAAATTGAACCCGCTGGCGCAGTCGTTTTCACCGTTCCTCGAATGTTGCCGTAGTGACTCATATAACGCGCAGACGCGTTGAAGAGGTGTGAGCCGGGCAGGACCTCGGTGGGACCGAACGCCTCCGGCGTGTCTTGCGGATAATAGAACACTTGCAGGTAATTCAGTTCAGGTCCCCATTTGGAGCCGGCATCCCGATGCCACGATTGACCCGACATTGGGCACTCAACCCGATGTTGACTCATCATAATCGGCAGCCCGAAGTTTTTACCAAGCAAGGATCGGACTGCACCGGCTGCCTGCGGATTGAGTATCACATTCTCAACGAACCAGTCCTCTTTGAGGATTTCGGCGGGTTCATAGTAGTCGTTCTCTTCGAGATAGGCAAACGTCCTGCGATTAATCTCGTCTGGCACAACTCCCTCCAGCACAAGAAAACCTTGTTGGCAGAACTCTAGCACCTGATTGTCTGTCAGCGTCGGGGGGCAGTCATACGTCCTGCGTTCTAGGTTAAAACGTTCCTCATCTGGCAGTTCCATTGGGGATCCTTCCTCCTGATGGATAGAGAAACCGAGTTTTTGACAAAAACTCGGTTTCTGGTGCCTTCGACTTTTCAAAAAAAAGCTTGAGTTGGGAATAAGCCGGTTTCTGTTCCCCGAATTGCTCTCGCGCATCGGAGTGGTGATCATTCATCTGGGATTGATGTTACCATCAACCTCAAGCAGTCATACCCGAGGACTAGGCGGGCGCACCTACACACATCCTCCTATTCGACCTTGCTCCGGATGGGGTTTACCAAGCTTCCGATGTCACCATCGGAACTGGTGCGCTTTTACCGCACCGTTTCACCTGTACAACGCCGAAGCGTTGTAGTCTGCTTTCTGTTGCACTGTCCATAGCGTCGCCGCTCCTGGGGGTTACCCAGCATCCCGCCCTGCGGAGTCCGGACTTTCCTCATCCCGATCTCTCGGAACGCGATCACCTACCCAACTCAAGCGTTTAAGTATGATACCATATTGGACGTGAAACGTGAAACGTAAAACGTAAGGCACCGTGCTGCTGTGGTTACGGCATACAAAACCCCAATGAAATCGGAATTCAAAGCAATATGCCTACTAATTTCCTACGAAAATCTCGTCTTTTTCACACCTCATCCGTTTATACCTATTGAAACCAGCTAGATTGAGGGTAAGTATGGAGAAATCAGATGAGGCTTTGATGCTCCAACTCCAAGCAGGCCATTTGCGTTCGTTTGATACATTGGTCAGACGGTGGGAGAAGCCGCTACTGAATTATTGCTATCGAATGGTCAACGACATCACGCTAGCGGAAGATCTTAGGCAGGATGTATTTCTCCGCATCTATCGTTCTGCCAAGGCCTACCGTCCAACGGCGCAATTTTCCACATGGCTGTATCGAATCGCGACAAACCTCTGTCTGGATACACTTGCCAAACATCAGCGGCGAAAAGAAACACCAATAGACGTTTATCTGGAGTCGGAATCCGAAGGTTTCGACGAAAAACTTGTTGATCCATCGGACACACCGGATGCGGCTTTGGTGAAGAAGGAGACCAAAAATTGTGTACGCTCGGCGTTGGCGCGTTTGCCCGAAGATCTGCGAGTTGTGGTTACGTTACGACATTATAACGGCATGAAATTTCGAGAGATTGCTGAAATTGTAGGAGGTCCCATTAGTACGGTTAAGTCGCGGATGACAGCTGGAATCGAACGTCTTAGTCGAATGTTATCAAAACAGGAATAGCTGATTGGGGATAAAGCCACCCGGTAGGTGCGGTTTCCAACCGCACCGGTTTGGAGTGTCTCACTGATTCTAAGATCCACTATAAATCTCTCAGCGTTGACCGCTGATTTAAGGGTAAAGGAGGTGTTTGCATTGGATTGCAGATTTTTTAGAGAGCAGATTGTGCTTGAAAGCTACGATGAATTGGACGCGGCGGCGAAAAAATCACTAAAAGCACACTTACAGACTTGCCGTGAGTGTGAGCAATTCCAAGTGAATCTAAACGAGACGCAACAAACCCTTGACCAATGGGAGGAGGTAGATCGACCAACCGATATTGAGGCGTTGCATGAGGCGATACGGTCTAAATCTTTGTCATGGCCCCCTCAATTACCGGCATGGCGATGGCTCTCTTGGGGCGTAGAGGCTTGTTTGATTCTGGTCATCAGTCTTTCTGCATTGGCCTGGATTGGCGTCGGTGTTAAGTGGGAAGACCGCGGTTTAACACTTAGGATTGGGCAAGAGGCGGTCCCGGAGATTACAGCGCAGGAATTGGTACGATTGCTTCAGGCGGAACGTCACGCCACCCAAGCGGAAATTGTAAAACAGCTTCAAGGGGCGTTGGACGAATTCAGCGAACAACTCCAAGTCCATCTGGATGAACGGCAGAAACAGACGAATGCACAACTGACGCTAATCTATCAAGGGTTGCAATCACAACGGGTACAGGATCTGGAACTCATCCGTCAAGAACTTCAGCACCTTGCCGGTGCAACAGAAGCTGAATTTCTTGAATCCCACCGCGTTCTTGAATTCATTCTTGCTTCGCATGTGTCTGGGATACAAAAGAACACGGAATGAAATCACATAGATTATCAACTGTGCACTATGTAAAATATGAAACATCAGAGGTACTCATTCAAACCTATCTAAAGGGAGGATACAATGATGAAATTCTATATGCCACTTATTATAGTTGTGTTTGGTATCGGTTTGATGACCAGCACTGTATCTGCACAAGATCAGATTGACTACACTGAAATGGTCGAAGACCTCAAGGTAATGTGTCGGATTGTTGATGAAACAATGGACGAGACATTTGAGAACGATTATGTCAAGGGCGGATTTTTCCGTAGAGGTGGCTGTCAACACCTATATCTCAAAGGCTATGGTGCTATGTTCCTGCTTAATGTGCGGTTTCCTGTTGCGGAAAAAGAGATGAAAATTGTTAAGACAGAGAAGAAAACGAACTTGTGGGAAAAATATGAGCGAGAAGTTCGGTATCAAAGTCAACCAGAAGAAGCGGTATGGGTGGTAGGCAAAAACGAATCGTATGGTAAGGAGAAAGTTGATAAACTCAAGGAACAGCTCGCTTATCTCGTCGGCGAATACGGGTCCCGTATCGGTCAACTGGGGTTTGATGATACGATCTCGTTTGTGGTCTTCGGTTATCCTGATTACGCCGTTGACCTTGAGACAGATATTATGGGGTTTGTACGGACAGTCACAGTCGATTACGGTGACGCAGATGCGATGTCTCCCACACGGGAAGCTCTTTCTCACGCGTGGGAAGCTCTCTCTCACATACGGGAAATGCTCTCGCACCCGGGAGAAAATCTCGAAGAGAAAAAAGAAAAGCTGCAGGTAGTTCTAGAAAAAATAGAAGAATTGAAGGAGAAAATCGCAGAGCAGGCGAGCCAAGACGGTGACAAAGAGGAAGAAAAAGACGAAGAAATGAAAGATTTAGAACCAGAAAAGGTTAAACGGTTTCGTATACCTATTCCCCCGACACCTCCGACTCCACCAAGTTTTCCCCACAGATTTCGTGGCAAACCGGCAACGACGCTGATTCTCACCTTCAAACGGAGTCAACTTGAGGGCAAAAAAGGAACGAATTGGGAGGCTTTGTTGAAAGCAGCGGAGGTTGTGGAGTATTGAATCGTAAGGGAACGGGTCACTCAGCCGAAGAAAATAAACCCGACATACATGAGGGCAGAAATGAGGTTTATAACGACCAAGGTACCCTTCATGAATCGGGATTGTAAGCGGGGAAAGAGATAGACTGATGCCCCAACTGTGACCAATATTTCGATAGCAGACACAATTCCGCCGTGATGTCTGGGATCCCAATAGGAGATTGGGCTATGGAAGCGATATTGGAGGAGTGGAAAGAAATGCCGATGCCCGTCATCTTGATGTAGGAAGAAATCACCGGCAGCGTGTAACAGCAGACTCAAGGAACAGATGATGAGAGCGTTGGATTTACGCCAGTACCCAATCCCAAGAAGGATGAGAAATAGCGGGATGGAGTTGAAGATATCGAAGAGGTTTTGCCACTCTGGGAGGAAATACCGCTCCCCCCAGATTAGGCGTTGTGGGTGTTTGAGGATGAACGCCTCAACCGCAAAAAAGATAAACATCGGCACGTCCGGCAATGCGGCACCGATGAGGGCATAACGATGTAGATGCGGTGCTGCCTTCCGACTCAGGAGCGCGACGTTAATGATGGCATGGGACTGTGTGTTCATGGATTCGTGTATTTGATCATTCCCTCATCCAGCATAGTCAGTAGCGCGGAATCGTCCACATCAAGTGGCAGGGTAATCTTCGCACGACGGCGGCTCGACTCGTAGGTCGAAAAGATGAGTTCTGTTGCTTGAATCGCCTTTCGTCCGCTGAGTTCTGGTTCGCGTCCCGTTTTGACGCAATCGATGAGGTCGAGCACGGCGAGGACGGTATCCCCACCGGGCGGCACAATGCCATCAAGGTTCGGTGCTTCCCAATCTGCTGCCCCGTGTCGGAGTACGCGCACCGGCGGTTTGTCTCGTCCACCAACTTCAATGATGCCGTCTGTGCCAATGATGCGATTCTGTACTCCATCCAGCGAAGCTGCACCCGTCGCGAGCAACCCTTCTACGCCGTTTTTATAGCGAATCCATGAGACTCCACTCGTCTCCACCGGCACACCGAAAACGAGATGTTCTTCGACCACATCAATCTGGCCCATCACCCATTCTGCCGGTTCGTCGTTGTTATAAAAGAAGAACATGTCGAACCAGTGTGTTCCCCAGTCAATCATATTGGGGCATGCCCCCTCGAAGCGGTAGACCTGACCGATTGTGCCGTCGTTTGCTAACTCCTTCGCTTTGATAAAACTCGCACCAAAGCGGCGCTGATGGCAGAAGCTAATGGTCACGTCGTTGTCCACACACGCTTGATAGAGTGCTTTGGCGTCGCCCCACGTCGGCGCCATCGGTTTCTCTGCGTGGATGGCTTTGATACCACTACTCGCTGCTGCGATAACCATCTCTTTGTGCAGGGCAATCCACGTACAGACGCTGACAAAGTCGAGCGATTCTTTATCTAGCATCTCACGGTAATCCTCATAAGTTCTCGGAACTCCGAACTGCTCCGCAAAATTCCCGCGAGCCTCTTCAAAGGGATCCGCACAGGCGACAATCTCTACATCCGGCGATGCTTGATACCCTTCCGCATGACCACGACCACGTCCACCACAACCGATAACACCTGCTTTGAATAACGCCATAATGGTTCTCCTACTCAGAATTGAAAATTACATAAACACTGAAGGTCCTACCGTGGCAGGAATACCTCCAACAAACAGTATTAACCCCGTAATCTCACAGATTAGGTCGGTTTCTGCGCCGTTATGATACCCAACCCATCCGGCAACGTATCCCGCTTAAAACCCACAAATCCAGCACCTGTTATCCAATCGTGATACTCATCTTCGGTATAAGCTTGTCCTTCATCGTAGATATTGATGAAGATGGTATTGGTTATAACAGCTCCCCGCGGAGAAATGCGAGAGTTATCAAGGATGCCAATCCCCAAGATATAGATCACACCACCCGGGGCCATGGTCGCATTGATGTGCTTGAGCGCACGTTGTGCATCATTTGGCGAAAGCACCTGAATAAATGACTTCAGAACGACAGCATCGAACGACCCATGGATTGGGGTTTCCACAACATTCCCTGTAATCACCTCGACTCGGTCAGACACACCCGCCTCCGTCACGAAACATTGCGTAATCGGTGTCACATTTGACACATCAATAACCGTTGCTTGGATATGAGGACAGGCTTTTACCGCCGCGATGGCCACTCCGCCGGAGCCTCCACCAACGTCTAATAACCTCTGACAGGACGAAAGCCCGTAGTCTTTTACCAGTGAATTTCCTGTTGCGAGAGCACCCGGATGCAAACCTTGGTAGAATGTTTCTAACGCTTCGCGGGGCATCTCCGTGTAATCGTGTTTGGCTTGTGGTTGCCCGGTGCGGATGGATTCCGCTGTTTGAAGCGCCGCATCCCACAAATCTGCATACAGTGGATGCACCCCACCCATATAGAATGGACTACCGCGGACAAGGAAGTGGTTCGCTTCGTCAGTGTTGGAAAAACAGTCTCCCTCCACGGTCAACAATTCGGCGGCCACAAGTGCGTAGAGTAGCGGCTTGAGTTTAACGACATCCACACCGATAGCATTGGCAATCTGCTCAGGGCGCATGGGACCGGCTTTGAGGGGTGTAAACAGATCGAGTTGCATACCTGCCAGTAACGCAAAGGACGGATAAACATCCACTAGTTTCTGGATGGTCTTCGGTTCAAGGGGTGATGTCATGTGAGTGCTACCTTATTAGGATCGATGTAAGCGTGTTGATTCATTGTAGCAGCAAAGCATCTGTGTGTCAATATAGTATCGCTTGCCACAAGTATGAATTGGCTGCTATAATGACGCAAGTTATTACTTATGAGGAACGTTATAAACCGGGCAAATAAAAGCTAAATCGAGGCAATACGGCTCGCAGAGGATTGACAAATCCACTGCACACGCGCAAAGCTCCGCTCCGAGAGTGCGGGGATTGGACGTATCCTTTTTCTATAGACATATCGCTCCGCTGGAGGTTTCAGAAAATAATCGGGTAATTCTATATTTTCCCCTAGACCCGGTAGGTGCGGGTGAAAACCGCACCGGACATCGCATGAAGATTACCCAATTTATTTATTAATCTTCATCTGGAGCGAACAGTCGAGAACTTTTCAACTCTTTTAACCATGCCTGATAACCTTACGGCGGCTGCAAACCTTCATAAGGTTTTGGGAGGCTCTACATTTACGCGATATGACAAGTGATTTGAATTTTTTTATTGAAACGCTCGGACGAGAAGCGTTAACGCAAATTCAACTAAAGAAGCTGCAGGCGATGCTTGCTCCGGTGCTGGAGGCCAATTCTTTCTATCGGCAAAAATTGGGCGAGGCAGGAGTAAGGCAGTCGGAGGATATACGAACACTTGAAGATTACCGGCAGCTGCCCTTTACTACAAAGGACGAACTCTCCGCAGACGGGAAGGCTCACCCACCCTACGGCACAAATCTCACATTTCCTCGCGAACGGTATATCCGTATCCATCAAACCTCTGGCACGACCGGCGAGCCGCTGCGCTGCTTGGACACCGAGCAGAGCTGGGATTGGTGGGGACGCTGTTGGGAGGCGGTATATAACGCCGCCGGGGTGACTTCAAGCGATCGGATCTTCTTTGCGTTCTCTTTCGGGCCCTTTATCGGCTTCTGGAGCGCTTACGAAGGGGCGCGGCGGATAGGCGCACTGTCTATTCCGGGCGGCGGAATGACGTCGCTTCAGCGGCTGCGCGTTATCTGTTCCAACGACATTTCGACACTGATCTGCACTCCCACGTATGCCTTGCACCTCGCTGAAGTTGCTGAAGCAGAGGGGATTGACATCGCCAACGCCAACGTCCGTGTGACGATTCATGCCGGTGAACCGGGCGCAAGCCTGCCGTGGACGAAGCATCGCATCGAAACCGCATGGAACGCTCGCTGTTACGATCACCCCGGCGCAACGGAGGTAGGGGCTTGGGGATTTGAGTGTCAGGCACAAGCGGGAGTACACCTAAACGAAGGGGAGTTTATCTGCGAAGTGATTGACCCTGTGACCGGCGAAGCCGCTAAAGAAGGTGAGTTGGTTATCACCAATCTGGGTAGGGTGGGAATGCCGGTCATCCGCTACCGCACCGGCGATCAGGTCAAACTGGAAACGGAACCGTGCGAATGCGGACGGACATTTTGGCGTCTCAAAGGTGGTGTTATCGGGCGAATCGACGATGCGCTGATTATACGCGGCGTGAATGTCTATCCGAGTACCATTGAGAACATCATCCGTCGTTTTGCTGAGGTGGGTGAGTTTGCAGTAGACGTTTATCGTCGGGGTGCGCTTGATGAGATGGAGATTCGGATCCAGACCAGTGGCACAGATCCAAATATGACCGCCCAAACTGTTGCCAAGGCGGTTCGTGAATCTCTGGGCCTGCGCGCCGTGGTGACCCCGGTGCCTCACGGCACATTGCCCAGCTTTGAGTTGAAAGCGCGACGGTTCACAGATCACCGCCGGAATTAGCTGAGCGATTACTCTGACTTTCTCTCCGGCACATCTACTCCTGATCTTTGCATGAAATCTCGCATGATTTCCAACTGATCCTCCTGCCCGCGCCCCCGATCGCAGAATCGCCTGAAAATATCTTCGACAAGCGGACCAAGTTCTATTGGAATATCAAGTTCTCTGCCAAGTTCAACTGCCAAGTGCACGTCTTTAACAGCCAAGTCCGCAGCAGAATTTACATCCTCACCCGCCAAGAGTAAATCGATTGTTCGGCGCAGGTACATGCTATCACCTGTGCTGGTCTTAATCACATCGAGCAGTGCTTGTAGATCTATTCCCGCCTTGGCACCCATCGCCATCCCTTCACAGATGCCAGCGAAATTGATGAACATGATGAAGTTGTTTACCAACTTGGTCACATGCCCACTGCCTATCGGCCCCATGTAAGCAATATGGTCGCCGATGCTCTGAAACAGCGGCTGAAACCGCTCAAAATCCCCCTGTTCACCACCCACAAATATGGTGAGCGTCCCGTCCCTCGCACCAAATACACCGCCGCTAATCGGTGCGTCAAGGACGTGGAACCCCTTTGACGCACCGATCTCGGCGATTTTTTGCAGAGTTGTGGGGGAATTGGTGCTCAGATCGATGTAAGCGCAGCCGCTGTTCAACCCCGCGAAAATGCCGTTTTCGCCCAAAACAACGGCTTCGACCTCTTTGGGACCCGGCAGAGATGTAAGCACCACGTCCGATTGGGCTGCTACGTTCTTCGGACTTGTCTCCCACTTTGCACCGGCAGCTTCGAGGGATCGACCCATTTCGCGACGGAGGTCGTAGACCGTTAGGTTGTATTGGGCTTTGAGGATGTTTGCTGCCATCGGATTGCCCATATTGCCCAGACCGATGAAACCAACGTTCATGTCAATCCTTCCAAGGTGTTTGTTCACTAGTTCATTGGTTCATTGAACTGGTGCACTTTATACATTGCACTCCGTCGTACCGCCGTAGGCACAAGGGTTACGGCATACGGAGTATGCCTACTACCAACAACTTATGTTCATAGTATCTAACGCGATTCGCCTTGTGTGGGAAACTCGGCGGGCATGGTAATCTCAATGACCTCAAAGTCGTCGGAATACTCCAACACCTCATGCTTGATGCCGGGCGGCTGATACCAGGCATCGCCAGCCTCAACGCGGATTTCGCCGATGTCTTCAAAGTCAAGTCGTGCCCAACCCTTGAGCAGGTAATTCATCTGGAAGTCGAGGGCGTGCGAGTGGTAGCCCATAGGTCCGTCACAAGATTGATTGGCGCGGATGACGTGCGCCAGAACCTTGCCGTCGGTGGCGGTGCTAATCCCCAGATCTCGGTAGAGAAAGTAGGGGCGCAACCCCTCCGCCCAGTTGGCATCCTTTATGTGCGAAGCAAACGCTCCTGTTGTTTTTTTCCTCATGTTGTAACTCCTTTTTGTATGAGATGGTAATGTCGAATGCCTTTCAATGATACTATGGTGGATTTGAGAAATAAATGGATACTTTCGCTTCCCGGTAGGCGCAGTTAGAAACAGCGCCTACCAAACGGTAGTTTCGTTTTCCGAACCGCACTGGGTTGGAGTGTCTCAGTAATCCTAAAATCTACTATAGTTGGGAACTATTGATGACGTGAAACGTGATGCCCGATACAGCCCCGATTTATCGGGACAGGCGGGTAACTACAATCTGAAGTGTGTAATCCCTAAATAAGTTAAAGATTGAGAAACGTCTCAATATCTGATGCTGTCGGCAAAGCAGGGATGACGCCGATTTTCTGCGTTGTGAGTGCTCCTGCTGCGTTGGCGTATCTCATTATCTTCTGGAGCTGATCATCATCGAGTTCAGGCAGCTTCTGTACCCCGCCAGGGGAATCGATTATTTGCGTTAACATCGCTGCGACGAATCCGTCGCCCGCACCAAGTGGGTCTACCACTTCAACCTTGAATCCTTCCACATATCCTTGATGCGAGCCGTTATTGTAGTAACAACCGTGCTCGCCTAGCGTCACAATGACTAACCCCACGCCAGTTCCCAAGATTCGCTCACTTCCCGCCTCCATTTCAGGGGTATCTGTGATGAACTCCCACTCCTCCTCTGCCGCTTTGACGACATTCGCAAACGGCATGACCTCCCAGATCCACTGTTTAGCCTCCGCTGGCGCATCCCACATCACCAGGCGTAGATTTGGATCGTAGGAGATGAATGCGCCCCCATCCTTCGCATACTGAATCGCTCTTAACGTGGCATCGCGGACAGGTTGGTGACTCAAGCTGCACGAGCCGCAGTGAAACACCTCTGCAGATTGAATATACGTTGCATCAATTTCGTCAGGTCTAAGCAGTATATCCGCTCCCGGATTGCGATAGAAAAGGATGTCCTTCGCACCATCGGATCGAGTGGCAACAAACGCTAGTGTTGTCCGTCGACCGGTTTCTGAGATAAGCTGCACAGTATCAACACGGTTCTGCTCAAGCGTTTTTCGCAGGAAATCGCCGAACGGTTCATCGCCGATTTTACCGATAAAGCCTGAATCAACGCCAAGTTTTGCCAAACCAACGGCGACATTCGCGGTTGCGCCGCCCGCCGCTTTGGCAAATCCCGGTGCTTCTGCGAGCGTGACATCGACCGTTGTAGAAACGAAATCAATGAGTAATTCACCGATGCAAAGTGCTTTGGGCATCTTCTCGCCTTCATACTAGGTAGGAGTTACGCACTTCAGTTTGTAGTAGCGCAATTCATTGCGCGTCAAATACCAACGATATCATGCTAAAGTGTCTGGCTTAATTCACCAAACACTACGCACCTACAGGTGCTTCGCTACTTGATAACGAGCATTTTCCGCGTGGCGGAATAATCCCCGGCAGATAGGTGATAGAAGTACACACCACTTGTCACACGCTCACCGAACTCGTTTTTGCCATCCCAGTAGATTGCTTGCGACTGACTCTCGTAGAAGGCAGCAGTCTGATGCCCAACGTCAAGGGTACAGACGACCTGACCCGCTGTGTCATAGATGGTCAGAGTGACCAAGGCGTCCTGCGCCAATCGATAAGGAATCCACGTTTCTGGGTTAAATGGGTTCGGATAGTTAGCCAATAGTTCTGTTTTTGTTGGTGTTAGAGATACCAAGAGTTGTTCAAGCACCATCATCCCCCGTTTCATAATCGGATCCCTAATCTCAAACGCTTTTGCATCGGTCAGCCATTGCCGAACCTCTACCGCTGTGAGTGTGGTTTGTGGGTGCACTGAAGGTGCGGCTGCCGTAGCCCCCAACATACCCGCAACCGAGACCAAATCCAGAATATTGACTACTCCATCTCCGTTCACATCCGCCGCTAGATTGATCCCCGCACTCCCCAATTGAGATACTACCGAGACCAAATCCAAGATATTGACAACCCCATCTCCGCTGACATCCGCTGGAATCGCTGGTGATTCCATCTCGGCGATAGCGTAAAAAGCAACCGTACTCTCAATTCCATCGGCAGATACCTGAACGGTATTTGTTCCCGGATTCGGTCCCAGTGTGAGGGTACTCTCCGCCCTGCCATTTGCCTCCGTCGTTGTGCTTGTAACATTGAGTGTGCCCCCACCGCTTGTAACGGCAAATATGACTGAAATCCCTGCGAGTGCGGCACCATTAGCGTCCTGTGCTTCAATGACAAACGGTTTTGCCAGAGTCACGCCGACTCCACCGTTCTGATTATCCCCCGAGATTTTCAGAAGTGCTGAATACGCTTGGTTATCAAAATAGACCGCAACCCCTTTATTTTGGAGGGTGGGAATATGGGTATGAACGGATAGATAGCTCAGGGGATTTCCGCGCACATTAACCTCAGTACCATTCCCTAATCCCGCATTTTCTATCAACGGGGAGAGGTCTGATATGGTGTTTGAGGAAAGATCCGTCGCCGTCAAGTTGATTAAATTTGCCAAGGAGGAAATGTCTGATATATTGGTGTTCGGAAGGTATAGCCCTGTCAGGCTGGTTAAGTTTGCCAACGGGGAGAGGTCTGATACACTGGTGTGCCGAAGTTCCAGAAATGTCAAGTTGGTTAAGTTTGCCAAGGAGGAAATGTCTGATAGGGCGTTGTTCCAGGAAAGGTCCAGCCCTGTCAGGTTGGTTAAGTTTGCCAAGGGTGAAACGTCTGATATAGGGTTGTACGGAAGGTACAGCCATGTTAAGTTAGTCAAGTCTGCCAAAGGGGAAATGTCTGATAGAGGAGGGTTATACCCAAGATGCAGCGATGTCAAGTTGATTAAATTTGTCAAGGGTGAAACGTCTGATATGGAGTTGCCCCAAAGATTTAGGCGTGTCAAGTTGGTTGCGGCTTCAAGCCCGGTCAAATTGTTTATTCCGGCTGATCTTGGTTCAAGCTCAGTCAAATCCGCCATATCCCCCACCGTGATGGCGTGGTCTGATGCTTTACCGAGTGCAGCCGCAATAGCAGCGTGGAGGTTCGGGTCGGGGATATCTACGACCTGCGCTGTCGTGGTCAGTGGGAACGTGAGGCAAATCAACAGAAAAGTAACACAAAACAGTTGCGTCTTCATAAATTTATCTCCTTTCTATTGTTGAAGGGGCACTAGAAAAAAATGGAGGATTACTTGGCGAAGATGTCTTCGACTACCGCTTCCGGGGCTGGAAATGGACTCTCCTCGGCAAATTTGACTGCATCCTCAATCGCTGCGAGGATGTCAACCTTCAAAACCAATCCACCAGAAGCACAAGCATTAAACCCACCATTGGGATTTGACGGGAATTCATAATTAACCTCTCTAATTTTAACTTACAGTTCCCCTTAAAATTCGAGATGATACACTAAGAATAACAGATTCGTAGCTTATTGTAGATCGTTTTTTTCCTTGAATCTATTCGTGATTTTTTTACTTTCCATTTAGGGCAGTTTCAACCGCAATACGTGATTCCGCTTACATTTCAGAAAATCATACAGACACCCGGACACCAATCTTTCCGGAGCAGTCCCGAAATATTTGGAAGGGTTCAAGTTTTCATATTGAACATTTGATTACAGGATCGTGATTGGTTTAGGAGTTACGCACTTCAGTTTGTAGTAGCGCAATTCATTGCGCGTTCTTCCCTCGCCCCGATAAAGCATAGGGATTTCGCTACGCTCAACTTGCTTTTCCCCCGCCTGTTTCTTAATCCCGATCTATCGGGGCGGGGGCTAGGGGGTGCGGTGATGAATTACCGAACTACCCCCTGATCAGGGGACAGGGGGTTGCCTTTGAGAGCTCAACTGCATAATTCCTACTAGGAATAACGCTTGTGTTATCTTGCCTGATGTTGATCAACCGGTGTGAAAGGTGCCGTTCGCCGATTAGAAGATAGGTGGGGTTTAGGGAATCGATCGATGGGAACAATCTCAAACTCCACGAGCAGTACTTGTTTATCGCTTGGTGACTGTGCAAGCGTCAGTGCATCGTCCGATGGCAACGGGAGCTGTGGTTGATAGAGGGTAAGGCTCACAACCGTTGCAATCAGCGCCAATGAAGCGACAATGGCATAGGGCCGAACCCGCGTCCGAAAACTATAAAGCAGCCAGGCAACAGAGGATTCTAATCGCCGTAAGAGGCGACGCAGGGTAGAAATTCGTCCCTTTTCAGTTATAGTAATTGCTGCAGCTCGACGCATCAAGTCAGGCAGGAAATTGTCAGAGGTTTTCACTGGATCTAGCTGGCAAAGGATTGTGTTTGTTTGCCGGAGGCGCATCACTTCATGAGCACAGCTTGGGCACCGCTTGAGATGCCATTGAATCAGTTGGATTGTCCACAGGGGCATCTCGCGATCTACATAAGCAGATAACTGTGGTTGAACATTTTCACACTTTAGCATAGGAACTCTCTCCAATACCAACTTCTGTCAAGAGTGTTTTCATATTCTGACGGGCGCGATGGATAAGTGATTTCACAGCACTGACGGAGCACTCAAGCACTTCTGCAATTTCATCATACCTTAGATTCTGATAGCTCACCAGTAGCAATGCTAAGCGCTGATTTTCAGGCAGGCGGTCAATTGTCCGCTGAATGATGATTTGTTGTTCCTTTTTTTCGTAGAGTTCATCGGGGAGCTGACTGACATCCTGCATTAGCTCAAGGTAGCTGATGTCCTCATTATCGGGGACAAGGTCATCGAAGTAAGCCGTATTCCGCCGTTTCCGATCTCGAATTTCGTTACGGCATAAATTCGTTGCGATCAGATAAAGCCAATTTTTGAATCGACACTTGGGCTCATAGCGTCCCGCACTTTTGAAAACCCGCAGAAATGTCTCCTGCGCTAAGTCTTCAGCACGGTGATAGTCACCTATAGATCGATAGATGAAATTAGTGATAAGGTCTTTGTAGCGCATCACAATTAGCTCGAAAGCACCCATGTCACCGTTTCGACACTTCATCATCAATTCTTCATCGGAAGTACGCACAATGGATTGCCCTTCTGTTAAAGGATAGAAACTTGGAAATAGTGGTGATAGATTATAACATCAGAATGACAACACATCAACAATTATTATAAATACCTGTGTCTCCCTAGAAGTTTCGCTCAGTGATTTCTGTTGACCAGCGATTGATAAATTGGTAAGATAGCTGCATGTTCATTTTTAACCACCAAATCTAGCGTTGTACTGCACTACGCCGAATCAAAAAATGTGAAAATTAGAGGAGAGGCAGCCATGAGAGTTGTTACCGGTGGAATCGCCCACGAGACCAGCACCTTCACCACAGTCGAAACAGATTGGCAAAGCTACAAGGAGCGGTTCTACCTACGGGGCGAAGAGATATTAGATACATTCCGCGGCACTAACACCCCAATTGGCGGATATATTGATGGTGCAAAAACCCATGGCTTTGAACTAATTCCGACTATTTTTGCCGAGGCGCATCCCAGCGGACCAACCCCGCGGAATATCTTTGATGCTATCTTAGGGGAAATATTAAACGGAATTACTGAAGCCGGTTCAATAGATGGGGTGCTATTTGGGTTACACGGCTCGATGGTGGTAGGAGACCTTGAGAAACCGGACGGCATTGACGATCCTGAGGGGCATATACTGGCGGCAATTCGTGAGGTAGTCGGTCCAGAGGTTCCTATCCTTGCACAACTAGATATCCATTCCAACGTCTCTCCACAGATGGTTGAGGCCGCAGATGTGCTGATTGGGCGGGAGACCTATCCGGAGATCGATATGGCAGAACGTAGCCGTGAATGTGCCGATGTGCTGATGTCCATCGTGAATGATGGTAAACGCCCAACGATGGCACTGCATCAAATTCCCATGATCTGGGGGATGCACCAAGTTACGGCGCACCCGCCGATGCGGGAAGCGATTGAGGAACTACATCGCATCGAAGGCCAGCCCGGCGTCATCTGCGGTTCAATTGCAACCTGCTACTATCTGGCTGATGTGCCAAATATGGGGGCATCGGTTTACATTGTAACCGATAACGACGAAACCTTAGCCCAGACCTACGCCGATCAGTTGGGGAAATGGATCTTTGAGCGACGCGAAACGTGGCACGGTCCCTCACCAACAACCTGTGAAGCACTGAAAACCGCCGAAACCGAGGGGAACTTTCCGGTGATTTTTGCGGATCGAAACGATAACACAGGCGGTGGTTCTCCGGGCGATAGCACCGGCATGTTAAAGTGCTTCATAGAAGCAGGGCTTCAGGATGCTTGCATACTTTATATCGTTGATCCTGAGGCGATTGCAGCGTGCCATCACGCTGGGGTGGGTGCGACGTTGACCATAGATGTTGGCGCCAAATCGACCCCTGCACAAGGTCAACCCATCCGCATGACAGCGGAAGTGATTGCGTTGTCGGATGGCAATTTTCGTTACGACGGACCGATGCTTGCCGGTTTAAGCAGCACCATGGGGCCATCAGCGCATATCAAACAGGACGGCGTTCACGTTCTGTTGGTCACACAACGGGAGCAACCCTTTGACACCGCTTTTTCGCGAACACTTGGACTCGAGCCGCGCCAGATGCGCTATATCGGGGTCAAATCCTCCGCCCATTTTCGCGCAGGGTTTGAATCGTGGGCGGGCGCAATTCACGTTGTGTATGAGCCTAGCGTCCATACACTGAGTGATCTGACCTTCAAACGACTTGGGCGAAAATTATATCCTTTTGATAATATCTAACACCCGACTCTTGAGGAGGGCCTATGAAAATTCCAATTCTATACGGTCCACGAGATCTTCGCATGGAGGAACACCCTCTTGACACAGACAACTTGAAACCAAAGGAGATTTGGATCGAGACTGAGATCTCTGCCCTGAAAATCGGTACGGATCGCGGTAACTATGAAGGTGCGGAACAGGTTCCGGGTGCCCCTGGCTACCCCCGATGGGTCGGGGACAGCAACTTGGGGGTTGTTCGGGGCGTGGGCAGTGAAGTGACTCGCGTGCAGGTCGGCGATCGGGTCGTGACCCGTCAGCCTCACCAATCCGAATATATCACCGATGAATCGGCGAGCATTGTCAAAGTTCCCGATGGCGTTCATCCAGAGGATGCTGTCTACACCCATCTCTATGCCCTCAGCGGTCACTGTTATCGCAAAGCGCATTTTCAGCCGGGTGAAAATGTGGCGGTTGTCGGGCTAGGGGTGCTTGGATTGGGAGCGGTTGGGTTGGGCCCACCTTTTGGGGCACGGGTCGTTGGTATTGGCAACAGTCCCATCCGTTTGGAGATGGCAGAGCGAATGGGGGCGCACGCCGCGTTCTTGTATAACGACCCTGACCTCGATGCAAAGTTAGATGAATTTACCAACGGCATCGGTATTGATTTGGTTATCCTCACGGCAAACCCTTGGCCCGCCTTCCGCACCTCCCTACAGATTGTTCGAGATAACGGTCGTGTATCCATCGTCAGCCTACTCGGTCGTGGCGAACCTCCTCTTGACTTTAATCCGTTGCCGATGGAACTGTTCTACAACAAAGGGATTTCAATCATTGCGGTGTCAGGGCCTCCGGGCTATCTGTATCCTACGCCTGAAACCCGATTTAACAATGACCGTCATGGAGATTATATCGTTTCCTTAATGGCGGACGGGCTCGTTGAGCCGAAGCGGTTAGTCACCCATCGCTTTCATTATACAGAGATAGTCAAGGCTTATGAGATGGCGTACCATCGAGAAAAATCGATGCTGGGTGTCATTTTTAATTGGAAGGATTAGGAGAATTTATGTCCAACACCGAAATATGCTTCCTCACCGCCACCGAGTTAGTCCGCCGCCTCCGTGCGAAGGAACTTTCCGTCAGAGAAGTGATGGAAGCACATCTGACTCAGATTGAGCGTGTTAATCCGCAGGTAAACGCCATCGTGACACGCTGCGATTTTGGCAAGGTGATAGACAAGGCAGACGCCGCCGATGCAGTGTTAGCACGCGGCGAGGATGTGGGTCCACTGCACGGATTACCTATCGCACATAAAGATCTCGTTGAAACCAAAGGCATCCGCACCACCTACGGCTCTCCACTTTTCAAGGATTTTGTCCCTGAACATGACGCTCTGATCGTGGAACGCTTGAAGAAAGCGGGAGCTATCACTATTGGCAAGACTAACACGCCGGAGTTTGGCGCAGGGTCGCAAACATATAACGAGGTATTCGGAGAGACACTCAACCCGTATGATACGACGAAGACCTGTGGCGGGAGCAGCGGCGGCGCTGCAGTTGCCCTGGCGTGCGGTATGATCCCAATCGCGGATGGGAGCGATATGGGAGGCTCGCTACGAAACCCCGCTAACTTCTGTAATGTCGTGGGTTTTCGGACTTCTCCCGGCAGAGTCCCTGTGTGGCCCGCTGTGTTGGGTTGGTTTCCAATATCGGTGGAGGGTCCGATGGCACGAACGGTACAGGATGCTGCCTTGATGTTGAGTGCAATTGCCGGGGCCGATCGGCGCGCGCCCATTTCTATCAGTGAACCGGGAGAGATGTTCTCTCAGTCTCTCGAGCGTGATTTCAGCGGCGTGCATATCGCTTGGGATCGGGATTTGGGCGGATTACCGGTGGATCCGCAGGTGACTGCCACCATTGACGCACAACGAGCGGTCTTTGAATCCTTGGGCTGCGTAACCGTGGACGACGCACCGGATTTCACAGACGCAGATGAAGTCTTTAAGGTATGGCGTGCATGGCGTTTTGAACTCGCTTACTCAAAGTTGTTAGAAACTCATCCAGACCAGATAAAGGATACCGTGGCTTGGAACATCAATGCAGGTATGGAACTAACCGGACCACAGATTGGGCAAGCAGAGATTAAGCGGACAGCCCTTTATCAGCGGGTACGGGAGTTCATGGAGACTTACGAGTACCTGGTTCTTCCTGTGAATCAAACACTCCCCTTCGACGTGAAGCAGCGTTATATCACCGAGATCAACGGTATGAAGATGGAGACGTACATCGACTGGATGCGGTCATGCTATTACATCAGCGTTCTTGGCCTACCTGCGATTTCGGTGCCCTGTGGTTTCACCCCGGACGGTTTGCCGGTAGGGGTCCAAATTGTTGGGCGACACCAAGATGACTTAGGTGTACTCCAATTGGCTCACGCCTTTGAACAGGCGACGGGTTTTTGGAAACAGAAACCGGCTGTGGTGGAATAGCATAGTCGCTAGAGGTACCAACATTCTATAGACATATCGCTCCTCTGGAGCGAAAAATAGAACAATTCAGCTAAAATAGAAAACTGATGGATTTTCAATACATAGTAACTTGAGTTAGCGTGATTTTCCAAGAAGGAAGTTTCCCTTGCGCTCGCTAAACAGAAAGGAGTGACAAATGTCCCAACGTACCCATGATGTTACCCGTTCCAATGAGCTGTACCAGCGGGCTGGTGAAATTATTCCCGGTTGGACGCAATTGATCAGCCGACGCGCCAGTCAGTTTGCCAACGGCGTTAGTCCCACCTATGCCCAGCGCGCTAAAGGCTCCCGTTTCATCGATGTGGATGGGAATGAATACATCGACTGGGTCAACGCGGTTGGCGCGATTATCCTCGGCCATGCGGATCCGGTCGTGGATACAGCGGTTAAGGAGCAGATTGATCGTGGTAGTCTTTACACGTTGAATGGACCGGTCGAAATCGAATTAGCGGAAGAACTGATAGATACCATCCCAAGTGCCGAGATGGTAAGGTATACCAAAGGTGGCGGCGAAGCGTGTGCCGTTGCAGCGCGTATCGCACGCGGTACAACGGGCAAAGACAAAATTGTGTTCTGCGGCTATCACGGTTGGCACGATTGGTATCAAGCAGCGAATTATGGTGTCGATCCTGAAAGCGGCGAATATCCGTTTGCAGGGATTGAACCAATTGGCGTACCCCAAGCGCTCGCTGGAACCGCTATTCCCTTTATTTATGGTGACCTTGCCATGTTAGAGGGACTGCTAGAGGAGAATCAGGGTGAGGTTGCGGCGATTATGATGGAACCCGCTCGCTCTGAGTTGCCTGAGCCGGGATACCTAGAAGGGGTCAAAGCCCTTGCCCACAAGTACAACGCTATTTTTATTTTTGACGAGGTATCTTGTGGTTGGCGATATTCAGTAGGCGGTATGCAGAAACCCCTAGGGGTTATCCCAGATATGACCGTTGTTGCAAAGGCGATGTCAAACGGCTATCCGATGGGTGCGGTTGTTGGTTCACGAGAAGTGATGGAACCAGCCAGCCGTATGTTCATCTCTAGTTCATATTGGAGTGATAACATCGGGACAATTGCTGCACTGACGACGATTCGTGAGCTGAGGCGTCGGAACTCTGAGGTTCGCTTTAAGGAACTTGGCGAGAATTTGCGATCCGTCCTCAACGAAGTGATCGCCGCTAGTGGGCTATCGGGTGCCTGTACCGGTCTCCATACTAGCCTCGGTGTTTCCCTCGACTTACCGGATGAAACGTTGGCACCCCAAGTCAAAACGCTATTCATTCAAGAGATGGCAAAGCGTGGTATACACTGTTATATGGGATTTAAGGGTACGCTTGCCCACACCGAGGAGGATATCCGTTTGACTGCTGATGCGGTGGCTGGCGCATTGGGCGTGATTAAATCTGGTGTAGACGCGGGCGATGTAGATAGTTTGTTGGAATCTGATCTGAAGAAGGATCCGTTCCGCCGCTTGGTCCGGTAGATATCCCTAAATCTTGTTTGTTGTTGATGAACCACCATCGGGAGGTTTTTGCTTATGCTAATCATTGATGCCCACCTTGATCTTTCTTGGAACGCGCTTCAAGGGAATCGGGATTTGCTGCGTTCCGCTTATACCATCCGCACACAGGAGGTCGGCACCCCGGGTAAGGGGCGTGCACAAGGCACTGTTGCATTTCCGGACATGCGTCGGGGACGACTTGCGGTATCCATTGTCACCCTGTTTGCCCGCTCTACTGGGCGCCCTGCTCCTCATTCGGATTATGCCTCACCAGTCCAGTCCTACGGCATCGCCCAAGGGCAGCTGGCTTACTATCGCGCTTTGGAATACGAGGGTCACATTCGCCTTATTACAGATTGTGCGACTTTGGATAGTCATATCACCAATTGGGAGGCTTGGGAAGAGACAGAATCCGATGATACGCCACCCCTTGGGTTTGTCATCAGTATGGAAGGGGCGGATCCGATTTTAAAGCCGGATCAGCTAGAGGAATGGGTTGAAGGCGGGCTGCGTCTGCTTGGGCTTACACATTACGGACCCGGACGTTACGCCGGCGGGACAGGCACGGAATTAGGCTTAACCGAACTTGGACCGCCGCTGCTTGCCGAAATGCAGCGCTTAGGTGTTATCCTCGATCTTACCCACTGCTCGGATCAGGCGTTCTGGGAGGCGTTAGAACATTACGAAGGATTGGTGTTAGCAAGCCATAACAACTGCCGGGCACTGGTCCCCCATCAACGTCAGTTCAGCGATGAACAGTTGCAAGCAATCTTTGAACGGGATGGTGTAATTGGTGCAGCTTTTGATGCGTGGATGCTGCAACCGGGTTGGGTTTCCGGTCAAAGCACAAATGAAGCGGTCACACTGAATACGGTCGTCAATCACATAGACCATGTGTGCCAATTGGCGGGTAATAGCCGTCACGCTGGCATTGGCACAGACCTTGACGGTGGTTATGGTCGAGAGCAGTCCCCTTCTGATTTAGATACCATCGCCGATCTCCAAAAGCTTGCCAGTCTGTTGGCAGACCGAGGCTACAACGATGACGACATTGCCGCCATCATGCACAGAAACTGGCTGCGTCTTCTACGTCAAGCATGGAGCAATTAACACGAAGGCTTATGAAAAAAGAAAGTGTAAAGAACGAAGAGAAACCGAGTTTTTTCGGAAAAACTCGGTTTCTTTGCACTATTTCTTAACATGAGCGAACACGAATTGGACGGAGAAAAATCATGAGCGCGGATGAACGTAGTGTTATAGATCTACTCAGCTTGCAAGGCAAAGTTGCAGTGGTGACTGGGGCATGTGGCTGGCTAGGGTCAGCGATGAGCCGAGCCCTCGCAGAAGCAGGTGCACAGGTCGTAGTTACCAGCCGTGATGGGGGACAGGCTGCCGAGTTTGCCCCATTGCTGCCCGGCGATGGACACTTAGGTTTGGGGTTCAGTCAGGCTGACACCGATACGATTCCCAGTTTCGTCGCAGAGGTAGTGGAGCGAATGGGCAAGATCGATGTGTTAGTCAATAACGCTTACGGTGCTACGGCACCGGACATCGACAACGCTACAGCAGAGGACTTTAATCAAGCATATCATGTCGGTGTAACCGCTTACTTCCTTCTAGCGCGAGATGTGATGCTCCATTTGCGTGAGAGTCAGCGTCCCGGATCGATTATTAACATCGCTAGCATGTACGGTGTCGTGGCGAGCTATCCGAGTGCCTACGAAGGATTATCTGCCAATAGTCCCCCAAATTACCACGCCCTCAAAGGTGGTGTGGTGCACTTAACTCGTCATCTCGCGGCGTACTGGGCAAAATACAATATTCGCGTCAATGCGATCGCTCCCGGACCGTTCCCCAAACCAGAGGTGCGTGACAACGTTGAAGGCTTCATCCCTCGCCTAGAAGAGAAGGTGCCGCTGGGGCGTATGGGAAGGCCAGAGGAGTTAAAAGGAGCTGTCGTGCTGTTAGCCAGTGACGCTGGCAGCTATATTACCGGACAGAACTTGCTTGTTGATGGTGGGTGGACCGCTTGGTAGGAAGCCTAGATTGGCAGTGGGTGGGAAGACACAACGAAGGTCAGATAAACCCTATGTTGTTTTATCCTTTTTGCAACGTTACTATCTTCTTCTTCAAAGGACGATACACATACTCATTCATCACCGCAATCGCCCCACGGTCAGATTGGTCACGTACGACATCCGCATACGCTTCCAACGCCTGACGGGCAGTTGTCAATGCAGCCTCTGCTTGTTGGATTGCTTCAGCAGGCCTCCCGTCAGCCTCCGCAATCGCAGCACGACGAACCGCTGCAACCATATCCAGATAACCGATCCCGAACTCCAGACGCCCTATCCAGTAGTCTATGTAACTGTGTCCCGACGGTTGTGCTTTTTCCCGTGCGCGGTATGCGGCGTTTAATGCCCGCTGATATCCCTGCCGGTCCTCCACCAATTCATCGGACATCGGTTGCGGCGTCCAATGCTTGGTCAACATACCGGGCACCGGGAAAGTCAACCCCAATCCATGCGCTTCCAGCGCGATCGTTGTCCCTTCCACCTCACGAAACGTCGTCAACATATCATCAATGCAGGCCTCCCCACAGACAGCGCGGATCTGATCTCGGTAAACCTCCTCATGCTTTACCTCTTCGTCCCACGCCGCTTTCGATAGATAGGCAACGCACGGATCATGATCGGCGATAAGCCAGTAGCGTGTGGAGAACCCCGCCCAACCGTGCCGAATTAGGTCTTTTGTCAACTCACTTAGGGAGCCGGTCGCCAATTGTGGTAACAGTCCCACATTGTCATCGTGGAGTGTATAAATCAGGCTGCAGGCGTGTTCTCGACTCGGAACGTTCTCAAGAACTTCCCGTCGTTTGACAATGCGCGACGCAGTGTAGTCCACGAAGTTCAGCGTTTCCCAACCATGAGGCACAAGGTTTCCAAGCAGTGGAAAGAGTTCCTCTGCTACGCTGTTGTAGATAAATTTCATGTCGGGACGACGTGACTCCTTGAGAGCATGTAACTCGTTGAGGAGTCGATCATAGAAGTAGAGGGCAACAATGTCGCCTTTGACCTCCTGTAAGGCACGTTCTTCTCCGCCGGGATACGCGGAACGTTGCGTCGCAGCAGTTAGCATATCATCAAGTGAGCGTTGCGATGAGATATTATACTTGGCATTGAGTGCCTCCCATGCCCGTTCATACAACCCCGACCACTGCCGAAACTCTGGCATCCCTAACGCCACATAATCTACCTCAGGATAGGTATCTACTGTCGCTCGCAGCACAGCCGTTGCAAGTTCAGTGAGCGCAGGGTCATCAATATCGGTCTCTGCACTTGGCACAATCGTCAATTCCGCTAACTGATGGACCTCTTGAGCGTCTTTGAGTAGCGGTGCAAACTCTGGTGGAAATTCGGTCAGCGTAGCAACGATGACACACTCTATTCCGCGCTGGTGCGCGTAGTCGATTAGGTTACGTATCAATTGCTCACCCGCTGCAGTGAATTCCTCATAACTTGCACCGCGTGGCAGGTCGGGATTCCAGAATTCTTCCTCATCGCCGAACAGGTGCCGCCCCACCATATCGTCAGTGATGGGATAGTGGAAGTCGAACCAGAGCGTCGCCGACTCTCGCTTGACTCCTTTGACCTCATAGTGCAGAAAGGGTTGCCAAGGCCAGACGGACAGCAGAATGCGATTAAACTTGAGTTTCGCGAGTTGATCAAGCACCGGACGATAATCGCCCATGCCCCAAGATTCAGGACCGCAGGCGAAATCGTTGATAACACGCCACTGACGCACTGGTAACGTTGGCTCTATCACGATGTCTATATCGGGGAGGCGGAAGGTGGAGGGTGTCGGTAATATGTCACGGTGCAAAAGGTAGCGCACACCCCAGCGTTCTACCAACTCATACACCGCCCACAGCGTCGCACGTGGACTTCCACCCCTAACCACTAGCGATGGGCGCCCTTGACATTGGACGCGGTGCAAGACAAATCCCTGTTCCCTAACTGATGGAAACGCCGCGCCTTGAATATCAATATCAGCGTCTAGGTTACCAACGAGGAATAGTGTTTCTGCTTCTGCAGAGACGCTCGACCTTGGGCGGGTTCGGACACCAAACAGTTTTTCAAGGTAGTCGCAGAGTTGTTCGGCAGCAAAGCGTTCCAACTTGGGCGCATTCTCACTGACGGTGATAGCAACTCGCGTGTTATTGTCTGTGTTTCCATAATCCGTCTGCATCTGATTTTTCCTTCCCGTTTTGTCATCAGAAAAAACGGAAGTAATGTAGCTCCAGCTTATTTCCAGTTATTCAGAGGATTGCTTTTTAATCTTGCCATCTTTGGAAAATTCGAGTGTCGTTCCCGCTTTAATTAGCTCCCCTTTAGGGGATTCCCAGTCCTGCGCTAAAGTTGCGTGCTTGATATGACCATTTTCAAAGTACTCCACCCAAGTACCAGCCTTTAACCAAAGTCCAGCCGGCGATTGCCAATCCCGATTGAGCATAAGGCGGACGATTTGTCCATTTTCAGCGTAGTAAATCGGTGTATTCGTTCTTACTTGACTCCCGTCAGAAAATTCTCGGTCTTCAGGAAACACGGAGGCCTGCGGATTGCCGTTTTCGTAAGATTGCAGGACGTGGGGTTTCCCAGATTTTTTTAATAAAACCTTAAATATTTGATCGGAGGGAAAAGCTTCTTCCTCGTTCCGATATTTTTTTAAGAGGGACATCCATGTTGCTGAAGTCGCATTTGCTAAAGGTAATGGTAAAGGTGAATCAGGATCCGATGGATCAATTAAAGGAATTAAATCCGGATTTTCTTCCAAAATCTTTCCTAGCCAATCGAGACTTAATGGAGCTAAAACCAACGAGGTATGCTCCTCATCAATTTGGACTTTATACACAAGATGAACCGGTCTCCAATGAAATATTGACCAGAACGTGAACGCAGCATTTGTGAGAGAATTCATATCGCTAGATATCATGTCATCGTTGGAATCATCGAAGAGATCTAAATTAAAATTTGCCATGATGATGTCAGCGAAGTATGAATCTTCTATCTGAAAAAACTTGGTCTGAGCGACAGAGACTGTCCTATCTTCATCGAAGATTTTTACCGTGTTATCCTCAAAAACCCACGGCTTTATATTCATTGGTAAAACATCACCGTCAAGAACTATAAAAGACAGCCATTCTCCTTCGAGTTGGGGAAATTCAACAACGGCTTCGTCTGTGTAGAAAGGGTTTAATGACTGCACAGTATTATCAATATCAATGCAGCCTGCAAATATGCTGGATAACAAAACGAGTAGGCAAAGATATAACTTCGCAGTAGCGGTTGCCCAATTAACCGTAAAAACGAAGCGACCCGTCCATACCGCCGAAGTAACTTGAGAGACTCGCCAGCCTTTGGTTTTTTTTGTCCTCATGATTAACATTCCGCCTCAACGTGTTAGGGTGACTGTTTCCTGTTTGACAATCTCTTTGACATGTTTATAGGGAGCAACCTCGATTAATTCTAGCGTCTCCGGCGACAATTGTGCCTGAATTTCGTCTGGGAACGGGTCAAACGTCCCGTAGGTGGTGTATTGCGGCATGTACCGCAGTATCAGGAAGCGGCGGTCTCGATCTTCCGGCTGCCAGACAAGAACACCGTGGGTGAGCAATTCCGAGATAATGATTACATCACCAGCACGGGGGGTGATATTGGTCACGGCTGGATGTGGCTCCGGGTCGAGCTCAGCGCTGTCAGGGACAAAAAGATCGGGTGGGCGTAAAAACTCGCTTTTGTGCGAGCCCGGAATCACGACGAGCCCTCCATCCCCGGGCATCACATCCGTCAGATAGAAGAAGACAACGAAAAAGTCACAGTAAACCCGTCCATCTTGGCAGAAATAACGAGGCATTTCCGGGCCGCCACCCCCTTCCCGCGCACAGTGCAGTGGATGAAATCGTTGTCCATGGGTATTTCGCCCCAGCGTACCGCTGGTAAACCGGGGTTTGTCGCCGGTCAACTCTTTAACGATGGACCAAGTTACCGGATGAAAACAGAGAGACTCCAATGCCTTGTCGAATGCAAAACCGTGGGAATAGGGGGTAAAGTCTGGACGCTCTAGATTTGCCCCAAATCCAGGTTCCCATTTTTCGGGCGGAGTACGGATGTAGCGATCGGCTGCACTTTGGGCTTGTTTCAGTTCTTCAGGGTTGAGCACATTCTCCAAGTGAAGATAGCCAGTCACATCAAATAGGTAGCGTTGCTTGGGAGTCATTGAAATCTCCATCACTCGTTAAATAGTGTGACATTTTGTAGGACAGGGGTTCGGTGCACCTTATGTTTTGTTCTCTGTATGCCCTGTCATCACTTCTTCCTGATCCGAGGGGGAATAAAAATAAGATCCGGGCTGCCATTCCCCAATATCCCCAATCAATCTTCGCTGTCGGGGCGTACAGCGTGCCAAAAGGTCTGGTGATGCCTCCCTATAATCGTAAGCACGGAAGCAATGATGATTATAGCAGTAAATGAGTGTTTTGCGTGCAGAGTTAGATCTATTAGTTGCTGCGCCATGCCATAACGCATGTGGGAAAACGGCTGCGTCTCCAGCCTTTACACAAAGCTGCACCGCTTCGGCGTTGTGAGGATTTTCTGCGTTGCCAAGTTGTGCTATCGGGAAAGGACAGTGGTGGCTGCCAGGAACAATAGTAAAGTTTCCATGATTAGAAGCAGCGAGCGGCGTCAGGAAATATTGAATTTTAATCTGTAACGGTAGGCTATTTTTATCGACGCGTATCCGTTGCATTGCTTGACCGCCATCTGGGTGCAGTGCGTGCGAAAACCCTTTACAGTCGGGGTTCGGAGGCCGAATCATAGCTTGAGACATACTTAATTGGATGAAGGGACCAAGGAGTTCAAGCACGACAGGGAACGTCACGGGGTGATCAATCAGTTGGACGAAAATATCACTATCCTCAATAATGTTTAGTCTGTTGAGCCCGGTGTACGCCTCGGTTTCAGATCCATCTAGCGGATTTTCGGATAGGTACTTTCGATGTTCTTCATCCATCCCATCAATAACGGCAGTGAGATGCTTGACTTCTCCTGCAGAAAGGACACCTTTTAGAACAAGATAACCATCTTCAATCCATTGACGCTTCTGTTCTTCGGTTAAAACACCCATTCCCATGATGGTTTCCTCAAATGTTTAGCGTTTCGTATCCTGTTGCACGCAAACTTTCACGAGCATTAATCAGGTTAAACGAAAAGCTGTTATCTTTCCACAACAGATGACTATAATTCTCCTTGAGTTTTGTCTGTGCTTTAGATATAATAAAAGGATAAAATCTTGGTACACTATTTGACTATTACCATGGATTCCAGAGGGGACTCAGATTTTGCGAATTTGAAGCGCAGCTCTTTGAGTCTGGTTAATACTATATTGTTATTTTTAACAACTATTGGGAGTGAAGATTCTATGGCAAATGAATCGATGACCATTCGCGAAAACGCGGATGCAAAGATTGTTGATGTGAATGAAGATTTGGGAAGCTACGCTGCGGCCGATTTGCGAACAACGATTGATGAGCTGATTGGCGGAGCATCGCGGCAGATTGTTATAAATCTAAGCGAGGTCCAACATATTAATAGCACAGCTATCGGTGCGATGGTCGGTGCTGCAAAGCGGCTTCGCCAGAACAGCGGCGACCTCAAGGTTTACGGCCTAGCGGATAACTTGAAACGGACATTTGATTTGGTGGGTGCCTCCAGCGTTCTCGAAATCTATGATTCAGAGAGTAGCGCCCTTGCCGCGTTCTAAATCACGATTTAGGCGTTAATTTAGAGAAAAGGTTATCAATCTTGCTGACAAGTCCCCGCAGCCCAAACCCTTTCGGGAGTCCGATAAATTGTGCCCCGGGGGGCTGTAGTCAACTAAGCCTTGTCAGTCAGTCAAAAAAAGTGCTACTTTTGTAATCCACACGTTTTGCACAGTTTTGCGGTAAAATAACCACTTAGAAACGGATATACAACTGAAATCGGCAAGACGGGTAAAATTCTCCAGCAATTTCGCGCCCTCCGACGGGAAGGCGTTGTCGTATGTCCGGTTCCCCGGTGTCCCTCGTGAGTCCGATAAATCGTGACTGGGGAAGAAGTAGGGAGCGCATTATCCATTGGAGTAGATACGGTAAGACGCCTCACGGGTGCAAGTATTGTTGATACCACAATTCGACGCCTTAAAGGAGCAGGGAAAAATCCTCATCCTTTAGGGTGTGGGAGTATGCCAAAAGTGCTTCTACTAGGAGGGCTTGGTTTGTAGAAGCCTTAGCCAAGTCCTTAACTTGTTATATTGGTGTTCTGGTATGACCCAAGAAGATAAAATAGGACAAGAAATTCTCAAGCTCACAGTACCTAGTTGCCTAAAGTATATTCGCCCAGTTCAGATGTTTATTGGACAATTGGCACAACAGCTTGGGTTTTGCCGGACCCGCATTTATGATATTGAGCTTATTATTGATGAGGTGTGTAGCAACGCCATCGAACACGGTTCAGAAACCCGTGATTCAGGAATCGATGTGACTCTCATGTTCGATTCACGCAAGCTGGAAATTCAGGTTCGAGACAAAGGGAAATCCGTAAGGAAGAATTGGCTAGCAACTGGGAGGCTAGATGAAGTTTCCCAAAAGATGACACCTGACAGCGAGCGTGGACACGGTATTTTTCTCGCCAAAAAGCTTTCCGATTCCCTCGAAATACTGACCAATCCTCTTGGGGGAACTGATGTCCAGATTATTTTCTACCTTTCTACAAGCAATGCTTCTTGACATGTAAAGGAATAAACTCATGGAATTTAACATTCGTCAGAGGGCCGGGGTTATCATTCTGAGTCCAAGCGGTGAAATCATTGGAGATGCCAGCCGTGAGTTTCGGGAAGTCGTTGCTGAGCAGCTTGCGGCAGCTTCTGAGTCACCCAAATTTTTATTTGATTTCGCTGTTGTCCCAATGATAGACAGCACTGCGTTAGGAGTGCTCATCGGCACACGGGTCACCATTACGTCTAACGGTGGAGAGCTTGCTCTTATCAACCTTAGCTCAAAAATTAAAACCCTCATCACTGCATCGAAATTGACTACAGTGTTTGAACAATACCCCAACGAAGATGAAGCAATTGATGCACTAACAAGCCATTGAAACGGAATAGAGCGATTGGCTGAAAGTATCGTATACTCTCTATGAGATGATGCTTCTATGTAAGTTTTTTGACCATCCTAATGAGTGTGCCAGACTTTTCATAGGTAACATCATCCATACATGATTCAATCAAAAAAAGTCCTCTACCACTACTTTTAAATAGATTTTCGGGCTGCATTGGATCAGGGACCCGTTCCCGGTCGAATCCTGGTCCTTGATCCTGAATAACAACGGTAAACCGATCTGGCTGAAGAATAAATTCAAAATAAGCGCGTTTATCCGGATTTTCCTGATTCCCATGTTTGATTGCATTAGTACCCGCTTCAATCACTGCCAGATTGATTTGGTCGCTTAATTCTTCATCTAACGCTAGTTGACTAAGAATTTCGGTAATGACAGCGTGCAAGGTATGAACCCACCGTAGTGAGCTAGGAACATCTAGGCGAATCACTTGTGCAACTGTTTGCTCCACTTGACTTCTTCTCCCATATCATTTGATTAGCCATCACCGATGCACGAAAAGGAGAGTGTACGACATCGGAGGTGAGTGTAGGCAGGTATACCCACTATTATTGTTATTTGATATTTGACTGATTGATTCTGAAACATTTTCGCATGAGCGCGGGAACATCATTGTGAAGGGGTAACAATCTTATGTTAGAAGAATCATCGCACATCCGCCAAAACGCAGATGTCAAAATTATCGATGTCAACAGCTATTTGGGGAGCTACGCGGCTGCCGATTTACGCGAAACGCTTGCCAACTTAGTAAACCAGGATGTTCAGAAAATTGTTGTAAATTTGAGCAAGGTCGAACATATCAACAGTATGGCTATTGGAGTCCTTGTTGGTACTGCGAAGCAGCTTCGTCTTAAAGATGGGGATGTCAAGATTTACGGCTTAGCCGAAAATATCAGGCGGACCTTCGATTTGATTGGTGCCTCTGATATTGTTGAAATTCATGACTCAGAAGATAGCGCCCTAGCTACTTTCTGAGGAAACATCGACGAACATCTCACTAGTGGACTAAAGCCAAAAAAAACCTAGATATAGGTGCAGGCTTCTACTATTTCGGTTGACACCCATCAATAGCGACAATCGTAATATCGTCATGTTTCGACTGGCCGCCACAAAATTGATTGACTGTGTCGATGACAGTTTCCACAAGGGTAGGTGCCGGTTGAGCAATTTGTTGATTGATTACCTCCTGGATGCCTTGGGGGGTAAACTCCTCGCCTTGTGAGTTTTGGAGTTCATAAGCACCATCGGTATACAGAAAGAGCCCATCCAAAGGGGCGAACGGATACCGGCTTGTTTGATATGTCGAGTCTGGCAGCAGCCCCAACCCCTTCCCAACTAACCGATTTTCGAGAGGCTTACAGACATTTTGCTGACGTTGGATTAAGAATGGAAAGGGATGCCCTGCGTTTGCATAGTGTAACGTCTGATTGGCAAGATCTAGAACAGCACAAAATGCGGTTGCAAACATATATTGTTGCGAACTAATCATCTTGTTGAACCGAGCATTCAATTCTTCGAGTAAGCGTCCGGGATCATCCGTTTGTGCACGTATCTCCTCAACAACTGTTTTAATGAACACAGTGATAAAGGCTGCGGGGACCCCGTGACCCATCACATCGGAAATGAAAACACCCAACCGTCCTCGTTCAACTTCCCACAAATCGAAAAAATCGCCGCCGACCACAACTGCTGGTGTATAGTGGGAAACAATCTGGAAACCTAACAAATCGGTGATTCCTTGAGGCATTAAGCTATCCTGGATCTCACTCGCCATCTGTAACTCTTTATCCAAACGTTCATTATGCAGCTTGAGGTCATGATTGGCTTGTTCCAATGCGTCATGGTATTTTTTAATACGCACCAGTGAGCGCACTCGAGCAAGGACTTCATGGCTGTCGAAGGGCTTAGAAATAAAATCGTCCGCACCAGCCTCAATTGCCGTGATTCGGTCCTCCTTGTCTAATAGAGCTGTTACCATCACGACTGGAATAAATTGCGTTGCCTCTTCTGCACGCATCCGTCGACACACCTCAAATCCATTCATTCCTGGCATCATAACATCGAGCAGAACCAAATCGGGCGAATCGGTCTGCACCCGTTCAAGGGCTTCCTGACCGTTTGTTGCTGTGAGGACCGTATACCCAGCTGTCTGGAGCCGAATCTGAAGTAATCGGATGTTTTGCGGTTCGTCATCAACAACAAGGATGTTGGCATTGACTGGCTCATTCATTATCTTCGTGTCCTTTGAGACAGGAAATAAATCGATTAGGATTACGGATGTGAAGCATATTGGAAGGATTATATCATAGATCTATCTCTATCTACACTATCCAGATCCGCCAACGCCTCATCTTCAGTATCGTACAAATCAAAGACATTATTGAGTTTAGTGATAAGCAACAGCGATCTGACAGACCTGTCGACATTTGAGAGCAAAAGTCTCACCTCACGCCGCATGAGCGAAGCGCGCAAAGCGACCAACATACCTAATCCAACGCTGTCCATTAAGTCGACATCCTGGAGATTCAGGACGACATTTTTTCCTCCGCTATCAACCAGCTCCTCAATTTTATCGCTCAATTGAAGGCGATCATCGCCGAGAATACTGCCTGAAATGTGGAGAATAACATTCTCTTTTTGATATTTGATCGAAATTTCCATGATATGAGATACTCCCACTAGAAATATGGAATTAAAAAGGTGAATAAAGCTTATCGAAAGGTACACATTATTTCATGGCCAACAATTGGTGATGCAGATTGCCCAATCGTTGACCATCAAAATTGCAAGCTAGCAACTCGCGCTATAATGCATCCTTTTTATGACTAAGCACGATTTTCAGTTTATCATAGTCCTGTGTTGAGCGTCAATTGTTTTTAAAAACACCCTCGCTCTCGAATCTGCTTGAGTCCTTGGAAAATACTACCCATCCACAGATTTATCAACTAAGATAGTTTCCCACCATATCAACAAGAAGGTGCGTGTCAACCGGTTTGCTGATATAGTCATCACAACCTGCTGCGCGAAACTGTTCCTGATCGCCTTTCATTGCTGCAGCAGTTAAAGCAATAACTGGTATATGAGACCATTCGGAATTGGCTTTAATCTGTCGAGTCAGTTCTTCCCCACTGATACCAGGAAGCGCAATATCCATCAAAATCAGATCCGGTAGTCCGGCTTGTAACATCCTAAGTGCCTCCTCCGCGTCAACAGCTTCAAGCACTTCATAGCCCTTCGCCTTTAACACGATTCGTACAATCTTTCGGTTCATTTCCATGTCTTCGACGATTAGAATCCGCTTGGTGCTCATGCATGTGTCTCCGCTTTCTAAGTTGGCGTTCGTAAACGTTCGATTCTTTTGATTGCCGCTAACAGTTCTTCCTTAACCTTACCCGTCTTGGGGATGACTGACTGAATCTGACCGTTGAGTCGGCTTCGATCCTCGTCAGTGAGATCCAACGCCGTGCAGATGATAATCGGGATGTTCTGGGTCCGCGGATCATCGGTTAAACGTCGAATAACCTGGAAACCATCTACTTTAGGCATCATCATATCAAGGATAATCAGATCTGGCGATTGGGAGATTGCGGCTTCAATCGCCTCGCTTCCTCCATAAACTTTCACAACCTCATATCCGTCGTTTGTCAGCACAGTGGAGAGTAACCGAACCGTCTGTGGGTCATCATCAACAACAAGAACACGAGGTGAACCGGCGCGACTAGGAAGCTTCAAAGATCGGAGTGAGGTAAGAAGTGCTCCTTTATCAATGGGTTTAACCAAATGGTCCACCGCACCCAATCCAAACGCCAATTGACGTTCTTCCGTTACAGAAAGGATGATGACCGGAATCGATTGCAAATTCGGTTGGGTCTTCATTTCTTTAAGCACTTGCCAGCCATCCTTTTTCGGTAGCAGAATGTCAAGCGTGATTGCAAATGGGTGTATTTCAGCAGCTTTGGCAATGGCTTCTTCACCATCTGTGGCATACTCCACTTGGTATCCGGCCTCTGTCAGATAAATGCCTACAAGCTGAGCGGCTTGTTCATTGTCTTCAGCAACTAAGATAGTACGGTTGTTACCAAGAGGGGGCGAAGTTTCAGGCAAGGACAGTTCTGGTGCGATCAGGTCAGCTACCTCACCCTGTTGGTGCAGCGGAAATGTAAAGAAAAAGGTGCTCCCTTTATCTACCTCGCTCTCAACCCAAATCCTTCCTCCATGCAACTCGATCAGTCGATTAGTCAACGCTAATCCCAGTCCAGTACCGCTATGTGCACGAGTCCTTGAAGCATCGAGTTGTGTAAAAGGTTGAAATAACTTTTCGCGATCCTGAGGCGAGATACCCACCCCGGTATCAGTGACACTGCCTAGCAACGCCGAATTAGAGATTTCAAACTGTGTAGTAACTTCCCCACCTTCATCGGTAAACTTGATAGCGTTAGAAAGCAGATTGTAGAGGATTTGCTTGAATTTAATCTTATCGGCTTTTATTGAGATTTCTTGATTAAATTCGAGAGAGAGTTGAATCTGTTTCTTGCTTGCAAGGGCAGTCACAATAGCATTGACTTCTGTCACGGCCTCCTTAACGGAGAAATCTTCCAGCTGCAACTCCATTTTACCCGCCTCGATTTTTGATAAATCCAGAATATCATTAATCATAGCGAGCAGATGATTACCGCTGGTATGGATGTCGAGGATTAATTCTTTCTGCTCATCGTTAATAGTACCTAAGATTTCGTCCCGCAAAATCTCAGAAAATCCGATCACCGCGTTTAACGGGGTGCGGAGTTCGTGACTCATAGTAGCGAGGAACTCACTCTTGGCACGGTTAGCATGTTCAGCGGCGTCTTTGGCTTCCTGTAACGCCATCTCCGCCTCCACTCGATCGGCGATATCCGTGTTAATACCGACCCAATTAATAATCTGCCCCGACTCATCTCGGACAGGGGCGCCAATAAAAATAAAAGTTTGATAGGAACCATCTTTAGCTCGAAACCGGCATTCGCCGCTGTATGTCTCGCCGTGCATGTAGGCGCGTTCCCATTTTGCGAGTACATCTGGAAGATCTTCTGGGTGTAACGCTTCAGCCCACCGCGTGCCTAGTGATTCCTCTGCTGTACGCCCAGAAAAATCATGCCAAGCTTTATTTAGAAGCGCTATCTGACCGTCAGCATCGGCAACCCAAATGATTTGTGGCGCTGCTTCAATGAGCGTCCGATAGAGCGCTTCTTGAGCGGCCAATGCTCTTTCCGCCTCTTTCTGTTTGGTTACATCCCGCCACGTTGACCGACTCGCGACAATCTTGCCGGTTTCGTCACGCATTGGCGTCGCCTGTAGAAGTACCTCAATGGTACTACCATCGGCTCGGCAAAGGGTCCGTTCCTGTCGAATAATTTGACCTGTCTCAACGAATGTTGAGGACGTCTGTTGTGCAGCTTCTATCGATTCAGGTGCGTACAGCTCCAAGAACGAACGCCCCGTAATTTCCTCTTTGCTGCGACCAATAACATCCGCGAGGGTTTGGTTACATTCTAAAATGTTTCCGGAAACTAAATCAACGACTGCCATCATATCCGGCGCATTTTCGTAGAGGTCACGATAGTGAGCTTCTGCCCGTTTACGTTCGGTAATGTCCCGTGCAACCGCATAATATAATTGCTCTTCAAGGGAAACGGTTGAACTCCACAAAAGCCACTTATAGGAACCGTCTTTGCACAGATAACGATTTTCAAAGGAAACGACATCCTCGCCAGTCGTCATAATCTCTTGGGCTACAGCTATTGTCGCTTCCTGATCGTCAGGGTGAACAAACTCGATGAATGGTTTTGATTTTAGTTCTTCAACTGTAAAGCCGAGGGTTTTTTCCCACATAGGGTTCAGTTCTCTGAAGTGACCGTCGAAACCGGCGATACACAGCATATCTAGCGATAAGGTAAAAAAGCGGTCTCGTCCAGTAGCAGTGGTATCGGCAGGAATAGTCATGGTAGTTTTCCTCCTTTATCTTTCGGTCTCGAATTTTTGATAATCCGGGAAGCGATGGACCGAACCCCTAAAGTTTTTGGACAGGAATAAACGAAGCCCTTCACAGATTAGTTAGGCAAGAATTGCTTGACGAATTTTCTGAGAAGTATACGTTATAGGTTCTTGATTTTTCTGATGACCAGCTTCATTTCTTTTTTAGCACCATCAACGTAAAATCGTCAAAGCGTTGGGCTTCTCCCTGGAACTCTAGCGTTGAATTATAAATTTCTCCGCAGATTTCGCTGGCATTTTCATAGCGGAGTGTTTTCATCAGTTTCTCTAACCGCTCTTCCTCATACATTTCATCGTAGATGTTTGTTGTTTCAGTAACACCATCGGTATAAAATAAAACCGTATCCCCACTGTAAAGTTGAGTAGTTTCCTCTTCATATTCCGCTATCCGAGCAATCATATGGTCAGGATACATACCTATCATTAACCCTCCCGCTTTTAACCGTTGTATGCTGCCATCCTGGCGGATAACTAGAGGATCGTTGTGCCCTGCATTCAGTGAGGTGAGTCTGCCTGTTTCTGGATGCAAGCGGGCATAAACGAGCGTGGCGTATTTGTCAAGTGGGCTGCTCTCGCGGATAAGGGTATTTAGCGCCATTGCCCTTATCGGCAGGTCCGTCTGTTTTGCAACTTCTGAGAGTAACGCTGCACGGAGAGTCGCCATCAATAGAGCTGCTTGCATACCTTTGCCAGCAATATCAGCAATTACTAATCCCCACGAGCTATCTGTTTCACGAATGTAATCATAGTAGTCACCTCCAACCCCATCATGATGGGGTATGCTCATCCCAGCGATTTCATAGCCCGGGATTTCTGGGGGCGCCTTTGGCAGCAGGTTTTCCTGAATCTTTGCTGCCTCCTCCATTTCTGCCTGCAATCGACGCCCCTCAATTGCTTCCTGGTAAAGGCGCGCATTTTCGATCGCCACACCAACTTGTGTGGCAAAGGCTTCGAGTAGAATTCTATCTTCATCGGTAAATTCTAGTGTAATGCCAGCTCGCCCTTCTTTACCAAAAACAACGAGTATCCCTAAGATTTCCCGTCCAAAAACTGGCACAGCTATCAAATTTTTCTCACCAAATAGTGCAGCGGTATCTTGGTCGTTGCAAATCTGCGTTTTCCCTTCTATTGCAACTTCACGAAACATAGAAAGCGTGGGATGAATCTTTTGATCGGTCTTTAAAGGAATTGCAAAAGATTTAAGATCTGAGGGGAATCGCAAATCAAGCGCGAATGGATTTCTCATTTCGAGCTGCTGTGTAACGGGATTAATAAGCATGAGACGTCCCGCGCTAGCGTCTAGCAAACTGATAGCGTGATTGACGATTTCCTCTTCTAACTGCTCTGTATTTAAATCTAGCAGTTTAGCAATTTGAGCAGTTGTATCGGAAAGCATAAAGAGACGGAACTTAGCTGCACGCATATCCTCTTGAGAACGTGAATGTGCGATCGCAACAGAGATATGGTCAGCAAGAACCTTTAATAGCTCCCGAATCCAACCTGTATCTTCGGAATCATTCAAAAATTCGCCCAGGCTGATAACACCTAGAAATTCCTCATGAATGTTTAACGGAGCCCAGAGGGTTGCATTTAGAGTTAGTAGCTGCGGCTGAATCTCCTCCAAGAATGATTGCAGGAGGGCGGGAGGTTGGGAAAAGTCAAGGGAAGAACATTGGAGCATAACATCAATTTCATCGGATGTAATCGGAATGGGCATTACCGCGTTGACAGACTCACCTGCGGTCTCAATTGATGATTCAACGGCAAGTAGACGTTCTACCGGATTATAGCGCAATATGGCACCTGTGGCTGCCTGCAACGTTTTGAGAACTATCCGCAGATAGATCTGGCTTGAGGCATCAAAGCTGCTCTGCCCGGAAACGATCGCTTTACCGACCTCTTCAATCTCAGACAGGCCTTGAATTAGCCGCTGCATGGTTTGTTCAGCCGAATCAGTCTGCATTTAAGAACCTTGTTTTTATAGTGAATTATAGAAATAAGTAGACATTAATAGTAGTAGGCACACTCCGTGTGCCGTAACCCGGCGAACAAGGTTCGTGACTTGGTTCGCTCATCACGTCTAAGTAATTCTAAAATCTACCATAATATAATCGTTCACCTAGGCAAAACGACATCTTTCACACAGGAACATCCTTATCTGCCTGAGAATCACGTCAATCAACAAAATAATGCACTATGCTAGGGCTTTAACCGGTCTGCCCCTCCGGTTAAAGCCTTGGCAGCCACGTACCCACTCTGACCCTGAGCAATAGATTTTCTAAGCTTATGTTGGCTTTGATACTACACCCCAAATTACCCAATTAGAGCTGCAGGGCAAATTGACATAAGCTACGACCTGTGCTAGTGAACAGGTTTTGGTAGAGGCAACTATGGCTATGCGCCAGCAAGCGCGGCAATAGCTTCATCCTCACTGTCAAAATGCTCAAATGTAGAAATTAACCGGCTCCTGATAATCAGACTCTTGACATTCTTTTCACTGACGTTGATGACACCAATTCGGCCACCCTTCTGTGCGATAGATACGTGTGCACCGAGCAGGGTTCCGAGTCCAGAGCTGTCCATCATTGAAACCTCAGCAAAATCAAATAACAATTTCGGTGCCTCAGAAATTTTCCCGCTCTCCTCATTAATTGCCTTACTAAGATCGCGAACAGATCTTCCAATAATTCTGCCCTTAGGCTTTAAGATGACTACATCATCTCTTTGACGAATATCGACAGCCATTAGTTTTCCTCCTATCTGTTACTCGCAACACACACTGTCCACCGCCAGAAACTGCGCTGCTCGGCCTATCATTTTGCGGCTTGAAACCCTTTATTGCAGGAGATGAAATATCTTAGCTACTTCACGCAGGCTTATACAAGAACGAAATACGCCGTTCAGTAGCTGAATAATACCTGCTGCATTGATGATAGCCGTTCCCAAAAGTGCAATTTTGCCTGACGCCGGGTATAGTTTTTATACTACTCTAAGTATCTCCTATTCTAAAGCAGACACAGATTTTTGTCAAGCCTTTAATTTTTTACGGTTCCAGCATATGAATACCATTATCGGAGATCTAATGACTATCCTCTGTACTTACGTGCAGAACAGCTGCCGTTAAATTTGCATACCGTAAATCTGTTCCGTTTAAATCTAACAATAATCGGGTTGGGTTGATATAACTGCTCAGTTTCAAATAGGTATTCTGCTTGACAAGACGTTGTGAGATACAATAGAATTTGCAGATAAGGGCAACAGTCAGCAGAAGGAGAGATATTATGGCAAAAGCAAAACAGTCTGATGCGACATGGGGGACAATCTTTAATAGACAGAGTAAAGCGAAGGTTGAACGAGATATCATTGATGTCCTCAAGGAGACTCTTGTTTTTGAGGGGCTCAACAATCGTGAAATTCAGAACATCGCACGTATCGCCTATCAACGACATTATAGTGCAGGCGAGATCATTATCCACGAAGGGCAGAGCGCAGCAGGAATGTATATTATGGTGGATGGACAAGCAGAGGTCACTAAAGCCTTAGATGATGATGGGACCATTCTCCAACTGACCACCTTAGAGGATAGCGAATTATTTGGTGATGTCGGATTATTGGATAGCTCCCCACGGACAGCCACAGTTAGAGCTACCCGCGACTCATACATTCTCGGTTTTTTCCGTCCAGAACTACTCGATCTAATGAATTCAAATCCAAGATTGGCGTCCAAGATTATCCTTAAGCTGGGTCAAATCCTTACGGCACGTTTCCGGTTTATACACAATGAATTTGAGAAGGCACAGGCAGAAATTGGCCGTTTGAAGACACAACTCACAGCAGCATCCCGCACAGACAGGGAAGAGGGCAGCACAGTCTCTAATGAAACCGGCATCAGCGGATCAGGGCTGGAAATTAAAGCTTCCGATGCTATGAACCCTAGCGATGCCGGAGAGGAGAGCAACTGATGAACGGATCTGCCAACCAAGATACGATCGCCGATCATCATACTGAGGCAGAGAGTTCCCAAGCAGCTGACCTCTCCACAGAACAGGCGCACGCACAAGTTGCCACACTCACAAGGGAGACGGTTATTCCACTAGTGGAAAATATTGGGACAATCACGTCGAATATCCGGGTCGCTGCCCGTGAAAGTCGAGAACAGACACGTCAAGCGCGAATAGCCAATACCTCACTGAAAATCATTGCTTTTGGTACAACATTGATTTCACTCGCAATTCTCATTGGTGTTGTCTATCTGCTTAAGGACATTCTCGCCCTAGTGGTAGTCGCTTTCCTGATTGCCTACATTTTTAGTCCGATTGTAGATCTAATTGAGCGAAGAGGAGCCAATCGGACACTTGTAGTCATTATCATAACCCTATTAGTGCTCGGTAGTCTTGCGTTTCTTTCAACAGTAACTGTGAATAGCATCACTGGACAGATTTGGAAGCAGCTACCACTGACCGCGGAACTAGACTTTAGAGATGATTTAGACCGTGGTGTAGTTCCAGACAACTTGCGACAGAAGTTTGTAGATGGGGGTGTTCTATTGTCCTTGAACGCAACAGTTGTCATCGAAGAAGCAAATAACCGATGGAAACTGGTGGACAGAGGGAACCGCCGTACATACGACATCCGAGAAGAAGAAAATCAACTGAAATTTTACAGAACGCTTGGATATTTTGCTGATTTTGAAAACCTTGTTGAGGCCATCACAATAGGATTAAATCAGATCCCAAAACCTGTGCGTACAGCTGTAATCGGTTACCTTGAGAGCACCGGTTTGGTAGGAGCTTCCGGACAAAAGCCTATTCAGGAGTTTGACCGTGACCAAGTAAATGTCCTTGTTCAAGGATTACAAGACAGAATTTCAGGATTTGCGATTGGACAATCCCAGTCGATTATCAATGCAATTGGCACTTCCGCGAAGGGTGCGCTTTCCGCATTTACAACCGGTATCATTCTCTTATTTTTAACCTTCTTTCTTCTTAACGGCGGAAGCCAAATAAAGAAAACTTTCATTCAGCTTGTACCGAATCGTTTCTTCGAGCCAGCTTTGGTGCTGATTCAGGAGCTAGATCGGCAATTAGGGGATTACCTTCGCAGTCGTTTAGCTCAGACAATAATACTCTCAATAGTTGCGTCAATTGGATATTGGATCTTGGGACTGCGGTTCGCTATCCTCATCGGAATTATTGCTGGATTAGCAAACCTGATTCCGTATATCGGTCCCCTTATTGGGGCGATTCCTGCAATCGTCGTTGTTTTTCTAGATTCCCGATTCGGCATCGGTTGGAGCTTGTTGGCTGTAATCATTTTGACGCTTCTGATACAAATCATCGATAATGCGATTATTACGCCATTGGTGATAGGCAAAAGTGTTGAGTTGGGGCCCGTAACCACAATTGTCGCAGTATTACTTGGCGAGCAATTACTTGGCTTAATCGGTCTGTTAATGGCGGTTCCGATTGCTGCAATGTGCAAGTTAATTATTGAGACAATATGGACGCAATTTAAGGGATATTCACAGTCAATTCTCGTGGGATACTGAAGTTAATGAGCTCGTCTCATACTCTAAAAGCGGTGGATAACTATTCATATGACAAACAATAAGGCAAAATCCGCACTGCATCGTGGAACGGCTTTCTTAACGCAACAGCAAACCTCCACAGGTAATTTTGAGGGACAACTATCTTCAAGCACTTTCCCTACCTGTGCCTATGCTTGGGTGCTTCTCGCCCAAGATCAGATGCCGGATGAGGCATTAATTAATTGGCTAATTGAACACCAAAATTTGGACGGCACATGGGGACTTGATGCGGCAAATCAAGCGAACCGAGAAGCGACACTGTTTGCACAACTGATTTTGGAACAGGTTTGGCAACGGAAACCTAGTCCGCAAATCGCTGGCGCCCTTGCACGCGTACCCGGCTATCCGCTGAAACTTGCCCTCATTAAATTATCCTACGCAGCTTTTGGCGAATTTGATTGGAACAAGCTAACATTGCCGAAACATTCACCCCCTATGATAGGACTGATGAAAAAGCTGCTGACGAAGTTCCCCTTCCTGCAATCGTTCCTCAAGCCGCCAACCCACCTCCTGCCACCGGTTGACCTATTCAACACCCGCACCTTTGAGACGCTGTTCATCGCGGAGCAGCACACGCTTGTGCCAGTCTTTATTCTTATCGAACTGAACACTACCCGACGTACGGAAATCCTTAATTCATTGGTTAATTGGCTCATAGAACATAAGCTTTCTGATAACAGTTGGTTTCGCGTGAACTACATCACGGCTTTGTCGGTATTGGCACTCATCGAACTTCAAAAGTATAGAACCAATCATCAAATCAGTGTGAACTCTAGGCTAACGACGTTTGCTCAATCGGAGGAGATTCAGAGATTGATCGACGGCGGAATCACATGGCTGCAATCAACACGGAACCCAGACGGCGGTTGTCGGGAGGCGATAAATCTCAACATTTGGGACACGGCATTAAGCGTGCTTACGCTCATTGATATTGGCAATGGAGACACGAGCCACGCCGTTCAACGCGCTGGTAAGTGGTTTATTGACAACCAAAATCCGGATGGTGGTTGGGCATTTTCGGCGATGGGAAGAAGTGGCAGTCTTCTGAGTGATGCTGATGATACAGCGTTAGCAACACTTGCCCTGCTGCGGTCGAAGGTGACCGGCGGTGCTGAAGCGATTAATAGAGGGCTCGCTTGGTTGACAACGCACCAAAGTCCTGACGGGAGTTGTAACACATATCTTCCGGGTCAAGGTGATGTCGGGTGTGTGAGCATTACCGCTCACGCCATTCAGGCACGGCGTGAAGCCACGGGCAAGGAAGCACAGCTTAATCGAGCCTGTCAATGGCTGGAAAATCAGATTACTAAAGAAGGATGTTGGTCAGATCTCTGGCTAGCTAAACGGACGTATGGAACAGCTTGTGCTATTATCGGTTTAATCAAAGCAGAGAAAACTACCTCTCCGGCAATTGCGCGCGGGATTCGTTGGCTGGAATCGGTACAAAACAGTGATGGTGGCTGGGGTGAGGATATGTTCGGTAATCTAGCCGATAGTACGGCTGAGCAGACAGGTTGGTGTACCTACGCTTTACTCCTTGCTGACCCTGAAAGTTCCGCCGCCCGAAAGGGATTGGAGTTTCTTCTGAGCCGCCAGCGTCCGGATGGCTCGTGGGAAGCCAGTTGTGTCGGTATCTATTGGGAGATTATCGGCGGTTATGCGGATCCAATTTACGCCGCAGCTTTTCCGATGCTTGCCCTGAATCAGTATTTGAAGAAAGCCATATGAAGCATTGTCTGAATGGGCTTATAAATTAGATTCCCTGATCTATCGGGAATTTTACCCACAGTTTACCTTAGATGATCTCTGTTATTATCCCGGTTCTGAATGAAGCCAAGATTTTAAATCAATCGCTATCCCGACTCACCCCTCAGCTAAAGGACCATGAGCTGATTATCGTCGATGGGAATAGTTCTGATGAAACCCTGTTGATTGCAAAAAAGTATGGTAAGGTAATTTCCGCCGAACGTGGGAGAGCCCGTCAGTCAAACGCGGGTGCTGCTGTGGCAAGTGGAGATATTCTTCTTTTTTTACAT
>JAJEAL010000136.1 GCA_022822785.1 Candidatus Poribacteria bacterium
GCAGTCCATCTGTTCTTCAAGGAACACAATACCCAACCTCCCTCTGATTTAACAATTGATTTTCGATTGTCCAAAAACTTATCTGAGGATTGAAAACACCTTAAAATAAGTTTTTGGACAATCCTACTTTCAAAATACAGAATATATGCCAACGGGACAAACACATTTGTCCAATGTCCAATTACTTACCTGAAATCACTTAGCACATCCGGATCGAACACAATATCGAGTTGCCAGCCAGCCAAATCGGTACCATCTTCGACCATGAGATCAAGCGCAAATTTATCACCCACATTCACCACATCAATTGTGGAGAAGAAAAGTTTTGCTGTCTTACCTATTACAATCGCTGCGTCTCCGCGTAGAGTACCATGATTCCCATTTTGAGATAGGTCATTGGCTGTTCCATCATCAAAGTTCCAGTAACCGGCGAGTCCCGGCTCATTCCCCTGAAGCAAGGTGTTCATTGTCGCTTGGATTTCGGCTTCCGTGCGAACGATGTTCCAGACCCGCACCTCGTCAATTAACCCGTCGAAATGGTGATCCTGCGTTATACGGGCACCAATTGTGAAGTAATTAATCGTTGGCCATCGATCTCCAATTTCCCCCGTACCGGTTCTGGAAGACACCAACCTCCCATCGGCAAATAGCTGAAAGAGGTTCATGCTCGCTGAATAGGTCAAAGCAAGGTGGGACCATATACGTTCAGGAATAACATATCCGCTATCAATCCATTCCCACCCCGGATTCTCATTAGCAACAGCAAACCAAATACTGCCATCAATAAATCGAGCAAGTTCATACTCGCCTTCCTTATTGACGATGATCCCGCCACTCCCTCCAGATCTACCTGAACCTGGACCAAGTGGATAAATCCACGCTTCGATGGTTAGCGCATCGGTCATAACCAAGGATTGCGAGTGCTCGATACGGACTCCGTCACCATTCCCATCTAGACTTAATACAGAACCAACTCCTATGGCTAGGCTTTGGTTGAAACTCGAGCAAAAGGAGGAGAAAAGAATCAATGCCCACAGGGCACAGCGTTTATTTATACAGTGAAAATACATCATCAACATCACTCTTTGATGCAAGCTCGTCGGCTTGCGATTTTCCTTAGATAAACTATCAAGACTGCTAAACTTTGTTGTGTATCCCCCGCATAATGCCCCAGTCTTGTACAACGGACGACGAAAAGCATCCGTACCTTGATGCAGAAATCTGTGGGAGGGATATTCCTTTTCAATTCCCGTTCCCACCTGAGTGTCTCAACCGCTCAATCAACGATTCGCGCTGTTGCTCGCTGAGGCTGGATGTGTCGATGGTTTCAATGACTTTTTCCAATCCGATAGTTTCAATGACTTTTTCCGGCGGAAACAGTTCTAAAATGGCGGATAGGTCAAGGTCAAAACCGCGTAGACTTTCGAGGTTCATATCTCTTAATACCTCCTTAAGGGCTTGAGGATGCAAAGTTTTGATGAAGTGACTCATCTCCCTAAACTCTTGATAATGTTCCAAAAAAAACTGCACAATTTCTCTTTCACGCGCTCCTTTGTAAACCATCAACAATGGAAGAGTTGCCGGCGTAATTGGGAGAGTCGCAAGGTCAATTTGATAGATTGGGAAGTGAGCGAGTGTGCCGCGTTGAACCCCCGCGCCAACTGGCATTAAGTCGTCAATGTAGAGCGAAAAGCTGCTAGCAAACTTGCTAGCAATAACCCACAATGTAATCCGGTTCCGATCGGTAATTTTCTGCTGCATCTGGTATAAACAAGCGTAGCTTTCAATTTGAGCAATAGTTGCCCAATTTGCCGTATCCCCCGCTCCTTTGAACTCTCCGATCGTCGGTTGTCCAAGATAGTTATACGGATATGGAAGCGATCGAATCGGTACACTCGGTTGGAACAACAAATCCATTTCAAGCGGCATTTGTCCAAGTGGAATTGAGTCCCGTATCTGGATCTGGTCACTCAGATAGTGCTGTAGAAATTGCGCGAGCAGCGGATGCCACTGAATAGCCATCTTTTTTTCAATTGAGTACCTATCGTCTTAATCTAACGAGCGATGAATCATCAACAAATAGGTGATAAATCGCTGGACTACATACTTGGAAGTGATATCATGGTGCTAAAAAAACCGGTAGGCGCAAATTATGCTATGCTCCTACCGGTTCTGTTTTTATGGATTCTGCTTCTACTTGCCGTTGCTGTGCAAGGCATCAACAACCTTTTCCGGTTTCATTGGGAGTTCCGTGATCCGGATACCAACCGCATCGGCGACAGCGTTTGCCATCGTTGCCAACGTTGGAGTGATAGGTGGTTCACCAACACCCTTCGCACCGAATGGCCCCTCAGGTGCTTCCACTTCAACGATAACGGACTCAACGGTGGGGAGATCTGCGGTGGTAGGCACGCGATAATCAACGAAGCCCGGATTCACGTTGCCGTTCTCATTATACTGCATCTCCTCCATAGTTGCCCACGCATAACCTTGCACCGTACCGCCCTCGATTTGCCCTTCAACAGCCATCGGATTGATGGCGAAGCCAACATCCTGCGAGGACGCCATCTTCAGCACTTTGATCCTGCCGGTCTCAGGGTCAATTTCGACCTTAGCGATCTGCGCTGCGAGAGCAGGCGTCGACGGCTTGCGTGCAAAGGAACCCTTGCCGACGATGGGACCACCTGTTGTTGAGAGGCTGTATGCCGCTAATTCACCGAACCCGATTGACTTCGGCGGATCACCCACGATAGTTGAAACCTCTCCATCTTTGAGTTCAAGCGATTCAACATCGGTGTTCAACCGTTCAGCGGCGAGTTCGAGGAGGCGTCTTCGCGTATCCTCTGCCGCGAGCTTAGCGGTATTGCCCATCGTAAAGGTGACGACGCTACCGCCAGAGCCGGTGGCGTAGGGCGCCGAATCGGTATCGCCACGGGTGATTGCAACACTTTCGTAGGGAAGAGTCAAGATTTCGGCGACAATCTGAGCGAGTGCTGTGTCTGTGCCGGTAATATCTATTGAACCGTGGAAGATTCGCGCACTCCCGTCTTCGTGAATAGAAACAAACATCCCGCCCGGTCCACAACCATTTGTCCAATCTCCAATCGCCACCCCCCAGCCTTGGTTCGGTCCTTTTGTGCGATTCTTCCAATCTACCGCATCAGCGACCGCTTGCAGGGTCTCTTTATACCCGACCTTTGGCTCTTTCGCCCCCGCAGGCACTGGATCCCCCTCGACCCGCATATTCTTGAGACGAAATTCAACGGGATCAAGGTTGAGTTTACGGGCGATATCGTCAAGTTGGGATTCACCAGCAAACGCGACCTGTGGCGTTCCCGGTGCACGATAGGCGGCGGTGCCAGACTTGTTTGTATAGACACCGTAGGCATCCACCTTTAAGTGCGGGAACTTATAAACACCGCGCAGGCGGATGGTGCTACCAATCGAGGCACCAGACACAGAGCCAGAATCCCAGAAAGCTAGCCCTTCACGGGCAAGGATTGTGCCGTCATTTTTCACACCAGTCTTCAATTTAATAACACATCCCGGTGCAGGGCGGCCATCGGTAAACTCTTCCTCACGGGTCATTTGAATCTTCACTGGACGTCCCGTTTTTTGGGAGAGTAGCACCGCAGGAACATGGGTCAGTGCCACACCAAACCGTCCACCAAATCCACCGCCCATTGTCGTCGGAATGACATTAATCTGATTGAGCGGAATTCCGAGCGTACCGGCAATGCCGGAACGAATAGCAAAGGGACCTTGGGTGCTCGCCCACACCGTTACTTTTCCAGTAGATTCTACATCAGCGACAGAAACGTGAGGCTCCATATAGGTCTGATGGACCCGTGGGATGACGTATGTATCCTCGACTACCAAGTCGGATTCAGCAAAGCCTTGTTCTACATCACCGGCAGCGGAGTGGGTTTCGGCAGAGATGTTGTAGTAGACTTCATCTTCAAGAGCTTCCAATTGTGCGTTTAACTCAGCGATCTGTGCGCTATGGTCTTGCGAGTCATCGCGTTCAAGTTTTCTCAAGTCGGCTTTAAGCGTTCTACGAGCGGACCCATCCTTCGTATCATCGCTGTGCAGGCGTGGGGCGTCAGGTTGAATCGCTTCCATCACATCCTGAACGGCGGGAAGCACTTCGTAATCGATTTTGATTAGGTCCGCAGCTTCCTCAGCGATGTCCGGATCTGTTGCCGCGACCGCTGCAATCGGCTCGCCGAGATACAGGACTTTGTCAGTAGCAAAGACCCGCCGGCCGCTCTCAACATCGTCTTGGGTGATGATAGCACGTACACCGGGTAGATTCTCTGCTTCACTTGTATCAATATTCAGGATTTTTGCGTGCGCGTGTTTGCTACGCACAAACTTGCCGTGCAGCATACCGGGCAGATGGACATCCCCACCGTATTGTGCCGCACCGGTCACTTTGTCAAGTGCGTCAACTCTCGGTACGCTTTTGCCAAGAACTGCATATTCTGACATGAAAAATCTCCTTTTTGAACTAAAACATGAAACGTGATGCGTAAAACTTAAGGGTTAAGACCTCAACATCAATACACAGTAGGCATCACGAATTACGCATGACTTCCGCAGCACTCATAACGGCTTCGATAATCTTCGTGTATCCTGTGCATCGACAGATGTTATTACCAAGCGCATGCCTTATCTCTGCCTCTGTTGCATTGGGGTTCTCATCAAGGTATGCTTTGGATGCCACGATGAATCCGGGTGTACAGAAGCCGCATTGGTATCCCCCTTTATCCATGAACGCTTGCTGGATGGGATGCAGTTGATCTCGGCTTGCTAGCCCTTCAACAGTTGTAATTTCCTTGCCGTTTGCACTCACACCGAGCATCATACAAGATGTGACTGCTTTTCCGTCCACAATGACTGTACAAGCACCGCAATCGCCCGTGCTGCAGCCCTCTTTTGTGCCTGTTAACCCGATTACATCACGGAGGGTCGCCAGCAACGTTTTCCTCGGCTCAATCAACAAATCATATGTATCAGTGTTGACCGTTAGAGTAACTGGTTTCTTCTGCATTGAATTATCCTTTCTGTTCTCCGAATGAGGCTCGCCCAAGAGCCTAAATTGAATATGACGTCTGAATGTTCGCGTACCCGATAAATTGGGCTTTCGCTGAATTTAAGTCTGCCGGTTAGCCTTGTGCGCGAGTAGCTGCGGCTTGAAGTGTTCGCTGGGTTAAGACTCCAACCATTTCTCGACGATGTTCTGCCGAACACCGCAAATCTGAAATGGGGCTTGATTGCGCTGACGCAGCGTCAGCCGCTTGTTCCAACAAATCCGCTGTCAGGCTATTTCCGTTGACAATGGCTTCAGCATTAGTAGCCCGGAGTGGTGTAGGTGCCACAGCGGCAAGCCCGATTTTGACATCCGATACGGTGCCGTTGTCCGACTTTGCAGATGAGGCAACACCGACGAAAGCAAGGTCCATCACTTCTCTAATTTTCTGTTTAATATACTGTGACCCTTCATTCTCGCCACGGGGCGGACATTCAAACGCGGTAACAATCTCACCGGTATTTAACACGGTTTGCCCTGGACCTAAAAAGAACGTTTCAATAGGCACAACACGCTCACCATCGGCACTAGCAATTTTCACCTGTGCACCAAGTGCTAACAGGGGTGCTGCAGTATCCGCAGCGGGCGAGCCGTGACTAATATTACCGCCGATTGTTGCAAGATGCCGGATTTGAACGCCTCCGACCTCGCCTGCCCCTTCAGCCAATGCAGTATAACGTTCACGTATCAGTGAATCCTTTTCCAGCGTACGCATCCTGGTTAGCGCACCGATTCGTAATCCGCTATTTTCATCATAGTCAATGCCGGCTAACCCGGGGATTTTTTCTAAGCTGATTACGTACTCAGGTGTCGCCGTCCGTGCTTTCATTTCTATAATGAGATCTGTCCCACCGGCTAAGAGTCTCGCTTTGCCGTTGTATTTTGTCAGCAGGGATGACGCGTCCTCAATTGTTGTAGGTTCAAAAAACTCAAAATTCCTCAATGTTATAACCTCCCTGAAAGTGCAAGGCATAAACGCCTCACAAAAATAGTTGACCCTGAATATAGTTTGAGGTAGTTAAAGCATAACAAATCTGATTGGGGGTTGTCAACCGTTAAATATGCTCACCAGTTTGTACTATTCAATGATTAGCTGATGCCGATCTTGGGTTGATTGAATCGGACAATCTGTATCGATCAATTGCACTGAAATCCCATCAAATTCAACATGCTGCTGTGTTGTGAAAACAACACACTGATCTTTACGCTTTAGCAGGTGGACATGCCTGCAACCGGATATACCGTAGATATTGATAAAATCATAGATAATTTTAGGAAGCTGGCCTAGCTCGCTATGTTGATATGGAGCATACGGTCCGACCAAGACGCGTGAACGTCCCTTGAATGTACCAAATAGTGATTTGGGACGAGAATCGGCAAAGAGATGTAATACACTTGTATTAGGAGATTTGAAGGCTTTATTCCATGCTCTTTTTAAGAAGCGAAGCGATCCGGCTGGGGGGGCGACATAGGAAGACAGGGAATAGGTTACATTGTTTGGCGGATTGGTATCAGGCGGGATGTGCCGGCAAATAAGAAGCGGCTTTGATTTGAAAGACGCTAAAAAGTAAGCATAGCTTGCCTGCTTTTCAGCGAACAGATCGAGCAATTCCGAAAAGTCTGAAATTTCACGTGATTTCTGCCCGTCCTGTTGATGCTCTCTTTGAAAGGAGTGGAGCCAGAATGTGAAGCGGGCGTTAACACTATCGTAAGTTTCGCCAATTATATTTTGGAGGGCGATAGCCTGCGAGTACGCATCTTTGATAGTATCAACAAGATACCGGTGATTTTCGGATGCGCGGCTAGTGATTAATCTGAGGTTTTCAATGAGGCGTACTATCTTCCTCTGAAATATTTCAAACCCTAGCGGTGCTGCAATCAAGCGCTCAATCTGATTCATAAAGTCATCAGATTTTTCAAAATCTTCGGTCAATAGATTCAGCTCTAACACCACCTGCTTGAGGGCTTCTGCAGACAGTTGAGCTGTTTCTACTATTGATTTAGATACCATTAATTGCTGAGAGTTATCTGCTTTTGGTAAATTCTTCTTTTCTTTCATGAGAAGTTGTGCTATAATAAATTATTTACTTTAATTAAAGATAAGATGCTGCAGCTATTTTGCGGATTTATAGTTATTAATTAGCAATAATTCTAGAAATTATACCCCATATCAATCGAAAATGAAACAACTATTTAAGCAAAAGTGTTGGATATGGTAGACCTATTGGCCATAATAATACCGATAACGGTTCGTTACCCCTCCATTTATGCCTCTTATCGTCAGCTAATTTGTCATTATAGGCTAATATTTTTTAAGGAGACCACATGTCAAATTGGAGTGAATTTATTACCGATACCCTAGATCGCTTGTCAGGCAAGCAAAAAACCTCGACCCTTCCACAACTCAGCCTACAACCGCCCGCAACTACTGAGAAAATTGCCATCTATGAGGGCAGGGAAACCCGGCGCGAAAAACAGGTTAAAGAACGCATAGCGTATCAATTGTTTGAGAAGATGAGACGACGCACCTTCAGTTGGAAGTCCTATTATTACTACGATGCCTATGACATTCCGCGAATTGCAATAACTAATGAAAATGCAACGGGCACCCATATTATTGAACGCCGTCACTTCCTTCCAGAAGACCGGATCATCGAAGCTGACTTCTACACAAACGCTAATGCTGCTTCCCTGCTGATTGATGCAAACGATCTGGGTCGCGTAAGTCAGGAGATATTTGATCAGCTTAACTCCAGATCTATTAACTTCCAAATCTATAACAAGACTTATCCGCTCGATATTTGGTTTGATAGCGATCAGAAACAGACGAATCAGTTCTTTCCACTTGGGAAGCATAAAATTTGTATTGATGGCCCACGTGCATATTTGTTGCGCCCCTTCCGGAATTTGGGAGCTGATGGGTTCGCCGCCTTGTCGAATCGGTTACTTGTCCAAGAAGGGATTGCCATTGATCCAAAAAGCACCATAGAATCATTACTGATTGAGCTCGGCAGTGAAGAATTGCTCGAACATTACCAAGCGGCACTCAGCTTATATAACCAAAGAACCTCTAGACGTCGTTCTGCCGGTCTACAGGCAGATGAAGAGCATCCCTTGATTATCACCAAAACACATCAGCGTACGCGTAGAGGGCATTCGGATCCGCGTTCCTCCCTTGATAAAAGCTCTCCCGAGCCCATACCGGATGAAATGTACGAGATACTAGCCCATGCGCTTGATGAGAACATGTCCGAAATCGAGGAGGACTTGATGCACATCAGTCTTGCAGCGTTGAGTCTAGATCGCGGAGGGGTTACTGATGGTTGCACAATTTTGCGGGATAAGCTTTGTTCCTATACAGAGGCTGCTGTGTTACAAGAGCACCATCTCGAATATCTTTATCAATTTGTCCAAAGATTATTAGACGAAGAAGAGGAACAAGAAGAAGGGGTATATTCGCCCCTCGAAGATCAGGCGTATGAGGAGATTCTCGTTGAATTGTTAGAAGGAATTCGTAACCTTACAACAGATTTCCGCTACCTCCACTATCCCCCTATCAGGACTCAAATCGATTCGCTCCAAGAATCTGTCCAATCACTGTCACAAGCACTCGAGGATGCCGAGGATAAACAACGCCGCCGTGAGATTCATGACAAACGGGAGATACTGACAAAGAAAGCCTTTGAAGTTCCTAACCCCCGCACCTATACCCTAGACAGCGCAGCGGAGCAAAAGAGCTTTTATGAGCAGTTGCTGGAGATTCAGAAAACTGTTCATGATATTCAAGAACAAGCGAGTAACTCTGTCCTTGATGTTGCTTTTAGCCTAGCAAAATCCGCTTATATTTTAGCTCAGCTCCATTTGAAAGAGTTTCCCGAATTGCGTCATATTTCTAATCAACTCATTGAACTGATGCAGCGAGAATCAGATGACAATTATAAGGAATTTGAGCTTGAATTCATTAACACACTTGCTCAGATCGCGACCACTGTCCATGAGAGCACCAAGATTACGCTATCCAATCAGCTAATGACAATAGCCAATAAATTGGAAAAGTTTTGTGCCGCTAACGAACAATTTAAGGAAAACAGCTGGAATTCGGCTTATACGGAATTTGTCCATCGGGACGTTGCGGATTTCAACGCGAAAGTGCGTAAATCTGCAATAGAGAAATACGATCAGATTGCTGAACAGATCGATTACCAGCTGGAACTGATTGAAATCTTTATCAGCGGCATTAGTGTTCCCGCCTTGCTGCCAGCACAGTTGCACGAATCTGGCAGAGGCTTACAGACCTTCCTTGTAGAAGAACTGAAGAAATACTTGAACACACAAAACCTGCAGCTACAGAGTGTCCCCGGACGCGAGCATCAGCTCCGATCGCTTATCAATGAGTTGATGCCCATGCAACTAGACACACCGCTTGAGCAGTTAGAATATTTCTTTAGAAGTACCGCTTAACCTGCACTTCATTGAAACTTTGGTCAAGCGGGTCACGATTATACCGGATTTACCCTCCTTTTTCGCATAATTACATTTTTAGTAGAATCATACTGGAAACTTATCTATAAGTTTACACGTTTCAAAGCTACACCTTACAGTGTGAGACAGAAGACGGGCTTGTATTTTTTTGACTTTTCGACTTTTTTTATGAAACGATAGCTAGTTTTTTACGTTTTATACGTAGCTGGGGTTATTTTATCAACCTTTGAGGAGTTAATAATGGAAGGTTAGTTTGTTTACCCGCCCGTCTTTACCTTGAATAATCTGGAGGCCCATGGACTTATTACCGAAGAAACTCGAATCCTACCCTGTTAAGCCATACTTCTCTGAGCAGCAAGAGCTCAATGACCGTTTGAGCGAGATTCTCCCGCCGTACATATCAGAAACTCCTCTTACTACGCGGGGAAAGCGTTTGTTTCGGATTTTCGCTAGATTCACGCTGATCATCTGTTTCCTATCCTTCTTGGCAGTCTGTGGATTTTTAGCGCATCGCGCACTAGAGGAGAAAGATACGTTTTTGTACTTTCTCACAAAAAACCGCACCATTGTACTCCCACTAGGACAAGGGAAGAAGGTACAGGATACCGCAACCCATGATGTTCTGGCGACGCTCACAGCTCCCGGCAAAACGACACAGGAACGGTTGATTCAGCTGCAACTAGAGGGATATACCCAAGACAACCCGCAACAGCTTCCCATCATTTACGACCTGGCACAGCAGCACGACCACCGGACAACTTTTGGCCAATCAGTTCTGCCAGCAATTGAACAAGCCTATCGGATTTACGACAACTTCAATCGGAAAACTGAGCAGGAAGTATACGGGATTACCGCAAATGAGCTAATTTACCAAAAAGGATTAAACGTACCAGGATATGGTCCAAAGGCGCTAGAACAGGTGTTATTTAGGGCACGTCGCTACTTCCCATTTGCGCTTATCGCCGGGCGGATTGCCGACATAGACCCGTTGCTCCTGTTGAAGATTTTTGAGATTGAGACAGGCTTTGATGAAGTTAGAGTGGGGCCCAGTCAAACCGAGACCGGCGAAGATGATATTGGCATCGCTCAGAATAATCTGGTGGTCTTACCCAAATTGATTCGCCACATTTTAGACCCAAGTATGCCGGCATACTCTCCCTTTTTTGAGTTTCTCAGTCCTGGACAAGATTGGGAGGGGAACCAACTTGACTGGAATGACTATCTTCCCCAATTAGAAGAGGAGCTAGCAGGGACCTACGATCGTCAAAAAAATCCGAGTGGGAAATATTATACAAACCTTCTGAAAACTCCTCATATTGGCGCGTTTTTGGCAGCTTACCACATAAAACGCGATAAGACTTATGGCTTCGACGAATGTCTAGATTTTTACAGGAAGAACGCGAAAGCTCTTAAAGGGGTGCTCAATCTTGAAGGGGATTTACAGCCCTATCACTGGGCGCACTATACTTTTTACAACGGTGGTCCCAAGCGTTGGCATGTGGTACGGACATATCTAGAGATGCGCCAAAATCAGGAGCCGATTTCACCAGAACTTCAAGAAGCTGTGGATACGGTAAAGCGACGTAATATGGATGCCCAACGAATAGGGAGCAAGAATGAATATCTAAGAGGGCTCGTCTTCGATCCTGTTGAAAATCAAATTGTTAAGAACGATGGGCTGCTTCACTACGGTTTGTATGATTTTTCTCCAAATTTCAAGCCTCGAGAGCTCATACGTGAGCTTCCTCCCAACCTCGCTATGGCACCCAAGATTGGCAATTAGTACGATGGCTGGGCTTGCGGTAGGCTAGCTTCCGCAAGTCTGCTTAAAATAGTTATGTTGAGAAAATACGATTTAACGCCTTCTGTCCTGCTGCTCCTCCTGCCAATTATTCTCTTCTTCTTTGCCTTTCTGATATATCCTCTCCTCTACATCTTCAAGGAATCTTTCTGGATTAACAATCATTTCAGCATTGAGTACTTCAAGCTGATGATCACGGATGAAAATATCCGCAAGTTAGTGGTTAATAGTTTCAATATGGGCATTGTCGTAACACTAACGACAACGCTTATCGCGTTGCCACTTGCTTATTTCCTCACCCGCTACCGTTTCCCGGGACGTAATGCCCTACAAGGGATTATTTTGATTCCGATTATTATGCCGCCTTTTGTCGGAGCAATCGGTATGAAGCAGCTCTTCGGCTTGTACGGGAGTATAAATATCTTCCTGAACAAGATTGGGCTTATCGATTTAGCGGAACCGATAGATTGGTTTGGCAGCGGTTTTTGGGGAGTGATACTACTGTCGACCTTGCATCTCTATCCGATTATGTATCTCAACGTGGTAGCGGTCTTGGCAAATGTAGATCCGAGTCTTGAGGAAGCCGCGGAAAATATGGGGGCATCGCGTTTCACACTTTTTCGGACGGTGACGCTCCCGCTGATGCTCCCTGGTTATTTCGCCGGTGCTATCCTAGTGTTCATTTGGGCGTTTACCGACTTAGGAACACCGTTAATTTTCAATTATAATGAAGTTATTGCTGTGCGAATTTTTCGCCAAGTTACTGACGCCAACGTGAATCCCATGGGGTATGCACTAGTTGTCTTGATAATAGTGCTGACAGCCCTTGCCTTCTATATCTCTAAGCGTTGGACTGGTACCGGTCGGTATGAGATGCTTGGACGTGGACATGTGGGTTCACGTGAGATTCAAGCCAATCGCTGGATGTGTGTCGTCATCTACTGTTTTGTGGGTGCCATTATATTTATGGCACTGTTGCCACATATCAGTATTATTTTGACTTCACTAACACCTGACGCGAGCCAATGGCGATTAAGTGTGCTGCCGCAGAGCTATACGCTGCAGCACTATTCAGAGGTTTTCAGCACTGAAAGCAAACTAGAAGATACGTTGCTAAGCATAAAGAATAGCTTATTTTACAGCGTATTCAGCACATTACTTGCCCTCCTCCTCGGCATCAGCCTCTCATATCTTCTTACGCGTAGACGGATACCGTTTAAGAATCTACTCGACGCCATCGCCATGTTACCATTGGCACTCCCCGGCGTTGCGCTCGCGTTTGGTTACGTGGGTAGTTTCGCAGATACAACGCTTCTACTCCGCCACTTGCCTGAATCCATTGTATCTATCTTAGACCCACGACAGAACCCGATTTTGCTGCTAATCATCAGTTACGCGGTGAGGCGTTTACCGTACATGCTCCGATCAATTTACGCGGGTTTGCAGCAGACCAGTGTTACATTAGAAGAGGCATCGCAAAATCTTGGTGCGACCCCGGCACGGACCCTGTACAAAATTACACTGCCTCTGGTCATCGCCAATATTATCGCGGGTTCGATTCTAGTGTTTTCGTTCTCTATGTTGGAAGTGGCTGATAGTTTGATACTTGCTATGCGGGACCAATACAACCCAATCACCAAAGCAATTTGGAATTTGGCACAGCGTCCAGTTGGTGGGGCATATATTGCTTGTGCATTGGGCGTTGTGGGAATGTTTATCCTAATAGCGTGTTTAGTTGCTGCGGGTCGTATCTTGGGAGGCCGTTTGGGCGAGATTTTCAAGATCTGAGCGGGGATGTTTTCTTACCTTTTAGACGCTTGGTTCAACATACAACGTTTTTTCGTGAGTGTAATGCACAAAGCCTGGGGCAGTGCCTTTCGGTTTGACAACATACCGAAACCATGTGTAATCAACTGGGACATAGCTAGAATGTTGTGCTTTACTGAAGAAAGCTGCAATCTGAGCGGCTTTCAGCAGCGTTGGCATCGGGATTCCTGGCTTGTTTTCGGGATTGCGAATAATAACGTGTGAACCGTGAATCTGCTTTGCATGTAACCACATATCCCGACTTGAAGCGATTCGGCGAAGCAGTAGGTCATTTTCTTTACTGTTGCGTCCCACGTAAATCTGAAAACCGTCGGGCGAAGTGTATTTCCGAAATGCACCCGCAGCTTCGTTCTGCTTGGACCGCTGTTTCTTCGGTTTTATCCAACCCTTTTTTAAAAACTCAGATTGAATCGCTCGAAGTTCCTTCAACCCCTTTGCGTGCTCCACTTCCGACGCATAAGCCTGTAATACCTCCTGCTCCGCCTCATTATCAGTGATTAACCGGTGAATCACCGAAATTCCGCGTTTTGCTTTGGTGTACCTTTTGAAGTACTGTTGAGCATTGTCTGACGGACTGAGTTGGGGATCTAGTTCAATTGACAAGGCACTCAAGTCTGAACTGTAGTAGTTCTGCACTTCAATAACAGTCTGTCCTCGCTGAACCTGGTGTAAATTCGCAGTGAGGAGCTCACCTTTGATCCGATAATCTTCAGCGTGTTCGGCATTTTCCAAATCCTGCCGCAGCAATACCTGTTTCCGATCTAGAACTGCGCGCATTTTATCCAAAACTTGGCACAACGCATTTCGCTCAGATTTGACCGCTTCATCACGAGTAACCGCGTCGTAGTAGGCGGATAAGGCTTCACTCATCGTTTCAAAAAAGCGGCTCTCCGTGTTTGGAAATTGTGCGAGTTTTAACGCAGATACAGCGACAACTTTATCATTTTCGTGCAGTTGCGCGTGGCTTTTCACACTATCCTCTGATTGAGGTTGTTCGACTGAATCGTCCGCCTCAATAAGTACCTGGGGATAGGTGTGAGCGGGTTGGAAACATGCTACAATTTGCTGATAAGCCTCCCACAAGTCTACTGGCGTTGCGGGGTCGCCGGCACGGGCGATAATTTCTTTGGCAAGTGTCGGGCTCAAGCCGTCTATATTGTTGAACAGAAATCGCCAACCAACCTCCCGGTGTTCGACGAGAGAAACAAAGGTGTCCCGGTCTAATTTGAGTGGGTGCCATTTATCCTGCTGTGGTGGTGGGGTATACGTCACACCGGGCAGTACCTCACGATAGCGGCTCATTGTTTCATCGACATGTTTAAGACTTTCGAGGATGTTGCCGTTCGCTTCATCAATGAGGATGATATTGCTGTGCTTACCCATAAACTCCGCGATAATCGATTTGGGCGATGTATCGAGTATATCGGATTTGGGGGCGATAGTAAGCTTTAGGACCCGATCCAAGCCAATCTGTTCCAGCACCCTAATCTCTCCCCGCATAACATGCTTCATCAGGAAATCGGCAAAGTGAGATCTCGGTTGTCCTTTCGGCGGACGTTCAATCAGATGTGCGCGCGCATGAATAGAATGGGTTGAAATAAACAGAAAGCGAGTTGTGGTTGACTGAGAGATTTTCAATACAATGCTATGAGGGTCCAGCTGTTCGATATGTCGAATGGTCCCATTCAGAATTGTATGGCGGAGCTCATCCGTCACAAGGTGTAAAGCTAGGCTATCGAATGACATGAGGTATGCCTCGTCGGAGTGATGTCAAATACTTGCTACCTTGAGCAGCGTGTTTCTCAGTAGAACGGTTGCTCATTATACCATAATTCCACAGCAAACGGCACGAAAAACGGATTTCTGCTTCTTCTGATTTATTTATTCCGCAATGTATTTATATAACCAATTGATTGACAGCGGTTTACGCTTGTGTTACAATTTTTGTTGGATTTAAACTATTACGGACTGTTCAGATTCTGAACGACAGAGTAACACAGTTCATACTTACCCGAAAAAAAGGAGAGGCTTAATGCGTAGGTTTTGGTTTAGCATTTTTGTATTTGTTATAGCCATTTCACTGATACTTCCATCACTCGCTAGTGGACAGGAGAGTGTCTTGGACAGAGTAAAAGCGAGAGAACGGCTCGTTTGCGGGGTGCACGGCGGCTTGCCCGGTTTCAGTTTCCTCAATCAAGATGGCACATGGAGCGGTTTCGATGTAGATTATTGTCGAGCAATTGCGGCTGCGATTTTCGGCGATCCGGATAAGGTAGAATTTGTGCCGTTGAAGGCACCGGAACGTTTTCCCGCCCTTCAGACAGGTGAGATCGATGTTTTGATCCGAAACACCACTTGGACGCTTACCCGCGATACGCAGGTGGGAGCTGATTTCGCTCCGCCCACCTTTTACGATGGTCAAGGATTTATGCTGCGTAAAGACCTCGGTGTCACCTCAATAGAGGAATTGTCAGGCGCGAGTATCTGTGTTACCGCTGGTAGCACGACTGAGCTAAATTTAGCGGATACAATGCGAGCGCTAGGAGTAGATTTTAACCCGGTTGTATTTGAGGAGATTGATACCGTTTACAATAGTTACGAACAGGGGCGTTGTGATGTGGTTACAAGTGATAAATCTCAGCTAGCAGCCCGTCGCAAAGTCTTTAAGGAACCGGACGCTCACGTTATCCTCGATGTAACAATCTCAAAGGAACCGCTGGGGCCCGTTACTATCCATGGTGATAACAGATGGAACGATGTCGTTAGCTGGGTTGTTTACGCTACATTCTTCGCCGAAGAGCACGGCATTACCCAATCGAATGTCAGCACTTTCACATCTAAAAATCCAGAGATAGAACGTTTTTTGGGTAAGACGGGCGATATGGGAGGCAAACTGGGCTTATCGAAAACGTGGGCGCATCAGGTTATCGCTACTGTTGGTAATTATGGTGAAATTTTTGAGCGCAACTTGGCTCCAATTGGCTTACCGCGCGGCACCAACAAACCTTGGACGCAAGGGGGCTTGTTATACGCAATGCCATTCCGTTAGCAGCAGGTTGTAGCCTTTTTTCAAATGGCTGCAATATTGTGCGATTGGGAGGATTGTTCATGTATCCTGTGCGACATCGTTAGTGGGGTAACCCCTCCAATCAGAAAGGACCTTAAACATGACACTAACTGATGCCGTCGGATTTGCACTAAGCCTCACCATCCTCTTTGTGATAGGTTGTCAGCAGGTTCGGAATCAAGTTACAGGAAAACCTGATGATACCAGCGTTTCCGTTTCCTCGGATGATGTTGAACCCGACACACCAAACACGGGAATCGTGGTCCTTACTGACGCAGTTGAAGAGTGGGGCGTTGATAAGTATGTATTAAATTCTGCCACGATAATAGATCATAGGCTGGAACTTAATGTCTCTTACAGTGGAGGCTGTGAAAAACATCAATTTACCCTTCTCTCCACGGGCGTGTTTCTAGAATCATTTCCGGTACAACTCAAGGTAGACCTTGCCCACAATGCGAACAATGACTCGTGTGAGGCATGGTTAACCGATGACTACTACTTTGACCTGAGCGTAATCAAAATGCTGTATCAGGCAGCTTACCAGCAGGAAGCTGGCTCGATTATTTTACTTCTTGAAGATACCCCAAATGGTCAGCTGGTCTACGAATTTGCAATGTAGGCCACACCCTTCACAGAATCACGCCATAGAACCTCATGAAAAATAGATTGCCTGAAAACGTATCAGAAAAAATTCCTTTTTGGCGAGACATTCGCGTCTTGCGTGTGCTGTTTCAAGTCATCTTCCTCATTGGAGTTGTCTTGTTGGCTGGTATTCTCTACACGAATATGTTGAGAGGTCTCCGGGGGCTCGGTCTGACCTTGAACCTCGATTTTCTTAATGATGAGGCAGGATTTGGAATATCTGAAGGAATTGCTTACGATCCCTCAGATACCTATCTGAAGGCGTTCTGGGTAGGTGTGGTAAACACCGTGAAGGTTAGCATTATAGGTATCGCGTGTGCCACAATTCTGGGGCTTGTTGTGGGTATCGCTCGATTATCAAGTAACTGGCTAGTCAGGAATATCGCAGCGATTTATATTGAATGTTTCCGCAATATTCCACTTCTACTACAGATTCTGTTTTGGTATACCACCGTAATCCTTCAACTACCTTCGGTGCGGACAAGTTTCACATTCTTCGGCAGTGTATTCATTAACCAGCGCGGGATATATCTGCCCTCGCCGCAACCAACGTCAGGCATGAAAATCTGGCTCGGATGCCTTGCCGGCGGATTGATTGTAGCAGCGATTCTCTATCTTGTACGGTTGAGGAAACTCCAACAGCTAGAACAACCTGGTTTCCCCGCAAAGTGGGCACTGCCAGCGTTTCTGTTAGTCGCTTTGTTGGGCTGGTTTCTGACACCGGGGAAACCATTTACTTTGGAGTTACCGGCTTTGAGAGGATTTAACTTCGGTGGAGGCATACACCTTTCACCGGAATTCTCTGCCCTTTTAATCGGGCTTGTTATGTATACGGGCGCTTTCATCGCCGAGGTAGTAAGAAGTGGAATACAGTCCGTGGTGAGGGGCCAATGGGAAGCTGCTAGAGCGATAGGTCTTAATGAATTTCAAACCTTGAGATTGATTGTTCTGCCGCAAGCCTTTCGTGTAATCGCACCTCCCCTTACCAGCCAGTATCTGAACCTCACCAAAAACTCCAGTTTGGCTGTCGCAATCGGTTTCCCCGATCTGTTTAACATAGGAAATACGATGATGAATCAAACGGGACAGTCCATCCCAATCTTCGCGATGATTATGATGAGCTATCTGTGTATCAGCTTAACGACATCAGCGTATATGAATTGGTACAACCGTAGGATTAACCGAATCGGATAATGAGAGGAAAAGAAGCGCGTGGAAGAGCGAGAATCTAATCAAGCAATTAGGCCACCCACTGCATCGAAGAATATCCTACAATGGCTCAAGGAAAATCTGTTTAACACTTGGTATAATACACTTCTCACCTTTTTAGCCGCTGGATTTTTGTACGTTGTCTTGACGGGCATTTTGACTTGGGCTTTCACTGAGGCAAATTGGGGCGTTATACCGGCTAATCTGCAAATTTTTCTAGTCGGCGCTTATCCGAGAGCAGAGATATGGCGTATTTGGGTGGTCATCTATACTTTGAGCGTTCTAGCGGGACTGAGTGCCGGAATTTGGGGCGGATTAGCACTTCGGCTTGCACTTGTCATCGGGTCCCTCGGCGGTGGGATTGGAATTATCGTAGCGTTTTTCCCTATTGTCCCCTGGAATAGATTAGGACTTTTAGCCGGGGTAGTTTTGTTAATCGGTTCTCTCTTTTGGAGTCGCCGCAGCAAGGGATTGCGCCCTTGGGTTCTAGGGGGATGGTTGCTATCATTTCCATGGACGATGATATGGCTGCACGGATTCGGGGGCTTGGCTACCGTCTTTACAAGCAGTTGGGGCGGGCTGCTCTTGACGCTTATCCTAGCGGCTGTGGGCATCGTTGTGTCCTTTCCGCTAGGTGTTCTCTTAGCGTTGGGACGGCGGAGCAGTCTCCCGACGATCAAATGGGCTTCGACAGCGTATATCGAGACGGTACGCGGCGTACCTTTGGTCACAATTCTGTTTATGGCGCAGATTATGGTTCCAATCTTCTTACCTGATTTTCGTATTGACAAAATTTTACGGGCGATGCTTGGTATTACGCTTTTTTCTGCGGCTTACATGGCAGAGAACGTCCGTGGCGGCTTACAAGCGATTCCGAGAGGGCAGTATGAGGCTGCCCATGCACTAGGCCTCAACTATCCGCTGATGATGTTGCTTATCATCTTACCGCAAGCGCTTCGTTCTGTTATCCCGGCAATCGTCGGACAGTTTATTAGTCTCTTTAAAGACACCTCGTTAGTCGCTGTTATTGGACTGCTTGATTTATTGGGCATAGCCAAAACGGTTATTGCAAATCCTGATTGGTTGGGTTTGCAAGCTGAGGTGTACCTGTTCGCTGCGGTAGTCTATTTTGTTTTCAGCTATTCAATGTCCTATATTAGCCAGAAAATTGAAGAGGCGTTGGGAGTTGCATAGGGAGCAGGTTATCCGGTGCATATAAAGAAGGAGAGATAAAGCGGTGGCTGACCTAGAAAATAGCACAGATGATTCGATTATTATCTGTGAAGATGTTCATAAATGGTTTGATGATTTTCACGTACTCAGAGGGATTACAACCTCATTTGAAAGGGCGGAAAAGGTGGTTATATGTGGGCCTTCCGGGTCGGGCAAGTCCACATTCATCCGCACAATAAATCGACTGGAAACGCACCAAAGGGGTAGAATTATCGTTGATGGCATCGAACTCAGCGATGACCTCCGTAATATAGAACGTATACGCCAAGAAGTTGGTATGGTTTTTCAACAGTTCAATCTGTTTCCTCACCTAACTGTTCTAGAAAATATAACGTTAAGTCCCATCTGGGTGAAGAAAACGGCTAGGAGTCAGGCAGAATCAGAGGCTTTGGCGTTATTAGAACGGGTGGGTATCGAAGAACATGCTCACAAACTTCCCGCACAGATTTCGGGGGGCCAACAACAACGGGTCGCAATTGCAAGGGCTTTGGCGATGCAGCCCAGAATTATGTTGTTTGATGAACCGACAAGTGCACTTGATCCCGAAATGATTAATGAGGTGTTGGATGTGATGCGTGAGTTAGCCGCATCGGGCATGACAATGCTAGTTGTCACACATGAAATGGGTTTTGCTCGTGAGGTAGCGGATCGGATTATTTTTATGGATGAGGGGAAGATTGTCGAAGAAGCACCACCAGCAGTTTTCTTCGATAACCCACAGAATGAACGCACTCAGCTTTTCATCTCCCAAACGCTACAGCACTAGGTACAATTAGGCAGATACAGATTGTCCATTCAAAACGATACGCTAGCCAAAACCGCCGGCAGGTTCATAGTGCCATGCGAATTCCAGATAGAATTTATTGTCGAATAATTTTTCTATTAGAATTCTTTCTTGCATTCTTGTTTTAGATCAAGTATAATTGTACTGTAACTGTACAATGGATTAAAGAAGTGGTGTTAGGTTCAAATGGAAGCATTTCCCCGGCCGTATGCTGTCTTTTGTACCTCTTAGCGCTAAAACTTGATTTTCATTTGCAGTTCTGAATTTTCGGGAAAGGAGGTACACACCGATGGCAACAGGTCGAGTGAAATGGTTCAGCGATCAGAAAGGTTACGGATTCATCGTGACCGATGAAGGGCAAGATGTCTTCGTCCATTACTCCAACATCGAGGGAACTGGCTTCAAGACCTTGGATGAGGGACAAGAGGTCGAGTTCAACGTTGTAGAAGGAGAAAAGGGACTTCAGGCCGAAGAAGTCAGAAAGCTCGCATATTGATCACGCTGATGATACTACATAGAAAATGAAACCGGGGAAAAGAGCTCTCAAGCGATTGAGGGCTTTTTTTATTAACGTCGAAAGACCGGAGGAAGGATTTCGCTTGAGTGGTGGATACCGACAAATTGATAGGATTTGGAAACGTATAGGCAAAGTTTAATTAAGCAGCGCTGGTTGAAAAATTACGTTGATTGAGCCACAAATCGAGTCAGACTAGTAGATCTTTTTTTCGATCAGCCTTTAATCATGGGAGCGGTTTTATTTTTTTCGAAATGCACCCCACCCTCGACGGATCCGATTTCGCCATGTAGGTACGTCACTGTTGTCTTCCGCGCTCGCGTTTTGATCGCCTTGTGCATCATTCTCTGTTACATGCTGGTATGCAGGTATTTCGTCATCCATGTCAAACTGAGGAACATTCTGAAGTATTTCAATATTGTGACGCGCCTCTTGAAAGTCCGGATTGATTCTTAACGCCTGCTTCCAACAGGCGAAAGCCAGCTCTATATCGCCTTGCCTGTAACAGATAATTCCCAGCTTGTTGTACGCCTCAGGTAAGTTGGGATCGATAGCTAGGGCCCGTTTAAGCGCTTCGACAGCACTTTCAAATTGGTCTCGGTACAGATACGCACTACCAAGGTTATAATGTATCTCTGCAAGGTTCGGATCACTCCGAACGATTGCCTCCCATTGGGCAACTGCATCGTCAAAGCGATTCTGCTCCCAATATTCAATGGCTCGGTCGTTGGCGGTTTCAGCTCGCTTACTCATGAATCTTTCCAATCTGATGGTATAGGTAGGTTGTGTAAACTTGGCGCTCGCACTCGGGCGAATCCAAGCGGTTAGAGTTCACTTGGATTACATTCACACTGTCCCTTTGCCGAGCCGCCTCAATACCCAGAAGGGTTACTAATTGTAACCTTACTAAACCACTATATCACATTTCGTAATTTCAGTCAATACCAAAGTTAAACAAAAATTTACAGATAGATAAAAGGACTTGAAAGCTTGGAAGGGATGGTTCTATTGATGCTCTACCGCAGTTTCGCAAACAGGCTCAATTCCTTCAGCTGATGCGAATCGTCTCTGCAAGCTCCCAATTAAAGTTAAAGTAGTAACTATACTTTCGGCTTTCAGGGACGCAGATGATACAGCGTTTACGATCGTTGACAAAGCGATCGGTAATTGTAATGAGATTGAGCTCGTAGGAGTATATCATTTCAATAGCATCAAGAACGAGCAGGTCGTGCGTTTGGAAATGCCTGTTTAACAGCTCTTCAACGGCAATTTGTATCAGGAGGTGTATCTTTGCTTTCGCGCCGGCGTAGGCGATTGATGCACGCTGCTTGTCTAATTCATCAAGCAGATACAGATTTAAGTTGACGTAATAATCCGTGGAGTTATCAAATTTCTCCTTGAGCAGATGCTTGACCAAGTTCGTTTTGCCGGACTGAAAGTCTCCAACAAGACAAATTGTCCTGTCCCTATCCCCGGAATCGATGCAATCGGTTAAGGCGTGGTAGGCTTTCTGCTGATTTTCATTGAGTGGGTACGTTAGCATCCGATTGGGATTATCTCAAAGGGGAGATGTCAAAAAATCCTCCCAGTGGAAATGTGGCAGAGGAAACTCCTCCGTTGCTTCACACTGTCAAAAAGTTGCAGCTTTTTCAAAGAAGTCAATCTCGACTACCTCCACATTCGCACGTCGAGCATTGTCAGCCACCCTCTGGACAATCATTTCTCTCACAAACGGGATCGGGATGCGCTTGACACGATGAACGACCTCTTCCGTGCACCGGATTGAGGTATTACCCAAGAAGGGCCCTTCTTGCGATCTTGCTTCAGGGGGATGATCACATGTCTCAGGCACCAGCTGCTGCAAACGCATTGAAACATAGTCGGTTACCCAATCTTTGAGCGCTTCCCCTTTCTCCTCATCAATTGCCCTGGGTTGGGGCTTTTGATCTAATTTGTGGCTAATACCAATTAACAAATCTTCCAACCGATTCAAGCGATCCTCGACCGCGGATAATCGTTCTTCAACCTGAATTTCACGCTTCATTTTTTCCTCCTCTAATGTCTTGGATATATCAGTCAACCATATTTCACCGCCGCGGCGTGAAGGATGGGATACCTGTTTTATCGAACCGTTGCTTCACAGCCTTCATGATTTCCGGAGTAATTTCACTGTAACCGTGTTCGCGGGCGTATTTTTCGACACTTTTGGTGACCATCCCCCGTGCGAAGGAAGGTACCCGTTGTAATCTTTTTTGTGCAGCATCCGTCCATTGTAACTCGTAGTCGGCTTCAGCTGCAAAGGGCGTCGTCTTCTCAAAACGAATGTTTTGACTTCCCGCCTGTCCCGGTTGGTATTCGCAGGACGGATCTTCAGCCAAATAGTTGTCGGTAAGGGCATAAGCGCGGGCACGACAACCGCCGCAAACATCACGAAATTCGCAGGCGCCACATTTACCTTCCAGTAGTTTCCGATCTCGCAGCTCTTGAAAGACCTTGGATTTATTCCAGAGCGCTGCAAAACTTTCCGTCTTCAGATTGCCGACGCTCACCGGCATATACGGGCACGGTGTTAAGTCGCCTTCAGGTGTGATGCGACAGTAATAGATCCCACAGGGACATGTACCGCTCGGATAGGCTTGTAGGAACGGAGAATCTGATTGTTGCTCATAGATGACGCGTTTGTAGTGTGGCGCGCATTTCGCCGCGACGAGCATCTTGCCGCGATATTTCGCTTGCAACTCAAAGAGCGTCGCAAGCATACTTTCATATTGGGCGGGAGTGATATCCATTACCGTTTTCCCTCTGCCAGTTCTCACAAGGAAATAGAGGTTGAACACTTTCGCGCCAAGTTCATAGGCGAAATCAACGATTTGCGGAACCTCATCGTAATTCCAGCGCGTCACAGAGGTCTGCACGAGGAAATCAAGGTTTGCTCGCTTGAGTGCCTCGACTCCATTGATTGTACCTTCCCAAGCCCCATCCATGCCTCGGAATTTATCGTGATTGACCGGATCGACAGCATCTAAACTGATGCCCGCACCGGCAACACCATGGTCGCTCATCCGCTGCACCGTTTCATCATTTAGTAAGACACCGTTTGTACCCATCACCACCAAGAATCCGGTTCGGGCGGCGTAATCCGAGATTTTCAGAATGTCAGGACGCAATAGTGGCTCGCCGCCTGTGAGGATGAGAAGGATGTTGGGATTAATTTCGGCAATCTCATCAATCACACGAAAACACTGAGATTGACTCAGCTCTGAATCTCGATGATAACCGCTCGGAAATTCATTGGTATCTACGAATCCAGCGGGGAGATAGCAGTGCGTACATTTGAGATTACATAGCCGTGTGATATTCCATGAAACGGCTTGGACTTTCGTTTCCATGGTTGTCCCCTAAACTTGATATGCTGTCATGTATTTCACCGCAGAGACACAGAGAACGCAGAGTTTTTTCTTAGGTTTTGAGCCCAAGGACCCGGCGTCTCTGCGGTGCACATATTTTGACGTAGATTCCCTTCCTATCAATCCCCTATCATCTGGCGGAGATACAGAGAACATGCAAAAACAACAAGCCCAACACCTATCGTAAAAATTCCGAATAAGTCTACCTTCCTTTGTAACTTGGCGACCTCTGAAGCGTCGAAATTCGGGCTTGCCACTGCCGACTCTAATCTTCGATTGAAAACTGCGATATGCAGGCTATGACACAGCGTCATCAATCCTACACCAGCAAGTTTCACGATGAAAACAACGACATAGCCCTGCGAGAACTCCATTTGCGTGTTTAAGGCAACGATGAACAGATTCATCGCACCGGTAATAAGGAGAATATGGATTGTAAAACGGATAATATGTCGCAGGCGATCCCGAATAGCGGAGGTATATTGGATGCTTTTAACGCTTTGAAAATGCTTCCTCAACATAGGTGTTGCAACACTGACCGAAAAAAAGATCCCGCCAAACCATACGATTGCAGCAACAAGGTGTATCCAACGGATGAAAAGTTCGACAATTACACGCATAAACAAGTGAGAGCCACGCAGATGGATAGATTGGGATACTACAAGAGACTGTATTGTTCGTCCTCCTGGAGTATCCCATATTCTTTACACTCCTGGATTATCAATTCCGCATTTTTACAGTTCTCCAGAATAAAATAATTCTCCTTCAGATCGCTGATTTTGTTAATGGAAATACTTTTCTGACCCAGAGGTTTAATGAGAACAGTTGGAACAAAATAGAGTTCAAACGAATTATCGCTTATAGGATGAACACCAATTACAACATCTGCGGTCTCTGGCGATTGTATATACTCTTTAACTCCTGATTTATACTCCCTATCCACACCACCCCTGGAACCTCCAGTAAAGCTAACACTGCTAGTCGCAGTCTTGACTTGAGCTCGAATAATGTCATCATTTCCATCTCCATCTTTTTGGACAATGATTATATCATAGGTTGATAGAGGCAAATCAACTAACGAAACGTTCCGATATCTTTTCATCAAAAGTCCAACAACAATGTGCTCATGTGCAAAGCCATCTATTGATGCCTGTCGGCCTCTCTCTTCAGCTATTTTCATGTTTCTATCTCATTTTCTGAGCACCAGAATCCAGTCTGTGTTAATCCGTTCCCCTCTAGGAACTTTGATAAAATGTTTAATAATCTCTGATCCGAAATAGTTTTCAATCTCAAATCCGATATTTTCTGCCAACACCATCAAGTACTTCCAACTTTCAAATAGCTGACCACGAATACGGTTATTGCCCACAACAATGATGTATCGTCCTCCATCACGTAACACCGAATAAACCTCGGACAGATTTTTCTGCATATCGTCTAAGTATTTGAAAGCGATATACGCCCGCCTTGGGTCCTTTTCAAAAATCTTCTCAATAACACTATCCGCCGCTCCTACACCGATCTGATGTCGGGTTCGATAATCCTGGGATGAAACACTTTCTGTTCCAACGTGCTTTTTCTTTAAGGGTGTTAAAGTACCATCGGCAAATCCCAACCAATAGAGCTCCAATTGATGGGTTCTCGGATAATCAACTGCATTCACATACGGCGGTGAAGTCAGAACCAAGTCAAAAGTCCCCGTATCGCACCTGATATTCCGGGCGTCCATGTTTTCTGGAAAGTTTACGGTTACACCTTGGGGCACATTTTGAGAAAATTCTATCATCTTGGGCACTTTGACTAGCACCGTTTCCACAAATTTCCTCAAGGCATCGGAGGGATTGACCTGTTTTTTTAGTACCTTGCGAATTACAGTCCTCGTGCAATTATCATCAGCATTGGACACAGCACGAATAATCGAGGAGAAACAGACTCTGAAGAAGTCTTTAACGTGCTTACTCTTATCAAGGGATTCAATAGCCTTTTTTAAGTAAGCCAATTCTAAAATTATTTCTCTGTTGAACCAATTATCCCTGTAGGGAAAGGACGGTATATCCAATTCTGATACTAGAGCGGGGTGATAGTTTTCTACAGCATTAAACAGAGATTCTTGAGCTTCGAGGAGTTCCTTTTTAGCTAAGGGCGTCACCTTGACTGTTGAGATAAACCGAGAAAATGGATCAACATCAATACCAACAGAGTTTCTTCTCAGTAAAAGTGCCTCAACATTTGTCGTCCCACTTCCCGAAAACGGGTCAAGTATCATATCGTTTTCCTGGGAATACCGTTTTATTAGCCAACGTGGCAATTCGGGAAAAAATTTGGCAGGATATTTATGCAATCCGTGGGTGAGATGACTCTGGTCATAGCTAATAAACAGAAATCTATTGCCATCATTAACAGGCAAACCAACAGGAATGTCCCCATCGACCTGCACAACCTCCTCCCCAAACGGATTCACAATTTTCCGGACATTATCCCTCGGTTGATGTGCATCATGTTCGGGGCGTTTGCGCCTGCCATTCTTTTGAGCAACCTTCGCCAATATAGCTGGCACTGAAATGGGGTACCATGGCAGGTCTATTGAGGATTGTGTGAGACGAATATCTTCCGTTTCCACTGTGATAAACTCCTACATCCCAAAGTTACCGCGGGCGGTATCCATCACCTCAGTAGTAATTTCGGTGTGACCATTCTCGCGGGCAAACTCTTCGATGCTGCTTTTTGCCATTGAACGGACGAAACTCGGCACACGTTCCAAACGCTCTAACGCTTCCGGCGTCCATACTGGTCCGGTCGCCGCCGGTTCTTGAAACGCTTCCGCCACAGCCGATGAGAACGGGCATTTGCCACCGCCTTCGATGGATCCCGTCGGAGCTTCGGACGTTAGATTATCGGGATTCTTCTCACTCAAGAAGGAACGCACCATCTGCATCGGTTGTGCTGCTTCGCTTTTACCACCAAGCTGAACATTGAGAGATTTCAGCATCTGGGTCTCCCACGGGTTCATGTGCATCGCGAACTCGGCAAAGCAATCCGGGCACTCAAAAATCGCCGTCAACGATCCTTGATCCGGCGTCGCTGTTTCCTTAAATTCCATCGCTGTATTACATTCAAGGCATAAGAATTTCATTGATTGACTCCGTTTATATGTTGCCTTTTTTATTTAAAGAACATCCGAATTTCATCTGTGATGCCAAAAAATGTTTGTCCCGCGGGCGTATCTCGGTATTGATCAACAAACGCAATACCTTCATCTGCAGCGATAGAGATTCGCGGATCAAACGGTATCTGGCCGAGCAGAGAAACATCAAATTGACGCGCCATTTCCTCCGTATGCCCGGACGGGAACAGGTTTTCAGTTTTGCCGCAATCGGCGCAGACATACGCTGCCATATTTTCGACGACACCAATCACCGGGGCGTTAAGCAGTTTCTTTGCCATCGTCAACGATTTTTTAACGACAAGCTGGGACACTCCAGAAGGGATTGTGACAACAAGTGCACCGCCAAGATTCGGCAGGAGATCGACGAGATTGGGCAACCGGTCTGCGCCGGGAGGAAGATCGATCAGCAGATAATCAAGCGTTCCCCATTCGGTATCGGAGAGAAATTCACGGAGGGCACTCATTTCCATGGTACCTCGCCAAGTGAAAGCATCCCTCTGCGTTTGGGATTCCCAGAGGACGGGGGTTTCATCGTCCTTTAGGAACAGATCCATCGACATCACCTTGACCCCAAGCGGACTGATGGCTGGTTTAACACCATCAATTCCATAGTCAATCTGCTCTCCTCTCACACCCATCATTTTGGCAATTGAGGGACCGTTGATGTCAGCGTCAACCACGCCAACACTCTGCCCTCGTAGTCGAAGTGCTGAAGCGAGGTTTGCCGTAACGGAACTCTTACCCACGCCACCTTTCCCGCTCATGATCGCAACGGTGTGATTGACTGATGCAAGCCGTCTTTGTAGACGATTGACCTGCTCCGTGACTTGTCCAACGATGTTTGAACCGCCATCAGCGGGCAGGTCTTTGTACGTTTTCATAGGTATTGTTTAGTGGTAAATAAATAACGGAATATCCGCCTGCGCGACCAAAGATTTAGTTACACTCCCAAAGACAAATTCGGACACACTACGTCGGCCATACGCCCCCATTACGAGCAGATCAATTTCATGCTCTCGGATGTAGGACAGAATGACTTCATCCGGTCTTCCCTTCAATTGAACCTTTTCTGGCTGTATCCCATATCTCCTGAAGTAGTCACCCAACCTGCTAAGGAGCTGTATTCCGCGGGTTGCATTATTATTGACATTTAGGAGAGTGATGTCTGACTGATTCCAAATATGGAGCATGAGAAACATCTGAATTGCTTTGGTGACTTGGACGCTATTATCATAAGCAACGAGCACTTTTTTAATCTGCCTTACACAATCGGGAACCGCTAGGACCGCCGTCAGTCCATTATGGAGGATTCGATCTAGGGTGTTGCCTGGTTCGTGTTTGAGATTATACCGAAAAAAGGTCTTCTGTCCGACTATAATAAAGTCGTGGAACTTTGATTCTTCGATAATTTCTCGGAACGGGCTTCCCATCTCTGCATGGATTGAATGGCGAATCTGCTTCTCTTGGCATTCTTTTCCAAAGTCTTCAAGGATTCCGGTTACCATCTCCCGTGCTTCTTGAAGGTGTTGCCGATCAGCAAACTGATCATAGTGCATGGTTCCAATCGGCGCGGGACCGCTTGAACGTTGGATACCCGGCAAATCAATTACTCCAATACCGGTTAATGAGGCATCATGTTCAAGGGCAATTTGGGTAGCGTATTCGATTGCCGCCTGAGAATAGCTTGAACCGTCGAGACATACAAGGATTTCTGCAAAATGCAAAGGATTTCTGGGTCCCATTGGCAACGCCCTATTTAAGACAACGTTCAGCACGTAATTGTACGCTTACATCGTTTCCTCTTCACCGCGCTCGGTTTCAGCTGTGTCTCTTTCCTGCTGGTAATATGTCCCAAGCACCTCATTGTCCAGACTCCGTCCTTCCTCAATAACCTGCGCTGCAAAATCTAGGTTGATTGTCGTGATGTCGGCTTCCTGTGCTCGCTGCTCGACACGGGATTGCGTGATGTTCCGCATAAATCCAGCGGGTACGAGGTTCAGTCGTTCACGGGCATCTGGCGTCCATTCAAGCGGACTCTCAAATACTTCTTCTTGGGAGGTATCATCGGACTCGCGGGACTGGGCGACGGCTTTCAGTTCGGGAGCGTCTTCACGGACAGCGGAAGCTTGGTCCATGCTCTCATTGATAATCTGCATTGCGAAATCATTGGTGATTGTCCCAATCTTCTGGACACGCGCCGATTTTTCGATCCGCGCCTTGACGTTGCGCCGCATGTACCCTCTTGGGACGTTCCGCAACGCCTTTTTCGCCTGATCTGACCACTGGAGTCGTACGCCATCGAAGGTCTGTTCCTCACTGACACCGCCCTCTTGATCTGCGACCCGCTGAAGTGAATCTTTATCAACCATCTGGAATTTGTCGCCGTCTACGCCGCAAACGGGGCATTTTACGGGCTGCTGGTCTTTGGCAGCATAGCCGCAATCCCCGCAGATGTAGGTCTTAATTGTATTGGAATCCAACACTGTTTGCGTTGCAATTTCTTTGGCGACTTTGGTCATCCGCTCCGCAGACCGTCCTGGCATAAAGGTCTCCATTGCCTGCTCAATGACGCTCTCAGTAATGACAGAGTGCCCGCGCTCAATGGCAAAACGGTGGACAGCAGTGCGTGCAATACCCTGTACCTGTGGGGGTGCCTTCGCCATCCGATCTAACGCTTCCTGTGTCCAGACCACGGTCTCCTCAGCTCTTACATCAACTTTCGGAACATACCGTTGGCTTGACAGAAACACATTACACGGGGCAAGGCGCAATAGGTTTTCGGTGTTGCTGCCGATATCCATATCAGGTTCGCTGTGAACACCGATCCGGCCCAACATGAGCATCCACGGTTCGGTTTTTCGAGCGTATTGCAGGATCTTCTCAAACGCTTTGCCGTCTAATAGAGTAATTTTGAGGTTGTAGTTATGATCCTCTTTGGCGATGGTCCGAGCAATCTCCAGATGGGACTGATAGATTTTGGCGAGACCAGTATCAATGACCTCTTCGTGTAACTGTTCTTGCTCTTTAAATCGGAAGGTTTTAGACGCACGCTCAGTTAAGACACTGACGACCGAATTAAATACCACATAGTGAAGATAGGGATCATAAACGCCAACCGCTTCAACCTGCCTATCAAATGCTTTGCCGATTCGGATTGCTGTTTTCAAGCCACCGAAGGATTCGGGACTGCCATCAATTCCAACGAGAATATGTCCCTTCTGCTCGTGCATATCTTCTATATTTCGGACCACAAGGGTATCGGTTTCAATACGCCGCACGACCCGTTCAACGACACCGCCAAGGAGACTGTCCTTAACTGCACCCATACCGAGTGCCCCCATGATCACAAGGTCGTAATCGCTCGCCTGAATATCCTCTGCGAGCTTGATGAAGTGCTTTCCCTCAGGCATCTTGGCTTCAAAGGGGATGTCATTTTCAGCACATTTATTTTTCATGACCTCTAGGTACGAATCAGAGATTAACTGAAGTCCCATCGTAATCAATGTGTCATGAATGCGGCGCTGCTTCTCAAGTTCAGCTTCATCCTGGTATTCTTCCGGTAGTGTGTACTCCATCTGTTTGAAGCGAACATCGTGCATTTTTGCCGCATAAACGTGAGAACCGACCAGCTGTGACTGAAATTTTTTGGCGAACTCCACAGCGAAATTGACGCTCGCATCGGAATGGTCCGAGTTGTCAACCGGCACATAGATTTTCTTAAACATCCTTCTCCCTCCATTTTCCATTAACCAATTATGTTTTTTAGTCTGCGTTCCAAATGTGATGTTTCTTGTCCACGTTACTTTTCAGTTTTTCACTTCGGTCCAATCATCTGGCTGGGAACGACAACCCGATCGAATTCTTCCTCGCTCAAGAGATTAAGTTCGACCACAGTCTGCCGCAGCGTCTTGCCTTCCTGATGGGCAGTTTTAGCGACCAACGCTGCATTGTCGTAACCGATGTAAGGGTTAAGCGCGGTGACAAGCATCAGTGAATCGTTCAGGTACTCTTGGATTTTCTCCCGATTTGGTTCGATACCGACAACACAGTTTTCGTTGAACGAATCACAGGCATCCGCAAGTAGGCGGATGGACTGGAGCGCGTTAAAAGCGATGACAGGCATAAACACATTCAATTCAAAGTTGCCCGATGCACCTGCAATCGCAACCGTTGTGTCGCTGCCGATAACTTGGGCGCAAACCATCGTCATGGCTTCGCATTGCGTCGGGTTCACTTTCCCCGGCATAATTGAACTTCCCGGCTCGTTTTCTGGTAACAGCAGCTCGCCAATACCGCATCGGGGCCCGCTGCCAAGCCAGCGCAGGTCGTTTGCTATTTTGTTCAGCGCACACGCCAGTGTTTTAACGGCACCGCTCGCTTCGACGATAGCGTCTCTGGCACCGAGCGCTTCAAACTTGTTGGGCGCAGTCACAAAGGACAATCCGGTGCGCTTCGAGATTGCAGCCGCGGCTTTCGCCGCATATTCGGGATGGGTGTTCAAGCCTGTGCCAACCGCTGTTCCACCAATCGGTAGTTCATACAGATGTGGTAGCGAATTATCAATTGCTCGGAGTGCGTTATTCAACTGTGTGACATATCCAGAAAACGCCTGTCCTAATGTCAACGGAGTGGCATCTTGGAGATGGGTGCGCCCGGTTTTGACAATATCCTGAAAAGCTTCAGCTTTAGCTGATAGTGCGTCGCGTAGAGCAGTCACAGCGGGGATTAGGTGGTTGTGAATACGGTCAACGACAGCAACGTGGATAGCCGTTGGGAAGGCATCGTTGGTAGACTGAGATTTGTTGACGTGGTCGTTGGGGTGAATGGGTTCTTTGCTGCCGAGCACACCGCCAAGCATTTCAATGGCACGATTCGAGATCACTTCATTGGCGTTCATATTGGTCTGGGTCCCGCTACCCGTCTGCCAGACCACCAGCGGGAAGTGCTCATCAAGATCGCCATCAATGACCTCCTGTGCGGCTTTGATGATAATTTCAGCTAGATCTACCTCGAGTGTTCCCAACTCGGCGTTTACCTCTGCGACAGATTGTTTGACAATACCGAGCGCCCAGATCATCTCGCGCGGGAACCGTTCCCCGCCAATCTTAAAATTTTGTAAGGATCGCTGGGTCTGCGCGCCCCAATACCGATTCGTCGGGACCTCAATCTTCCCCATGCTATCCGTTTCAGTTCTCGTTTGCATTTACCTCTCCACACCTACATTACTTTTGTGGTCGAAAAATCCGAAAGAGCTTTTTAATCGGATCATAGAATTGGTCGACCACCCGCTCTTTGAGTGGGATGATGGCATTATCGGTAATCGTGATGTGTTCCGGACAAACCTTTGTGCAGCATTTAGTAATGTTGCAATAGCCGATGCCATCCGTGTCCTTCAATTCCTCCAGCCGGTTCTCTGTGTCAAGTGGGTGCATCTCGAGTGCTGCGGCGTAAACAAAAAATCGAGGTCCAATGAATTTATCGTGTAGATCATGCTCACGTAACACATGGCACACATCCTGACATAGGTAACATTCGATACATTTGCGAAATTCTTGAACGCGGTCAATGTCCGCCTGTGCCATTCGCCAAGTACCATCTTCGGCGTCGGGTGGTCTCGGATTGAACGGCTTAATTTTTTTCTTGACCTCAAAGTTCCATGAGACATCAGTGACTAAGTCCTTGATAAGTGGAAATGCGTGCATAGGCTCCACGGTCACTGGCGCGTCAAGCGGAATATCGTTAAGCCGGGTCATACACATCAATTTAGGATTTCCGTTGACCTCTGCTGAGCAGGATCCACATTTGCCGGCTTTGCAGTTCCAGCGCACGGCGAGATCGTTAGCCTGTTCCGCTTGAATCTTATGAACTGCGTCTAGGACCACCATTCCTTCAGAGACTTCGGTGTCATAATCGACGAATTTTCCTTCGTTAGCGTCGCCTCGCCATATTCTGAAAGTTGCTGTTGCCATTAGCCCATCTCCTCTATCACCGCTTGGAGGTCTTCGCGCAATTCGGGTATCAGTTCTCGACTGACCTCCATTTCACCGTCCGCATTCTTGCGAACCACCGTATTATACTTGCCTGCGCCCGGTTCCTCCTTCTCAGGATAATCGTCACGAGAATGTGCACCGATGCTTGCTCTGCGCTCTAACGCTGCAAGCGCAATGGCTTCAGATATTGTGAGCATGTGTTCCAGATCCAGTGCCGTATGCCATCCCGGATTATACTCCCGATTTCCGCCCACGCCTGCTTGGTTGGCGCGTTCCCCGAGTTTGTGGACTTCTGCCCGAGCCTCGTTTAACCCTTCATCGCTGCGCGCGATACCAACGAGGTCTTGCATCATATCCTGCAGATCATACTGGATTTGGAATGGATTCTCGCCATCTGCATTGTCAAAAGGTTTTAACGCTTCACTTGCAACTGTCTCAATCTCTGCTTCGTTCACTTTGCCTGCGCTGTTTTCTTTGGCAAATTGTGCAGCATACTCACCTGCACGTTTACCGAAAACTAGCAGGTCAGACAGCGAGTTACCTCCCAATCGATTCGCGCCGTGCAAGCCTGCACCGCATTCACCACCCGCAAAAAGCCCCGGCACTGAGGTCATCTGTGAGTCCGCATCGACACGAATTCCGCCCATGATGTAGTGGGTCGTTGGGCCCACCTCCATCGGTTCTTTGGTGATGTCAATATCCGCCAACTGCATAAATTGGTGATACATACTGGGCAGCTTCCGTCTGATATGTTCTTCGGCGTTGGATATTTTCTCGGAGATCCATGAGATGTCGAGGAAGACACCACCGTGTGGACTTCCGCGCCCCTCCTGTACTTCACGCACAATGCACCGAGCGACATGGTCCCGGGTAAGGAGTTCTGGAGGTCTACGAGCATCTCGATCGCCTTGTGTATATCGCCATCCTTCTTCGGGGTCGTCAGAGGTCTGATTCTGATACAGATCGGGTATATGGTCAAACATAAATCGCTGACCCTCACTATTCGTCAGAACTCCTCCCTCACCACGGACGCCTTCTGTTACTAATATGCCTCGCACACTTGGGGGCCAAACCATACCGGTGGGATGAAATTGTACGAATTCCATATCAATCAGTTCGGCACCCGCATGGTAGGCGAGTGAATGTCCATCACCTGTGTATTCCCAGCTATTGCTCGTAATTTTAAAAGCCTTGCCAACGCCGCCGGTAGCGAGCACCACCGCTTTGGCAGAGAAGATCTTGAAGCGTCCTTTTTCGCGTTCGTAACTAAAGGCTCCAACGACCCGGCCGTCGTCTTTCAGTAGTGATATGACCGTGCACTCCATGTGCACATCCACGCCTTGATGGATACCGTGGTCTTGCAGCACACGAATCATCTCCAGGCCGGTACGGTCTCCGACATGGGCAAGCCGAGGATATTGATGACCGCCGAAATTTCGTTGCAAGATGCGCCCATCTTGTGTCCGATCAAACAGTGCGCCCCACGCCTCTAACTCACGAACTCGATCCGGTGCTTCTTTGGCGTGGAGTTCCGCCATACGCCAGTTGTTAAGATATTGACCGCCGCGCATGGTGTCGGCGAAGTGAACTCGCCATCCATCGCGCTCGTCAACATTCGCTAGCGCTGCAGCAACACCGCCTTCAGCCATAACCGTATGCGCTTTGCCAAGGAGGGATTTACATACTAACCCGACAGAAACCCCGGCGGCAGAAGCTTCGATAGCAGCTCTCAGACCTGCGCCTCCGGCACCGATGACTAGCACATCATATTCATGCGTTTCGTATTGTACCACTACAGGATCCTCCAGTCCGACAAAATCCCCATCGAACACAACCGAACATAAACGTCCGACAATCCCACCCAGCAGAGACTCATCCACGCCCAGAGCATGTGTCGCCGATTCAAACAACTGACGCAGTTGTAGGCAGTTCGACGAATGGGTGCCCCGGAAAGTCTATCGCGGATGCCCCCTACAAGATGACGTAACGAGTGGCATCCGAGCGTGTATCCACCTAGAAAGATAACATTGCCTGTTAATATCAGCGTACCGATACCGATACCGAACGATTTGCCGCCATCCCCATTTTCAAACCATAGTGCCGTCCAAGCATCGTAGGCAAGAATTACTAGGAAAACGAGCGCTAGGTACAGAAAGTATCGATGGACGTTTTGCATAATCAGCGGAAACGAACCTTCGCCCCGGTAGCCCTTGCGCGGTTCGCTGACAGTACATGAAGGTGGATCTGCCCAAAAGGCTTTGTAATAAGCACCACGATAATAGTAACAGGTGAAACGAAAACCGAGCGGTGCCCAAAGAATGAGGATGGCCGGTGAAAACCAGAGAGGCAACCAATCAGGTTTCCCAGCAAACCAACTGTGTCCTGAGTTATGATCGTGGGTATCAAAAAGCAGCGGAGAATAGAAAGGAGACAGATATGACTCGTGATGATAATGATCGCCCTGAAAGACCGCCCACGTCGCATAGAGACCAAAAATAGACAACCCCAGAAAAACCGCTAGCGGTTGTACCCACCACACATCGCGTCGTCTGGTTTGACCGAACCGGCGGTCGGTTAAAGTTAATTCTGGATGATTCATAGACAATATCCCTCATTTTTTAAGCAGCGTTTTTATATCTTTACGCAACTGCTGGAGTGACCCCGGACTTCGACTGTCATAGTAGCCGTGGACGCGCTGGCTTCGATCGACAAGCGCAAACCGTGTACTGTGCAGAATTTCGCTTCCACGATGACCGGCTGCTAGGTTAAAACCTTCATGAGCTAGTTGATAGATTGCATCTTTCCGTCCAGTCAAGAAAGACCAACGGTTGCTATCGGCCCCATACTGATCTGCATAATGCAAGAGGACCTCCGGACTATCTCGTTCGGGATCCACAGAGAAAGAGACGAAATGGAGATCTCCTGTCGCGAATTCATCCTGAAGGTCCGCCATTTGAACGGTCATTGCCGGACAAATTGTCGGACAACTGGTAAAGATGAAATCGGCAACCCAGACCTTACCATGCAAATCAGACAAAGCAAACGGAGCACCCCGTTGATTCGTCAAGGAAAAGTCCGGCAGTTGTCCACGACCATCAAGCCCTAACGATGAATCTGACGGCTCAGCGGTTGTCCCAGACTTTTGATAAACAAACGATCGAAGATTAACACCTACGATTCCAACAATTACGAGGGCTAGCACTCCCCATAGAAGTCCGCGCAGCGTACGGTCACTGGGTCTAGCCCTCTGCTCTGAAGATTTGAGTTCGACTTCCATAGACATCAAACATAAACCCTAAGACGTGCAAGGTAAGATTTACTCACGCTTTACTTAGTGAGAGGTATCAACGACTTGAGATTGCGCTGTGGTTCCTTCGTGGCGAGCACTTGCCATTAGATCTGGCAGCAGCATAAGCACGAGAAAAACGCAGATGATAAACGGTGTCAGCGCAATAACTATCAAGGTTCTCTGCTCAAATTTCAGGTGCATGAAATATAGAGCAACATAAAGTGCCTTAGAACATGCCATACCAATCAGCAGAATTGCGGTCACAACTTGCCCTAGCATCTGTTTCAAAAAAGGCAGGGCAACGAGGACTTCAAGGATGGTGAGTACCAAAAGAATCCAAAATATTCTCATGTATTTCGGGTGTTCTTTATGAGCGTGTTCCATATTGATTCTCCATTCGGTGATTACAGCAGATACATAAAAGTAAAGACCATGATCCAGATAAGGTCAACGAAGTGCCAATATAGCCCCAAAATCTCGACTCTGTGGTTATATTCGGCTGTATAGTTACCCCGCAGCCCCTGAATCAAGATAACAGTAAGGTAGATGACCCCGCCGGTGACGTGTGCACCGTGGAAACCGGTAATGGTGTAGAAGGTGGGACCAAAAAGCACAGAGCCGGAAATCTCAGCACCAGACAACCCGTGGTGGGGAATTGTGGTTAGGGTCAAACCGTGCTTAATCAAGTGTGTCCATTCATACGCTTGCAATCCCAAGAAGATTACTCCGCCCAGAATCGTCAAGCCGAGAAAGGTACACATCCTCGATTGGTTGCCGTTCTGAATGGCTTCAAGGGCTTTGACCATCGTAACACTACTACAGATTAACAGAAAGGTCATAAACGCTGTCAGTTCAATGCCGAGCACTTCCGATGGAGGCACCCATTCGGCTGCGCCGGCGCGTATCGCCCCATAGGCAGCCAGCAACGCACCAAACGACATCGCATCGCTAATGAGAAATAGCCACATCCCCAACTTTCCTAAACTGTCGGGGGTGAGGGATGGTTCATAGACATCCGCGGAATGATCGACTGTTGTAGTTTCTGCCAATTTTCACACTCCTTTTATATTTGAGGGTGATTTACGATTATCGGCCCGATGTGCGCGGTAGTATACGTAGAACACACCACCGCCAATTAGACCGGAGACAATATAGGGCATTGCCATAAGGAATAGAATACTCCATTTGAAACCCTGAACAATTGGGTCATCAATGGTTTTACATGAGGGACAGGCTTCCACAGCTGCGGGTATCAGCAGTGCGAGAACCGTGACCCCTACTATTAACAAAAAATATCGACGCATCATAAGAGATCTCCTTGGTGTTTTCAATGGCATTTAGATTAAATACACAAGGACATAAAGAAGGGGCCATAATACGACAACAAACGCCCAGTAAATTGCACAAACCTCAACGCCAACGTAGTGATTCATCGAAAAACGACCAGCTATTGCCCTCACAAAAACAGCTAGCAGCCAGAGAACTGCTATCAGAACGTGCAAGGCATGACAACCGATGAGGACATAGAAGACTGAGCCGTATACCCCCGACGAAAGCGTAAATCCATGGTGTACCAAGCGCACCCATTCCGATCCTTGAACCGCAAGGAAAATCACGCCCAGAATTCCCGTCACGCACAGCCAGTTTTTGAGTTCTTTGTGACGGTCGTGGCGAATGGCTCGCAGCCCCTGAAGCATCGTGTATCCGCTCAGGAGCAAGACGATTGTATTCAGTCCAGTCACGCCAATCGGCAAACGGACATCCGCCTGCGCTGGCGGGGGCCATGTCACACTTCCCAAACGGAAAACAAGGAATGTGCCAATCAATCCCGCAAAAAACATAATTTCGGCAGCGACGAGAACCAGCACGGCTAGACGTGCATTGCTGAGCGGTCGGTTGTCTCCCTCAACAGGTTCAGATGATGTATGGTCTAGTTCATTCATCAGAATAGAAGAGAAAACGCGAAACGTGAAAACCATCATCACTTATCATTAGTTCATTAATGGATCGAACTAAACAAGTTTTCGGTGCGCGATTTCTTAACATGGACCTTAATTTTTGACGATTGCGAGAATCGTTGCAAAGACAAATAGAACGATAAACACCGCCAATAAGAACAACCCAATCCGTCGGTTTTGCGTACGCTTTTCTTGATTGTTCATCTAAATTGGTATTCCCATTCGATTAAGACATTTTGTCGAGTGCCATCACTAAAAACACCATGGGCAGGTATATCAATGATGCATAGAGTAATCGTCTTGCCGCTCTAGTCGATTTAGAAACCGAAAGGCTAATGCCAAACCCGAGAAAGATGAGGCTCAACATTAGCGCGGCAAAAAAATAGACGATACCCGCGATGCCTAGTAACGTCGGTAGCAGCGCCACAACGAGAAGCCCAAGGCAATTGATAACAATCTGTCTGTTGGTGCTCTTGCCATCCGGATGAACAACGGGTAGCAGACGAAACCCAGCTTGTGCGTATTCATCACGGTAGATAAACGCGATTGAGAGCGAGTGTGGTAGCTGCCAGAGAAACAGAATTGCAAAGAGCACCCACGCCTCAATATTGAGTGTTCCCCGTGCTGCAGCCCACCCAATCACAGGCGGTAGTGCTCCCGGAAACGCCCCCGCAACAGTACAAAGCGATGTCTTCCTTTTCAGTGGAGTATAGACAAACAGATAGGTAACAACAATGGCGGAGATGACCAATGCGCCTAGGGCATTTACGGCAAACGCCATATAGAGCAAACCACCAGCGGTCAGGGCGACTCCAAAGAACAAAGCTGTAGTGGGTTGAAGGCGTTTATCCGGCAATGGACGATGACACGTCCGCACCATTTGAGCATCAAGATCGCGCTCAAGATACTGATTCAGGGCTAATACCCCTGCTGCTGACAATCCTGTACCGATAATGGTGTGAATGAGCTGTAGCCAATTAAACGGTTGTGGAGAAGCAAGGTAAAAACCAGCCGTAGTTGTAATCAGTATCATTGAAACGAGCCGCGGCTTTGTCAGTTCAACAAGCGTTGAAACTCGGCGACTCATTTGGGATAGGTCAACCCCTAACGTCTCTGTTGTTGATATCATGCAGACACCTCATCGGAGACGAGCCCTCGATTTATAACAGGTTCTGATCTACCTGTGAAGTGGAAAAGGTTCAAGGTTAGTACAACGGAACTCACAAGCATTAAAGCACCGATCGCAACATGCGCGGTTGTGATTATTACACCGGCAACAGGGGCTATACCTTCACCAAAAACGGTGAACTCAGCGAGATATGCTCCAACACCGAGCGTCAATTGTACCGCGAGCAGACCACCTAGCAGTAAGATAAGACGAACCCAAGATACATTTTCGAGATGATCTCTTAAGATTCGGCGTAGAAGCAAAAATATGTGAATTGTTACGAGTCCTGCGAAAACTAGATGGGCATCCAATCGATCTCCTGTATGCCTCAACACAGCACCGAAGATAAATTGGATATAGATGAGCCCAACCGTGATGAGACTCAAGTTTCTGAGGCGTGAAGTATTTGTATCCTCAATTCTCACCGATGTTTGCAACCAGCTGCGCGACGTAAACAAGGCAAGACTTACCGTCAACGCAAAAAATGCCTGAGCAAAACAGGCGTGCACGATAGCGAGCGCTCTACTGAGGTTGGTTACACGCAGCCCACCCATCACCCCTTGAGCGATAACTGAGACAAGAGCAATAACGCCAAGCCATTTCATCCATTTCCGAGAATCTCTCACCCAGATTGCTAACATCAATGCAATCGTCAGAAAACCGACAATAGAACCAAGCAACCGATGGCTGTGTTCGTAAAGCACACCGTGAACGTACACATCGAGCCGCTCGCCTGATTTAATCAGCGTATAGGTGCGTTCATTTGCCTTGTCCGCAAGTTTCCACCTGCTGCCGTGTTGCTCAGTTGAAATTATAACATTTTTTGACACCGAAATCCCGTTTTTTTCGAGACCGTGTTGTAGTTTCGCAGATAGGTTGTCTTTCTCCAGATCTGCTTGGATAGTCGGGTCAACGCTGACGAGAAACCCACTGACCGTTTTAGACAACGGATAGAGGAACATGTTGTATCCGAAGGTCGTGGGCCAATCGGGGACAGCAAGCCCCGAATCCGTGCTAGTCACAAGTCCGCCCATGCAGATTAGGATAAAAGTTGTTACAGCAGTTAGTACAGCAAGTCTATGAAGCCACGGACGATACATTGAGTCAGTAGTAACCTTCTTCGCTTAGATAGGACGCAGATAAACACAGATTTGAGAATCTTTTTCAGACCGATGGTTTTTGAAGCCACTGCATAGCTCCTCCGGCTTTCCACATAGGGAAACGGAGCGAGTTATTGACGTACTCCCAAGCGTAAAGACTTGGGATTCTTACACGCTGTATTAGCCATGTTTACATAGATGTGGTAAAGCTATCTGTATCCCAGAGTCTTGCAGAGCGGTAAAGCTTTACCGCTCTGCAAAACCTTAAGCATAAATGCTTGGGACTTAGACCTAAAGGGGTTTTTGTTAAATCTAATCAGCGGTGGCACCGGCAGGGACCGGTTCACCGTGTGGCGATTCGCCGTTCGGCTCCGTCTGTGGCGTCCAGTCTTTGTCAGCACCGGGAACGCTGTACTCATAAGGACCGTGATGTACCTGGGGAATCGCTCCGAAGTTGCCATGAGGTACAGGCGTTGGCGCATGCCATTCCAAAGTATTGGCTTGCCACGGATTTTGTTCAGCAACCTTCCCGCGGAAAATACTCCAGAATACATTTATTAGCAGCAGAAATTGAGCTGCGCCCAGAATAAATGCACAGATCGTAATAAATACATTTATCGGTTGTGCAGATATCGGTTGCATTTGTTGTAAGAATTCGTACTGCATCGGGTTAGCGATGCGTCGCATGTGTCCCCCAACACCGAGGATGTGCATCGGGAAAAAGACACCGTTAAAGGCGAGGAAGGAGATCCAGAAATGAACCTTGCCGAGGGTCGCATTCATGTGGCGCCCATACATCTTGGGGAACCAGTAAAAGATACCACCAAAGATGGCGAAGACGCTTCCGCCGAAGACAACGTAATGGATATGCGCCACGATGAAGTATGTATCGTGGATGTAGATATCCACCGGCGCATTTGCCATAAAGATGCCGCTGAGACCACCAATAACGAACATCGAGACAAAAGCAAGCGAGTGTAACATCGGTACGGTGAATCGAATTGATGCACGGTGAAGGGTGCCGAGCCAGTTAAAGGTTTTGATTGCCGAAGGGACAGCGATTAACATGGTAGTGGTCATGAAACTCAACCCCAATGCCGGATTCATGCCGCTCTGGAACATGTGGTGCCCCCACACAATCCAACTCAGAAAAGCAATCGCTATCATAGCGAAAACCATCGACTTATATCCGAAGATAGGTTTTCTAGCAAAGACAGGGAGCATCTCTGATGCCATACCCATGCCGGGCAGAATGAGGATATACACCTCCGGATGTGCGAAGAACCAGAAGAGGTGTTGCCACAGCAACGGGTCGCCGCCGCCTGTTGCAAGAAAGAAGGACGTGCCCGCCATCCGGTCAAACAGGATTAGCGCAAGGGCAGAAGCAACGACAGGAAATGCAAGCAACAGAAGAATTGCAACGATAAAGAGCGCCCAAATCGCAAGTGGAAGGCGGAACCAAGTCATCCCCGGCGCTCGCATATTGATAATCGTGGTGATATAGTTGATAGATCCCATCAGCGAGGAAATGCCCATGACAATAAGGCTGATACACCAGAGATTCTGTCCCCAATTGACGCCGCTAAGATCAACAACGGACGAGAGCGGCGCGTATCCAGTCCAACCGGCACCAGCGTGCCCACCGGGGACGAAGAACCCCGCCATCATGATAACAGCTCCCAACATATTGGACCAAAAGGAGAGCATATTCAGAACCGGAAAAGCCATGTCTCTAGTGCCAATCATCAGTGGAATAAGAAAATTACCGAATGCCCCCACAAGTAGCGGCACCACGACGAAGAAAACCATGATGGTAGCGTGCATCGTAAACAGCGAATTATAAAACGCCGGGTCAATTACACCGCTAGGCATGTTCGTTTCTAACCAGGTTTCTTTGTCGTCATCGAACCGTTCCTCCCATTTACGGTCCGCAGCGGTTGCCACTTCACCCTCCTCCAGATATGTTTGGGACACTCCTATGATAGGAACCGGTCTGTCGGGCCAAGCAAGCTGCCAGCGGAAAAGCAACGCCAGGCCACCCCCGACCATGAACATAATTAGGCCAAAGATCAGGAACTGCTTGCCAATCATTTTGTGATCAAGTGAAAAGATATATTTGCGAACAAAACTCTCTTCATGATGATGATCGTGAGAGTCGTGTGCATGATCATTCATTCTACATTGACTCCTTTCTTTTCATTATTCGCCCCACCGTTCGCTTATCCACGCGGCGTAATCTTCCTCCGTGTGGACGGTAAGGTATCCGAGCATCCCGGAGTGTCCAAAACCGCAAAGCTCAGCACAGGGGATCTCATACGTGCCCGGTTTCGTTGCTTCAAACCACATGTTTATAAACCTACCGGGGAGAGCATCTTGCTTGAGCCGAAGTTGAGGGACAAAGAAGCTATGGATAACATCATCGGCAGTGAGCCGGATATGCACCACCTCGTTAACGGGGACATGGAGTTGATTCTCGAGTTGCAGGTCATCATCAGTGCCCCATTCGCCATCGGGGCCCGGATAAGTCATATCCCAATTAAACTGTTTTCCGTTCACCTGCACAACAGCACCGGGGTTGCCGGGGAACTGAGATGGAAATTTTATTTTGTTCCATTGTGGCAAGCTCAACATCGCAAGCCCAAACACAATGACCGTGGTAGCAGCCGTCCACACAATTTCAAGGGTTGTGCTACCTTCAATATACTCCGCGTTACGACCCTCTTGAAAACGGTACTTAATGATAAAGACGACAAGCACCGCCATAACAGCTAGAAATACAATTGCGGTAATCCAGTAGATGAGGATGAAGAGGTTATCCACCCCTTGTCCAAAAGTTGAGACATTCTCTGGAAGCCATGCAGGAAAATTCAGCCACTTCATTAAGAGCTCCTTTCTAGACTGCTGAATTTGTTAATGAATCTCTTCTACGCTACATTCGGACGACGATAGGCCGTTCGAGCAGCGCCTAAATATGTAACAACACAGAACAAGCCGGTAACAAGCAGCGATAACGTAAGTTGCGGTATCTCCTCAACGGTTACGGGTGCGTTGAAATATAGACAACGCCGCAGAGCCGCCACCCCGTAGGTGAGCGGGTTCAATTTCATCGCCCATTCAAGCAGTATCGGCACACCAGATACAGGGAAGAAAGCACCGGAGAGCAGCCAAACTGGAATAAGAATAAGATTCATAATCGCATGAAAGCCCTGCGTCGAGTCCATTCGCCATGCGATCATTAATCCTAAGTTTGTCAAGCCAAAGGATAAAGCCAACATCACACCGAGCACTGAGAACACAGACAAGGGGCTCAACGGCACGCCAACTATCGGTGCGAGAAAGAGAAAAAGGGCGCCCTGAAAAAGTGCTAACGTTGTACCGCCAAGTGCTTGTCCCAGCACAAGAACCCATCTTGAAATCGGGGCAACAAGCACACCTTGAAGAAACCCTTCTCGACGGTCCTGAACAATCGAGATTGTTGCGAAAATTGCTGTAAACAGCAGTGCAAGCGTAATGATGCCGGGATAAAAGTATTCAATGTAGCTGGTCCCTTCGGGAACGCCGGACGGCTTAAACGATGCGTTTAGCCCACCGCCCAAAAGCAGCCAAAAGATCAGTGGTTGTGTAACCGCGCTCACCAGACGGCTCCGCTGGCGCAGAAATCGAATGATTTCACGCCACCAAATCGTCGCCACAGGGAGTAAAAATCTTGCTATTGACAAAGTTTAGTTGAGGGCGTTGCGTTGATAAAGTAAATCTTAGCTATTTTTACGCTCAAAATGATTGCGTAGTACATTCTTAACATATTGCGGAATTTCTTCCTGAGCCTTTGCTGCTTCTCCTTTTAGCCTATCATACTCATCAATATCTTCACCAGCCCACAGAATATCTAACCTCCGAATATCTCGTGTCGCAATATGGCTGTATGATTCTGGATATGCCCAATAGCATGACTCGCAAACACTGACTTCTCTTCTCCTCCAATTTTCACAATTTTCACAGCTCCATGATTTCGCTCTATTTGCAGAAGCACAGAGGAGCATATAGTCATTCACATCATCAAGGTTAATATTCTCACCAGCAATTTCAAATGGAACTCTATGATCGATTTGCAATTCCCGTTCTGGAAACGACTCAAGATATATATTGCAACGGGCACCATACTTTTTAATTAATGACTCCTTTAGTTGGGAAGAGAAGGCTGTCCTACCATACAACTGGGTTGTTCGTACTTCTGAAGGATCACCAAACTTATATGCGGCGATTCTTCTACCATCAGATCCAGCTACACGGAAGGTCTCTATTGGGATACCGTGCTCACGAACATCTCTTATTGCCCGTGGTGGATGGTTATAACCGTATATCTCCCTCAGTTCTTCCGTTGTGATTTGACCGTATTCAAGAATGTGGTCAATTACTGTTCGGGGTCTTTTCGCCGTAACCCTCTTTAGTAACGCTAGAAATTCTGGAGGAAGTTTTGGGATAGTCATATACGGGCAAACTCTAGCTGAATTTGTGATTCTTTTTCAAAATTACGCTCTTCACCGTCCAAACGTTCTACCAATGCAGGGGACAGATATAGAGATTCAACAGTCTCATGATTGTAACCTAAGAGGGTCGCTTGACTTGATCTACCAGTATGTATATTCAGGTGTTTTAGAGAGAGTCTACGAGGCAGTAATTTCCCGTGAGTTTTTCCGCCGGTTTGTCCGTCATAGCTAATAATATACGAAACATCTTTCTCATTCATTATTTGAAGGACATCTACAAATTCGTCATAGGAGAGTCCATTGTAGTACCTATGGTCTCTGGTAAATGATATGCCTTGATAAGGCGGATCCATATAGACTAAATCGTCTTTATCGGCTTTCTCCACAACTATACGAAAATCAACCGCTGAAAGCGTTGTTCTTCCAGCAAGCAGAGTAGAGACACCAAAAATTTGTTGCCGCATGGTTTTGGGGCGCATACCCAAACGCCGATTATCAGCACTCTGATTAAATTTACCTTCAGCACTATATCTTACGGAACCTTTTACGATTCGTGCTAGAAGATAGAGTAGGTGATGCGGTTGATGCGTTGCGTTGAACTCTTCACGAATCCGAAAGAAAAATTCTTTTTTATTGGAATATTGTTGATTCCACAGTTTTTCATAATCTCCTGTTAGCTCGTTGGGTCTCTCCAATATCTCTTTCCATAATTCCATCAGAGGTTCATTTAAGTCATTAAGCCAAAACTGCTTTGTGAGTCCGCGTGCAGCAGCAACAATGGAAACCGCAGCAGAACCACAGAACGGCTCTATCAGGCAACGCACAGAACTTGGGAAATACGGAAGAATATATTGAGCAATCCCTCGCTTACTTCCCTGATATGGAAATGGATGTGGAATCGAGATATTATTCAACGTTTTCATGGGAGTTCGATTGTTGCAATAGTAAACTAGCACTCTTTCCGAGCATAGTTGCTGCGAACAGTTGCATTGATGAATGAATTTAACCCCTCGCCCTCGTTAGCTAATCCTTTCATCAGTTCAATATTTTCAGAACCTGCGCTTTCATACGTGTACAGATAAATTGAACCACTAGAAAACTGGCCTCTGATGAAATCATCTCCAATTTCATAGGCTTCGATTCCGGAATCTCCGCCAAGATTTCCATAGGGTTCCATACGCATCCTCCTACATGGATATAGGTATATTTTTTTAAGCCTAATGATACAAAGGTTAGTTAAAATGCCGCCCCGTAAGTTTGATGAAAACATCTTCCAACGTCGGTTTGCCAAAACGCACAGATCGGATTGCCTGTGGGAAAGCAGCAACAAGGTCTCGAACAAATTCATGACCGTTGCGAGATTCGATGTGCAACAAGCCTTCAACCAGAATGGGAGTACAGGCGAATTTTTGGCTAATTTTCGGGGAGAGCTGTTCAGGTTCAGGAGAATCAACGATGACAACATCTCCACCGACACGCCTTTTGAGCTCCCCCGGTGTACCAATTGCGACCAATTTCCCTTCGCTGAGAATGCCAACACGGTCACACGCTTCGGCATCATCGAGAATATGAGTAGTTAAGATAACCGTTGTTTCCTGTAAGCTAGCCAAATATGTTCTGAAACTTCGGCGTGCCCCGGGGTCGAGTCCAGTGCTCGGTTCATCCAGTAACAAGAGCTTCGGCTTGTGAAGGGTCGCCTTTGCCAGCTCGACCCGCCTTTGTAATCCACCAGAGAGTGTTTCTACTCGTTCTTGAGAGCGATCGACTAGTTCAAATTGATCGAGTGCTTCCTGAAGCCGCCGGTCAAGTGTCCGCCCCGATAGTCCGTACAGATGACCATGGTGTCGGAGATTCTCGGTGACCGTGAGTTTTAGATCCAAACTCGGACGCTGAAAAACCACACCTAGATACTCTCTAACGCGCTGGGTTTCATTGCGAAGCGCATAGCCAAAAATATTGACCGCAGCTTGATCAACCGGAATCAGGGTAGAGAGTATCTTAAAAAGTGTGGTTTTCCCGCTGCCATTTGGGCCAAGAAACCCAAAGACCTCGCCTTGTGAGATGCTAAAGGTTACATCTACAAGTGCCCGTCGAGTCCCGTAAGCATACGAGAGATTCTCGACTTTGATAGGGAACATCTTCCCTCACTTGCTCATTTTAGCGAGTGTAAAGTCTTGTGTAACTGTCCCTCCAGCTTCAACAGTAACGGAAACGGGGGCGTCTTTATTTGTACCGCAGGCTTCTTGCCAATATCCTAACTGATAGGTTCCCGGCGGAACATTGTCAAGCGTGTATTTCCCATTCTCGTCGGTGACTGCAAAATACGGATGGGGAATATACGCGATCCAAGCGTTCATCCACCCGTGCACATCACATTTGACGGAGACGGGGCCTTCCGCTTTCTTCACGGCTTTAATGTTCATCTTTCGTCTGGTCCCCGGCTGCGATTTATTAAATGCAGGGTTCGCATCACTAAAGATATGCACGTTATGGTTGATTCTATCCGGATTGATCATGGTCAAGCGTTGCCCAATCGGAAGGAGGCGCACATGTGGGTCAAACTGACAACCTTTCTGATCCATTTCGTATTTAGCACCACTTGGAAAATCTGCTCCTGATGAGATGTCCATTAGATAGACAATGGTGTTTTTCAAGCCATTTCCTTCACCGAGGACAATTGATTCATCGAACTTGTCGGTCTTACCACAAACCTGTGCATCCTTGGTAATTTCTAATTTTTTTATCTCAGGTGCGGCGCCATCAAATGTTACCGTTCCGCTGATAGTACCACCATTAGAGACACTCATTGCTTTATAGGAGGCCGGGAAGACCAGTGATTCGACCGCTTCATCTCCGCCGGCAGCGGTGGCAGCCGTAACATAAACACAAGCAATAAGCAGGGTTAGGATTGTAACAACTTGGGTTTTCATTATTGAACTCCTTTTGAAATTGTTGTTGAAGCAGGCTAGTAAGTGAGAGGAAGCTACGTTTGACTGCTTCAAGTGCAGTCGAAATACTTACAATAACATTAAAAGGCGCACTAACACGAACAAGCATCTGCGCTTTTTCTTTGTCAGCGGCGTATGCAAGACATGCCTGAATGTCTGTCTTATTTAGAGATCTGGCAAATCATCAACAATTTCTTCGATGGTCATGCCTGAAGCAAGATAGCCAAACACATCATAAACCGTGATTCTCATACCACGGATACATGGCTTACCACCGCGCTTGCCGGGCTCAATTGTGATGATGTCTTTGTAGTTCACTGACTGTACCTCTTTGTCAAAACTCTGGTGATTTCCTAACGCCTCAGTTTAATTCCTACGTATTTTGCCTTCTTCGGACGCTACTTCTCAAACCGAAAAGGAGACCGACGGAAATAAGGGCAACCAACGGCGGATAGACAAATCGTTTGTTCGATGGAACAGGATCGAGGACGAATGTATACCACGTTGAAATCGCTCGCTTCGTTTTTACATCACCATTAGAGCCATCCCATGCAGAAAAAGCAATGGGTATAAACACGCCCGGTGCAAACTGAACGTCATTTCTATCCTCAGTGGTGAGCGATCTCTTAATCCATAGCTGATATTGTCCATCTTTGTACACCCCTTCGGCTTGAATTGGAGCTTGGTCAGCTTGGACTGTAGCAGTACCGATCCCTTTCGCATTCATCTCTATAACTGTTGACGGTTCGGCGACTTTCCAACTCCAAAGATAAACGGGACGACTGTCACCATAAATAAAGTAGGGTTTCGGATCTGTAGGACCTTCAGAAATTTTCACCGGAAATTGAATTGCCAAGGCATCTTCAACCGTTTCTCCGGTCTCGTCATCTGTCTGAGGAAGCGTTTTCGTCCGATCATCCCATGTGAAAAGGAAGACGATTTCGTTATCGTTGTAGAACGACTTCGCTGTTACAGAATCGATAGAAGGATTGAATTGTCGGGGGTCAATGACAATCTGACCGACCAGCGGAAAATAACTGACTTCTTGAATTTCATTCCACGCTTCATCATTCATGCCAGGTAACCCTTCAGCGCGATATTGTGAGCGTAGCACTTTATCACCGACTGCCGCTGGTGGTCGCTCTTCGGGTCCTAACGATTTAACGTAATTTGCGAGATGCCAGCTTTTCTCAAGAATCGGTTCCAAGGCTGTATCCAGTTTAGTCTGTTCTTCCGGGGTGAGTTCCACGCCTTCCTCAACGTTGAGCATGATGTCTTCAAACATAAACAGCTTTTCTTCAAGCGCTGCGTATTCTTCCTCTTCCGTGTCTGAAAGGCCGTCGCCATCCATTTTCAGTTCTAGATCATTCATACGCGCCGATTCCTCATCTGTCAGACCGAGCCGGAAACTTGAAATGAACGAGGGCATGGGCGAACCAGCGATACCACCGATGAATCGCTTGAAGATATCCTCGGTGGTCGAACCGCCCCGATAATTCCACTGTTCCCACAGGTTAGCGGGCCATGAGCGAAATCCCCACTCATCCGCAAGATCTGGGGCAGACGTGCCATCGCCCCTACCGATTACCCCGTGGCAATCAACACAACCGAGATTCGTGTAAAACTCTTTCCCTTGTGCAATACTTTCTTCTGAGTACGGCACTTTGCCTGACACATCAATTAGCCGCGGTGAAGCACCTTCAAAACCATCATAGAAGGCCTTAATATGGGCAACGAGTTGCCACTGTTCCCCCTCTGACAGGATTTCGCTCCAAGCTGGCATTGAGGAGCCCGGCATACCGTTGGATATGATGTCAAAGAGGTCTTGATCGGTAGGGAGTTGACCGCTTTCTGTCGAACGAATTTTGTAGAGCCCCCGCGTGAAATCTCTGGGTCTCGGCAACAGGTTTTCTGCTGCAGACCCATCGCCTGCTCCTTCTATACCGTGACAATGTGCACACTTGTCATCATACAGTGCCTTCCCCTCCTCAGAAGCTGCGGGTGCTGTCTTGCCTTGGGCAAAAGCTGTTATTGAAAAAACGGCTAACAGTAGAATAAGATTGCCGATTACAATCAGCAATGTGTTTTTATAGGACTGCTTTTCCATTGTTTTTTCTTTTCCTCCAGATTGCGTTTCCTGGGGAGTTATTTTATTCTTTAATGCTCCGCTTCACCAAACGTTCTCGGTCGATAGCCTGTGTACTCAGACATAAAGAGGATTACATCCCAAATTTCCTCCTCTGTCAGATGATCTTCCCAGACCGGCATGGCAGAATCCCACGGGGTCGCAGCCGGCGGCAAACCGGGTCCCCCCTTACTAATACGCCAGAAGAAGAAAGATTCCTGATAGTTCGGAATAATCCCAGGATCTTGGAAGTTTGCAGGCGGCGGGTTGAGACCGTGCGCGAAATGCCCCTCTCCGTCGAGGTCATCGCCGTGGCAGTAAAAGCAGTTTTGATAGTAAACGCGACGCCCGTTATCTACGTGTGCCTGAAATGCTTCCTGGTCATCCTTTTCGAGATGTCGGAACGGATTTTCCACCTCTTGCGTGGGGCCGATAACCTTATCACGGTACTTCAATTCAGTAGGAGGCGCGGGGTGGGCAGTGCGTAATGCTGCCGGTGGATCTGCTTTCGTAGACAGCCTCGAAAAGGCTAGCCCGAGTATAACCAAAGGAATAAGGACGAACAATACGGTCCGTCTTACCCTCCGATTCTCATCGGCCAAAGTCTCCTTAACGGGACGCAGAAATTCTCGAAATCTGTCATCTTCGACGGACACATGCACCAGAATCGCCAATAAAATGAGTCCCAAATACATTGAGATTACGCTGGCAGGTAACGGTACGGACCACACACCACCAATGAAAAATCGTAAAAAGAGCCAAAGCACGACAAATATGATTAGACACTTTGTGAAAAGGGATAATCTTCTCATGCGATTTCACTCTCCTTATTCGGCAGTTTCCTCTGCTGCTTCAACCGCTGTCGCGTCTGTCGCGCCCGTTAGGCTTAATAGATAAGCAAGCAGATCGCTCATGTCCGAAACCGATAGTAACAGCGGAAAGTTATCCGGCATCGGAGAAGTTACAACTAGTCGCTTACCGAAAGCACGACTGTAGGTTGGTCCCTCGTCGATATCAAATGTATCAATGATCTGTTCCTCGCCATCAACATTTAAGATAACTTCATCCTCATTTTCGGACACTAGCTCGCCGACGATGACGTTCTCGTCAAAATCAATCAGTGTCGCTTGAACCCTGACATTTGATTTGGACACGGTTTGCGTCTCTCCACCCACTTGAAGCGTAACGTTCTCATCATCCTCTTCTACTAGGTCCCCACTTACGGTAACGCCTGTGTCGGCAAGCGTCATCTGAATCCAGAAGAATCCTTTTCCCTTCAGATCGGCGAGTTCTTCGATTGGCTCCGGATCGAGTTCAGTCAATGGAATGATGCGCTCTTCCTCATTACCGGCTGCGTCCTTAACGCGCACGGTGATTTGCTCATTGTCTTGTGTGACAAGCGTCCCTTGAATTGTGGCGCCACCGGCTTTCACCGTGACAGAACCGTATCCGCTCACAATTTGCGCGTTCGGCAATAGGACGGACTCTTCGATATACCGGGGTTGGTTCAATGCAGCGATATCCGTCAAGTCAGGTGCAGCGACAACTTCGACGCCGTCATCAAGCGTTTGCCCTGCGGGTTGCTCGATGCCAGCAACAGCGTGACAGGCAATGCACTTTGCACCTTCTACGAAAACTCTTTCGCCACGTGCAACGTCGCCAGTGAGGAGGGGAGGCTGTTCCTCGACAATAGCGTCCGCACTTCCGATATCGACGGGTGGCTCGAACGGGGTCAGATCGACTTCTCCCCCTTGGCTCTGGAGGAAGGCGATAACTGTTTCGATTTCCAACTCGGTTAAACTAATAGGTGGTTTCCAAACGGGAGGCATGATGTTCCCGTAACCGGCGACGAGGAACGTGTGAGGTTCATAAAGGGATTCGATTAGGTACTCTTTTGCTGTCATCCCCGGTTGACGGGTCGCAGCGCTAGTGCCCACATCTGTCAGGTCGGGACAGCGACCGGGTGGCGCAGACGTATCGAGCGTGTGGCAGGTGTTGCATTTCCCTTTTCCGTTAAAGATTATCCCCCCAGCGTCAACAAACGCCTCCGGTGTGCGCTCTATATCTCCAAGGTCAACCGTTGCCGTCGATGTTTCAGGAACAATGCTGGCAGCAAAAGCATAGAACCAAATAACCATCAGCGAAAATGACAGGAGCTTGACCACGCTCTGCCAGAGTATAATATTTGCCAAAGCAAAGATAAAAAACCACATTGACCACGGCAGCAGGTTTTCCGAAGCGATGGGGAAAGCCGGTGCTTTCGCGATGTAGGCGATAAAACTCACAACCATTAAAATTAAGGCTACAATTCTAATTAGTTTTCTTTGCATCGGTCCCGTCCTAACTGTGTTTGATTGTTAATCATCCCCTGTGGTGGCTTCCGCCTCAATAGACGGCTGTTCCTCTTTTTTCTTGTCCCCCCACAAACCGAGCCAGAAAATAAAACCCACCAAAGCGAAGAAAATCACCATAATAACAGAAATCATGTTAACGGCATCGGCAAGCAAAGGGGTGTGTGCATCCGGAGAAGTGTCGGGCATTACACCGAAAATATGCCACGCCTCTCGAAGCCCTGACCGAGCGTAACCCATCAACCCCATCAGCGAGGTAAAAGTGATGGCGAGTAAGATTAGCACATATTGCGACCGGTCTGTCATTTGCCCCCAATTGATTTCGTTTGAACGCATCGCTTTCCGGTACATAATCAGGTCTATCACCGTTACCAAAATCATGACAGCTAATGCGATTATGACCTGTATCGGCGTCAGCACGTTGACGCGAAAGTCGCTAGCGACTTTGAATCCTGCAATACCGATGGTGACAATTGCTGCGACAGCCAGTCCAAAAATAGCTGCGATGACGATGTTACCCACTTTGCTCCAACCCACTGTCGGCGTCTTACCGGATCGTCGATAAAAGAGAAAACTAAGAAACGTGGTCAAGATAATGAGATTGACAACCGTATTTTTCGCCGTCATCAAGCCGAAAAGTCCAACGAGCGGGTGATTTGCTCCCCCTATTGCAGCCAACTCCGTGGGCGACATAATCAATGTGCGCGGCGTCATCCAGACTGCAACACATAGAACGATGATAGCGATCATGTAGGGACGGTAACGAGCGTATATCTCCCCGCCGGCGATGCGGGTCATGCCGGACCAGAGATAGTAATTCGCTCCGATAAACAGGACACCAATCATCACCGCCTGAATGATGAATAACCACGAGAAGAGACTCCCCATCATGTTAATGCCCATCGTGTTATTGAACATATAGATTTCTCGGCCCAGCCAGTATCCGGCGAATGGAAGCGGAATCAGTCCACACAGCGCAATAAAGTTGCCCGTATATCCCATCCAGTCGTAATGCGCTTTATCCTCTCGCGTCTTAGCGGCAAGGAAACGAAAGGCGGAATAAGCACCGACGATTGCACCGCCGAACGCTATATTCCCAATGAGCCGATGGATATTGACAGGCATCCATGTATAGTTATTGACTGCCTGCCAAAGTGTGCCGATGAATGCGCCCGACTCATCATGGAGCGGAATTGGCTCGTGGTCGGGTCCCATAATCGCCGGGCTGGTTTGGTATGTCAGCCAAGAGTTAGAGACAAACATAATCGCTGTACCGAACACATTCAGGAGCACACCGAGAAATAGGTGCCACATTTTCGACACCTTGCCCTGCATCCGATCCCATCCGTAGGAATAGAGATAGAGCGTAAAGGTTTCTCCGAAGAACAGGATGACGTAGAAAATCATCGTTGGACCGAAGATTCCTGATAGTTTGTTCATTACCTTCGGGTAGCACCAGATGAGGATAAAAACGAGCACCCCCCCCATCAAGGCAGTCGTTGAGAACGCGCCCATACAAAGCTTGATGAACTCCTGCGCCATCTTATCATACCGCTTGTCCTTGGTTTTCATCCCAACAAACTCAATGACAACCGCAAACATCGGAACTCCTAAGATGAAGGAGCCGAACAGCAGATGCAGCTGGGCAGCGATCCATGCGGCGTTACGGCTGCCGATCCCCGGGAAGGGGCGGTACTCTGTGTCGGTCGCATCTTGAGCAAAAGTAGTCGCAACCATCAGCAGCAGATAAATAACGAGCAGACCGAGAAGAAAATATAATCTGTTTTTGGACTGGCTCATATTGAGATGTTTGGTGAGATACATTAGCTTTTCTCTATCACTCCAGACTTAATATCAGGGCTCATGTCAAAAGAGAGTGCTAGGAACTCAGAACGTGACATGTCGTTCCGGGCATCCTCGACGGGTCGGGACATAATACGCGAAAACAATCTGCTCATTGATGTCCGACCTATGGGACTCACACCAAAAAGTGTAAAACGCTCAGAGAAACCGAGTTTTTTCTTGAAAACTCGGTTTCTGCGTTGGCAATGTTACTTCTTCTTGAAATCGGCACTGGTAAGGTTAATCTTAACCTCTCCGTCAGCAACTTCGACAACCTGGGCTTTTGTCGTCCCAAGCTCTTCGTGCCACGCTTGTAGACGGTATTTCCCAGCGGGGACATCTTTAATCATGTACGCCCCTGTATCACTTGAACCTTCGTAAGCGTCGGAACCGATCCATTTGCCGTCTTTGTCTTTATAACCGGTTACGGCGTAATAGTCGTTGTCCGTGACAAAGATATATCCTGTCATCCAGTTGTGGATATCGCAGGTGAATTTAATCGCTTCACGCTTTTCTAATTTAAGAGGCAACATCTTACCGGGCCCCGGTATTTGCCAATTTGGCGCCTCATTCTTCGTAGCATGAGAATGGACGTTATGTGCAACAGGATCACTAGAGGTCACATCCACGGTGGTCCCTGCGGTCACAACAAGCACATGCGGGTGATACATGCAGTCGACCTGATCCATGACTGGATTTTTGGCAGGGATTGTTGGCTCCGCACCCCGTGCCCGTAGGTAGACAACTACGTTTTTGATGCCTTTACCTTTGGAGACCACAAGCGCTTCAGATTTGCCACTCGCCAGGGCATCGACACAGTGCTGGTCTTTGGTCACTTGCAACGCTGGTCGTGCTGGCGTATCTCCATCATACATAACGGTTCCGGTGATAGAGCCGGCATACGTCAGGCTTGCAATGAGCATAAAACTAAGTGCGGTCAGAGTTAGTACAGTTTTCATGATTTGAACCGATCCTTTCTTTATTTGCGTCCGATATTGAAACGATTGTATGTTGACGATATTTATGATAGCAGCATACAAAAGGGAGATCAAGCGTTAAAAAGAAGATGTCACGGATATCCGTGAACCCTGTTTTCTGATAGTTGGTGCATATTACTCGATTGCATAAGCGTCAGCTACACGCTTTAATATCAAGGTGGCCCATTGGACTATAACAATTGCTACAATTGATAACAGAATGCCACCCAGTTGTAGCACAGTGCCCCGAAGTTTTCCTTTGCGTGAACTAGCTAGTAAGCGCAGCGAACAGAACAGATCTGCGCCTAGAAAGAACAACCACGCCATATTGACAATGGATAAAATTTGATAGAGCGAAAGCCCGATATGTGTCGGCCCGAGTATATGGATAGGGAATTCTTCGCGGCTAGATTCACGCCAAAGCCATATAACCGGGATTATAAATAAAAAAACGTAGACAGTTAACCCAAGAACGCTAGTATACCAGTTTTGATTGGTAACTCTCCTCAATATAATTTTCATTTCAGGGCAACTTTCTTGTTTACGACGAGAGATTACCTAAAAACCGAAAACCCCTGCCATCAGCGAGGACCTGATGACAGGGTCCGGTTAACATCTGATGCTGCGGATTACTCAAAATCCACAAGCTCGCCGTTTTCGGCAACCAGTACAATCGGGTCGTAAACCGCGTCACCGACTTCATTAAAAGAGAACTGACCGAGAATGGTGTCGAAATCCATGATATGCGCCAGCGCGTCCCGAACTGCCGTTGCCTCGGTGGATTGTGCATTCCCAATTGCCTCCGCTAGAATATAAAGGGTAGCGTAGGACTGTGCAGCCCAAGGATCAGGTTCGATACCATACTCCGCCCGGTACTTCTCGACAAAGGCTTGATTGCCCGGTGTGTCAGACGTAGCGCGCCAATTGGTGAAAGCAATCGCCCCTTCGGCTGCCTCCCCCGCGATTTGCACCTCGTTTCCGGTCAGATCGGGAACAATGAATCGAACAGAGGCGGGGATACCGACCTCACGCCCCTGAATTATAATCTGAGTCATCTCGTTGGATAAAGCGGAGATAAAGACAGCGTCAGGATTTGCCTCCATTATCCGAGTTAATTGCGCCGAAAAGTCGGTGCCCTGGGTTTGGACTGTCTCTGTAATCACAATATCAACACCACTGGCGACAAGGGCTTTACGCATCTCTTCGTTGCTACTCGTGGAGTAGACATCGGCCTCATCATATATCAGCGCCGCCCGTTGGTAGCCAAGTTTCTCTTGGGTTATCCTGACACCGTTTGGATTTAGTACATCAGTGGTAAGCCCTGTACGGAAGATAAAATCGCTAAGCGCGCTCAGACCGGCAGCGGAAGAGAGTGAGCTAAAACATACGACTCCGTTCTCTTCTACTATTGGAGCTAACTCTCTGAGCTGACTTGAGAAAGTGATACCAGTGATAATGGACACACCATCTTGATGAATCAGTTTATTAAAGGCTGCCTTCGCGCCTTCAATGGTGCTCTGATCATCCTCAATGATGAAGGTGATTTGGGGACCACCATAGTGGTTAAGTTCGGCTTGAGCAAGTTCAAAGCCACGTTTCATCGGTAAGCCGTACAGCGGACCGTTTGTGTCGTCCAACGGCAGGGAAACACCGATGATAATTTCTCCTATTTCCGGTGGTATCTCCGGTGGTGCGGGGAGCAGAAGTTGTCCGATCTGGTCACAGGCGGTAAACCCCACAATCAGGGCGACTATCACCCACACAAAGGTGAATTGGGTAAACCTCTTGATGTTCATTTTGAATCTCCTTAGTTTTGGAGTTAAAAAATTAAAATGGGAAAAACAGATACGCACGTTTTCGTATCTGCACCCCATAACTATACTCACAGTTAGTTTCGCAATGAATTGGCTGAGGATATTTTACTCTTTTTGACAACGCATGATGGGAACAACGGTGTGCTCAATCATGCGTCGGCGTTGGTCGAAAATTCTCCTTGATAAACGCGAACAGCTCACGCTGCTCCTCATCTGTTAAATAGTAAAAAAATGCCGGCATATTGTTCTTGCCGGCATCAATACTATGGATAAATTGCTCGTCGGTACGACCCTCCCAAAATTCGGTTGTCGTCAGATTTGCAGGTTCCAGCTTTTTGAACCGCCCAATACGTCCATTGCCTTCACCATTTGCACCATGGCAACCAGCACAATATCTTGCGTAATTGTATTCGACTTCGGAGCCGTATCGCTTACTGGGATCTACCGTCCGACAGATCCAAATCAGCGAACTCATGCTAGCAGCAAATATCCCAACAATGATGAGAAGGTGTCGGATCATTGGAATGATACCATCTCTGTTACTCGACTGATTCCATTTAACTCGCTTGTGTGGGAGAATCTAATGTTTGCTCTTGCTCATTACGCGATTCAAATGTTTCGATGACACCTGCGCCGACGCTATCGCCCCAGACATTGATAGTTGTCCGGCATCGGTCAAGGAACCAATCGATAGTCAGGATTAATCCAATCCCTTCAATCGGTAGTCCAACGGCTTTTAAGACAATGACCATTGTCACCAGACCGGCTTCGGGGATACCTGCAGCACCGATGGCAGCAATCGTCGCAGTCAGAAAGATGACAACCTGTTCTACAGGACCGAGGGTTATCCCGTAGACCTGTGCGATGAACATCGCAGCGACAGCTTCGTAGAGAGCAGTACCGTCCATATTAATAGTTGCACCAAGCGGTAAAACAAAACTCGACGTCCGATTGGATATACCATTTTTCTCGGTGCCTTCCATTGTCAACGGCAGCGTCGCTGAGCTTGATGCGGTAGAAAAAGCGTTTAACAGTGCTGCTCCCATCCCCTTCGCATAGGTCAACGGATTCCGTTTGCCAACAAGAAAAAGGATTATCGGTAATACAACAATAGCATGTATAGCGAGTCCAAATATGACTGTGAAACTATATTTTCCAACTGCAAGCAATTCTGGTAAAAATTCGGTGAATCCACCGGCACGCCCGATACGACCGGCAACCAGTCCAAAGATACCGAATGGCGCACAAATCATGATCCAGTGAACGATTTGCATGATGCCATCATTCATTACCGAAATAAAGTCAATGGCAGTCCGCCCACGTTCACCCATGGTTGAAAATGCACCCCCGATTAGCAGCGAGAAAAAAATCAGTGGGAGAATATCGGTTCGTACCATCGCGTTGAACAGATTTCGTGGCGTTAAGCCTTCTTTGCCAGTTTCCTCGTTTCCAATCAGGACTTCCGACAGTATGTTACCGATGCTTCTCTCCTCTTTTCCACGCACCGCTCCAGCGACAGGCAAGTCAATCTTCACACCTTTTCCTTCGGGTTGAAGTTGTGGCTCATCGGAAACGAGCTGGCCCCCAACGCGTCGAAAAGGCAGGCGGGTGCCATCTTCTGCCTCAATATAGACCTCCTCGCCTCCTTGGAGAGGTTCCCACAACTTCACCGTGGCGGAGCTTGCAGTCATTGACAAAATTGCGCCCTGTACCGCCTGATCAGATAGAATGAGAGCATATCTGTCATCATAGCGTGTATTCTCCCAAGTACCGTTCGTTAATGTAACGGTGCGATTGTTCTCGCCGCCAACGGTATAAACATATTCGGGATGATCCGCGCCGCGAGAAATTCCTTTTCCTGGTTGGGTGATGTTGACCAAGATGAGACCAATAAGCACAGAAATGCCGGTGGTCGCCATGTAATACAGGACAGTCCGCCCACCTATTGGACCGAGGTTGCGGATGTCACCCAAGCCAGTAATGCCGACAATCATTGACAACATGACCAGCGGGACAACAATCATTTTCAGTGCATTCAGGAATATATCACCGAGAAGAGTCGTTTGTGCAGCGAAGTTTGGTATCCAACCACCGACGATGAGTCCAACGATGATGGCAATGACGATGCCGATGAGAATCCGCTGGCTACCATTTCCGCCGCTTGAGGTGTCGGGAGATACGGAGGGATCTGTTTGGAGCATTTGATAGTCGCCTCTTAGGATTAGAATACAAGAATTGGGTACAAGTCGTCGCTCATGTTAAGAAATGGTGCAAGAGCAATCAAGTTTTCAAGAAACCACTCGGTTGCTCTTCGTGTTTTACGCTTTCTTTTTCCATGAACCACAAAAGTTACGGCACACGGTGTATGCCTATTACATTACTCGCCCAACGAATTGAGGTAATCTCTCACCAGTCGAATCTGCTCTTCGGCGTCATCGACTGCAAAGCCATCAACGGGTTGATATGCGCCGCCAATCTTGGGCCAAGCTTGCGGCATCGCAGTGCCCGGCTGGAAGGATTGCGGATCTTTGAGCCAATCAATCACCCAGTCAGCTTTAAGACGACTTTGCGCTAGCGCAAGATCGGGACGCCCAGTCTTATCGCTGCCCGGCGGGATAACTTCGCCTTGTTCCGGATGACAGGAGATACATTGGAGCATGTCAAAAATCTGTTTGCCGACACGCAGCTCCCTTCGAGATGCCGGTTGCAGCGAGATGGTTTCATACGGGAACGGTTCATCGTCAAGCGCGGAAAAGTATTTGACAAGGGCGGTAGCCTCTTCGTCCGAGAAACCGAAAGTCGGCATCCGAACTTCAAGCCCATAGCGGATAAGCGTGGGGGCTTTTAGGAACTCAAACAGCCAATCCGGATAGACCCTCGCACCTTGCGCCTGCAGTGTAGGTGGGGCAAAGCGTTTGGCATTAAACAGGTCTAGCCCTTGGTTAGCAGCAACCACATCCACGAAATCGCCGCCTTTCCCTTCGATTTCATGGCAGCCGGTGCAGTTATATTTTTTGGCTAACCGACGCCCAGCATCAATCTGCCACGTCTTCTCGCTCGGTTGATGAATGTAGCTCACCGGGTATTTTTCAGGTTGGAAACTCTTGAGCAGCACAGCGAGGGCACGCGCGTTTTCCTCACCGATAGTGTATTCGCTAAAGACAGGCATTCGCGAGACAATACGGCGCGTTTGATAGCGCCTCGGATTAGTTACCTTTCCAACTGTCCAACCGTGCCAACTATGCTCAACATCTGTCGCATCGCCAAAGTCGAGTTCCTCAACCACCTTAGCACCAAATTCGCCGAGATCTGCCCCGACCTTTGACTCGTTCTCAAAGCCGGGGATGGTGTGGCAACCGAAGCAACCGTAGGTCCGAACTAGAAGCTCTCCTTCCGCCGGATCGACGAGGGCATGCGGATTTTCATTGCCGACAATAGGAGAGGTGGTTGGCTCTGTCAACGACATTAGGTAAGCCACTGCATCATCCACCTCAGTATCTGTCAAACGTAAGCTAGGCATGGCAGTGTCGGGATCGTAAGATTTTGGATCGGTGATCCATTGACGCATAAATTGTGGCGTGAGCTTACTACCCACATCATCCAATTTTGGCGCGAAATCACTACCCAGTCCGTCTACCGCGTGGCACGACAGGCATCCAACGGATTTAACCACCTCTTCACCGGCAGCAATTGCACGGGGTGCTGTCGAGAATGATGCATCTGCCTGATCAATTTCAGGGGCTTTCATCTGTGCCAGGTATGCTGCGATGGATTTCACCTCGTCCACCACTCGTTCAACGGCGGTATCCGGATAAGGATATGTTGTGCCATCGTCCTTTTGAAGGATGATACCGGTGTCGGTCTTCGTGACGACACCGTAGTGCTTATTTCCATTCTTAAGGTAGACCGCTTGGGTCAATTTTTCGACCGGGAAGAAAGCTGGCATTTTGGTCTCTGCGAGATAAGCGGCCGGTTGTTTAATCCATCCCTCCAACCACTCAACACTATTGACTTTACTACCAATCTTGGCAAGCGATGGACCGACGTTGTCCAGGTTAGCTAACGTAGAATACCCTTCAACAGCGTGACAACCGTGACAGCCGAGGTCCTCAAACAGTGCCATTCCCTTCGACAGGGTGGGCGAATAATCTTGGAGTTCCCCTGTTTCTGGATTCACGGCATCCAACATCATTACGCCATCGTGGCATCGACGACAATTGGACTCCATGTAACCGTGCAATTCTTCGGAGGCTTTACCCGTATGTTCATCCAACCCCAAGACAGGCGTCAGCCAAAACTCCTTTTTATGGTCTAGGGCGTGTGCTGCTTTTTGGGTCAACCCTTGGCCCTGCCCACCGTGGCAGGGGGTGCAACCGAACCTTTCAATAGGGTGTTTAGCGAGCAGTACGTCACGGTGGGGATGCGTCCGCAGCACGGAATCATATCCGGTTTCGTACGCAATTTCGACAAGGTCAGCAAAAATATCCGGATCGGTAAAGGTCAACTTGCCGTCCTGGCTTAACTCATAACTCCCCTCTTCAGCATCTTCTTCGTCAATGAGCACCGTTTCACCACCCGTTTTAACGTAGGGATGCTTTAATTGGAGTGTAAGGTTGCTTTCGCCATCACCCTCAATCTCCTCAAACTGTTCTGTGGCAAACCCTTCGTACCCAACCTTGTCCGCAGCAAAGTGACAGGTTGCACATCGGTCCGCCGTGTAATCAAAATCTTCGATGTAGTATTGAACGATTGTGCGTGTTTTTGTGAAGGGACTTTCTGCCAGTGTACCGATAAAAGTACGCTTAATACCGCCGACAGAATGGAGTTTCTCCTCAAGTCTGTCAACCTCAGCGTATTTCGCGTTATCCGCTTTCGCAGCCTCAATTTGCGTCTGAAGTTCACTAATTTTAGGTGCCACTGTCGAGTCCGCTGCATTATATTTTCGGACAAGCAGATATTCAGCTAAGGCTGCCTCAACGTGGCCATTGGCATCATAAAGCTCGGCGAGTTCCTTATAGGCGGCGGCAAGGTTGCGCTGTGCGATCAGCACTGCGTCGGTCAGTTCTCCCTCAATCCGACTTTCAAACTCGTCTAACTTCTTTTTCCATTTTTCCGCTGCCTCTTGGTCTCCGTGGTGTAGAGCATACTGATATTTATAGTTGATTGCATCCGACTCACTCTGATCAAATTTGCGTTCCTGCAAGGCTTCCTCTAATTTTATCTGTAGCCCCGCAATTGCACCTTTTAGCGTCTTCTCCTGGTTAGGGTCAATTTCTTGAGACACTTCGACCTCAGGCAGGTCTTGTTTCGCTCTGTCCAACTCAATTTTGGTTTTTTGATATTCGTATTCGTAAAATTGCCGCTGAATCTCTTTCCATGGCCGCCTAGTAATTGTTTCGTTGTAGAACCCCCACAACGTAACAAATCCCAACAAACCGGAAAGGATAAAAAATAGTGCTGCGTAAGATTTTTCCTCAACCCGAATTTCTTTTTTGTTCCGCACGATTCCTATTGACTCCTTACTGTTTGAATGGGCGAATCACATACTACTCAATACGCCCTAGATATTGAACCACGGGGAAACCCAAATGTACTTGATATTCAACGTCCACCGAAGAATCATCTTAATTGGCAAAGCCATCATCGTTAAGAACAGGAATGAAACTACGATATAGCGTACCAATCCCAACTCTTGAAGGAATTTGCTTGTCCCCCTTTTCAAAAAGTAGTAGATCGGCCCCAAAGCAAAATATCCGACGACAACACACATGCCGAAGATACCGGCGGGCTGTTCATTACGGATGCCGAATAGGTAAGATAGGTTGACATTAGTCAACGGAACAACCTTGTGGGGATCCCACTCTTTCCATGGCGCAAAAAAGTTCCAACCGGGTCCCCTTAAGAACGTACCAACAACCATCAGCACAATCCATAACACGAAAAAGCCGAAGCAGAAGGTTATCAGTGCGAACGGGCGTTCTTTGAGGGTATAATAACCCTTTCCTTTAGGATTGATATCTATATAGGGGATGGCAATTAGACCGGCAATAATCAGACCCGGCAAGACAACGCCTGCAATCCACGGATCGAAGTAAACTAGCATCTCCTGTAGTGCAAGGAAATACCAGGGCGCTTTAGACGGATTTGGGGTTTTCGTTGGATCGCTCGGTTCTTCGAGCGGGGCATCAATCGTGATAGACCATATCCCCAAGACGAGCATAATAATAATCGCACAAAGGAACTCATTGCGGCAAAGGTAGGGCCAGCAGTAGACTTTATCGTTAAGTCCTGCCTCTGCTGGTGTGCCTGCTAGGTCGTTTCTGCGACCTTGGCTGAATGCAAGCCAAGTGAAGAAAGGCAACAAAATAACAATTGCAACGATCGGAACATTGTCCGGCTTCGTAACCAGTTCGAGAAAAGGGTCCATATACCACCTCACTGAAAATAGGGATTGAAATGAGTCCAGTCTTACAGGGGCCCAGAAATACCGCCATCCTTGCGGACACGCCAAAAGTGAAGGGCCATCAGCACACTTGCCAAAAGCGGTACAGCAACGCAATGAAGGATGTAAAACCGTAAGAGCGTTGAGGGTCCAACAATTGTCCCACCAAGGAGAGCGAAGCGCACATCATTCGCTTGAGTGACAATATCCTGCGGAGCAAAGGGCCCTTCATGTCCTAATACGGGTGTGGCTCGCGCCATATTTGTTCCGACGGTGACCGCCCAGAACGCGAGTTGATCCCACGGTAATAGGTAGCCGGTAAAGCTGAGGAAAAAGGTAACAAGCAGTAAGATTACGCCGACACCCCAGTTAAATTCGCGCGGTTTTTTATAAGACCCGGTCAGGAAAACGCGGAACATGTGGAGCATCACAGCGATGACCATACCGTGGGCGGCCCAGCGGTGCATATTGCGTAGGAGCATTCCAAATGGGATGTCAAATTCAAGATACTGTATATCACGGAATGCGTATTCTGCGGTAGGGCGATAGTAGAACATCAGTAACACACCCGTGACAGCGGTGACAAGAAACATCAGAAAAGTAATCCCTCCCATACACCATGTAAATCGGAAGTTAATCGCGTGGCGGGTAACGCGGGGAGGATGGAGATGTAACCAAACATTTTGGAGGACTTGGAGAGTATAACGCCTTCCTGTTTTCTCGTAACCGTGGCGAAACATTGACTGCCAAATTTGGTTATTTGTGATTTTCTCTTTTAATCCATTACGTCTTTCATTCATAATGACGACTCAGCCTGCCTCACGATAGCACAATCAAGGCTGTATAACTCCTTTCTTACTCAATCTGATTTTATGATTAACACTAGATCATGGTGGTACAATTCACTTGAATGAAGAATCATAGCAGTTAGGAAGGAACATGGATTGTGAATCACGCATTTCACTAAATCCTTAAGGAAGATCCCGCTTTCCCCCAATCGCCCCGCTCTTCCAAAAACTTTACGGACTTATCAATCTGCAGTTGACCGTCCTCCGCCAGCGTAATTTGCACACGCTCAAGAGGTCTCGGTGCGGGGCCTTCAAAGTGCATCCCTTCACGGTCAAACCCGCTACCGTGACAAGGACATTTAAATTTATTCTCAGATGCAAACCATCGAGGGGTACAACCGAGATGCGTACAGATTGCTACCAAGGCGTAAAACTCGCCATCCTCTTTCCGAACAATCCAGACACCATATGGATCTTTTTTGAACTTCTCGCTAACCGTTCCGGGAGGATATTCACCGGGGAATCCGGCCTTAAAAACCGAAGACGGTTCAAAAAGGACTCGCGGATATAAGAATCGAATCAATCCGGGACCAAAGGCGAGCCCAGCAGCGGCAATAAAATTGCCCCAACCCAGAAACTTAAAAAATGAACGTCGAGATAACACCAACTTCACCTCAGATTCAAAGTTTGTGGAATTAGTAAAACGGCGTGTGAACAGCAGAGAACACGATCCGAGTGTTTTTATTACAATTCGTCCAATCGGCAGTCATTATAGCATGAGTAAAAAAAGAGATCAAGCCATAAAATGACAGGAATCACGGATATCCGTGACCCTTCTTTATGAAGTGGATCAGGGCGGGAAGGCAGAGGTGTAGGTAGTGAAGCATGAAGCGTGATGTGGGAAGGAGTGGATTGGCTCATTAGAACCTGTTCAAAAATTATCCAGAAAATATAAACTGTAGGAGTTGCACAGTTGGATTTATGGTGAATTCTAAAAATAAATGAACACTTTCGCTCCCCGGGCCGGTAGGTGCGGTTTTTAACCGCACCGGTTTGGAGTGTCTCATTAATTCTAAAATCTACTATAAA
>JAJEAL010000013.1 GCA_022822785.1 Candidatus Poribacteria bacterium
GCGTGAAACCCAATACCCACGTTTCACGCATCACGTTTCATGTCATAAATGGTGAACAATATAAATATGTAGACACTTTCGATCCACATGTTTGGTAGGCGCTGTTTCCAACTGCGCCGTCCAGTCTCCCACTTGGTAGGCGCTGTTTTCAACTGCGCCGGTATAGAGTGTCCAAGTAATTCTAAAATTCACCATAATTAGACGCGGGTGGCTCATGCGTTATATCGGCAGTAAATTCAATTTGCTATCCCATATTGAACGGGTAGTTGACGATCTGGGCGTTAAGGACGGAATATTCTGCGACCTATTCGCGGGAACAGCGTGCGTTGCGGCGCATTTCAAACGTCAAGGATTTCAGGTTATCTCCAATGATCTCCTCGAACTCTCCTACGCCTTTCAGCGAGCGTTGATTGCCAATAACGAGGAACCCAAATTTGCAGGCATTGCCGAGACGCTCGGCGATGTACAAGGTGATAACCTATTTGCTAACCTTTCACCCTACCATAAAGTGGTTGCTTGGTTGAACTGCCTTCCGGGCAAAAGGGGGTTTATCTACCACAACTACTGTCCGTCAGGGGATAACGAATATGGTCGGCAATACCTGTCCGATAGCAATGGACAGAAGGTTGACGCGATCCGTCAACAGATTCAGCAGTGGCGCGCTGCGGGTGAGATTACGGAGAACGAGTTTTATCTGTTGCTCCTGCCGCTGTTGGAGGCGACATCGAAGGTCGCCAACATTTCGGGCACCTACGGCGCGTATCTGAAGCATTGGGACCCTCGGACTTACAAAAATTTGCCCATGGTTCCGGCTGAGATTATCCGGTCGGATGTGCCGCATCAAGTATTTCGGGATGATGCGAACCAATTGATTGAAGATATTCGGTGCGATGTTCTCTATCTTGACCCGCCGTACAACACGCGTCAGTATATCACCAACTACCACCTGTTGGAAACAATTGCACGGTATGATAACCCCGAACTTCGTGGGAAAACGGGGCTGCGTAACTATGAAGACGGAGAGAAATCGGCGTACTGCTCCAAATCAGATTGTTATTCTGTATTTCAAGATTTAATCGAAAAAGCAGATGCGCGACATATTCTGGTAAGTTACAATAACGAAGGTATTCTGTCACACGACGAAGTAATGTCTATTCTTTCGCTTCGCGGTGAACCTCGCTGTGATTCTTCCATCGACTACCGGCGGTTCAAAAGCAACTCTCATGGCGATCAACCCACCTCAGACAACCGCGTACAGGAATTACTGTTTCACCTCGATGTGAAGACATCTCCAAAACGATCCCGACCAAAACCTAAAGAGAAAGAGCCAAAGCGCCGTTATGACCCGCGCAACTCGCTTAACGATCTCTCTGGAAGTGAGTGGACATATTTCCTCAACTCAATCGAATTGGAAGGCGACGAATACAATGTGGGAACGCTCAACGATCTGTCTGAGAAAGAATGGGCACTCGCATCAGCTCCCGTTTGGGATACACACTATCCGACTAGTGGTCCCCAATCCGATGCCCACCACATTCGGAAGCAGCACCCTTCGCCAAAACCGCCCGCACTGATGAAACGTCTGATTGAGTTTTTTACGAAGAAAGACGGACGAGTGTTAGATCCATTTGTTGGGGTTGGAGGAACGTTGTTAGCGTGTTCGATGACAGGTAGGTATGGCGTTGGGATCGACCTATCGCAAGAATATCTTGATATTTACCGCCAAGCTTGCGTAGAGTTGGGTTTGAATCCACAAACGGTTTTCTGCGGAGACGCAAGGAATTTAGAGAATTTCTTGGATCAGATTGAACCGTTTGATCTCGTCTTGACCGATCCCCCCTATGGTGATATGCTCTCGCGGAAGCGCAGCGGTGACCGAAAAAAGAGAACAGGAGATGATAGTCCGACACCATTCACAGAAAGCCCTGACGATCTGGGGAATATGCCGCCTCTGCAGTTCTACGAATCGCTCAAGACAGTGATTGTTAAGGCAATGCAGTACCTCAAACCGAAAGGATATGTGGTTATTTTCTGCAAGGATCTCCAACCGACGGAGAAGTATCATAACATGATTCACGCGGATGTTGTCGAGGTCCTTGCTGATGTGGAAAATTTACGATTTCGAGGCTACAAAATCTGGTACGATAAATCGCTGAAGCTTTATCCGTTCGGCTATCCGTACGCCTACGTTTCCAATCAGCTTCATCAATTCAGTTTAATCTTCCGAAAGGAGGAATGAGTTGTTGTTCGGTAGTTGCTGGTTAGGCCGCTACTCGTTGAGTCAATAATTTGAACGGCGTTGCCCGCCAAGATAGGCTTGACATATTCAGTAAGAATGTTGTTTAATAGTTCTTGGAGCAATAGGAATGGAGAGTAAGTAGCGCTGTTTCAAGGTGTGGAAACGGGGGTTCGGGCAAAAAGAAAGAGCAGAAGGCTAAGGAATGATACAATTCCTCAACATGAATCGAAACGAGATCGACGAATTGAGTCAATATTCTACCACAGGAGACTTCTCATGCTAACACAAGAACAGATCAAACAGTATAACGAGGATGGTTATGTCAAGGCCGAAGGATTGTTCTCTCCCCAAGAGGTCGAAGAACTCGGATCTGAAATGATTCGGATTATTGGTGACTGGGGAGAAGAAACGATTGGCTGGCGAGGACCGTGGCGCGAGAAATACCTCCCCGAAGATGAACAGCAAACCACCACGGCGGTACTCATGCACAATCCTCACTTTTATTCAGCGACTTGGGGACGGGTAATGTTCCACGAGAAGCTAGTGGGCGCTGTGCGGGATCTCATCGGTCCCAGTGTGCAGTGGCACCACACTGTCTTACACGCCAAGCCGCCGGAACGAGGGACCCCCTTCCCGATGCACCAAGACTATCCCTTCTATCCTCACGATGGGCTAGATTTTGTCGATTGTCTGGTTCATCTCGACGATACTCCCCTTGAGAGCGGAAGCCTGTGCGTCGTGCCCGGCAGTCATAAGGATGGAGGTCTTGAACACATTATGGGGCCTGACACCGCACCTCACCTACCAACCGATGTGTACCATCCGGACAAAGTGAAATCTATTCCGATACCCGCCAAGGCAGGGGATGTGATATTCTTTAGCTACTGTACTATCCACTGGTCTAATGTCAACAGAACTGATCAGTGGCGTCGATCTGTCCGTTTCGGCTATCACGATGCGTCAATGCGCCCCGTGGGTCGATACGAGGATGACCCGTACCGGATTGATCCGAACAACGTATTGGCGGGCAACACGAACACTATTGTATCCGGCTATAAGACAAATCCGGACACAGACTAATGGTCAAGAAAGCGGGAAACGGGACTACCTCATTCTGCGGAGCCCTGAATCCCAATCGATTATTGGAAGGAGATATTCTTCTATGGCATCAACAGACAACACCTACGCGAAACCGTTCATTGTCGATAAGAACTTGGGCGCGAATTTAGATCCAGATCAGACCGATTTAACCCGAACCAATGCGGACGGCAAACCGGTGGTTGAACTTACCCAAGAACAGAAGTATGTCTTCGATAGTAAAGGGTGGGTACTGATTCCCGGCGTATTGACAGAAAGCGACATTAAAGAGATGCGGGAATTCGGTTACCAGTTGCGTAATGACCCAGATTCTATTCCTGAACATGAACGCTCTCCTCTCGGTGGGCCGATGCAGAAACTGTCTGATCATCCGCTCGTCGTAGGGTTCATGAACGAATTTGTGGCATATCCGGCGCTGGCAAGTCAAGATTGCTACGGATTCCGCATGGAATCTTGCAGTCTGATGTACCGGACAATGGGTGATACGCCATTCGGACCACACAACGGTAATGGATTGTGGCGTTTTCCGGGGGATTCCCATTTCTACCACTGCGTCCCCGGTAGGGCGCACAGCGGTCTAACCCGCGTGGTTTGGGAGTTGAATCCGGTGAAGGAAGGACAGGGGGGCACACTGTTCGTCACCGCGAGCCATAAGGCAGTATACACCGCACCTCCAAGCATTCAGGACCCCGATTCACCGCTCTGGGACACCTACTCCTGTCCTGCAGGTTCTTTGATGTTTTTCACCGAAGCTATTACGCATAGCAGCTCGGCGTGGACAAACACAGAGAATGACCGGCTCGCTATCTTCAGTTGCTACAACACAGTCGATACCAAATGGCACGATTGGGATCCGCATCCGGAACTATTACAATCAATGCCGGCAAAGCGCCGCACCCTTTTCCGGCCAGTTCATGCTGCGAACAACCTCATCCCTCCGGAGACAGTGTAAAACAGAATCTCGGTCCGGTTTCGGAAAGAACGATGAATTGCGGCATAGATAGCCCCGGTATCAGCGCTGATTACTGTTGCATATCGGGGTTTTTTGTATGCTTAAAGTGGGAAAGCCAACTCAGACACAGGCTGATATTTTGCTACCCGACAATTCCTGCGGTCAACCCTGAGCGCTTAGTACCGTTATATTATTCAAATACCTACCAAAACTTCAAGGTGTTGTTGTAGGTTGCCTAGTCGGTCCCTCCCCTAAAAGCTTGTATTTCTAACAGAAATAGGCTATAATTGGTCTTAAGCTGAAGTGTATGAGTGGCACTCAGAAACTGAAGTCACGCACCGGTAAGCGGACGGTCTGTCGCAATACAAAATAGAGACAAGTTCCAATTCTGTTGCTACGCTGCGCCACGAGGATTTATAGTATCGCGGGTTTACTGTTTCTTCAACGCTGAAACAACGCAACGACCTCGTAACTTCAGTGTGCAGAGTATATTAAGGTATTCCACGCGGAAATCGGATCACCGTTTTTAGAGGAGAATATAATGGATAAAGACTTTGCTTTTACAGGTGGACGCCCCGACCCGTTTACGTTTCCAACAGAAGGCTTGATTGAAGCCAGCGAAAAAGCGCTGCGTAACTTAGGTGGCGACCTTGTGAACTATCCCGGTGAGCAAGGGTATATGGGTTTACGCGAGTTGGCATCAATGCGTTTTGAACGTCGAGAAGGCGTGCCGTTAGATGTTAATGACATTTCAATAACCTCCGGCTCCATGCAAGCGCTTGAGTTGGTTTTGGGCACATTCATCAAGCCCGGCGATACGGTTTTAACCGAAGAGTATACCTACAGTGGTACGCTCGGTATCATGCGCCACTGCGAAGCAAATATCGTGGGGGTGCCGATGGATTACATCGACGGTATGAATATGGAGGCACTTGAGGAGAAATTGAAGGAGCTCAAGGGACAAAATATCAAACCGAGTTTCATCTACACCACTTCCAACCATCAGAACCCAACATCAGCAATCCTATCTCTAGAACGCCGGCAACGGATGTTGGAGCTAGCAGAAGAATACGACACCTTGATTGTTGAAGATGATTGTTACGGCGATATTGACTTCGTGCCAAACCCGACACCTGATGCGCTTTACAAACTTGACTCTTCTAACCGCGTCATCTTAATTGCGACATTCTCGAAGATTCTCGGTTGTGGCCTCCGTCAAGGATATTTCGTCGCCAAATCGCCGTACAAGGAGATGATTCATGCGAACCGGTGGGACGGCGGTTGTAGCGCGCTAGCGAGTGCAATCGTGGCAGAATTTTTCAAAGAACATCTCGATGAACATCTCGCTTTGACAAACGCTGCGGTAGGCGCGAAATGTCGTGCCGTGGTAGGTACGCTTCGCGAAAATGTTAGCGATATCTGCACGTGGACAGAGCCCCGCGGTGGTCTTTTCCTCTGGATTGACCTGCCAGAAACAACAGATATGGACAAGGTCGCGGAAATTGCTGCACAACACAACGTTGGTTACAGCAATGGTAGCGCCTTCCACTATCGGGGCGATCCTATCAAGAGCATCCGCTTGGCTTACGCGTACACCCATCTTGATTATGTCGCAGAAGGTATCGGCTACCTATGTGATGCAATTCGAGCGGCACAAGCCGACTCGACTGACATCGCTGCCGACTAGATTGGATGATGTTTAGGATTGTCCTGAAAATCCATGAACCGTGAAAGCCAGCTAACGCTACAGCTGTTGGCTGGCACCTCCCTTTTTTTCGCATGTTAGCCGGAGCGGAAGATTGAACAATGAAAAACTATAACTCTGTAAAAGAACGTCCCCTTCCCGTATTAGTTTTACTCCTAAGTACGGTCCTCTCTGTAGGTTGCGCTGCCTTAGAAGAGGCGCAGCAGCGCAAACAGGAACGGACTCGGCAACAGCAACAACAGCGGTATGTGACCTTTGAACGTCCCGACACTGAAATCCAAAGTTCACCAGATGGTTTGACGCTTGAGAGCGAGCATTACACCTTTACTTTTGCCGAGGACCTGTTGACCCATCCGGACTACGATGAGCCTGAAGAACGTCAGAACACAGGCAAAGGGGCACTGTTGTTTATGGAGAGCCTTTACAATTACGTTCATGATATCTTCGGTTTTGAACCGAATCACCAGCTGATTGTGAACCTCCGTCAAACGCATCACGGCACGACACACCTTGCAACCACATCAACTCGCACCCAAACAGTGTATCGAAATGGTGAGTGGCTAAAAATTGTTGAAGGGATCGAGATGGATTTCCCCGTTGCGATGTTTAACCAACGGGATGTCCGGGCGCACGAACTGACACATGCATTCACAAATATCTACCTACTTCCAACGTGGTTCGCAGAAGGCATAGCCGTTTTGGTTCAGGTTGAATATGCACGGGGAAAGAGCTTCCGCCGGCTAGATCTCCACGAAGACTTGAAAACGGATCTTGACGGTCGTAATGCTGTTCAATATTGGGAAGGGCATCTAAGCAGAGATCAGTTGACTGAATGGCGGTATAGCTACTCCTACTCCATTGTGGCGGAATTAAAAAAACGGTTTGGCGAGGATTTTTACCCGACCGTATTTCGTTTAATTGAAGAGGACCAGCTCCATCAAAGGTTACCCGGTGAAATGACGACCAGCTTTCTAGCTTACTACTTGAGCCAGGCTGCCGGTGAAGACCTTGTTCCTTTCTTTGTGCAGCTTGAATTTGATGTTCGCCGGATAACTAAAGCGCAAATTATGTCGGCTATCATGCAGGCAAACCAAGAACAACTTGGGAGGTAAAATCCGATGAAATGCGAATCCACCTTACTCTATCTCTTTCTGATGTTCAGCGCAGTTTCATTTTGTGGGTGTGCCGCAACGCCAGCCTTCATCGCTGACCAGGCATGGAGCGAGAACTACGCAGGCATGGAAGGTGTACAATCTAATGATCCCGCGGTTGTTGATGGCGATCTGAAAACAATAGGTCAATCCCAATATGTCGAACCATCGTCAGATATCGTTCAGAGCCATCACGCCTCTACTGAATCAGTGATACTTCTGCCTGCTCCCCAATCTATCCATCGTGTTGTGATGCATTCGTCCAATGTGGAAGCATTTGATATATGGGTGGCTGACAATCAGGGAAGATGGGGACGGATTGAAGAGATAAAGAGCGTTAAAGAGGAGGTAATCGATATCCGGTTGAATCGGCCTGTCCGTACGACTGGCGTCAAAATTAGGATTCGTCGAACTTCAGATGATGCCGCGCTTCGGCAGAAGAATACCCAGCGGGTCCGAGGGTGGCGGATTTATACCGGACATGTAAAGGCACCCGCGAAGATCGCGGAGATTGAATTGTACGGTTTCGCCTCCAAGCAGGATGTGGAAGAACCACCAAGTGCGTTTTCTCAGGAGGAGATAGACGAGCAGGAACTCGATGAACTGTTGGACTTTTAGGTAGGATTGATAGACATACCGCTACTTCTTAATCTTGTTATCAATCAGCATCAACGAGAAGTTTCTTTATTTCTTGCTCAATCAATACTTCGTCACCGGGGGCAAACCCCACGCTACGATGACGAATAATCCCTTTCCTGTCAATGTAGTATGTGCACGGGATGCCGACGATATCATATCCTTGAGCTTGGGTGCCTCCATCTAACAGCACGGTGTATGACATTCGAGGCTCGGCGAATCGCTTCACTTTCATATAATCTGTCTCGACATTCACACCGATGACCACCAACCCCTGGTCTTTATACTTTGTGTGGAGTACCTCAAGCGACGGAATCTCCGCTCGGCAGGGCATACACCACGTCGCCCAGAAGTTGAGAACAACAGGTTGTCCTCTGAAGTCCGAAAGACTAACCTGACTCCCTTTTAGGTCCCGTAATGTGAAGTCCGGTGCAGCTTTCTCAATAAGCGAACTCTTCCCTGCACGAGTGGCTGGATCCTGTGGCGTGCACCCAGCTAAAGCCAATATTAGCAGAAATAGGATAGGGATAGCGCGAAAAGACCTGAGACGGCGGCTTGTTGTTTTCATCGGTTATTTTTCCTGAACGATTCACTTCACAGTTACGTAGGTACTGAAAATAAATCTGGTCTATTATACTAGTAGGCCATGACAATCTCAAGCCAAATTTATCCAGAACAAAAATCTCCATCTATGCGTATTCTTCACACAGCCGATTGGCATATCGGGCATCGACTCTATGAACAACCTCGAATCGAGGAGCATCGTCAATTCCTCGATTGGCTCCTAGCAAAAATTAAAGAAAAAGAAGTTGATGTGCTGCTCGTTGCGGGCGACATCTTCGATACCGCACTGCCCTCCTCCGGGGCAACAGATCTCTACTACCAATTCCTTTTTCGGTTATATCGTGAGACACGCGCACACGCGGTCATCACCGCCGGCAATCACGATTCTCCGCGGCATTTGGCTGCGCCTCGGGAGTTTCTCCGAATGGGACGGACTCACGTCGTTGGGCTTGCATCTGAACCGGAGGAATGCGTTCTCGCCCTACCCTCCGAAAATCCACGTGTTGCGATTGCAGCGGTTCCCTACCTCTCCGAAAGTGAGCTTTCACATATCTCGTTTGAGACAGAACCCGACAGAGCCGAACGCTATCGATCACGGTTGAAGGCATTTTATCACCAATGCATTGCGTGTATGCCATCGGACCTTCCCAAGATTTTGATGGGACACCTCTTTGTTCATGGAGGAAGAGTCGGGGAGTCAGAACGGAATATCCAGATTGGTGGCGCAACAGCGATGCAGGTCAGCGACTTTCCCGATGATGTGGCCTATGTCACGCTCGGACATCTGCATCGGCCACATGCCATCAGTGGAGCAAGCTATCCAATCCGATATGCAGGTTCGCCGCTGCCGTTGAGGTTTAATGAAGCTAACTATCGTAAGAAGGTATATCTGCTAGATGTTGCAACAACCAGTGATGTGGAAGTAGAAGACATTGAGATTCCTGTTTTCAAAGAACTCCACACCGTGACAGGAAGCCTAGACGAAGTACTTTCAAAGGCAATGTCACCCGAGTGGAACGAAAAATATATTCAGGTACAACTGAGGCTTAATCGACCGGAGGTTGGCATCAGTGACAAGATTCGGGAGGTATTTCATCAACATGGTGGAGATGTGTTAAGCGTTGAGGTCGAACTGCCGGCCCAATCAGACAGACCAGAGATACCGATGGAAGACATGCAGCAGCCATCGGAAATCTTTGAACAATTCTACAAGAAAAATTTTAACGAATCCCCTGACGAACTCATGATAAAAACGTTCCATGAGTTGCTCCAACTCGTCGAGGAACAGACATGAAATTATGTAAATTGAAACTTAAGAATCTAAACAGTTTCCGCGGAGAGATTGAACTCGATTTTGAAAAATCGCCGTTGGACGAGGCATCTCTTGTCGCAATTACTGGACCCACCGGTGCTGGAAAGACAACCCTGTTGGATGCGATCTGCGTCGCCCTATATGGCAGGACACCTCGCTTGACAGGCAGCGGAGCCCAAAATCCGAGCCACCTCATCAGTCATGGTCAGAACGACGCTTATAGCGAAGTGCATTTTGAGGCGAACAACACACGTTACCTCGCTGAATGGAATGTGAGACGTAAAAGCTCTCCAAAAGGACAGCTGCGTTGCATCGAGAACGATGAGCTAATCAGTGACAAGTTATCCGCCCGAGGTAAATCTCTAGGTTCCAGCGAAAATACAATCAGCGAAGAGATAGCCAATATCTTGGGACTTGATTTTGACGCATTTAAGCGGTCTGTTATGTTAGCGCAGGGGGAATTTGCAGCGTTCTTAAAAGCAAAGGATGAGGAAAGACGAACAATTTTAGAAGCCACCGCTGGCGTTGATATCTACGATAGATTAAAAGACGCATTGAATCAAAAGATGAGGGAGATCGAAGATATACATCAAGAAGTGATACAGAGGCTAAGCGGCATTCCAGAAGTTACTCCAGAACAACTCGCCGACTTGGAGGACCACCTGAGAGATTTGCAGCGGAATGCCGAGGCGTTAGATGCTACTAGACAGCAGATTCAATCTGACAAACAGCGCGAGATGCAACGCGCAACGTTGTTTTCAGAACTTCACTTCGCCGAAGAACGTAATGAAGAACTATCGAACCAGCAAACGGAAATCGCAGCGCTCAAAACGGAGTTAGAGCAAGCGGATCGCGCGAATTATCTTCGCCCTGAAAAACAGACATTTGATACAGCAAAAGCGGAACTCGGTGCAGCCGAGGTAGCATTCTGTCAGACTGAAACGGAGCTTGCCGATGCACAGAAACAATTTGATGTGAATCGAACCGATTTTGGTGAAAAAGACAACGCTTATATAGCTGCGTTGGTTCAATCTAACCAGCAAGCCAATGATTACGACACCGCGAGATTCGATGTAAGCCAAGCAACGGAGCGATTTACACGTGCTGCAGAATTGGAAGAGGATCAGGCGGAATTGGCCGCGCGTATCGAAAATTTCTTAACTGAACTCACCGATGCTAAAGAGAGAGATGCCGCTTTAGAAGTAGAGGTCGGCACAATAGAAACCTTTTTGGCAGAGAATCAGCTTCCACAAGATCGGCAAGAACGCCTCACTTCTGCGAACACACTTCTCGCCGAACATCGGATAAAACAGGAACAGCTAACGGAAAGATCAGAAGCAGAAGCGGCGGCGGCATCGGATGTTCAAAGATTATCAACAGTGCTAGTACAGTTAGATGCCCATCGAGAAGAAATCGCTGCTCGAAAAGAGGCATCAGCAGCATCACTAGCAGAGGCAGATACTACGTTAACAACATTACAGGAACAGGGACCTTTAGAGGAATGGGGGATCCGTAGACAAGGCGCTGAACAGGCACTGCCTATTGCGCTGCAATATGAAACAATCCAAGATCAACTGGTTCAAGCGAAGGGCGATTTGCAGGGATTCCAAGCCCGTGTTGCCACACTTAATAGCGAACTTGAAAGAGTCACAAGCCAATTGGCCTGCCAATCGCAAGCGTGTCAGGATGCAGATGAGGGAGTCAAAAGATGGGAAGCGGAGCGAGAATCCGCGCTCTTGGTAGATCCTATCAATCAGCTGCGGCGGCGTCTTCAACCCGGTGAACCGTGCCCGGTATGTGGTGCTACGGAACATCTCTGTGGCAATGACATAGAACCTGAAGCCACAGAACAGTTGGAAAACGTTGAAAACGCCTTAGCTAATGCTAGAGAGGTAGCGGAAAGAGCATATGAATGTCGGAAGGATCTGGAACGAGAACAGATTCGTATCAACCAAGATATGAGTAACGTTACCGCCCAAGTTGAGGTAGCCCGTGAGGAGATACACCAACTAAAATCTGATGCCCAATCCACTATAATACAATGGCGGGAAATTTATCCCAACACTGAGGTTTCATCGAATTGGATTGATCAACAAGTTCGGGAAGCAGACACTGCTATTGAGAACCTGCAAAACGCCCATGAGTCACATACACAGGCATCGCATCTTTGCCAAGAAATATCCCAGCAGCTCGAGAATCTTGAACAGAACGTCTCACGAGAAAAATCGGTGTTGGACGATGCCAAACAGAATTTGCAGGCAATCACCAATATGGTTCAAGATTTACACACCGAAATTGGGGCTATCAAGGTTCGATTTTGGGAATTGTTGCCTGACGCTTTCCACGGAATTGGGCTAGAGGAGGCTGTCAACCAATTTGCCGATAGGATTACGGCTGTAGCGACGCACGAGCAGGAACGCGATCAGAAAAGGAGTGAAATCGCACAACTCAACATCGGCATCAGTGAAAAAGAGAGATCACTTGGAACGGAGTGCGAACGACACAGCAGGTTGGACACCGAAATCGAAGGCTATCGAGACGAAGGAAATGATTTTTTGGACGCTGCCCGCGAGAAAACCGGCGGGCTTATAACCATAGATGAGATTAACGCAGCTGCAGAAGAACTGGAAGCGGCACTTCAGGCAAAAAGCACCCAACGCGATGAAGCCGAACAACTGTTTCAAGCGAGTCAGACGGCACTTACAGAAACGCGAACGAACCATTCACACCATCAATCTCGACGTACCGAATATTCTCAGAAATTTGAAACAGCGAGGACTAACTACTTGGCAAAGTTAAATGAGGCAGGCTTTGACTCCCCAGAAGCGCATGATAGCGCATTCCGAGAAGAAGACTCGAGACAAGAGTTGGTAGAAATAATAGCAGCCTATAGTGAGGAAAAACAGGCACTTGAGGTCCAAATCGCCAAATTAAGGGCGATATTTGAGGAAAATCCGTTTAACCCAGAGGTATTAGCAGCCCTCCAAACCTCTGAGCAGGAAAACGAGAAAGAAATTGAGGAGAAACAGCAAGAAATTGGCGCGCAGCGGACGGAAATTAATCGCCTGAAAGATGCGCTTGCCCAGCGGATAGCGATTGACGCTGAAATACAGCAATCGGGGCATGAATTGGAGCGCTGGCAGCGTCTACAAAACACTATTCCTGCGAATAACCTGCGTGATTTCGCACTGGATATTATGTTCCAGCAGATGGGTCGTTTAGCCAACGCACAGTTGGAGTACCTGACCTTAGAACGCTACCAGCTCAAGGTCGAAGGTATCGGTAAGCTTACCATCATCGACAGGTGGAACGCGAATGACGAGCGCCCCGTCGAAACGTTGTCCGGTGGGGAGTCCTTTCTGACTAGTCTTGCCTTGGCACTTGCGCTTTCTGAGCTCAGTCGTGGACGTGCTCAGATTAATTCTCTCTTCCTCGATGAAGGTTTCGGGACACTTGATTCGGAAACGCTTGACGTTGCCATCGCTGCGCTTGAAGGATTGCAGATGCAAGGACGGAGTATCTTTCTTATTAGCCACGTTGGAGAGTTGACGCGGCGTATTCCTGTCCGCATCGCTGTCGAAAAAAGGGGGAATGGGAGTTCGCGGGTGCAAATACGCGGCTAATTGTATAGGAGACCAGACGATGAAACTACTTTCAGTAAACGTTGCACAACCAAAGGAAGTGTCGTATAACGGTGAACGTATCAGAACAGGGATTTTCAAAAAGCCTGTATCTGGTGGGACAATGATGCGACGATTGAATCTTGATGGTGATGGGCAGGGCGACCTGAGCGTTCACGGCGGCATCCACAAAGCTGTTTACGCTTATCCAATGGAGCACTATGACTATTGGAAACGCGAACTAGGTCGCGACGATTTGACCTATGGACAGTTTGGTGAAAACTTAACTGTAGAAGGGCTATTAGAGGAAGCGGTTCACATCGGAGATGTTTTTCGGGTAGGCGAGGCGGTGATCGAAGTGTCCCAGCCGCGTGTCCCTTGCTTCAAATTGGGCATTAAAATGGGGATACCAGAAATTGTAAAGCCATTCTTGGCAAATGGACGGGTGGGGTTTTACGTACGTGTGCTGGAAGAAGGGGAAGTGCGCGCCGGCAATACGATCGAGCGGACAAAAATCGGCGATGGGGAAATGACGGTGAAAGAGATTGTCCACCTGCGCCACTTCGACAATGCGAATACAGTGGGCATAGAGAAAGCGATAAACCTTCCTGCCCTTTCCCCCAGCTGGCGCAACTCATTCGAGGAAATTCTGGTCAAAGCTCGCGGGAGCAGCAGGTAATGAAGCCGCAAACGTCCCTGATTATGGCGGTAAGTCTCGACGGCAAAATCTCTACACGGGACGGTGCAGGTCCACGATTCGCAAGCGAGGCGGATGGAATACGGCTCCGGGAACTTAGGAGCCACGCCGATGCGATTCTTGTTGGTGCAGGAACAATCATCGCCGACGATCCGACATTCACTGAGAATGGGAAGTACAAGGAATTGCGTATTCAACGCGGCTTGGCACCCAATCCGATCAAAGCCGTTGTGAGTGGCCGCGGTAGCGTACCTGAAACCGCCCAGATGTTCCACCCGAATGGTGCACCTGCATTGGTGTTTACAACGGAGCGCATTTCTTCAAGCAGGCTTGTACCACTACAAAAGGTCGCGGAGATTTACCGTGTTGGCGAAACCACAGTCGACTTCCAGCGTGTGATTGAGATTTTGGGAGAGGTGTATCAAGTCAAGCAGTTGCTGATTGAAGGAGGCGGGCAAGTAAACTTCGACCTATTTCGGGCAGGATTAATTGACGAAGTATATCTCACTCTATGTCCGAAAGTCATTGGTGGAAAAGATGTGCTGACAAGCGTCGAAGGAGCTGGATTCAACTTCCTCGATATCGTTGACGTTGAACTGCTAGACCATCGCCTTGTAGGCGATGAAATTTTTCTGCATTATCGCGTTTGTAAAGACTGAAATCTACATTGTGAAACGTGCTACTCAGAATCCGAGTCCGATGGTGGTGGGTCTTCTTGTTTAACCCGATCCCCTTTTTTAATCTCACCAAATCCTTCAATAATCTTCACTCTGGAAAGTCGATCGCTTTGAACTTCGACAACCGTGACTACGCCCACTGATTTAGGTATCACCCCGAGCACATCACCTGTGTCTGGATCCACCAGCGATTCAATCGTGTAAACCCTCAGTTGCTGGTCAACTGCAACACCTTTGTCAGAACCGATGTTGATATAGGTATTTTCTGGGTCCTTTGAATCAACGTAAACGATTGCGCCCTGAACCGCTGCAGGTTGGGGTGAGGTTTTTCCGGGCTTGCTCAGGTCATTTTGAACTGCCACATCAGAACCGGGCAGCGCGGGACCAATGTTTTCACGTAAAGCCAACACTACCTTATGCAAAGCCTCGTCCGTCGCCATGCCAAATAGGGTCTTATCATATTCAGCACTGCCAAATTCAATCTGGTTCAACTCCGCAGGGGCAACGATTGGGCGGGGCAGCCTTTTGCGCCCTGGTGACTGTCCGAATTGCGTTTCTGTCCCCTCTTCAGTTATAACCCATTCGACGGGACCTATCCTGCTCCCGCCAACCTGGTGCTGTTTTCTGCCTGAAATCTTTGGGGTGTCAATTTCATTGCCTGATGTGCTGAAGATTCGCATTTCAAGCTGGACAGAGGCGATATAAAGACTTCCCATTAGCTGTACGCCCCCAACATAACTAGCTGTCGCACCTTGATACCCTGCCCCACCTTGTCTTATCAGGCGTCCAGCATTCGCCTTCACTCGCTCTTGGTTGAACTTCCGTATATCACCCACGATGAGTGCTTCGACATTGAGTGTCTTTGCTAGCTGCGCCCGTTTTTTTGAATCGGATTGAAGTCCTCTCCTAGAGAATCCCAGCTCCGCCATCGCATCTAGCAATTCATCTTGGCTAACCGGTTCGTAGACCTCTGATTTCCCCAATTTTCGATTGAGTAACTCGGTGAACCCTTCTTTCAGATACCATCTCTTATGGTGCTTACGTCCCCCGAAGAATTTACCGAAAGGTCCAGTGGGAATACAGCCGCAGCCTGTTGGATGATCGAAGCGACTATGGTCGTCAAAATATAGGACAACAACCCGTTTTGGCGCGGCAAGGCTGCTGGGTGCGGGTAGAATCAGGAAACCTAATGCCATCACAGCAGCCAAGTATTTAGTCAGTCGCGTACACAGGCGATATGCACATGGATATTGAATTTTCACGCTAAAATTATATCCTTTTTGAATATTCTTGCCCCACACCTTATTGGGCAACCTAGGTGATTATTAGTAAAACGATTCGATAATAGAGCCCCAATCCGCTCAAGCTTACAGATTCTGCTCATATTTGATAAAAATTGCTCTAATCTGTCTTTCCGCTTCCGCACTTGTAACGGTGATAGCGGCTATGCGGCGTTTCTTTTCTTCGCGCTTTATTTCTTCGTTATATGTGGTTGTTTCTCCCGTTTGTATCCGATCGAATCCGTGAATAACGATTCCGTCAGCACCCGCCGCGCGTGCCTTTGCTTCTAGTTTCTTTTGCAAGTTTTCTGTGCTGATGCCTTCATGCGCTTGTGCAATAACATGGCCCATCACTTGATAATCTTCCCTGATATCCTGTTCTGAAAAGTAAAGATCCACATGCGTGGTAGGTGGGTAAGATTGCCCAATATAGTCAATTTTGGCGCAAGCAGCGCTGAACAGGACCAATAATGCTAGAAGTGACACGGTGTATTTCAACATGATAATCCCCCATGAAAGTGAATTCGGTGAGTTAATCGGTTCTACAAATACTTTTCCAAGCCAGATAAGATCTGATACTATGCTCTCTAGCTTTATCAACCATAGGCAATTAAGATGCCACAGTTATATCAAACCACCTAAAAAGAATGGTGTAAGAACCGAATTGTCCCGAAAACACTGCCTCCGGGGGATTTCGCATCTGCTTTTGGCACACAATACAATTTCATAGAGCATGGCATACTCATAGAGCGGCTGTCGAAATTGTGCCACACCCTCGTCTCAAAAACGCCACACTAATAGCAGGCTGTACCGATGTCTCGGCGCAATACAATACGAGCGAGCAACTCAATTTTTACGTGGAAATACCAGCGAGCAACACAGCCGTTGGCATTGACGTCTCTTGAGCTTTCTTGAATGCCTCGCTGATAAAGGGAATATCATCATCGGTCTCAATGATGTTATACGGAAATCCCCACGCCTTGAGCGTTGGCTCCAAAAATGTCGCGGCGGTGTCTACGCGCGGCGCATCAGGTCCCATTGTCTGATACCCCCGGTAGCCGATTAACGATACTAAGGGGACTTCCATATTAAAAACTGTGCCTCGGATGGCGTCTCCAGACTCCAAAAACCCTGTGTTCTGGATGATGACTACTGGGTGTTTCCCACCAACGTATAACCCCGATGCGAGCGCGAATGCTTCACCTTCGCGAGTGACATTGATGACATCGATTTCGGGGGTTTCGTGGAGCCGTTTGAAAATTTGCGCTGTCCCGTTGTCGGGCAAGCCGATCGCATGGGTCACGTTCCATCTGTTTAACTCGTCTACAATCTTCTGTGCGGATACCAAATTGTGTTCCTCCTCAATGAATCGCTATCCCTTCTTGCTACTGCCGCCCTTCGACGAGCGAATCGACAACTGCCGGTTCAGCGAGTGTTGACGTATCCCCAAGATCGTCAAGTTCTCCTTCAGCGATTTTCCGAAGGATGCGGCGCATAATCTTGCCCGATCGGGTTTTGGGAAGCACCGGCGCAAACTGAATCTTGTCCGGGGTCGCGTGGGGACCGATATGCTGGCGAACGGCACTCCTGATACCGGTCTCAATTTCATCTGAAGGAGATAAACCACTCATCAATGTGACATAAGCGTAGATACCTTGTCCCTTAATCTCGTGCGGGTAACCGACGACCGCGGCTTCAGCGACGGTTTCATGCTGTCCAATAGCCCCCTCAACTTCGGCAGTGCCTAAACGGTGTCCAGAGATATTCAGCACATCGTCAACGCGCCCGGTGATCCAGTAATAACCGTCTTCGTCGCGCAGAGCACCATCGCCGGTCATATAGTAGCCGGGGAATCGGTCAAAATAGGTTTCGCGGAAGCGCTCGTGGTTGCCGTAAACGGTTCGCATCACGCCGGGCCATGCGGTCTTGATACACAAGTATCCACGTGCCGGGTTGCCTTCCACCTCTTCACCTTCTTCGTCTAGAATCACAGGTTCAATTCCGAAGAAGGGGAAGGTTGCGGAGCCGGGTTTAAGTGGTGTAGCCCCCGGTAACGGCGTCATCAAAATTCCGCCGGTTTCAGTTTGCCACCATGTATCAACAATTGGGCATTGCCCTCCTCCGACGATGTGGTAGTACCAGAGCCATTCAGGTTCCTTAATGGGCTCACCAACAGTACCTAACAGCCTCAGGGTAGATCGGCTATGTTTTGTGACCCAGTCATTTCCTTCCTTCATCAAGGCACGCAAGGCGGTTGGTGCGGTGTAGAAGAGATTAACTTGGTGCTTGTCGACCACCTGCCAGTAACGTCCGAAATCAGGATAGGTTGGGATACTTTCAAACATGAGGGTAATCGCACGGTTTGAAAGGGGACCGTACACAATATAAGAGTGACCCGTAATCCAACCGATATCAGCGGCGCAGAAATAAACATCACCTTCGTGATAATCGAAAACCATCTCGTGGGTAAATGATGTATAGACGAGGTAGCCACCGGTTGTATGTAATACTCCTTTGGGTTGACCTGTTGAACCGGAAGTATAGAGGATAAACAGCGGATCTTCGGCATCCATCTCCTCAGGTGGGCATTCCTCATCAGCATCTGCCATTGCTTCGTGCCACCATACGTCACGTGATGGATCGAAATCAACGGGATCGCCGGTGCGGCGGACAACAATGACACCTTCAATCGACGGACAGTCCACCACAGCTGCATCGCCATTGGCTTTCATCGGGATACCACTACGGTCTCCACGAAACGCGGTATCCTGAGTAATTAGCAGTTTACACTCCGAATCGTTAATGCGATCGCGTAGGGAATCAGCAGAAAACGCGCCGAACACAACGGAATGGACTGCGCCGATACGCGCACATGCTAGCATGGCAATCGTCAGTTCCGGAACCATTTGCAGATAGATACAGACACGGTCGCCTTTACGGACACCTTGCGCCTTGAGAACGTTAGCAAAGCGTTTTACTTGTCCCAACAACTCACTGTAAGTAAAGGTTTTATCCTCGTCGGGATTGTTACCCTCCCAAATAATTGCGGTTGCATCGCCATGTCCGGCTTCCACATGTCGGTCAAGACAGTTGTAGCAAGCGTTCAACTTTCCGCCATCAAACCACTTAATGTTGGCGTTCACAAAGTCATACTCTCGGACGGTGTCCCACTGCTTATACCATGTAATGCGTTCAGCGACATTCGCCCAGAAAGCCTCTGGATCAGCCACTGATTCATCGTACATCTTTTGATATTGCTCCATGTCGCTTATATGGGCGTTGGAGATTGGATAATTTGTATTTTCTGGTGGAAATATCTTGGCTGCCATAAAATTCTCCTTAGAAATTTGTTTCATGTATTATAAACTAAAATGGGGTATTGTCAATCAAAAACATAGGGGCATTTAGTTTTTCTGTAGGAGGGATTTCCCAATCCCGACCCTTCACTCTCGGAGCGACTTCCAGACGCCGACTTTTCAAACAAAATGGCTAAAAACCCTAAAACTGAACAGCCCTATCCATACCTAGTTCTAAAGGCTTATATTAGCCGTTGAAAGATTGAGAGTACCCTAATGTTCTCTCCCACAAAATTCCTTGAGCGCCTCCTTCAACCGTGTTCCGCCCGGTACATACGCCAAAATCAACCCATCAATCACCTGACTCTGATCGGAGACAACCCCGGTCAAGCGCTCCCCCGTCACTCCCTTGGACAACAGTAGATAGAATGTGTCCTTCTTTAACCCCAACGTTGTAAAGAGATTTCCCTGCCCCTTTGAGATGACAAGGTCCGCATCAAGGAGGGCGTTTGCAAACTCCCCGGTTGCTTGATGGAGATTGGTGCCAACAGTGTTCGACCCCGATGAGATCAGATGCACATCACCAACGACAGTCTGCTCCCGAAGTTTTTGGAATTGCGGATATGCAGTGAGTTCGCACAGATCATCTAGTGTCGCATCGTTAGCTGCGGGTGCTGCTTTGCCAGCGATTGTAATCCGGTGCCCACGCTCGACGAGGGATTCCATAAGCCACAGATCAAAAACGGCTTCGCCATCGTTATCAATGAGCCAAACGATGCTTTTCGGTTCACTTTCGATTACAGTTGACCGAAACCGGTCAAAACAATCAATCGATAAAGAAGCATGGCTAGCTTCCCGAAGAACGTGGTTGAAGTAATCGGGGGCTTCCCGGAGTTTCGCTACAACCCTTGTGCTGCTGTAATCGATAATATTGGCGGCTATGACGAGTTTCAGTCGTTCCAACCAATCACAGTCTGAAAATTGGCAAAGTAGATTAATCGCTGTTTGTCTAGCAGCAAGTTTATCTCGACGATATGGATCTGGGTTACCTGTGCAGAGCGAAACCATTTGAAAAATACTTCCCCAAAGTTCTTCAGGCGTCAAATCATCAATAATATGAGTACCGTTACCCTGACGCAATTCGAGTAGTTCAGTTACGGCATTTACTGCAGCCCGGCGCAATATCGGGTTGCGCGTCGCACGTCCGATTACCTCCCGCTCTGAATGCGATCTAACATGCCGGCGTAGATTTTCCCAATCCGGCAGTCCACGTTTTTCGCCAAAGGTAAAGACACCAGGGTTATAGTCAGGGAGGACTAGTTGATTTAGAAAGACCTGAGAAATCTGGCTTGAGATGGATTGTGTATTCCCTGACGCGTGATACCTGAACCTAGCAGGAACGCCTAGCTGTTTATCTCTTATGGAACATTCTGGTGGAATCACTGTTGTCCGTGCTACGACGGATTTGAGGTGCGTTGGAGCCCCTACCTTCACACCGTCGAGCTGGCTGCTTTCGACGGAGGTGCCGACAGCCAATCCAGCAATCGGTGTAGCGATTTCGGTTGGCAGCAAGTTGGACTCAAAGACTGTATTTGTTGCGGTCACATTTTCCAAGCCGACGAGATCGCCGACAGTCGTATTTCCCAAGAGCACAACATTTTCAAGACGACAGTAATTCCCAATCTCCACCTCACTGCCAAGATGAACACGTCCTAAAAGGTAGCAGCCGTGCCCAATTGTGATGTCATCATCCGCTAATGTGACCTGTGCCGCGGGATCGACCCGCACCCCTTTCTGGACAAGCTTTTGCTTAGTATCTGCAAACAGGTATTCTTCGCCGGTGAGAACGTTTGACCAACGATTGACGCCAGAGACAATTTCACCTTGATAGATATAGGCGTTGGTTTTTAAGCCATCCTCGTAGCAGTGGCGGATGAGATCGACATGATGGAGTTCCGACCTGTCACCATGGGGGCGTAGCCGATCGATTCGTTCCATCGCTGCATCGCGACGAATCAAGGTAATGCCGGTGTTGGTGTAGGCTTCTCCCCGCTTTAATCGACGCCACATCGACTGTTTTTCAGCGTCAGTCATATCGTACCACTCTTTTGTGCCGATAAACCTGCCCTCACTATCAAAGAATAGCCCCCCTTTGTCGACGACAGTATCTGGCACTTTACCACAGAGGGTAATATCCGCACCGACGGTAAAATGTGATAGGAGTATGCCCACAAAGATAGATTGATTCAGAAACGGCTCATCGCCAAATGCAACACCGATACACGCTGCGTCGGACTCGGCAACGAGGGGCAACGCGACCCGTAATGCAGCTCCTGTTCCGTAAGGCTGGTCAGGTTGGACACACAGGATAGCATTTGAACCAAACAGTCGATCGGTTTCGTCTCGATTAAGTGCTGTAGACGGGATAAGACCACTTGAAGGGATGTCTGTTTTCGCCACGCGCTCCGCCATCTGGGAGTTGACGACAATGATATGCGCCCGGCTCCCCGGCAGGTAGCTTCGGGATAGTTGCAAAGTATTCTGTCCACCGAACCACAAATCCAAGTTTTTATTTAGGCGACTGGATGGATCGATGCGGGTGCCCTTACCGGCTGCGAGGATAACCCATTGCGGATCAATTTGTCGAGACAGATGTTCAAAATCCGCTTGCCCAAGGTTTAGCTGACTACCGATTCGGTCTGCGACAGCATGGAGGAATCGCAGCACCAATTTTTCAGATTCCACTTTATCTGAAATGCCGGTTAATTCAGAAAGATTGCAACGCAAAACTGTTTCGACTGTTTGGCGAAGGCTATCAAGATGACTATTCATCCGAGGAATTCTATCTGGCTTTTTGCAAAAGTACGAGGAAAATTGTGGGGATTGAACGGTGGTCTGGTACAGAAATCAGTGGTCGTTCATAGAATAAACATTGTGTAGGTACATTCTTTTGGGATGTTGATAGGAGATGCAGTGAGGAAACCGGATTCAAAAACCCGGTTGTTACAGATTACGGCGGGGTTGCCTTTCAGAAAACCCCGCCGTAATGTACGAATACATCGGAGGGAGTACACCGTATTTTACACCTTATTCACTCAGATGGAAAATCGCCATCTTCGTCTCGGTCATCTCCTCGACAGCGTACTTCGGACCTTCTTTACCCATGCCGCTCTCTTTCACGCCGCCATAGGGCATGAGGTCTGCTCGCCACTGCGTTCCCCAATTGACCATTAGGTTACCGGAGTCAACTTCACGCACAAACCGCATCGCCCAGTCAATGTTTTCGGTGAAGATTGCTGCACTCAATCCGTAGTTGGTATCATTGGCAAGAGCGATAGCATCGTCAATGTTTGAAACCTTTGTCACACCCACAACAGGTCCAAAGATTTCATCGCATGAAATCTTCATCTCCGGCGCGACGTTGGCGACGAGTGTCGGAGCATAGATCTGACCATTTCTTTCGCCACCGGTGAGGAGCTCTGCACCACTACTGACGGCCTCATCGACCCACTCACCAACACGGACAGCGTCATCTTCACGAATCATCGGCCCCATTTTGGTCGGTTCATCAAGGGGATTCCCTGTGGAGATATCTTCAACAGTTGATTTGAAAGCATCAAGAAAATCGCCGTAGATATCCTGATGGGCAATGACCCGTTGTGTTGAGATACAAACCTGACCCGCATTAGAATAACCGGATAATGCTGCAGCTGCGGCAACCTTCTCGGGATCGGCGTCCGGCATAACAATTAACGGAGAGTTAGATCCCAGTTCCATCGTTACACGTTTGAGTCCGGCGACCTTGCAGATATGCTCTCCGACATCACGGCTACCGGTGAACGTAATCTTTCGGACCCGCTTATCCTCACAGAGCCCATCACCAATCACACTGCCTGATCCGGTCAGACATTGAATAGCCTCCGGCGGTGTGCCCGCTTCAAGGAAGAGCTCAACTAGTTTCAATGCCGATAGCGGTGTGTCTGTAGCAGGTTTAACAATAATTGCGTTTCCTGCCGCGAGTGCGGGCCCCACTTTGTGACAAACCAAGTGGAGCGGGAAGTTAAACGGACTAATTCCAACAACAATGCCACAAGGCACTCGAACGGTAAAACCTAGTTTCCCCTTAACACCGGGGCCGCCTTCAAGCGGGATTACTTCACCGTAGAGCCGCTTAGCTTCTTCCGCAGAGAGCGCGATAATCTCAGCTGCGCGTCCAGCTTCCATTGTTGCCTCTGCGAGAATTTTTCCTTCCTCCAACGTAATGATTCGAGCGAGTTCATCAGTACGCTCTGCCATCATTTCGGAGACCTTGTGAATAATTTCATAGCGTTCGTAACCGGTCATTTTCGCCATGATTTTTGCGCCGCGTTCGGCGGTCTTGAGCGCGGTTTCGACATCATCGTGATCACCTCTGGGAATGGTGTCAACAACAGAACCGTCAAAAGGATTCAGAACTTCAATTTTCTGCGGCTTGTCAACCCATTCTCCGCCGATATGCATTCTCATTGATTTTGACCTCCATTGAAATAAATTGGTAAACCGTCAATTAAAAATTTGTAAGTTCCTCAAATTGAAGCTACCATCTCTCATCGAAATTGTCAATCGGAATTTATCGTTCCGCTGGGTATTTTCACTTGACCCGTCTGGCAGAATTAAGGTAAAGTATAACATATTCTTTGCTCAAATGACAGATTTGACTTGAGGAAAAACGCATGAAATCTCTGGGCTGCAGCACAATTTTATACGGAGGATTCAATTTAGAACAGACGCTCAACAGCATTGCGAAAGCTGGGTATAAGGCGATTGAGCTCTGCGCACGTCCCGGGATGGCGCCCCATCTGGAAATTGGCAGACCGGCTTCATACTACAGGGAGATCAGCACGAGAGTCGCTTCGTACGGTTTGGCAATTGAATCCATCGCAGGAACTGGTGGAATTGGGCTGGATAACCCTGAATTTGACACGGTAATCGAAGCAGCACAACAGGTTGGCGCATCGGTAATCGCCGAAGGAACAGGCGGGAAGTCCGATGATGAGGAGAGTTTCAAACAGGTAGTGGAGTTGATTAAGGCGACCAGCACCCGGACCTCACAAGCTGGCATTAAGCTGAGTCTGAAACCGCATGTCAATAATGCAGTGTATTCAACGGAAACGGCGTTACGCTTTATGCGGGAGGTCGACCGTCAGTGGGTAGGGCTGAATTTTGATGCAAGCCACATTTGGCGGACAGCTGCTGCTGAGGATCCGGTGGAATCGCTCCAGCAGCTGAAAGATTACATTGCTACGCTGCGTATCCGTGACAATCGCGAGAGCCGTGAGACTCCGATAGGTCCTGTTGAGACACAGATTCCCGGCAAAGGGGGTATGGATCTTCCTGCACTCGCCGCTGTTATGAATACAATGGACCATGTACCTTATGTAACACTGGAGATTGTTGGCACACATGGGGGGACGGATACACCACTTGCTGAAGTCCAACGGGTTGTAGAGGAATCAATAAAGTATTTGAGACCATTTTTCGTTGCGTAGGAGTTTGCCCAGCAGCCTCGGAGGGAGTCAAATGGCTGAAGTCGAAACAAACGTAACCTTACAACGCATTAAGGAAATTGCCGATCAGATTGTGGAACGCTCCCATCCACAGAAGATAATTCTGTTTGGTTCTTACGCTTACGGCACAGCAACGGTGGACAGTGATGTGGATCTGCTGGTAATGATGGATACAGAAGAAAAACCACTCCATGTCGCAGCGGAAATTGCTGCAGCTATTGACCATCCCTTTCCGCTGGACATTGTCGTACGCACGCCCACCGACTGGAATGCTTCTCTGAAACGCAAAGGAATCTTTGCCACAGAGGTTATGGCGAAAGGGATTGTCTTGTATGAAGCCTGAGACGCAGGAGGGGATTGAGAAAGCCGAAGGCGACAGGAAGGTTGCGCGACGGGAGATTCAAACCGTCCATCCTGTCTGGAATGTTGTGTGCTTTCTTGCACAACAGTGTGCAGAAAAATACCTGAAAGGATTCTTGGAAGAACATAGCATTGCCTTTCAGAAGACTCATGATCTTCTGGTTCTGCTCAATTTAAGTGGAGGACCGATTTCAGAACTGGACTCATTGAGACTGCAATTGGCACATCTCAGTACTTTCGGCATTGCAACCCGCTATCCGGGAACACAGGCGGATAAGCAAGCAGCAGAAAATGCTATCCAAACAACAGAGACAGTACGCACGGTGGTCAGAACAAAGTTAGGACTTTCAGACGGCTAATCGTTGAATTCAATCATCATAAATCGCTTATCAAAAGCGGTTTCAATTCAGCTTGCTTCAGTTAACTCTTACGGAGACACGACAATGCGTTTAAGCGATGAACAGATTCATCAATATCAAGAAACTGGTTTTTTTGTGGTGCCGGGGCTTTTTGATACGGCAACGGCGCAGCAGATGATCCAGCACTACATGAAGCGACGTGCTGAGGGACCCAAATTAGGAGACAGCGGTGGCACAACGGATCATCCAGAAGATCCGAATCATCAATACCCCCGAATGATCAATATGCACAACTGGGATACCTTGACCGGTGAATGGGCAATGCAGGACACGCTGTTAGGAATTGTCGAACAACTAATCGATGATAAGCCTGTACTTCGGCAGACAATGCTCTATTTTAAGCCGCCGGGAGGCAGAGGGCAGGCACTCCATCAAGATGAGCAGTACATTACCACTGACCCGTTGATTGGTGTGTGGATTGCGTTGGATCAATCGGATAGATCTGTTGGGCAGATGGTAGTTGTCCCCGGTTCACATAAACGCGGATTGTTACAGGTAGAGGCTGCAAATACGGCAATTTCATTCACTGATGTACAATCGGTGATGCCGGACGGCGTTGAGGAGTTTTATGTGGATATGGAGCCGGGAGACGCACTATTTTTCGATGGTAAGACTATCCACGGTTCGTATATGAACGAAACTCACGATCGCTGGCGACGGAGTTTCATCTGCCACTACATCGGCGAACATGCCAAAGATTTTGAACCGCCACCAGGAAGGCATGTCTCACATTTAGAGCGCGATGCGTAAGCACTACACTTTTTTGAAGCTACAGTTATCATGTCGGAGAAGATAAATGAACGTACACGAATATCAAGCGAAACAGATTCTACAAGCACATGGGGTAAACGTTCAACGCGGCGAAGTGGCCTTCACCTCTGATGAAGCAGAGACGATTGCTCGGGAATTGAATTGCCCACTGTATATCGTCAAAGCACAAATCCACGCAGGCGGGCGGGGAAAGGGAGGCGGCGTTAAGCTGGCAAAGACCCCCGAAGAGGTGAAGGAACATGCAGATGCCATCCTTGGTATGCAGCTGGTTACCCCCCAAACAGGACCTGAGGGCAAGCTAGTCCGCAAGGTGTTGGTTGCTGAAGCTAGCGATATTGAAAGAGAACTATACCTCGGTATGGTGATTGATCGGACGGACTCACGACTAGTCGTAATGGCCAGCGAAGAGGGCGGCGTAGATATTGAGGAAGTCGCCGCGACTCATCCTGAGAAGATTCTCAAGCAAACTATTGATCCAGCGATTGGCTTGCCTCCTTTCCAAGCGCGGACACTCGCCTACGACCTGAATATCCCACGCGAATTGGTCAACAAGGCAGCGGATTTGATGATTGGCTTGTACAATGCCTTTGTCGGTTCCGACTGCTCGCTTGCCGAGATCAACCCACTCGCCATCACGAAGACCGATGAGGGGCAGGATATAGTTGCCCTTGATGCCAAACTCAATTTCGATGACAACGCACTTTGGCAGCATGAAGCAATTAGCGCCATGCGGGATCCAAACGAAGAGGATGCCCGTGAACTTGAAGCAGGAGAGTCGGGCTTGAGCTATATCAGTCTCGACGGAAATATCGGGTGTATGGTCAATGGAGCGGGGCTTGCGATGGCGACGATGGATCTCATCCAGCTGCACGGCGGGGAGCCCGCAAATTTCCTTGATGTCGGTGGCGGTGCGACAACGGAAACCGTTACGCATGCTTTTCGTCTCATTCTTGCAGACGAAAAGGTGCAGGCGGTCCTCGTCAACATATTTGGTGGTATCATGCAGTGCGACGTAATCGCTAACGGGATTATTGAAGCGGTTAAGCAGGTGGATTTGACAGTTCCGTTAGTTGTACGCTTGGAAGGAACAAATGTGGAATTGGGAAAGCAGATTCTTGCTGATTCCGGCTTGAACCTGATTGCCGCTGACGGACTTTCGGGGGCAGCACAAAAAGCGGTACAAGCGGTAGCGAACTAAGTTCAACATTTACATCTTTATGCCTATGAGCGTTTGTATCCCGATCCATTGGGAACTTCACTAACTGTCACATTCATGAGACATAACCGTGGCAGAAGTCACAGAGATGCACGCCGTTGATAGGAAAATGGATGACAGACAAACTCGGACTACACGATTTAGATGTTGCAGGCAAGCGGGTTTTAGTGCGTGTTGATTTCAATGTACCGATGGATGGGAAGCAAATAACTGATGATACACGCATCCGTGCATCCCTTCCCACGGTTTTGGAGCTTATCCGGGGCGGCGCAAGAATTATCTTGGCTACGCACCTCGGACGTCCCAAAGGTTTCGATCCGATTTTATCCACAGAACCGCTCGCGGTCGCCCTCAGCAAATTGCTGGGGCAACGGGTTAGGCATGTAGTTGATTGTGTCGGAGTTGAGGTCGAGGGCGTTGTTTCCGAACTCCGTGTGGGGGAGGTGCTGCTGCTTGAAAACGTCCGTTTCTATGAAGAAGAAACGAAGAATGACGCAGAATTTGCGACAAAACTCGCATCTCTCGCGGATCTCTATGTCAACGACGCTTTTGGCGCGGCGCACCGTGCACACGCTTCAACTGAAGGGGTAACGCACTATTTCGATCAGTGCGCTGCGGGCTTGCTGATGGAAAGGGAAATTGATCATCTCGGCGGAGCACTTCGCAATCCAGCGCGTCCCTTTGTTGCGATTCTTGGTGGTGCAAAGATTTCGGACAAAATCGACGTGATTGAGAACCTTCTCGACAAGGTCGATCAATTCATCATTGGCGGTGGTATGGCGTATACCTTCCTCAAAGCACAGGGATTGCCGATTGGAAATTCAATTGTGGAGCTCGATAAGATTAACTTAGCGCATGAGTTGCTACAGAAAGCGTCGGACCGGAATCTAACCATCCATCTTCCGCAAGACCATATCGTTGGTAGGGAATTTGATCGGAATACCGAATTACAAGTTATTTCTAGTCAGGAGATCCCCGACGGTTGGAGCGGTTTTGATATTGGTCCCGAAACTGTCGCAAAATTCAGTGAAATTATCAACACGGCAAAAACGATTATCTGGAACGGCCCGTTGGGGGTTTATGAGTTTGAACCGTTTGCGGAAGGTACGCTTGAGATCGCGAGACGGGTTGCTGAATCGGAAGCTGTTAGCATCGTTGGAGGAGGGGACTGTGTCGCTGCAGTGCATCAAGCGGGCGTCGCGGATCGGATAACACATATCTCTACCGGCGGCGGCGCATCATTGGAATTTCTTGAAGGAAAACAGTTACCCGGGATTGAAGCATTGACAGACAAGGTTGGTCAATGAAGATCTATTCTTCACATACACCTTAAAATCTGGCGAACAACAAGGAAGCTAAGATGATAACGTACTTGATACGCGTGATGATTATCGCATGTGTGGGATTGATTCCTCTGATTGGATGCTCAGGTGAAGAAGATGTATCTCCTGAAGATGAAAATCTTGAAATGTCTCTGGAAGAAGAGACCCCAGAGGTCGCTGATGGGTGTGCAATTTTAGGAAAGCCTGCTGATTTCACCGATAATGCGCTGTCCGATGCCAATGCAAAGTTTGGTTTTAAGCTACTCAGCGAACTCTATAATCAAAAACCCAACAACAACGTTTTTATCTCCCCGTTAAGTATTTCAATTGCCTTGACAATGACCTACAATGGCGCTTTAGGGAAAACAAAACAAGCAATGGAAAAGACGCTAGAAATCGAGGGGATGGAGCTGCAGGCGGTCAACCAAGCTAACGCACAGTTACGAGAAATCCTCAAGAGCGCAGATCCCCAGATTGAACTTGCCATTGCCAACTCGATCTGGATACGGAACACATTTGATGAAGTAAATCCCGATTTCCTTGACCGAAATGACAGATTCTTTGGCGCAGAGATTGCTTCGTTTGATTTTGACGATCCGCAAACAGTAGAGACCATCAACCAATGGGTCAACACAAACACACAGGGTAAAATCACGGAAATTCTGGGCAAAATTGAGAATCACGAAGTTATGTTCCTGATTAATGCGATCTATTTTAAGGGGGGCTGGAAAGGAAAATTCGACGCATCAAAAACACAGGATGGCGTTTTCCATCTGTTGGATGGCGGTGAGAAGCAGTTGCCAATGATGTCCCATACCTGCAATTATTCGTATCTTCGGACAGAAAGCTTTCGAGCTGTTGGCTTACCTTACGGGGAAGGGCGAGTGAGCATGTATATTTTCCTGCCGGAGCCTTCTTCCAATCTTGATGATTTTCTTGAGGAGCTAAACGCCGAGAACTGGGAGAACTGGCTGTCGCGATTTTGGAATGAACCGGATTTGAAACTGACAATGCCTCGATTTAGACTAGAGTATGAAATGCTTCTCAATAACGCGCTCAAAGCACTCGGCATGGAAATTGCTTTTGTTCCGTTCGTAGCCAATCTTGAAGGCATTGCGCCTCTTCTGTACATTGAAAAAGTTATACACAAAACTTTTTTGGAGGTCAACGAAGAAGGCACCGAAGCTGCTGCTGTAACGTTGGTTGGTCCGCCACCAGCGAGCAGTCCGCAGCCCTTTGCTGTAAATCGTCCCTTCTTCTTCACTATTCATGATAATTGGACGAACACAATACTGTTCATGGGAATTATCGTCGAACCGATGTAGATTGCCAAACTTCGTCAATGGATTATAGAGGGCATTACATAAGGAAGAGGACATGAAAAATTATCAAATTGGTATAATGGGCACAGTGTTGTTGTGTCTGTCAGGATGTTTCGACATTGATGCTACAAGGAACATCATTCGTGACGCATTAGAAGCCACCGATGATACGGATGTTTCAAGTGTTGCTTCTGCTAACACACGATTTGGGTTCAAGCTGCTTCACGATCTTCAGGAACGAGACTCAGGCGGGAATATATTCATCTCTCCATTAAGTATCTCCATCGCGCTGACGATGACCTACAACGGCGCGGTTGGAGAAACCGAGCGTACCATGGCGGAAGTTCTGGAGATAGATGGGTTAGACTTATCAACGATTAATAATTCTAACAAGGCATTACGAAACAGCCTTGAAAACCCTGATCCCAAGGTTGAAATCTCGATCGCAAATTCGATCTGGTATCGTCAGGGGATGGTATTCAATCCCGACTTCTTAGAACGGAATCGCTCATTTTTTGGAGCGATGGTGGCTGCGCTTGATTTTAGTTCACCGCAAGGGACGGGAACCATCAACGAATGGGTGGATACAAACACGAACGGCAAAATCCAAAAAATCGTCGATAGGATTAACCCGCAAACACTGCTCTTTCTGATTAACGCCATCTACTTTAAGGGGAATTGGCAGGATAAGTTCGATCCGTCGAGAACGCGGCAGGGCACTTTTCATCTGTCGGATGGGAGTGAGAAGCCGGCACAGATGATGCGTCGAGAGGGAGAGTACCCATATTTCCGTGGCGAGAATTTTGAGGCAACGAGTTTACCGTATGGCGATGGACGGTTGAGTATGTATATTTTCTTACCGAATCGTGATTCCAATCTGAATGAATTTTTGAGAAATTTAAACGAGGAAAATTGGGAGGGTTGGATATCACAGTTACAGGATAGACGGCATGAAATGGTGCTTCCCCGTTTCAAATTGGAGTACGAAGTAAGCCTTAACGACACACTCGAAACACTTGGAATGGGAATTGCTTTCGGTGGCGGCGCCGATTTTAGCGGTATGGGTCCTAGCCTTTTTATTAGTGAGGTGAAGCATAAAACCTTCGTGAAAGTCAACGAAGAAGGAACGGAAGCGGCGGCTGTTACTGCTGTCGTAGGCGTTAAGTCTTTGCCACCAGCATTCAGAGTAGACCGTCCCTTCTTTTTCGCCATTTATGACGCTGAAACGGAGACTATACTGTTCATGGGAACCGTCACCGAGCCGATGTAGTTAGCCGGTAATTCGATCACACCAGGTGAAGAAAATCTATATGTTAAAAGCACAATGATATCTCACAGTCACTCAAGCTTGTAGTCCTGACAGACAGGGCCGGTTAATGAGTCCTGTTTTTTCTTTATGTTCTAAAATCTGGTAACGATTGAAAGGCTAAAATGAGAAATGACTGGACTCGTTTAATTCTTATCGGATATGTAGGTGTAGTGATACTCTGTTTTCTCAGTTGTTCTGGCAGTGATAACCTAACAGATGCCATGAACGGTGTATCGGCAACTATCGAGGATCCAGATTTGGCAAGCCTTGCTTCCGCTAACACAGAATTTGGCGTCAAGTTGCTTCAAGATTTGCGAGAACGAAAACCCAATACAAATATCTTCATCTCTCCATTGAGCATTTCAATTGCGTTGACCATGACCTTTAACGGCTCGGTTGGAGAAACGGCACGTGCTATGGCAGAAGTGCTAGCGATAGACATGTTGGACCGAAACGCAGTTAATCGTTCCAACATGACATTACGAGAAAGCCTCAGCAGCCGCGGACCAAAGGTTGAAATTTCGATAGCGAACTCAATTTGGTACCGCCAAGATGTGGAACTCAACCTCGACTTTCTAGAGCGTAATCGCCAATTTTTTGAAGCGGAAATTGCCTCACTGGATTTTGCCGCCTCGCACGCAACAGAAATCATCAACGAATGGGTTGGCACAAACACGAATGGCAAGATTGAGAAAATCATTGACGAGATTGACCCGCTAACATTGCTTTTACTGATGAACGCCATCTATTTCAAGGGAGGCTGGCAGGATAAGTTCGATAAGTCACAAACACGGGAGGAGATTTTCTATCTATCGGATGGAAGCACGAAACCGGTACAGATGATGCACCGGGAAGGAGTATATCCACACTTTCGCGGAGCGAACTTCGAGGCGGCGCGCTTAACCTACGGTGATGGAGACATTAGCATGTATATTTTTCTCCCCAACCAGAACTCCAACCTCAATGAATTTCTGGACGGTTTTAACGCGGAAAACTGGAAAAACTGGCTGCCACAGTTTTCTCCCGTACGGATAGACAGTATGATGATACTTCCTCGTTTCAAACTGGAATACGAAGTACAACTCAATGAGCCCCTCAAGGCAATGGGGATGGAAATTGCATTCGGTGACAGTGCAGATTTTAGCGGCATGGGCCATGGTCTTTCTATCAGTGAGGTGAGACATAAAACGTTCATAGAGGTAAATGAAGAAGGCACGGAGGCAGCCGCAGTCACTGTTGTTGCTCTCGCCGAGTCTGCCCCGCCGGTCTTTCGGGTAGATCGTCCTTTCTTCTTTACCATTTATGATGCCAAAACGCAGACTATGTTATTCATCGGAATTGTTACGGAACCGATGTAGGTAGTAGGAAATTTAGTCGCGCACAGCTAATGGAGGCGTATGGCTACTGAGCCTTTGCCAAGGCTGGATTCCGACACGGAAATTCGGCAGAAGATATCGACCTATTGCAGGTGCCCGATTTCATGGTCATGATTAAAGAATTTGAGGGCTTAGAGGTGAGAAGTTTCATTACGATGCGGAATCAACGGAGGTAAGGCACTCAGAAAAACTGGATGGCGGTTCGACAAGAGCTACTGTACTATACGAAAGGGAATCCCGATTTCACTGTTATTTATAGGGATATACACAAAATTTTGCGTGGCTATTATAAAACAGTGGGCGGGAAACGAGTGGAAAATTTGGAGCGGATAAGAAAAAGATCGGAAAGTGACGAACTATACAGATAATTTTGAGAAACGGATTGACGATGATAGCAGAGATACCTTCAGCAGTCTAGGTTAAATAAGGAATAATATTCTACCAATTAAAGAGGAGCAAATCCGGCAATGAGAGACAAAATCACACCCCGTAGTGAGGATTATTCAGAGTGGTACACCGAAGTGATTCGAGAGGCGGAGCTAGCCGATTACGCCCCGGTGCGCGGATGTATGGTCATTCGCCCCTATGGTTATGAACTTTGGGAAAATGTGAAGGCGGGGTTAGATCGGCGGTTCAAGGAGACGGGCCACGAAAATGCGTATTTTCCGCTGTTTGTGCCGATGAGCTTTATTGAGAAGGAAGCACAGCATGTCGAAGGTTTTGCGCCAGAATTAGCGGTCGTTACGCACGGCGGCGGTAAAGAATTAGAAGATCCGCTCGTAGTGCGCCCCACCTCAGAAACGGTAATCGGATACATGTACAGTCAATGGATTCAGTCCTATCGAGATCTGCCCGTACTGATCAACCAGTGGGCGAACGTCGTACGGTGGGAACTACGCACCCGCTTATTTCTGCGTACGATGGAGTTTCTCTGGCAGGAGGGACATACTGCCCATGCCACCGCGGAAGAAGCACAGGAAGAAACGTTACGAATGTTGGATGTATACGCCGATTTCGCTGTGAACGATGCCGCTATCCCAGTCATTCCCGGCCGCAAGAGTGACAGCGAGAAGTTTCCCGGAGCAGACGCTTCCTACAGTATTGAAGCCATGATGGGAGATCGCCGGGCATTGCAGTCAGGTACGTCGCATAACCTTGGACAAAACTTTGCCAAAGCGTTCGACATTCAGTATCAGGACGCGAATGGGACGCAGCAACACTGCTGGACGACCAGTTGGGGTGTGAGCACACGAATGGTTGGCGCAATCATTATGGCTCACGGCGATGACCAAGGGCTGGTCTTGCCGCCGCGTTTGGCACCCACACAGGTAGTGGTCGTACCGATATATCGGAAAGACACCGAACGAAGTACAGTGATGGAAGCAACCGAAAAAATTGAAGCTATGCTAGGACAGAACGTACGGTTGAAGGTGGATCAGCGTGACGAGTACTCGCCGGGCTGGAAGTTCAACGAGTGGGAGCTCAAGGGGGTGCCGTTACGGATAGAGATTGGACCGAGAGATATTGCAAAAGACCAGGTGGTACTTGCCCGTCGCGATGTACCGGGACGAGAGGGCAAATCGTTTGTTCCATTAGAGGAACTGGCTGCTATCGTCCCGGATACGCTCACGGATATCCAGGATAGTTTGCTGGCGCGGGCTACCGAATTCCGCGACACCAATATATCGGAACCGTCCGACTACGACTCATTGCGCGAAACAGTGGCAGAAGGCTTCGCCCGTGCGTGGTGGTGTGGGGATGTTGCTTGCGAGGATAAGGTCAAAAATGACACTAAAGCGACGACACGCTGTATCCCTTCGGATCAACCCGGCGGCAATGGGGCTTGTATTGTGTGTGGCGAACAAGCTGAGGAGATTGCTATCTTTGCGCGGGCTTACTAAAATGGTACGGAACGTGATGAGTAGGAGTTTATTATGGCTTCATTGGTTCAAGTGAAACTGGAAAGCCAAAAAACGAGATACACGGAGGTTGCAGCATAAGTACCCCGAATAGGATTGGGATTCAGAGCAATATGCTTACTGCTAGTATGCGTCGATTAGTCTCGCTAAGTGCCTTTCTTACCTGTACCATCTTTGGATCGTGGCTGCTAGCGGGGGGGGAAACACCGGCAAGCGAACCCAAGACAACGACATCAGCACGGGTTGTTAAAGAAGGTAATGACGACATACTGCATCTTTATACAGCGCTTGACACCAATGAAGCAAAGATCTACATCCGCGCTTTTGAAGAAGAAACTGGCATTCAGGTACGATGGGTCCGCTTATCCGCAGGAGAGGTGTTGGTGCGGATTAGAAGCGAGCGACTCAATCCACAAGTAGCGCTCTGGTTTGGTGGACCTTCACCAGAGTTTATCGTCGCTAAAAACGAAGGCTTACTCGCTCCTTATGCGCCGCGTATCAACTTTGAACCGCCACCCGGCACATTCGACGAAGAACACTACTGGACAGGCTTCTACTTCGGTGCAATCGGCTTTGCGTCCAACACAGAGATTTTGGAACGCAAGGGGATTTTACCGCCCACCTCATGGTACGACCTACTAAAACCCGAATTTAAAGATGAAATCAGCGTCGCTTATGCCTATACATCAGGCACCGCCAACACACTGCTCGCTGCGATTGTGCAGATGATGGGTGAGGAGGCGGGGTTCAATTATATTGCACAACTAGACCGAAATGTCCATCACTACAACCGGTCGGGATCGGCGTGTGTGACACAGGTAGGTTTCGGGGAGGTCGCTGTGGGGATTGCTTTCTCGCACGATATTGTCAAGAAAGGGCCCGCGAAAGGGTATCCGGTTGTGTTGAGCTTTCCGAAGGAAGGAACGGGGTTCGAGATCGGTGCGATGGCACTTGTTAAAGATGGACAGAATCAAGCCACTGCAAAGCGATTTATGGATTGGGCGCTCTCAGTGCAAGCGCAGAACTTAATGCAGAAGTGGTTTCGCACCCCCTTGAATCCGGGAGCCGAAGTCGCTCAAGGAGCTGTAACCGCTGATAAGGTGGAATTAATTGAGTTTGACTCTATTTGGGCGGCAAATCACCGGCAGAGATTAGTCGAACGGTGGCGAGAAGTTACAGCGCAATGACATACTTCGGCTTCTGAAGAAGTGGAGTATATCAAGTAAAGAGCTTTGCTACACGGCAACAAAACCCTTTAACAACAGGATCGCCGGCTAAAATGTCGTCGATTGTTAAGAGACTGATGTCCGTAGGTGAACGGTAGGCAATCACCGTTTGAGAGAACGGCTCAATTGCCCAAACCAGTTGGGTGCCAGCGTCGAGATATTCAAAGGCTTTTTCGTGCACAGCTTTCATGGCGTCCGTTTCCGACACGACTTCAATAGCTAAATCGGGGGGAATGGGGAAATTCTGCCACAGGTCGTCGGGGATGCGTTCCGAGGCAACAAATGCGACATCCGGTTTCCTGCCTCTATCGCCCACAGTGAATACGGTTTCTGCTGTGTATAGTTTACCCAACTGATGCTCCTTGACATGGTGAAACAAAAGTCCAAGGATTTCTGCTGCGACATCTCCATGAATAATCTTCGCTGCTGCCATTGGAATTAATTTTCCTTCTACGAATTCGTAGGATTCATAATCTCCTTCCAAGAATTCTGCCAATGTTGATGGGTGCTCAATGGCTTGGGTTTCCATGGTGTCTCCTTCATTAGCTGAGGGTGTTGCTGAACAAATTAGTCCTGTAAAGCTATCGGCGATAACCCGCTAACTCTTCCAGACGACGGATGCGTTCGTCCATTGGTGGGTGGGTGCTGAAAAGACCTGCTATGCCGCCGCGCAACGGGTTGACAATGAAGAGATGGGACGTTGCTTCATTTCCTCGCATCGGGTGCATTTCAACGCCACGTTCAAGTCGGCGAAGCGCATTTGCCAATGCCAACGGATTGCCACAGATTTCTGCGCCACCACGGTCTGCCGCATATTCACGGGAACGGGAAATTGCAAACTGAATAATCATTGCAGCGATAGGAGCAACAATAATTAAAAATAAAAAACCGAAGATTCCACCGCTATCTTCCTCGTCATTTCCACCAAAACCACCAAACAGTGCTGCCCATTGCGCCATGTTCGCGATCATCATGACTGCGCCCGCAATTGTGGCAACAATACTACTTATCAGAATGTCACGGTGCTTGATATGTGCTAGTTCATGTCCAATAACACCCGCCAATTCATCACGCGATAAGATGCGCATAATTCCGTCCGTTGCGGCGACCGCCGCGTGCTTTGGATTTCTGCCGGTAGCAAATGCATTTGGCATATCGGTTGGAATCGTATAAACCCGTGGCATCGGTAAACCAGATCTTTCAGTCTGTTGTTTGACAATCTGATATAATTCACTGTTGGGACTAACTTCCTGCGCTCTATACATTGATAAGACAATCCTATCACTAAACCAGTATGAGCCAAAGTTCATGATAGCTGCCAAGATGAGGGCGATTGCCATGCCAACTTCCCCACCTAATATGTTGCCAATGAGCATGAGCAGGGCAGTCAACGCAATTAAGAGTATTCCAGTCTTTAGGATGTTCATTTTGGGTCATCTCCTTAGATAAATTTAACGGTGTATTATGTGTATTAACCACAGTGAGCAGGCTGCCCACTTTACCCATCAGATCTGATATTTTTTATGATGAAGGTAGATTTCGCTTCGCGTCATTTGTTATTGTAACACACCAAAATTGAAATTGGGTTCATAAAATGTGGACTGTTACCGTTATTTTTAGACGTGAAATAGGCCCTTTAAGTGTAGACTTTTTTTTATTTGCTATGGGTCTTATCCGGTAAAAAGAAGGAATAACGAACCTAGAATAGGTAGCCTACGGATTTGCACAAGAAATAATCCTGTCTATTATAGTTGTACCAGCAAACAGGTAGATTCTCAATGCGAATTTTTTGCAATCTGATAGGGTGGTATGATAACATTATGCGCTTATTCGGCATAACTGATTTTCCCAATGGAGATATCCAACTACAGCCAGGGAGATTCGGATGAAAGAGATTAGGATTCGTAATCCGCAGGCAGAAGCGCAAGCACTGCTTGAAATGGATGCCAAGCAGGCTGCCCTCCACTTCCAACAATATACCACTGATGAGCAGCTAGCTATCATTGAAACAGTTGCGGATGCAAAAAGCCGTGAGGAATTGTATTATCTTGTCCCCGATTGCGCGGATTTAGTGCAGCGGAGTCCAACCGAGAATGTGATGCAGATGGCACTCGCACATCTTGGCACTGGACAATCTGCCGGCATTTTGTCTGCAGCGTCCTCTCAGCAGCTTGCAGAGATTGTTGATCTAATTGCCTACCAAGATGGCAAATTAGATGAGGTGCGATTTGAGGCATGGCTGATAGAGATGTTACATGCGGACGAAGAGGTGTTTGAAAACATGTTGCGTTCCATCGATCCACAACTACTCGGCGAATTTTTCTGGGACCGGCTAGAATTTGCTCCCAGAAAGTCCGATGCAGTACCTTATCCCGCGTTTCTAGTCGAGCAATGCCTTGTGAGTCCCGAAGACCTCAATTACGACACCGAAGATACCGAACTGCTAATCGAAATGCTTTACGCCGCGGATGGCAATCTGTTCCAATCCCTCATGGAGTATATATTCCTCGAAGATGCGACTGCACTAGAAGGCCACGCTAGGGAAATCAAGGCGCGAGCAGCACGAGAAGAAGCCAAAGCTCGCATCGAGGAACGAGACCGAGAAAAAGGCGTAACTGAAGAAGACTTGGAGAGGTTGGTAGATCTTGACAACGTGCCATTAAACGAGGGACGCTCACTTCAAAGATCCGCCAACGCGGCCCCCACCGAAGAGGATTTGGATAAGTTAGTTGACCTAGATAACCTACGGTTGGACGAATAGGCAAATTACGTCCTCCACCACGGAATAGCATTAATGGCAAATGCAAACTCTCTTATCGAATATGACCCACGCTTGTTCCTGTTCAAGGCATTATCTGAACTAGGCGAACTGGAGAATGTTCCGACTGAACGGATTGATGAACTCAATCGTCAAATCGTTGCAATTATGAACAAACGCTCAATTATGGAGCCGGTTGACATCTCTAAACTATCCGAATTGCAAACAGTTGCGAGGGATGTCGTCCTCCGACTCAACTTAGGGCTTGAGCACGGAAGCAAACTCAATCTTATACGAGCGAGACATCTGCTGCTTCACAACGATATGATCCGTTTCTACCAAATCGGGAATACATTGATGACGAAATTGAAGCGCGACGTCGAAGCCATTCAACAACGTGCACGATTGACAATCGCCGAATCGGGAATGGTGCAGATTGGTGCACACCCCGAGTCGGTGATGGAAATACCTCTTTTGAGTCAAATGGAGGAAGATTTTCTCTCGGCGCTGATGGATGAGCACCTGATTATAGACGAAGTTGTTGCTGTCATCGAATCAACGAGGGAGCAAGCACAACCGATTGAACAATTCAGTCAGGTTGAAATCGCCGATGGACTGCTGAAAAATCTAGACTTCCGGCTAGATTGCCTTCAGACACTCCCACTTTACCTCATAACAAAGGAGAAGGATCTGCGATATGTAGAAAGTATGGAATGGTCAGAAGATCTGGCTGGAAAGATTACGTGCGGTATGATGGTCAATCTGGCAATCGACGGGAGAAGGCATTTTTGCGTAACGTTTGATAACATTCGCAAATTCAGCGAAAACTGTATCGAAGCAGCTCGGGTTTCTGAAGCAATTGAGGAGAAACTGCTCGCGTGGTTGATTGAATATTTAGAAACCCATCAGGCAACGGAAGCGGTAATTGATTACGCTTACGATTACTGGATGTATTGGCTTAATCGGCTAGGTAGGCACTTACAAAAACCGATAGCGGACAGCGACGTATTACGCGACTGGTTTATTCTTTGACAGGGGCGCCCACTATCGCCAAGTTTATACGCCTTGAGAGGATAGCCAATCTTGCCATGAGTAAAGCGTGAAACGTGAGAGAAGATTCTTCACGTTCCACGTTTCAATGCCTAGGTTCACTCAGACGGTAACGTTGCATGTATCAAAAGCGGTTTGCATCGCAGCGAGTGGATCGCCTTTCGGAACAAATTCGTGTCCGACGTATAGATCGTAGTCCGTTTCAGCGATAGCACGCATAACAGGTGGATAGTAGATTTCCTGTTCATCGTCGAGGTCCTTACGCCCCGGATTCCCCGCCGTGTGGAAGTGCCCGATGTAATCAATGTTATCCTGAATGGTCCGGACAAGGTCACCTTCCATAATCTGCATGTGATAAATATCGTAGAGGAGCTGGACACGAGGGGAGTTGACACCTTTGCACACCTCTACGCCCCAAGGAGTGCGGTCACATTGATAGTCGGGGTGATTTACCTTGCTATTAAGCAGCTCAATGCACAGATTGACCCCTTTATCTTCGGCTGCTTTGGCAACACGCAAGAGCCCCTCAATGGTATTATCCCGTCCTTCCTTGTCCGATTTCCCTTCTCGATTGCCTGAAAAGCAGATAAGCCCGGGTATATCATTGTCGGCAGCTACTTCGAGATTCTCCAGGATTTCCCCCTCAATGCGATCATGGTTCTCACGTTTGTTGAGACCATCAGGCAGGGACTGATGCCCAACAATAATTGCGACCCGCATCCCATTATCGCGCACAAGAGACCAATATTCTGGCGGTGCCATTTCGACCGATGTATAACCGATTCTCGCCGCCTCTCGAATGACCTGTTCGGGAGAGACATTGTCACGAGTGAAGCAACCGTAGCAGATTGACTGATTAATTGAACCCATTCCTTTTTCCTTTCGTGTTCCCGACTAACCAAAGCCGAGAAAGGATCTGACAAGGCGCTTGAAAACAGATGTTCGCCCACAGGCACCGTTCTACAGATCTACTGCCTTACCCGTTTCAAACGATGTACTCGCTGCCATCATAATCCGGAGTGTCTTCAACGCATCACTATAGGGTGAAAGGATATTCGACGAATCACCAGTTTTGACGGCATCAATAAACACTCGGTCTCGGTCTTGACCTCCATTTTCGGGCAGTGAGTCCTCTACACCTTTCCGATTAATGGTGTTAGCCCCACCAACAGTTACCACCAAGCCGCGACAGAAGACCTCAAGTTGTACCCGATTCCAACCCTCCATCGCACAGCATGAAACGATATTGGCAACGGCACCGCTCTCAAACTCAATATTGACCATGCTGAGGTCATCGACATCGTATTGAGGAACATCTGTCATGCTTCCACGGGTGGCAACACCATGTACCGTTTTTGCGTCGCCGAGTAGAAAGCGTGCCAAATCGAAGATATGGGTTGTTTGTTCAACATGCTGCCCGCCGGACTGGGCACGAATTCTCCACCAGAGTGTGCCGGGTAGTCCGCCCATCCAGTAGCCTAATGCACCGAGAACTGGCGATTCCTTGTCAAGTATAGATTTAGCATATTGCGCATTGCCGCCATAACGCCAATGATATCCAACACTGGTAATAACACCGCTCCGTCGGATATCCTCATTGATGATTACCGCCTGCTCTAGGTCGGCAGTAATTGGTTTCTCAATGAACATCGGAATGCCGTTTTCACACGCAATCCGCTCCTGTTCACCATGTGCAAACGGCGGAGTACAGATATAAACTGCGTCAAGGGATTCCTTGTCGTACATCTCGCGGAAGTCGGTGTACGGGTTACCGCCAAACTCCGCTGCACGCTCTTTTGCGCGTTCTTCCGAAACATCGCACATCGCGGTAAATTCAATATCATCAAACGTTTGCAGGTTCCTCATATGAGCGCCTGCCATGCCGCCTGTTCCAATAAAACCGAGTTTTACTGTCATGTCTTCTCCTCAGATAAAGGAATTTACGCCAGACAGATTCTACGCACATATAATACGAAAATCTGTCTTTCATTTTTAACAGTTTATCAAAAAATGTTTGTTGGATCAATCACAAACTTCCTACAGTGTTTTGAATGAGGTTTTTTTAGCGTTATGCTAGATTGGAAAAACGAATCTAAATATTTAAACAAAAACGGGCAACCGCAGTAGGTTGCCCGTTTTATTCGACTAGAAAGCAGGAAAAGCTGTAGTGGCGAAATTGGTTGAAAAAGCAGAAAATCAGTTCTTTCTAACCCATCAGTTTTCCGAGAGAAGCTCTAGATAGTTCATATAAGGGATTCCAATAGATTCCGAGCAGAAGCGTTGGAACCACAAAAACAAGGAGCAGGACAAGACTGCCGGTGGAAAAAGAGAGAGATTCGGTATCATCAGCAGTTTCAAGGAACATCGCTTTGACGATTCGCACATAATAGTAAAGCGCGACAACACTGTTGAGCAAGCCGATGATCGCTAACCAATAGAGTTGTTCTTTGATGACAGCAGCAAAAAGAATCCATTTCCCCGCAAACCCGGCAAGGGGCGGCAGCCCGGTCAAAGAGAAGAGGAAGATTGCCATTGACACCGCGATGAGCGGGGCACGCGAAACTAGTCCGCGGTAACCGTCAATCGTTTCACTGCCAACCTCATTCGCAATAAGGATAACGACAAAGAACGCCCCCAAATTCATAAATAGATAAATGATTAGGTAAATCAGGATCGCTTGAAGCCCTTCACTTGTCAGTAAAACGCCACCCATGAGCAGGAAACCACCGTGCGAAATACTTGAGTAAGCAAGGAGGCGTTTGACATTTTGTTGCGGAAGTGCGGCAAGGTTGCCGACGGTCATGGTTAAAGCGGAGACAACCGCGAGCATCAATGACCAGTCAACCGAAGCATCTGCGGATTGCAAGCCAGAATAGAAGAGACGAATGAACAGAGCAAAACCGGCGGCTTTGGATGCGACAGATAGAAATGCTGTGATTGGGATCGGGGCACCTTCGTAGACGTCGGGAGACCACATGTGGAAGGGCACGGAAGCGATTTTGTAGCCGACACCGGCAAGGATAAAGGTGATTGAGAGCAGAACAGCCAACGGATAAACGTTACCTTGACTGAACATCTCTCCGAGTCGGCTGCTAATTAGCATAATATCCCCTGTACCAGTCATACCAAAGAGGAGAGAGATACCAAAAAGCATGGTTCCCGACGATACCGCCCCAAAAGTAATATACTTGAATGCGGCTTCGCTTGAGCGTGGGCTATGGGTCAAGAAACCGGCGAGGATGTAGGAGGTAAGACTGACCGTTTCGAGCGACAGGTAAATCATCAGGAGATGGGTTGACGATGCCATCAGATACATGCCCAGCGTGACCGCAAGCAGCAGCGCATAGTATTCGCCCTTCGTTGCTGGATCAAGTTCGACAGAACGGATGGAAAATAGAACTGTTGCAGCAGTAGCGACTGAGATAATAACTTTGAAGAACAGGGCAAAACTATCAAGTCGAACCATGCCGAGGAAAAGGGATCGGTCTTCGGATCCGATTACAATTGCCGCGATGACAGCTACCACAAGTCCGATCAGCGCTAGATAGGCGGCCCCCTCGCCGCCTCGTTTTTTAGACGCCAAGTCAAATAAGATAACGACTACCGCAAAGACAACTAAAACGATTTCTGGTATAAAGTAAGGAATACTTGCAATATTTGGCAACGGAATCTCCTCTTATTGTACAAGCGGCAGTATGCTCACAGCTTCTCTAAACATATCAATGGCGATTGAGGGCCAAATGCCAAGCACAATCGTAAGGATACCCAAGGGCACCAACGTTGCAATTTCACGCCCATTGATTTCGGCGATATCTTCATACTTCGGGTTCAACTCTCCCAGAAAAACACGCTGTAACGTCCAGAGGAAATACGCGGCACCGACCACGATACCAGCGGTTGAGAGGATTGTTAGCATCTTGAATTTACTGTATGCACCTAGCAGAGATAACGCTTCGCCGACAAAACCGCTGAGGCCCGGCAATCCCAAGGAGGCCATAAACGCCAGCGTTGTTATGCCGGTGTATATCGGCATTTTGCTGCCGAGTCCACCGAAACCGTTGATTTCACGGTGGTGTGCTCGGTCATACACGACACCCACCAGGAGGAATAGCATTGCGCTAATCACGCCGTGGTTAAACATCTGAAGGATAGCGCCGGTAAGTCCGCTCTCATTCCGCGCTGCAAGTCCTATCAGGACAAATCCCATGTGACCGATACTAGAGTAGGCAACGAGTTTCTTGAAATCGGTCTGTGCCAACGCACAGAGCGACCCGTAAACGATGTTAATGAAGCCGAGGATTGCCAACGAGTTGCCCCACGTACCTTCACCATTGCAGAAGAAGTCCATCCCTGCCGGCAGCATCGCAAAATTCACACGCACGAGTCCATAAGTACCCATCTTCAAAAGGATACCCGCAAGGATAACGCTGATGGCGGTTGGCGCTTCAACATGAGCATCAGGCAACCACGTGTGGAAGGGGAAAATTGGAACTTTAACGGCAAAACCAATGAAGAAACCGAGAAACGCCCAAATCTGGAATGTTGGGTCTGCTAGTGCGTGCCCCGGGGTTTTTGCAAGTTCAATCAACGTGGGAATATCAAAGGTGCGAGCCACATCATCCGTACCGCTTTTGAGATAAACAGCAATCATGGCGATAAGCATCAGCACACTGCCGAAAAGTGTATACAGGAAAAACTTAATTGCTGCATATTCACGTCTCGGACCGCCCCATATCCCGATTAGGAAGTACATCGGAAGCAGTGTGAGCTCAAAGAAAACATAGAATAAAAACATATCTAGCGCACAGAAGAATCCGATCATGCCAGTTTCCAAGAGCAGGAAAAGCGCGAGGTACGCTTTAATCCCTTTCTCAATCTTCCACGATGCGAGGACGCATATTGGACCTAACAGTGCGGTTAAAAGCACCAGCGTAACGCTCAGTCCATCAATCCCAACGTGGTAGCGGATATTGAACGCTTCAATCCACATCATGTTCTCTTCAAACTGATGACCCGACGCAGATCGATCATAGGTGATAAAAAGAAAAACTGCAATCAGCAGCGGGATTAGCGTGACGATAAACGTAACACGCTTAGCGAGTTCCTCCTGTTCTCGCCGAATAGCAAACAAAACCACAAGCATCCCTAGCAGGGGGATAAAAATCATCAACGATAACATCCAGTGAAATCCTCCTAAAAAGTTGGTTCAAGGTTTATTTAGTCAACGCCTCTATTCCTAAACTGATCAATGCGTTAGTTCGACCGGTCACCCTTAACTCTAACTCACATTCTTCACTTCTTTTCCCACAGAAACTCAAAGACCGTTCATTATCCCCTCTCAGGCGATCTAGAACAAGGCACGGAAAATTAGAATTAGTAGCACGACACCACCCACAACGGCTAGCAAGTAATTTTGAATCATCCCCGTCTGAACTCGCCTAATCCGGCCACCGACTGCCCATGTAATTTTGGCAACCCAATTGACCAGCCCATCGACAAAGGTGTTATCGAACCACCCTGCGATTCGGGAGCACCCAGCCTGCACAACGACACCGACCCCGTTGACGATTCCATCAATGAAACGCAAATCAAAGAGTCCAAGCACTTTTGAGCCTGCGACAGTAAGGGCGACAAGCACACCGTCGTACAATTCATCAAAATAGTATTTGTTCCAAAGCAGCGTATAAATCGGTCGCAGGCGTGCTGCAACAGCGTCGGCAGAAAACCTTTTCCAGTAATAGAAAAGCGCGGATAACCCGATACCGATAATGACGATAACAAACGATAGCGGCACTACAATGTTATGCGCTTTATCGTGGTCCGAATCGTGGTGCGCTGCGGCATCGTCATGGTGTACATCTTCGGCGGCAGCCTGTGCATCCGAAATCCCTAGTTGTGCCTGCAGGGCCCCCTGACCCGACTCGTACATTGCATGTTTTGGCAAATGGATGTGGGGCTGTTCTGGTTGCTTCACATATTTTTCAAACGACCATTTGTTGACTATTGGAAAACTGAGCACCGCTAGAATAATCAGCGGAATTGCCATCTTTAAGGGCGATTCGTGTGCACCATCGTACATTTCTTGATTACGGGGTTCGCCCATAAAGGTCATAAAGATGAGACGGAACATATAAAACGCGGTGATAACCGCTGCGAGTGCCGCCATGCCAAACAGAATGTAGTGATGCACGGAACCCCAAGATATTGCCCTGTATAGTACTTCAACGAGGATGGCATCTTTGCTCCAAAATCCTGAAAAGATATAGGGCACACCAGCGATTGATAGCGTTGCAATCAGCATCGTCACAAAGGTAATAGGCATCTTATGTCTGAGCCCTCCCATGTGGCGCATATCCTGTGCGGGATCAATGCCGAAGCTATCGAATGCGGCGGCATGTGTGTCAGTATCTTCGCGATCGGCATCGTGGGCGTGATCATGGTCGTGGTCATGAGCGTGATGAGCGGCATGGAAAGCGTGGATCACGCTACCGGATCCGAGGAACAGTAGGGCTTTAAAAAATGCGTGTGTCGTGAGGTGAAAAAGCCCTGCGATGTAGCTTCCTGCTCCAATCGCCAACATCATAAAGCCAAGTTGGCTGATGGTCGAATAGGCGAGTACCCGTTTAATATCAAATCGCACAATGGCGATCGTTGCTGCGACAAGTGCCGTGATACCTCCAACATACGCAATGACCAAAGATGAATCTGCGGTAAGGATTGGAAACATCCGTGCGGTAAGGTAAACCCCTGCAGCAACCATCGTCGCGGCGTGAATCAAGGCGCTGACAGGTGTGGGACCTTCCATCGCATCAGGTAGCCATGTATGCAAGGGGATTTGTGCGGATTTACCGACGGCACCGCAGAAAATCAGCACACCGGCGACCGACAACCATGTCATGTCCCCGGCAGTTAAATTACTAGCAAGCGCAAAAATACCCTCATCGCCGTATAGCGATAGGGTGCGGAATTTAGTAAAAAGCATCATCATGCCGATAAACATTCCGACATCCCCGACGCGGGTGGTCATGAACGCTTTTTTACACGCGTTCGCCGGCGCATCTTCTTCAAACCAGAACCCAATCAGCAGATACGAGCACACCCCGACAAGCTCCCAACCGATATAGATACCGAGTAGATTATCGGACACGACTAAAAAAAGCATGGAAAAGGAGAACAAAGACAGGAAGGCAAAGAAACGAGGGTAGCGTGGATCACCGTGCATGTACCCGATTGAAAAAATATGCACAAGGCTACTGACAATCGTGACGACAAGAAGCATGACGGCGGTCACACTGTCAAAGAGGAAACCCATTGAGAAATTGACCGATCCTAGTGGCAGCCACGTGAGCGAGTGTATCTCTGCACCATCGTGCGAAAGTTTATCCGGTTCGGCGACAACGTTTGTAAATAGCAGGACAGCACACACAAACGCTATGAGCATCGCTACAGTCGAAACGAGGTCCTGGCGGGAATAATTACGTCCCGTCAACGAGAGAAGTGCGAAAAACGCAAACGCGGCAAGGGGAGCGAGCAAAATGATACTGATGAGAGGAACGATGGGCATATGAGGGTCTCCTAAAACAGTCATTCAAGAGTTCAGGCGGAGAGATAAATTCCTTCTACAATATAGTCAGATCTTTTTTATCCCTTCAAAGTATCGGTCTCGTCAGGGCTGATGGTACTGAACTCTCTATAAATTGCCAGAATAATAGCTAAAAAGACAGCGGCTTCGGCGGCAGCGAGGACAATTCCAAAAAGTGCGATAATTTGGCCACTAATATCGTCAGGGGGTGTTACGAACCGAGAAAAAGCAGCGAAGTTGAGGTTACAGGAATTGAGAATCAATTCGATTCCCATCAGGATGCTGATAGCATTCCGGCGTGTCAACACACAGAAAATTCCGAGACAGAAAAGTATAATACTGATAACAAGATAACTTTGTAGACTCACTCGTCCCTGACCTCCTTACGGGAAATAAGTGCCGCGCCAATCAGGGCAACCAATAGCAGAATTGACGCGATTTCAAATGGGAGCAAGAACTCCTCTTTCATAATCATCTCGCCAATTTTGTGCGTTGTGGGTTCCTGCGATGCTCCTACGTCCACGTTGTCCCATTGTGGTGTGTTCGTAATGACACTCAAAAGCAAGCCAAAAATAATTAGCGATACAACACCGCCCCAGAAAAGTTGTCCACGTTCAAGTTTTAGCTTTAGGTCCAAGCTGCCACTTGTCATCATAACTCCAAATAGGATTAGCACTAGGATACCACCGACATAGACTATCACTTGGGTGGCAGCAAGGAAATCGGCTTGCAAGAAAACATAAAGCCCTGCAACGCTAAACAGCGTAACCATGAGGGCAAAGGCAGCGTAGACGATATTTCTTATCGTTACGACAACAACCGCCGATCCGATCGTCAGCAGAGCAAAAAGGTAGAAAACCAATTGTTGAGGATTCAGTTCCATAAGTTGACTCAATTACTCAATTTCGGGTGTGAGATTTTATTCAGATTAGTCTGCGGCTTCAGCCTCAGTGGATTCATCAGCCGGCTGGTCATACATTTCTGGTTCTGCAAATTCGTAAATCAGATCTGTCCGATCGAAGGTTGAGTATTCAATCCCGTCACTAAGATTATCGAACATAATCAGACACTCTGTCGGACAAACTTCGGTACAAAGTCCGCAGTACATACAGAGCGACATATCGATATCAAACTGATCGAGATAGAAAATCACCGGTTTTCGTTCGACGATGCTAGCGATTTCATCGCTTGAAACCGTGATAGTTCTATCGTCGCGGGTATTAATTGTAACAGTCGTATTAGGTGCTGGCTTTTCATCTCCTTCAATATTGCCGACGATTTCCGTTCTATCTTTGAGATGAACCACGTTCATACTATCCCAGAGCCGCTCGCCTCTGGGCAGTTTTTGGGTGACAATAGTAATACAATCGACAGGACAGATCATCTCGCATTTCTTACAACCGATACAGTCCTCAATGCGGTTATGTAACTTCCCACGATAGCCTTTGGGAATTTCGCGCACATTTTTCTTCTGCTCAAAGGAGCGGTCATACGGATATTGGTGGGTGACCGAGGGTTGCAAGAACTGTTTGAAAGTGATACGCATACCGACGAGGGCTGTATAAACCCCGAAGTAGATATTTGACAGATAGTGGCGCATGGTTAAACCTCCTTGCGAGGTAAATTGGTGTGCTTTTGGCTTTTCTATGTTGTCGCAGAAATCTGCCTATCCGGCGAACTTGGCGGTGTTGTGCTCTTAGATAAACTCCTACCGAGCACGCCGAATACAAGAATCAGTCCAAGTATAATGGCAGCGATACTAATAATAATGCTTAATCGCGAATCTTGCGGGAAAATCAGTCCCCAAATTCCGACGCCGAGAATGTTGAAAAATGAAATCGGAATAAAATACTTCCAACAGAGATTCATCAACTGATCTACCCGCAAACGTGGCAGCGTCCACCGCAGCCACATCATGACGAACACCAAGCACAGAGTCTTGATGGCAACTCCCAAAAGTCCGCCGAGGGTAATCGCTCTCAGGACAAAGCCGAGGAGACCGGCTTCGGGTAACATCCCTGAAGGCACAATGCCGTGCCAACCGCCGAGAAATAGCGTTGCAGCGATTGCACTGACCGCAAACATATTGGCATATTCTGCAATGAAGAACAACGCGAACCGCATGCCACTATATTCGGTATGAAAACCAGCAACCAGCTCGGATTCAGCTTCAGGCAGGTCAAACGGGGTGCGGTTGACTTCAGCAATCGACGATATAAAGAAGACGAAGAAAGCAATAAAGGTGAAAGGCGTTCGAAAAATTAACCAGTTAGCTATCCCATCCTGGCCGTTGACGATTTCTTGCATATTCAAGCTCTGCACCAGCATAACCACAGTCAAAATACCGAGCCCGAGTGGAATTTCATAGCTAACGATTTGGGCAGCCGATCGCATAGCCCCAAGCAGTGACCACTTGCTATTGGAAGCCCATCCCGCCATAATCACGCCCATCACGATGACGGAAGAGATAGCCATGATGTAAAAGATGCCGATATTTAAGTTACTGACCAGAATGGACCGATCGAACGGAATCGCAGCAAATACGGCAAAGGAACAGGCAAAGATAATATATGGAGAGACCACAAATAGGAATTTATCTCCCTCGCGCGGGATATGGTCCTCTTTGAAAATGAGCTTAACCCCATCGGCTAAGGTTTGAAGAGTGCCGTGGGGCCCCACCCTCATAGGGCCGACCCGATCTTGAATATGTGCAGAAACTTTCCGTTCTGCTAAAACAAGTCCGAGCGGGAGGAGGGGGACAACAGCCACGAAAATGACACAACACGCGAGCATAATGGCGAGTTCACCAAGCGGTGCGGGGAGATGCTCCAAGAATGGAGCGTGATTCTGGACGAACCTTTGTGCCCAATTGTCGGAGGATTGGACAAAAAATTGATGTAAGTTTTCAACTTGTAGACCGAGTAGCATTCAAACTCCTTATCCCTGAAACGTGATGCAGGAAAATAGAAAGAGACTCTAGCGATCGACCTCTCCCATAACAATATCAATGCTTCCGATGATTGCGATAATGTCTGCGACCATTAGGCCTCGACTCAACTCTTGCAAGGCACTTAGCGCTGTAAAGCAGGGGGATTTGGCTTTCACACGCACTGGCTTCGGTGTGCCATCACTTACGATATAAAAGCCGAGTTCTCCACGGGGTGCTTCGCTTCGGTGGAAGATCTCACCCTTAGGGGGACGTACCGCTTTCAGCTCCGCTTGGATTGGCCCGTCGGGCAAACCGGACTCAAGAATTTGCCGGATGATTCGGACGGACTCTTTCATCTCATCCATTCGGACTTTATAGCGGTTCCAACAGTCGCCGGAGACCACACCCAGCTCTGGAATATCTCTTCCAACGGGAACATCAAAGTCAAATCGGTCATAGATGGAGTATGTTTCATCTCTGCGCAGGTCCCATTGTAGTCCGGCGCCACGGAGGTTGGGGCCCGTAATGCCGTAGTTAATCGCCATTGCTGCGTCCATCACAGCAACATTTGCTGTGCGTTCAATGAAGATGCGGTTAGCGGTGAGTAGCGAGTTGTACACATCGATCTGCGGCTCGAAATAGTCGATAAATTCCTCAACATCATCCATGAAGCCCGGTGGTGTATCCCTTGACACGCCACCGACCCGGATATAATTGTAGGTCAATCGTGCACCACAAATCTTTTCAAAAAGCAGAAGAATCTTCTCACGGTCTCTAAAAGCGTAAAGGAACGGGGTAAACGCACCGATGTCCATGCCGTAGGTGCCAAAGGACAAAAGATGACTCCCAATTCGATTGAGTTCGCCGATGAGGACACGCAGGTATTCCCCCCGTTCAGGGACACCGGGAAATTTTCCTCCGTCCCTTGCCATTAACTCCTCAACCGTGAGGCAGAATCCCCAGTTCATATTCATTGCCGCAATATAATCCATCCGGTCGGTAAACGGGATAATCTGTTGATAATTCAGGTTCTCGGAATGCTTTTCAAAGCAGCGGTGCAAGTATCCAATATGGGGGATTGCATCCCGGACGATTTCCCCATCCAGTTTCAGCTCAAGCCGTAACACGCCATGAGTGCTTGGGTGCTGCGGTCCCATGCTGACAACCATCTCATCCGTAAATGGCTTCAGTTCAATAAATTTGCTTTCCTGTTGTGGTGCTGCCATGATGTTATTTCCTTTAACCTAATCAGATTAACTGATAAAAATTAGCTAGCCTCAAAATTTTCAGCGTCTGGCCATGTTATATAAAGCTGGTGCACAGTCATCTCAGATTGTTGTCCCTGGCCGTATGGAATGCGGTCCAAATCGCAAGCCATGTATTGAAGATAACAATCCTTATTGAAAAACTGTTCATCAATCAACCCTTCTTTACTCAACGAAACAAAGAGCGCAGCAGCACGTGCCTGACAATTGAGAGAACGTTGGGGATTAAAAACTATATCCGAAAATCCTTCAAATGGTTCGAGCTCTTCTTTTGCCAGATTCGGTTTCTTTTGCCATAGCGCAGTCAGATATAACCAGTCATAGAAAGCCGTTTGGGGGTCAATAGGAAAATCTTCGCCAAAGAAATTAAAAGCGATTAGTTTTCCTGAATTCCGCAACCGCTCATCGGTTTTCGCCGCTCGACTCGATACTGAATACAGATCTTGATAGGGCCCACCGTTTTCAAACACCTTGCTTCCTTGATAGGCACATTCCACGCTCACCTTCTGTCCATTTGGCGTTTTTAAAGGGAGATTAAAAGCACTCAATGAAACACCCAAGACTGAAGTAGATTTTCCTGAGATTTCCAAAATTGGAGCAATACCCTTATCTTCAGCGGCCCTATGTAGGGAAGCGATAGATTTTTGCAGTCGCGATTTTGCAAAACCAGGATACCATCGAAACTCTATATCGACCTCTTTAACATAAGGAAAATCACTGAAATTAGGGGTAAAAATAGGGCGTTTTGCCATTCTCTCAACTCCTAAAAAGGCATATCATCGTCAACCTCAAGTATATCGTCGTTGTTCAAATTAGCAGACTGCCATTTTTTGTAATCACATCTATAGCGGAAATATTCTTGATTGGAGCAGTATCGTCGCCCATCAGAAAACGTTGGAGAATTAGAAGACCACCATCGATCAAAAGCAATATTATCCCAAAAATGGACTTCGTTGATATACCGATCAGAAATTGCGTTAAACACTAGAACTTCTGCTTGAGGATTTGTGGGATAACCACTGGGTATTTTTAAAGATTGACGGTTGATGGTACGGTAATCTTCTACAAAAACGCCGTTTAACGCATCAGGCTTCTTTCTGTCCTCCAATAAAATATGACGAACAACATTAGATGATGCGTTTTCTTGACAAAACGCACAATCCAACTCCCATAACACCTTTGCATCCAGAAGCAAAACAACCCACTGAGAATGTTCGATACGTGTTCTATAGCTATAGAACATTTTGTAGTTTGGAAAACTGATGCTTAGACAAATTGCATCTTTATGGCCGTCAAATCGATCTGGATCATTAAACAAAAACTGCTGTCCGCTTGTTTCCAGATAACTACGGCTCAATAAACCCTTTTGCAGAATACTAGATAGATTGTCGATCCGGGTAAAATGGCAAAGCGTTATTATATCTCGCTCAATACAAATCTGTTGTATTTGGCGTTTCCTCTGGCGTCTCCTCTTTGCGTACATACAAGCTCCGCCCTATTGCCACTAGAAATCCAAGAGGATTAGGAACAACTATCTTCCTGCATAGTGAGGATTTACCTTTTTAATGAAGTCAATAGAATACTCTGGTTCATCTTCCCCGTACCCGTCTTCTAAGCCTTGAACCAATACATATTTCTTTTCGCGCTTCTTGAATTTCTTCATCAGTCGGTTCAAAACCTTCCCATAGACCACCAAGTTTGACTATATTTTTCTCCGCACTAGGTTGATATTCGTCCTTTAAAGCTGTCACAAAATCGACAACCGCAGCTAGTTTTTCTTTGGGCAATTCTTTAATCGTATCAATAATCTGTTGTTGATACTGCTCTGACAACGCCATCATTCTGCCCCTCGCTACGTAAATCAATAAGGCACCCGCATCCCGCGATAAAACTCAGGCTCTGTATAATCCTTACGCATCGGGTAACCTTCCCAATCGTCTGGAAGTAGAATGCGTCGCATATCACTGTGACCATCAAAGATAATCCCATATAGATCGTACGTCTCCCGCTCATGCCAGTTGGCGGTTCTCCAGATATGCTCAACAGTAGGAACATGGGGTTCTTCTTCTTTGGGTAGAACGATCTTTAGGACTAGTTTATGCCGGTGGGTCATTGAGTAGAGGTGATACACAACATAAAAATTGGAGTCCTTTGCGCCGAGATCGACACCGCTCAAACACATCAAGAAATCAAAAGCCAGCCCTTCATCGTCGGCAAGGTATTGGGCAACATCGGCAATTGACTCAGCGGCAACGACAATAAAGGGATCTCCAATGTCTTCTTCAAACGAGGCAATTGACTCTCCAAATTTATCTTTTAGTTTTTCGCAAATGTCTTGTGGTGTCACGGAAAAGCATCAACGCTGTTGAGCAGATGCCAATAGCGTATCATTCCCCTTTCTCAAAAATTCAGCATTTGAACGGTTGGTAAGGAATAGCCATTCGATAATTTCGTAGCATAAGCCTTAAATCTGTCGCGGGTGATTAGTGTCTGCAGCCTTCGGTTAGGACTCCAAGTTTAGCCAGCAGCTTCCTCTTGTTCATCGTGTTCCGCCTGTGCTGCTCTGGCTTCAGCCATTGCTTCCTGATTGTTTTCCAAGTCGGTCTTAGTGAAAAGTTTCTTCAAGAAAGGCACACTCGTCCGTTTTGCAACGGTCTGTGTTTTAATTTTTTCTTGCAGCTTCATCAAGCCTTCGAGTACAGCTTCCGGACGCGGCGGGCAACCGGGGACATAGACATCAACGGGAATGATTCGGTCTACGCCTTTCAGGACATGATAACCGTGTTGCCAGTAGGGCCCGCCACTTGTCGCGCAGCTGCCCATGGAGATGACGTATTTTGGTTCGGGCATCTGTTCATAGAGGCGTTTAATCCGCGTCGCCATTTTCAATGTTACAGTTCCCGAAACAATGATCAGATCCGACTGACGAGGCGTCGCGCGCGGAACTCCGGCACCAAAGCGGTCTAAGTCGTAATTTGAGGCGGCGGTCGCCATAAATTCAATTGCACAGCAAGCAAGTCCAAAGGTCATGGGCCATAAAGAAGATGCCCGGGCCCAATTGGCAACGGCATCAATAGAAGTTACGATGATATTCTTGTCTAGTTTTTCCTCAATGATCATTGTTAATTTTCCTCCCTGACAGACTGAATCGAGCGAATCCACTGGAGGTCTCCTTTTACCCAGACATAAGCAAGACCGACCAAGAGTATAAAGATGAAAACTAGCATTTCGACAAATGCGAGCAGCCCGATTTCACGGAAAACAACCCCCCACGGAAATAGAAAGACAATTTCGACATCAAAGATTAAAAAGATGAGCGCAATAATATAGAATCGGGCGTTGAATTTAATGCGCGTATCACCAATTGGGTCCTCTCCGCACTCATAGGGCATATACTTTTCGTCGCTGTAGAGTCGGGTTTGGAGCAGACGAGAGAGGACAAGGTTCAGCGTGACGAATAAACAGCCAACTACCAAGAAGAGTAACACATTCGCAAAATTAAAGAGCATCTGTTCCGCAAGGCAAATCTTCGCAAATTATAGCTTTCGAGATTAACCAAAAATTCGCCTTGTCCTTTCAAGGGTGTTTGTGAAATTTCTCACAAACTAAGGGCTAAAAAAAGATCTTAATAAACCGTTGAACCATATCAGTTTGATGAGCACATCTACCTGAAGCATATTTATTATATATCAGATCTATATGATTTGCAACAAAAAACCTGACAGCCGGATGGCGGCAAAAGCGTTACCTGCTTCCCGTTTAATCCCCCACCAACAGAGGGTTCAAACACAATCGATGAATCAAGCGGGCAATTCTAAATTTGATTAGGTCACGGAATTCCGTAACCTAATCGAGGATTGATATCCCTTCTACTGTGTAGCGGTTTCTAACCTTTCGCATTAGGTTTAAGAGTATTTGCTATGACAGTCAAAGCAGAAACATTTTTTATTGATGAGGAATTTTTGTGAAAGCATAGATTTCCTTTTACAGATCGGTTATAATTTATGGAGAGGAGTTAAGATATCATAGATGCCTACACCTACAGCAGAGCGGGGATTGCACGCTCCGTCAGAGAGAATTTAACCGTAGGATACAAGACTTTGAACGAGGCAGACCGATGGAGATTGATGCAGTATTGACGGACGTTCAGGAGCTAGGACGCTTGATCAAGCAAGGTGGAAACCCCAACGCTTGATGTAGTCCTGCCGCTCGTTCAGCACAAGGCGCGCCCTGCGGGAGGCTATTGATACACTCCCAAGGATAAGGACTTGGGATTTACAACTGAGAAGTCAATTTTTAACATTAGGAGAATATACTTATGAGAGGTGGAGATATTCTTATTGAATGTCTAAAAGCACAAGGGGTACGTGCCGTTTTCGGTATGCCAGGAACACAAAACATACAGATTTATGACTCGCTCCTTCGTTGCGGAGCAGGCGTTATCGATCACTACCTTGTCCGTCATGAATATGCTTCAACACAGATGGCGGACGGCTACGCACGTTCTACCGGCGAAGTTGGCGTTGCACTGACGGTTCCAGGTCCCGGTGCAAGTAATGCATCAACGGGAATTGTGGAGGCATTCACAGATTGTGTCCCTGTATTACTAATCACCGGACAGAGCGATTCTGAATTTTACGCAAGAGATCCGAGCAAGATGTTTCACGGTTTGGATCAGATGAGTTTCTTTGAGTCTGTTACAAAGTATTGCGCGATCGCGCGGACAGTGGAGGAAATCCCCACAGTTGTCGAAAATGCCTTTCGCGCTATGCGTTCGGGTCGTCCTGGGCCCGTCGTGTTGGAATTCCCAATGGATGTAGTCACTGGAGAGGGAGAAGTTCTCATCCCAGCGCGTGTTGAACGCCAGCCAGCCGCGCCACCCAATTCTGGTGATCTTCAGGCTGCGGCGGAAGCACTAAGGAACGCAGAACGGCCGGTCCTGTTTGCAGGTTCAGCTGTCATCCACTCCGGCGCACGGGAAGAATTGCAGCAACTTGCAGAGAAACTTAACGCTCCGGTTGTTGTGGCACGATGTGCGAAGGGAGCATTGCCTGAAGACCATCCACTCGCATTGCAGATTGTTTACGGCTATCCGGGCTATCAAGCAATGCAGATTGCAGATTGTACCCTTGCCATCGGTCCCCGTTTCACATCAATTGACACACGGAGTTGGAACCTCAAACCACCAAGCCCATTAATCCAGATCGATGAGGATGAGAGAGAAATCGGACGAGAATATCCTTGTGATGTCGGTGTTGTCGGAGATCTTAAATTAGCTTTGCAAGCGTTAATCGAAGAGGTAGATGGGGGCAAAGATTCGTGGACGCAGCCATTGGCGCGGATTCGCGAGAGATTTGCTGCCCAACCTCCCTTGCCGCTGCTGCCGGAAATACGCGCAGTACTTCCAGATAATGGGATACTTTCCGTTGATGTCCATGGCATCGGTTACGCTTCATTCGCTGAGTATCCGGTGTTCAATCCACAAACCTTTCTCTATCCGAACATTGGCGTTGCCCTCGGATATGCCTTCCCCGCAGCGCTCGGCGCAAAGGTCGCACATCCAGATAAGCCGGTTGTGTGCTTCAGCGGAGATGGTGGGTTCATGATGGGATCCCCTGAGTTAGCCACCGCAATGATGTACGGTATCAATGTAGTAACGATTGTTGTGAATGACGGAGCGTTAAGCGCGATTAAAGGCTCCCAGCAAAAAGGATGCAACGGACGGACTATTGATACTGACTTGAGCAACCCGGATTTTATCCAGTTTGCTAAATCCTTCGGAGCTTACGCTGTTCGGGTCAACGAGCTAGTGGACTTCAAGGGTGTGCTACAAGACGCCCTTGCTGCGGACCGCCCTGCACTAATAGAAGTATCGATGCAAGATCGGCAGGAAGAGGTCATTGGAATGATCGGCTGGCTGCAGTCGGATCCGCTGCGAAGAGGTTGAAACATGATGAACATTCGTGCCTTGTTGTTCGATTTTGGTGGCACACTCGATGGCAATGGCGTCCATTGGCGCGATCGAACATACCGGTTCCTTCAGCGCAGGTATCCAGAGATTGAACGGGAGACCTTTGATCGGGTAGATCGTGCGGCAGTTGATCAACTTATCGCTAGTGGAAACGCTCCCCAGCTCTCACTACGCGAAACAATGGATTTCATTGCCACGGGTATATACAAAGGACTTGATTTGGATTCAGACATAAAAGACCAGTATGTAGACTGTTTCTGCGACGGGGCAAAGGAATCCCTTGAGCAGAACCGGCGGTGGATCGCTACCCTTCAAGGACGATACCAACTCGGTGTTATCAGCAACAATTTTGGAAACACACAAGGCTGGTGCGACGAGTACGCCCTCTCACCCTTGCTTGATGTCGTGGTCGATTCAACTATTGTCGGCATATCGAAGCCAGAGGCGGGAATATTCCACGCGGCGCTGTCGGCGTTAGGTATTTCCCCGGAAGAGGCACTCTACGCTGGGGATACGTACTCGGACGATGTGATTGGTGCAAAGCGCGTGGGGATGTGGGCAGCTTGGTTGGTCGGTGAAGAAGACAAGGAGTGCCCCGACCCATCAATTGTCGATATTCAACTCAGAGAACTTAAGGAGATTCAGAGATTTTTGGAATTGCAGTCGTAAAAGATTGAATTTTTATTAATATTATGTTAAGAGTTACCCACGACCAGCAGATGCCTAAACCCCGCCCACCCTTCTGCGTCTACCTATGCACAGAACGAATTTACAGTAACAGATTGGACGGATAGAGGGGTCGAAAAACATGCACAATGCGGTGGGAAGGTCACTAGTACAGCTGATGCGAGATTCAAATCTAATCTCTGAAAATGAGCATCAGCAAGTTCTTGAGGAAATTGAGAACACAGGTGTTACTCACACCCAAGCACTCTCAAAGTTTGTGAACACCAAGTCCCTGACGCTCGCTAAACAGGCTCTGGACTACGGCGTATCGTGCGTTTTGCTCGAAGATATTGTTCCAGCGAATGAAGCAACCGATCGGGTATCAGCGAGCTTCGCCTACCGGAACAAGATCTTGCCAATTCGCCTAAGCGAAAACACGCTTACCGTGGCGATGGCGGATGCGTTGGATATCACCCTGATTGATGAGATGCGACTGGTTACAGAATGCGAGATTGAGCCCGTGCTTGCGGATGAAGGAGATATCGACGCAGCGATTATTCGTGCCTACGGCAAAACTGCCGCCGCCATCCTCAGCGAAGGGATCAAGGGGCCCGTTGGCGCGGTCGCCACACTTGAACGCGAAACGATTGATGACTTTGGTATCAGCGAACATGACTTAAGCCAAGATCCAACGGTTATCAACGCTGTAGATCAGATTATCATTGACGCTGTTCGACTGGGTGCCAGTGACATCCATATTGAGCCCTTCCCCGGTGAACTCAAAATCCGTTATCGGATTGACGGCGTTTTGGAGGATCAACCCAACCCCCCGCCCCATCTCCAGTCAGCAATTACCTCCCGTATCAAGATAATGGCGAACATGAACGTAGCAGAACGTCGCCGTCCTCTGGATGGAAAAATTGGCGTGACCGTTCAGAGCGTTGGCAACCGTCAGATTGACTTGCGTGTTTCGACTGTTCCTACGGTGCACGGTGAAAGTGTCGTTCTCCGAATTCTTGATAGGCAATCAATCTCATTCGGTTTAGAGCAACTCGGTTTGTTAGAGGACAATCTAGATCAGTTTTACCGAATGATTCAGAAACCGCACGGCATTATCTTAGCAACGGGACCAACAGGCAGTGGTAAGACAACAACACTATACGCTTGTTTGAAAGAGATTAATACCCCAGAGGTCAAAATTATCACGATAGAGGATCCGGTTGAGTATGAATTGGAAGGGATAAACCAGATCCAGGTGAATCCGGAGATAAATGTGACCTTTGCAGCGGGGTTGAGACATATCCTACGTCAAGACCCAGATAAAGTATTAGTTGGTGAAATTCGAGACTATGAAACAGCAGAGATGGGGATCCACACCTCTTTGACGGGACACCTCGTCTTCAGTTCACTCCATACCAATGATGCAGCGAGTGCGGTCACTCGGTTGGTGGATATGGGGGTAGAACCGTATTTGGTTGCCTCAACGTTGGAGGGCATTATCGCTCAGCGGCTTGCGCGTCGGGTGTGTGCACACTGCTATGAGATGTACACGCCGGAACCGGAGCGCGTCCAAGACCTACTTGGCAGCCAAACTGGAGTGATTACTGATGATCTGCTTATCCCGCGTGCGGTCGGTTGCAAAGAGTGTCGGAACCGTGGATACAAGGGGCGGATCGGTCTCTTTGAGGTCATCCTGATGAGCGAGGAATTACGTGAGATGACCATCCAAAGTGCCTCCGCTAACCAACTAAAACGGACCGCGATGCGGCTAGGGATGAAAACATTGCGAGAGGATGGCTGGAGAAAAGTGGTTGCTGGTTATACAACGATTGAGGAAGTTGTACGGCTGACACAAGAGGATGAGTTTGACATCGGCGAAGTAGTATGAGATGTGAAGTGTGATGCGTAAATTACGTATGACCAGAGAAAGATACTGATGCCAAGATTCCGCTACGAAGCACTGACCAATACCGGAACGGTAGTTACCAACACACAGGAGGCAAGCAGCAAGGCTGAGCTTGTGTCCAGCCTGAAGGTGATGGGATATTGGCCCACGAGCATCGTTGAGGACACCGCAGAAACTGAGGGGCGGCAAGCAATTAAGATTCCATTCCTTGCCCCCCGGATTAAGCCGGCGGAGGTCGAGTTTTTCACGTATCAGATGGCAACGTTGATTAACGCCTATGTTCCGTTATCTCGTGCTTTGGAGGTGACCCTAGAACAGATTACCAACCTTGAGCTCAAGCGGGTAGTCGAACAGGTCAAATACGATGTCGAACACGGCTCGCCACTTAATGATGCGCTCGCACAGCATCCGCGAGTGTTTTCCGATCTGTATGTGAACATGGTAAAAGCAGGGGAAGCGGGTGGTGTGCTTGGTGTAGTGTTGGAACGTCTCGCCGAGTTTGCCGAACGACAGCGACTCCTGAAAACGGAGGTGACCTCTGCATTGTTCTATCCCGCCATTTTGCTGGGGCTAAGCATCGGTGCCGTGGCGGTTTTAATGACCTTTGTTATTCCTAAGTTCACCGGCATGTTCGCCGAATTGGACGTTGAATTGCCGGGCCCAACACAATTTCTTATCAGTATCACGAATTTCCTGAGTGTTTACTGGTGGATAATTTCAATCGCGATTATTGGCAGTGTTTTCGCGCTCAGACAGTACATTCGTACAGATACCGGACGATTGGCTTTTGATCGCGTGAAGATTCAACTTCCCATCATTGGGGTAATCTTCAGCAACTTTGCGCTGGTACGCTTTACACGAACAATGGCAACACTGCTTGAAAACGGTGTTATACTTCTACCAGCCCTTCGCGTTGTTAAAGACACCATCGGAAATTCGGTCTACAGTAATGCAGTCGCAACCGCGGAAGAAGAAATTGAACGGGGTTCAACCTTGTCGCGAGAATTGGAACGGAGTGCTGCCTTCCCTCCTCTACTCACCCATATGGTCGCGATTGGTGAGGAATCCGGCGATCCTGAACAGATGTTGACGAAACTAGCGATATATTACGATTTAGAAATCAAGAAAAATCTAGAACGATTGACTAATTCAATTGGGCCATTGGTGATTTTATTTATGGGGTTGTTGATTGGGTTTATCGCCGTCGCGATGATACTCCCAATCTTTGAAGCTAGCACATCGCTCGGCGGATAACTATTACCCTGTTATCATCAAGATAGGAGGTAAAATATGCTCAAACGGTTAAAATCAGACGAATCGGGCTTGACACTTATCGAAATTACGATTGTGATTGTCATTCTCGGTCTATTGGCAAGTTTTATTGCACCGCGGGTTTTGAACGCGCCAGATAAGGCGAAAGTCGCCAAAGCAAGGGTGGAGATTAGTGCTTTGGAAAACGCACTAGAGATGTACGCGATAGAGGTCGGGGACTATCCGACGGCAGAGCAAAATTTACAGGCACTTTGGCGAATGCCCAACCCGGAACCTGAAAATTGGAACGGTCCTTATATCACGAAGCCAACGTTCACAGATCCGTGGGGAAATACTTACATCTATGTCTATCCCGGTCTTCACGAAGGCTATGATTACGACCTCTACTCGCTTGGCAAGGACGGTAAGGAAGGCGGACAGGAATTCGACGCTGATATCACAAACTGGATAGCGGAAATAACCGAGTAAGACGGATTCGTGCGCCTTGTCGTTCTTTATTGACCGAACATCCGTTTCACTCCTTGAAGGTGAAGGCATGTATCTGCCTAGACGGATTTTTTGTTCAGACAGGGATTCGTCCCGAAAATACTCGGCGTGTAGTGTGACAGGCTTGGCTCGCTTAATCCGGCGCGTTCGACAGCGTCGCTGGAATCTTCTTAATCCCGCAGAGGATCATGGTTGCTATTTGTCTGTGATTCGACGCTTGTTTGACCGTGTTAGACGGGGTTCATACCCGCTTACTTCAAACGGCTTCACGTTGATTGAGGTCATGATTGTGCTTGCGTTAATCGCAATCCTTTCCTCTATCGCAATGCCCTCTCTACGCGGATTCGCCACATCAACGCGCTTGAAATCCACCGCTCACGCCATCCGAGATATGCTCAACTTTGCGCGAGATATGGCAATCACTGAGCGCGCAGCTCACCTTGTTGTGTTTGATTTGGCAGCGAATCGTTACTGGCTTGCCACTAGCGAAACCTTCAATCCCGCCGATCCGTCCACGCCTTTAACCGCGAGCTCATTAAGTTCCCAACCTGCTGCCCAACAGGCACCATTAGCTCAAGAAACAACCGCATTGCAGCAAACGTCCCCTGTACGAACCAATGCGATCTTGGGTATACCACAGAAACCGGCTCATAATGTTAGTTTAGCGCGTATGATAACGAGTCACAACTTTCAGACCCATCAGATCGATACCGGTGTGGATTATATTTACTTCTCTCCAACAGGATCATCGGAGGATACCGCGTTGTATATTCAAGATCGACGCGGGAAAGCAATGGCTGTTACAGTTGAGAACGCAACAGGCCGGATCCGCCTGCAAAAAATCAGCTCGCAGCAACTTGATACGTTAGGATTGGCAGATGAATCGTCTGAATAATTTAATCTCACCTGTCCACCGATTCGTGGACGACAAAAGCGGTTTCACTTTAATCGAAATCGTGGTTGCGCTCGCTATTTTGTCATTAGCCCTGCCGGCGCTACTCCGTTCCTTTACAGAAGCGGCAAAAGGACAAGCATTAACAGAAAATAGAACAACTGCCTTGTATCTCCTTAAATTTCGGATGGCGGCAATTGAGGCAGAAGGCTATCCGGATATCGGTGAAGAGGATGGCGAATTTGGAGAGGACTCACGGTTTCGTTGGCATTCAGACGTTCAAGACGTAGAATCGGAGGAAATTGAAGGGCTGCGATTGGTTACCATCACTGTGACATGGCAAGAACGTGGAAACGAGCGGGTAATTTCGGCGAGCACATATCTCGCAGACCGGCAGATACCACAACCAGAGCAGGCGCAGGGCGGTCAACAAGGAGGGAACTGATGAAGTCTCGCATTTCACGGCTTACACTCCGCGCTGATGGTTTTACCCTTCTCGAACTACTCGTCGCTGTCAGTATCTTGGTCATTATTGGTGGTGCCTCATATACGGCGTTCAATGCTGCACTTGATATTTACCGAAAATCCGAATCGCGGATTGTGATGACACAGAAATGTCGGACTGCGTTAGAGCGCGTTGCCACAGATTTGAGCAACCTGCAAGCTGTGCAAGGCGATGAATCACTTCTCATTGTGTCGCAGGATAACCCGCTCGAAGAGGGGGTGGACCGGGATGTAATTAGTTTCGTAACGTTGATCCACACCGATCCTGACCCATTCTTGGCTGAGTTGAATGCGGCGAACCAAACGGTTATAGCCGACGGGGCAGGTAATTCAGAGGAATTGGTAAGCGATGTTCAACGGGTCGCCTACTATATTGGAATGGATACCGCCGGACAGATTGCAAATGAGGAAGATGATGAAATCGAAGTAGGGGGACAGATGTTGACCCCAGATAGCGGAGCGGAGGGAGGGTTCGCCCTTTTCCGCCTTTCAACCACGGCTCTGGAGGTAGAAACCGTTATCCAACCGTTGCTTGAATCCGAAACGCTCCCGACAGAGGATGAAGATGGCAATCCAATCTACGTGAATATTGTTCCGATCATCGACCAGGTTATCTCCTTTGATGTAAGATATTACGACGGTGAGGAGTGGTACGAATCATGGGATGATACCGAAATGATTCCAGCATCTGTTGTTGCTTGGGTGACAGTCACGACTGAAAATGACCGGCAGCAGAATGTTACCGCTAGTACAATAACTCAATCGACCATGATTTATCTACCAATGAGCGCGAACTTCAGCGAACAGACGGCGGGTGAAGGCGCTGCTAGTTCAGGTGGTTAAGGAAGTGGAGCAGAAAGGGAAGGATGGAAGAGCAGGCAAACTCACTCTTTTATGTCAGGGCCACGGTCCTTTTACAATTCAGGCGGAATACGTGTAAATTGTATAAGCGGTTCCGCCGGGGACCTCTACGCACCTGCGAGCGTGGACTTTCTCTTATCTCAACACTCTGGCTGGTAACAATTCTTTCTGTCCTTGCAACTCAGTTTCTGTATTCCATTCGTCTTGAGCAACGCGCACAGGCAAACTTCGCAGATCGGATAAAGTTCCATTATGCTGCAAAGGCAGGATTTGAACGAGCAGTTGTGATGCTCCGTGGTGACAGTACCCCTTACGATTCCCTTGGCGAAAGCTGGGCGGATGGAATAAACGAGCAGATTGGAGATGGAACTACAGTTGAGCCTCCTCTCACTTACCGTGTCAAGATTACCGACGAGGGCACAAAGATTAACATCAACACCGCGGACGCAAGTATGATTCAAGGGTTATTGGATCTCATAGGTTATCAAGATGCAGAAATAACGGAACAACCGCTCGCTCAGGCGATTGAGCAGGAAAGGCCCTACCGCACTGTGCGAGATCTTGCACGCGTACAAGGCATGACATCAGATCTACTTTATGGGCCAGGGATGGCTGGAGATCCGAATGCAACCGCGACCACGGGTGGTGGAGTAGCGTCGGACGGGACGGAGACACAGCAAGGGATGCCCGGATTGATCGATCTAGTAACGGTCTATTCAATCGATAAAAATACCGACGCAAGCGGTAATGCGCGTGTCAACATTAACAACGCGGACGGACAACAACTGACGCAGATTCAAGGGGATAACAATCAGCCCGTTTTCTCCCAAGGGGAAAAGGACGCATTGGTCCAACAGCGTGAGTTCGATAGTATCGGCGATCTGATTGATGCAGCAGCGGTCACGGAGCAGGTTTTTGACAATATACGGGAGAGGATCAGCGTTGAAAGTAGTGATGAAGAGGACGACAATACGGTGAACATCAACACCGCCGACGCTGAACAGTTACAGAGTTTAGATGGTATTGACGAAGGCATCGCCGATCGGATTATCGATCACCGCAGCAGTCAAGGCGACTTTCAGAATGTCGATCAGCTCAAAGAGGTCAAACTGATAACGGAAGAAGAGTTTACTAGCATAGTAGATCAGATTACAACCAAGGATGAAGAAACGGTCAGCGGTTACATCAACATCAACACTGCGCCGCAAGAGGTGTTGCAACTTTTGCCGGGCATGGACGCGGACAAAGCCCAAGCCATCATCACGCGTCGTGAATCGGAGCCCGAGGATAGTCAGCAAGCTGAAGCATTGGCAGAAGCTGGGATCGAGGGGAACCCTTTTGAGAATATCAGCCAGCTTCTCGACCTGGAAGGGATTGATATGGCGACCTTTCGCCAAATCGCAGAATTGGTTACCTATCGCTCACACGGTTTTTTGATTGAAGCGGCCGGTGTCGATAGGCGCGGTAAACCAATAGCCTCTTGCGTCGGCGCCCTGGATCGCACTGGGGCGCAAATTGTGACCAAGTATTGGCGGCAGAATTAGGTGGAGAAGGTTATGGCAAAGAACCAAATTATCTCCATTGATATTGGAGCAAGCACAATCAAGTTGGTCCAGCTCGAGCAAACCGCGTCAGGCATTCGTCTTGTGAACGCGGGGATAGAGGCATATTCCCAGACAAACCCACCGGCAGCGATCTCGCCCGAAGTTATATCCGAAACTTTAGAGCGTCTCTGGAGGCGTGTAGGCGCACGCAGCACTTCAGTAACCCTGTCAATTCCCCGCTTGTCGGTTACCTCGCGTCGATTGACAAATTTGCCTGCGGTCGCCGCAGATGACCAACTCTCAGACCTCGTTGCTATGCAGGCGGAAACGGAACTTCCTTTCCGAGCGGAAGGGGCGATTTACGATTATCACGACGTGCAGCGCTTAGAGGATGCCCTATCGGTTGAATTGATTGCTGCGAAGCGCGAGACGGTGCAGCAACAGATTGATTATCTGAAGCCGCTCGGTCTCACACCTATAGGTGTAATCCCTTCAACACTAGCGACAAGCGTATTGGCAGGAATGGAAACCGTTAGGAATAACGCATCACCGGAAATGACTATGGTTGTGGATATCGGTGCGGGACGAACAGACCTATGCTTAATCGATGGAGCTGCCCTACGGTTTTCACGCAGCTTTCCCATCGGCGGGAACGATTTAACACATCTATATCAGCGCGAGATGGGCGGTGATTTTGAACTCGCTGAAAATCGAAAGATTGTGAACGCTGCCTTAGATCAACAATCTGAAAGCGACACAGCTTGTTATGAGTGGGCAGACGGACTTGCTGCGGAGTTGGGGCGATCTATCAACGGTGCAAAACGAGAATTGGACATCAATGACGAGAGGATTGTCGGCGAAATCTGGTTGTGCGGCGGGGGAGCACGTATCCGCGGGTTGGCAGGCTACATCGCCGATCGATTGGAAATTCCAGCCCGACTCTGGAATCCACTGGATACTTTTCAGGAGGTAGCGGACGAACAATATGCTAACTTCCACTCTGTTGATGGTTTCGGGGATACGCTCGCTGTCACATTGGGGTCGGGAGTCAATGCGTTGACCTCGCAGATTGCTCTAGATCTCCTCCCTTCGGAAGAGAAGGTCAAACTGACACAAGCTCAACAGCGGAAGCGAACATTAATGGCTGCCGCAGCTGGATTGGCACTGCTCGTGGGACTTGGACTTGGCGGATTCACGTGGAGCAAGATTCATCAGGCGAAGATTGTCACTCTAGATGGAGCGATTAGAAACATCAGACAAGCCGAATCCAATGCCAAAAAGACATTGACTAAAGATTTAGCCATCGCGAATCTGCTAGCCCCTCGAATTTCGCCGCTCGATATAGTGCGTGAGCTGAGCGTGCGGTTCGCCGATCGTACAAGGGTCGCTTGGACAACACTTAACATGAGTAGATTAGATGACCCGGAAAGAACAAAGATTACTTTCAATCTCGAAGCCCAATCGCACCAAGATGTGAGTCAGACGATCAGTATGATGGCACAATCAGGGGTATTTACGAACATCAAATCCGGTCAGGTCACAAGCATCGAACGCGATAAGAGGCCGATTTTCCAAGTACAGATTACCTGCAATCTGGCACAAGATGCGATACAGCAGTTTGCCCAAACCCGTCATTTCAATCAGAATCTGTCTCGCAGCTCCGAGACTAGCGACTAAGAAAAGACGCTGAGGAACAAAAGAGAGTTGACCAATGAGAAAACTCACACGTCGTGAAATCATATTAATTGCTGTCCTTGCCCTCGCGCTCTTGATTCTTCTCGCTCAACCGATCATTCGACAAGGTTTCCCGGACGATGAACTCACCACAAAACAAGAAAGACTTCAAACAGCCCAGAATCTGGTACAACTTGCCAAAGTTACGCAGCAAGTTGACCGAGAGATTCAAGCGCAAGTCGGTTTAGAAGGTCAGATTATCTCTGATTCTCTGTTTGAGGAAATTGTAAGTCGGGTTGATTTAGAAGCGCTTAATCAAGCGACTCGTGCTTCTGCATTGGCGGCGCTACATCCCGCTCTTGAGGATAAGGCAGGTTCACTGCTCGCCTATAAGAAACATTATGGCGAATTTGGGAGTTTAGAGCAGTTAAGGGAGATACGGGGGCCTATCTTTGAGGGGGAGCAGGCGCAGGCAGTCATTTCGCGGCGAATTTCAGACCTTGCAAAAAGAGCGGGGTTGCGTCCCAACTATCAACTCAATATTAGACCGACGCCGGGGGCGAAATCTGAAAAACTTCCGCCGCGGACGAAGAAAAATCTAGTCTACCATCTCTACCTAGGTGCGCTAGAAACCGAACTCAAACAGCTGCAAACACAACAAGAAACCATAGCAAAAACGGAGGAACAACGACAAACCCAAACCGAAGAAGAGATGATGGAGACGATGTTCAACACGTGGTGGGAGAAAGATGATACAGAAGATACGGAAAAAGAAGATGCACTAGAGATGGAAGAACAACCATCCAAAGACGATCTACCCGAAGGATCTGGTTCGGCGGTCAATTCCGTACCAACTGAGGATAAGTCCGCGAAACACCTCCAGCGGGAAGCTAACAATCAATTCCCATCGCTTCCCGAAGTTATCCCTTTAACGCTGCGGATAGAGCTGCTGCGGTTTATTCAATCAAACCTGAAACAGCAATTGGCTGGAGTCCAAGAATCTAACCAGGGGTTCCTTGAAGTTCAAATCACCCGACAGACCAACGATACGGATGGCGGCTTTTTGGGCATCGGTGCCACAAAGGAGACAACAGCTATTAAGTTCAGACCTAACAGTGTATTGTTGTCGAGATTCGAGACGCTAATTGACGGCTATGAGGCGAAGCAGCCCTATAGCACGGCAGAGATGGAACAACCACTGGATTATGATCAGCAAATTCGCGCGCTCACCGCGTACGTTGATCAGATTTTGGGACAGGAAGATAAACTTGAAAGTTGGCTTGCAACCGTGCCCGCTACTTATCAACCCGAAACTTACATCGTTGACATGCGCTTCAGTAACAATATTGAGCGAATTGTCCGGCTAATTCACGCCCTCGAATCAAGTTCAAAATGGTTGCAGGTCAGAGATTTGCAGATCACCATAGCGGACAAGAAGGAAACAACCATCAGTACAAACCTCTCAATGATTGCAAGGGTATTCTAGTGAAATGTAGAGAGTTCTCCGCTTCTCGCAACGAACCCTCAACCGAGCAAGGTAAAATGTAATAAAATGCAGAGACACACGAAGACAAAGTTTGTTCTTTATATTGATGTGGCTTTGTATTCTAGCGTTCAATTTTCTCCAGATGTCTAAAGGAAGGTTCTGACAATGTGTTTTCAACAATCCAGATATTATAAATACCTGACCAGAACGTTGCGTAGGGTAGGGTTCCAAGCTCTCTTCACTAGTCGGATAGTTACTTGCCTTATGCTATTGGTATCCATTGGGTGTGCTACCGGGGCTTTTACCGCGTCGGTATTCGCACAAGAAGACGATCAGCGGGGAATGGAAGTTGCTGAACGCGACGAAGCCGGCAAAGCGATTCGATTTAACTTTGACTTTCCGAGCGGAAATTTGCAGAGCTTGATTAAGTTCATCAGTGCAGAAACAAATCTGACGATTATTGCCTCCGAAAACGACATCAAAGACAAGAAGTTTGCACTGACCAACCTCAAGAACGCAACCATTGACGAAACGATAGAAGAGATTAAAACGGTTCTTGCTCAATATGATCTGACCATGATTCGGACGAATAATACCTTGCTAATTACGACATTCGAGAAGGCTGTCAGAATGAAAGTACCGGTGAAGCGAATTGCGGCAGACCCAAGTCTAATTGAACAAACCGACGAAATCCAGACATATATGATTCAATTGAACAGCGCTGTCGCTGCGGAGCTAGTGAATAGCCTCAAGCCGCTCTTGAGCAAAGCGGCGAATATTTTCGCGGACGGCAACAGCAACTCGTTGATCATTACCGACGTTGCGTCCAATATCCACCGGATTGCAACCATTTTACAGGTAGCGGATGAGGCACCGGAAACCCCGCTCAAGGTAGAGATTATTCCGCTGCAGAATGCGACCGCCTCCTCCCTCGCTCAAACCTTGAACCGTGTTTTCCAGCAAGATAGCGATGTTGCGGGGCTCGTGCGAAAGATGAGTTCAACAAACAACCCCGAAGAGATGAAGGAAATGATGGAACATGCTAGAGCAGAAGGCGTGGGCGTCGATATGCTCCGTGGGCGTATTCAGATTTCTGCTGACGAAAGTTCAAACTCATTGGTTGTGCAGGCCTCCGAAGCTAATCTCGTTGTGTTGAGAGAACTGATTCAACAACTTGACACCGCCCCAAGCATTCAGACAGAGATCAGAATTTTTCGGTTAAATTATGCAATTGCGGAAGATGTAGCTCAGGTACTTGAAGAGCTAATAACAGGTATGAGTGCTGGCAGGCGACCTGGGAGAAATGCCGAGTGGTGGGAACGACGCGAGTGGGAACGGACGCGACGCGATCTGATGCGGCGGCGAGCCCGAGAGGGCGGGGAGTATCAGAGTATCGTTGGGACCGTGAATATCTCATCGAGTGATCGACTAAACGCAGTGGTGGTCTCCTCTGATCCGCGAAACTTTTCCATTATCGAAAAAATTATCACAGAATTGGATCAGGCGGATCCACAAGAGGAGATCCGCATCTACTTCCTGCAATTTTCTGAAGCACAAAGCTTATCCGATAACCTGCGCGATCTCTTTGAAGGTGGCGATTCCAGCCGAGATGACGACCTACCGTGGTGGTGGCGTCGGGAGGAAAACCGGGGAGAAAGCGAAGGTGGATTTGGCATCCAAGGTGACGTTCATCTTGTATCTGATACCCGTTTGAACGCCCTTCTGGTCTCAACCGCTTCTCAAAACTTTGAGACAATTGACGACTTGATTAAGCGTCTAGATGTCAGTATGCCCGATCAAGAGTGGGGTACCCGTGTCTATCAGCTCGAACATGCTGACGCGGAAAATATTGCGAATATTATCAACAACGTCTATCAAGGCTCCGGTAATAGGAGGGGTGATTTCTTCTTTTTTGTGCCCGGACGGGCGCGGAATCAGAATCAGGGTGCCCTGGCGGGAAATGTGACGGCAGAGGCTTATCCGACACTCAACGCTGTGATTATCTCTACCGCAACGCAACGGAACTTTACACTCATCACACAGTTCGTCGAGGAACTCGACACACCGACTCCTGAAGGACAACGAGAAGTCACCAAACTCCTCCGTCTTGAATACGCAAATGCAGAAGATATCGAAGATTTGCTCGAAGATGTATGGGGTGAAAACGCAGCGAACAATCGCGGCGGATTCAACTTTGGACGTTTCATTGCACGCGGTGGAACCCCTGAGCAGAATGATATCAATTCACTGCGCGGTCAGGTCCAGGTGGAAGCGGACAACCAAACCAATTCGGTGCTCGTAACGACCGCACAACGGTACATGGCACAAGTAGAAGCCATGATTCGTGAACTTGACTTTGTACGAGGACAAGTTTGGATTGATATACAAATCCTCGAAGTAACCCTCGATGAAAGCACGAAACTCGGCGTGGAGTTAACGGCGCGAGAGCGCGGTTTGTTCGGCGCAGAGGTTCGGAATGGCAACCCACTCGTCGGAGAATTTGGAGCTGAGCTTGGATTGGAACAGGAAATAAGTGGTTTTAATATCAGCTTGGCCACAAAAGAATATATGGCGCTGCTCCACACACTGATTCGTGAGAACAAGGTACAAACCATATCGACACCGGCACTCTTGACCCGCGATAACCGTGAAGCCACATGGTCCTCCGGCAGACGGGTTCCGTACCTACAAAGTGCCGATGTTACAAGTCTAGCCGATAATCTGACGCAGCCGTTGTTTAACTATGACTTCATCGATCCACCAGTTGGCGTTACCATCTCGATTACGCCTCATATCGCAAAATCGCAGATGTCCGATAGTAAAAAGCGGACAATAGGTCTTGATATTTCTCAAATCACCTTGAGTAATTTTGTCGAGTTTACCGACTTCAACGCTCCTATTACCGAAGATAGCACAATAAGTGCATTCATTGATGTAGAAGACGGACAACAGATTGTGGTGGGCGGGATGATCAAGGAGAAACGTCAGCAAATTGAAAGTAAGGTGCCGATTTTGGGAGACCTCCCCTTTATCGGTGGTCTCTTCAAAAAGACGGAAACCGTCGCAGAAAACTCTGAAGTTGTGATTATTATCACGCCACATATCATCGATATTCGAAATCCAGAAGATTACGGCAGGCTTGAGCGACAATCTGAGGAGTGGCGCTTGAACGGGCAGAATCAGGAGAACGAAAAGCCTGTATCGGATAAATGATACAGCTCTATACGACGTTATTTCGCTGGCTGCTTGGGCTAGGGCATAATATCTATTGAAACCATGAAAAAAGTAGCGATAATAGAAGATAGGAATTATGACGTAATTGTCATCGGTGGTGGGCCTGGGGGAAGCACTACTGCAACGCTGGTGGCAGAAAAAGGACATCGTGTGCTGCTTTTGGAACGTGATAAATCTCCTCAATTCAAAATAGGCGAATCGCTAATGCCGGCGACCTACTGGACATTTGAGCGATTGGGTATTATAGAAAAACTGAAAGCGAGTCACTTTCCCCAAAAGTATAGTGTTCAATTCTATTCAAGCTCTGGCAAAGCGTCTGCCCCCTTTTACTTTTATCGCAACGATCCCCACGAATCTTCCGTAACTTGGCAGGTGTTACGCAGCGAGTTTGATCAGATGTTGCTCGAAAACGCACAGGAGAAAGGGGCAGAGGTCCAGCGTGGTGTCAGTGTGCATGAGGTGTTATTTGACGGTGAGAGGGCGGTTGGGGTCCGAGCAAAACTTGAAGACGGAAAGATAGCAGAACTCTCAGCAAAGGTGGTTGTGGATTCGACGGGCCAGAGTGCCTTGATTTCGCGGAAGCTCAAGATAAATAAGATAGAACCAAAGCTGAAAAAAGCGTCGATCTACACCCATTTTGAAGGTGGGATTCGAGACGAAGGGATTGATGAAGGTGCTACGTTGATTCTTCACACGGAGAACAAGGATTCGTGGTTCTGGTATATTCCGCTGCCCTATGATCGGGTGAGTGTAGGAGTTGTGGGTGACTTGAGGTATCTTCTGCAAAACCGAAGAAAAAGTGATGGCACCCTTGTTCACCAAGCGATTTTTGACGAAGAACTTGCCAAATGTCCCCCCCTGCAGCCACGTCTTGCCGGCGCCAAGCAACTGTTTCCGGTCAAGGTTACAAAGGACTTCTCCTATCGCGCCAACTGCATCGCAGGCGATGGTTGGGTACTGGTTGGGGATGCTTTCGGATTTCTAGATCCCGTCTACTCGTCGGGGTTATTTCTCGCACTGAAATCCGGCGAGATGGCAGCGGATGCCATCAATGAAGCGTTGGAAAAAGAGGATTTTTCCGCAGCGCAGTTGGGGTGTTTTGGGCCGGACTTTGTCGCAGGGATGGAAGCGATTCGTAAATTAGTGTACGCCTTCTACACAAAAGATTTCAGTTTCGCAAGATTTTTGAAACGTTTTCCGGAGTGTCAGCAGGGAATCGTTGATATTCTTAGTGGCAACGTCTATCGAACAGATGTGACCGGAATTTTCGGACCAATGGCGGAGATGTGTCACCTACCTGAAGATATGGGGTTGTGACACGTAATATCTAACGAAGAGCTTTTTGGCACCACGAATTATTCCTAAGGAGTAGGCTGGGGGGAGTCAACCTTCATCTGAGTCTTTATCACTTTGAGGCGCTGCTGCACACGATAGTGGCGAGACGGATTCGGGTTAACTTTAATGAATTCTTCCCATAACGCCACTGCCTCATCCCCAAATCCTTGCGACAGGTAATATTGCCCGAGCACAAGAGGCACAACATCCGAATATGGGTCTTTCTCTATAGACGATCTAAAGGCAGCAAACCCGATATTCACCTCCCCTTTGAGCATAGCAAGTTGGCCGTGCCCGTATAGTATCAGCGAGTGTTCCGGATATTCGGTGGTAAGGGCATCTATCATCGTTTGTGCATTAGCTTCCATCCCGCTTTTGTAGGCGGACATTGCAGCATGAACCGTCGCATAAATGCGCTGGTTATTGAGTAACCGCTCTTTGAATTCGCTCGTAGCTCGCTTCTTTTCACGTTGAGCAATACGTGCGGCGGCCTCGTACTTCGATTTTGCACGGGCGTAATTGCCATACCTGTAACAAATATCTCCGAGTGCTTTTTCGCCAGCATAGCTGGTTTCCACGGAGAAAGCCTTGTTGTTCTGTGCATCAACAAGGTCTTGGAAGATTTTCGCCCTCTCCGTATCTTTCAGCTGGTAGTAGAGTACTTCAGCAAGGCTTTGAAGCGCGTCAATATAGTCCGTGTCAGCGGCAACAGCACGTTCAAAGTATTCTCTCGCCTCCTCTATCTCTCCCATCCTTTGGTAAACCAATCCGAGTTTCCAGTAAAGCTCCGGCGCCTTGGAAAAGCTAAGTCCCAAGACAGAGTTGTAGGTTTCAATGGCTTTTGCATACTCTCCATTAACATATTGGGTGGCACCCGATGTGATAATCGAATCGAGAATTTTTTTATCTTTTTTTATGGCTTTTTCCAACACCTTACGTGCCCGCTGATGCAACCCAAGTTTGCGGTAACAGACAGATAAACGGACATAGTGATACGGGTCTACCATCACTTCATGCTGCTCCGTAAGCTCAATCCCTTGATGAAATAAAGCCCCAGCGTTACGATAATCCTCGCTTTGGAACATGGCGTTGGCAATCATCAGCATAGCATCGTAATAGGTACCCTGCCCATCCATCCGAATTGGTCCGAAAGCTTTCATGATCTCTTGAGGGCTCACACCGAAACCGGAGTCTGTGACAGAACGTGTATCATCCATTGCGGGATTCAATTCAACCCCGCCCCTTGGACGGTCTCGTTCACGACGCACCTGTTGCTTATCTAAAAAGCGTTCATATTTTGACGCCAACGGCGGATCCGGTTCTGGGATAGTCGCTCCCATTAATCGGAGTTCTCGTTTTGCCTCTTCAATTGTTTCTTCAGTACCTTCGATTCTGCCATACCGTTTGACAAGAGATTGATAAGTTCGCTTTGCTTCTTTTTCATCCCCTAGAAATTTTCTCTGGAGTCGGGCTTTATTGATGAATGCTTGCCCTGCGCGTTTCCCATCTGGATGGCGATTTGCCACATTGTCGTAAATCTCTATGGCTTTCTCAAAGTTCCCGGCATTTTCGTGGCTTTTGGCAAGCATTAGTTGTGCATTATGGCTATTTTCAAGGTATGAAAACTGGTTAACAACAGTGTCAAAGGATTTCTGCGCTAATTCATAGTCCGCCACTTTGAAGTAGTAAACTCCCAGACGATAATGCGCCTCGGCAGTTTCCTCACTGTCAGGGGTGATATTAATCAGGTCCTGATATATTCTCACCCCCGCTTCTGGTCGATTCATCCTATCAATATATAATTTGCCGATGGCTAATTGTGCCCTACGAGCCGCTGCGGTTTCCGGTTTTGTATCAATCACCGTTTGGTATATATCAACTGCGCCCTGATAGTCACCTCCTTGGGCACGCTGGTCCGCCAGTCTGTGGCTATTTGTTGAAAGACACGCATACTGTGTGATTGCTATTACAACAATTACAACCAGCGTTTTAACGCAAGTTGCTAGGTAGTCCACAGATCGAGTTTCCATATTCGACACCTACTGTAAATAATCAGGCTCGTGTTAAATGCGACAGAAACCGAGTTGTCAAAAACAACTCAGTTTCTCTTCGCACATCGGATTTCAAACACCACCTGCTATAGGAGATTTGACACAGCGACACAGTAGCGGTTAAGTCATCGTATCCCAACGGCTTGGATTTACGCCGGCACCGTCTCGCGCGAACATATCTTCCGGACGATGATCAAGCTCCCAACTCCAACCTTTGGTATTAAGTGGTTGGAGAAAACGACGTGCGACTTCAGGCGCTTTCGCCAAATCTTCCGCATTCCATTCGTCTACAGGTTGGATAGGAGACGCCCACGCAGGTCGATAGCCGTAAAGCAATACCCGACGTATTCCGGCTGTTCCCTTGTAAGGATGGGCACCGTGAAAGATACGAGGCCCGAAGAGTACAGCATCTCCTGCTTTCGCCGGCAGCGCGACCTCTTCAGGATGGGCGTCGTATCGGATATAGGGCTGCGCGTCAGGGTGGAGACAGAGATGTGAGCGTGGGATAAGGCGGAAGGGACCGTTCTCCGGGGTGAGGTCATCCAGATAGTAGGAGACACGAACAATCACCGGGGCGGTCCAGAGGTAACCACCAAGATTCGATCCGTAAGGATAGCCGTCAGTGTGCATAGCGACGCCAATCGCCCCCGGTTTGTAATACCGGTATCCACCGCTGAAGAAGATGATATCGGGTCCAATCACACGCTCCAAGAATTTAATGACCGGCGGGTTAGCAATGAGTTCACCCAAGGCGCATCCATGCCATTGGGGTTGGCAGGTGGCGTTCCCTTGCCGGTCATGGTAGCTGCTGTGCTCGGTAGGCAAACGAGCGGTCTCTGCCCGTAGTTGCTCGACTTGCTCAGGAGTGAGCGCGTCTGGGAGCACGACATATCCCTCAACTTCGAGGTGACGAATCTGGTCAGGAAGTGACAGCTCCCGCCAATCAGTTGTAACGATATTCATCGGTTCCCCCTTTCCGATGATTGTATTGATCGATGACTCACGGTAGAATTCTACAAACCGATCAGCCCTCTTGACTTCAGATTACAACGGTAGTGAAATGGCTTTGCCGCTCATCATGCTGCGTGTAACGGCTTCGGTAAATTCCATATACTTCACACCATCTTCAAAATTTGTATGGGTGATGACTTCATTCCCGCGAATCGCACTGATAAACTCCTCTTCCACTCGCCAACCACCCTCTTCTTCGGCAGGGATAGGAATTTCGGCAAGCGCATCATCGCCGTTCTGTCCCCCGTAGAGATTATTATTGGCAAAACGTAGAGTGCCCGTGCTACCGAATATGAACGCTTCAGGACCGTCAACCAAACCGGAGACATTGGAAATCTGCACGTGCATCTGTGCCCCACACGCCATGTCGCCTACAATATCGATATGCTGTGGAATCCGAGTAGGACGCATAACACCGTCCGCATCCTTGCGCATCCTGACATAGGTTTTCCCCATCGCCATAACTGATGTCGCTTCGCCAACCCAACGCAGCAGCGCTTCATACCAGATACCCATGCTCATGATATTGAGGCCGCTCAAGTTAAAGTCGTCGCGCCAGTGCATAGCCGCATCAGGGTCTAGGAAAGTGCCGCCCGCACGGACCTCAATCGCCAAGACATCGCCGATATAACCTTCAGCGATGAGACGTTTGATAGTGTTATCCACACGCAGGGAGAACGGTGAGGGCACGATTTGCGCGATTAGATGCACATTCTCACGAGAGGCGCTGCGCATCGTATGCGCCTCCTGTGCGTTCATAGCCATTCGCGCCTCACACATCACATGCTTATCTGCCGCTAACGCTGCCAATGTAACGCGGCAGTGCATGTAGGGCCAGGTGCCAATAACAATTGCATTGGTATCCGAGGCAGCAACCAGTTCCTGCCAGTTTTCGTAGATTGTTGGGATGCCGAACTCCTGTGCGACTCGCTCAGAAGATTCGCGGCTACGGTTGCAGACGCTGATAACTTCGACGCCATCAATTGCCTGGAGTTTTGGAATATGGTGGGTTCTTGTGTTGGCACCAGCACCGACAACACCCACACGAATTGTATCATTACTCATATCTATCCTCCTTCATCGTGGAACGGGGTAATCCCCTCTTTTTCAACAAATGAATCCTTGCTAATGGATAAGGCATTGTCCCATTTTACCTTGGATTGATAGGTAAGTCAACGCCTTTCCAACACTTGCCAAAAAGGATTTGACAGTCTCAGTTCTTTTTAGTATGATGGCGACAGGAAAAGCGTCTATTACCACTTAACTTTCAGCTATGTTCGGTATTGAAAGGACAACAGATGAACGAACGTGAGAAATTTTTGTTTGATCTACAAGGTTTTCTTTTAGTAAAAGACATCCTGACTCCAGAGGAAGTTGATGCGCTCAACGCCGCCGTTGATGCGAATTTTGATAAACAGGTTGAAGACAATAATTCAGCTGTCGGCGACTCTAAAACGCTTGCCGGCACACACAAGCGCGGCATGTTCACTGGCATGTTGTCGTGGCCCAAGCCGTGGTGTCAACCGTTTCGAGATATTATTGTTAACAAGAAGGCGATACCGTACCTAGATGCCATTCACGGAAGAGGTTGGCGATTAGATCACTCCCCTTTTATTTTGACCTCCGATCCCGGCACCGAGGGTTTGGTTCTTCACGGTGCGACTAATCACCGATTTTTTGGCGCGGCATATTATATGTACACCAACGGGCAGATGCGGTGCGGGATGGTGGTACTTCAGTATCAACTTGCAGATGTTGAGGAGGGGGACGGAGGGCTCTGCGTCGTTCCGGGCAGCCACAAAGCCAATTTTCCGTGCCCGAAGGAAATCCGAGAGTGGGAAGAAAATCAGGAGATTGTTTATAACGTGCCCGCTAAAGCCGGCGATATGATTATCTTCAACGAGGCGACAATTCATGGAACACTCCCTTGGACGAATCACGAGCGCGAACGCCGTTCGTTGCTCATCCGCTACTCGCCGAAGTATCTTCACTACGCCGGCGGCTACTACGATGTAACTTTTCCTGAATGGGCTGATGAGCTGACTGAAGCGCAGCGTGCACTTTTGGAACCACCTTATATCTACAATCGTCCGTTGCTCGAAGAAGACGGAGAAACGGTCGTCCGTCCCCGTGCTGAGTACTGATTAGCTTGTAACTATCCAATCGTTCTCCCGGATAATGTGATAAGGCTTTATGTTCGGCGTTGATGCCATAGCGCCGAAATTATGGCGGTCATTGGAATGGTCAGCACAAGTCCAAGGGTGCCAGCCAGTAGACGCACGATTTCGGCGGACGCAATCCCGACGCTCAAAAGCTCTACTGTGGGAGATTGGAAAAGGTCAAGATTAGGTGTGGCAACCGCCATAATAAACAGAAATTCTACCCCCAAATAAGCGAACACCAATGTATTGACCATGGTTCCGAGGATATCAGTACCGACATTCATTCCGGATGTGATTAACCTCCAAGTAGGCATGTTCGGATTTGCTCGGCGTATCTCTTCCATTGAGGAAGAGACTTCAATGGCACCATCAACGGCTACGCCGAGCACCCCCATCAACATTCCTGCGAGGAGCACCTGGCGAAAATCGAAAGGGGGTGTGCGAGTAGCTTCGATGATGTCTGCGGAGACCGCATTTTCTAACCCAGAGAAATGGAGATAGTTTTGGGCAAACATAACAATCAGCCCGGCGACAAGAATACCCCCCATTGTACCAAGCACGGCTGAAAAAGTTTTTGGACTTGGACCGATCACAAAGACGAGGGATAGGAATGCAATCATGCCAGAACTCAGGGTAACGATTAGGACAGCATTTTCACCGCGTGAAATCAACGGGATCATGAAGAAATAGAGAATTAATCCTGAACCGATCATTGCACAAGCAGTACGTATCCCTTCGTTTCGTCCGACAATAATAATTGCCACCAACATCAATCCAAACATCCAGATTAGAACTCGGTCTCGACCGTACTCTTGGACAAGATTGACCAGACTAATTTGGTCAGGCGACCCTCCGACCCGGCAAAGGACAATATCGCCCGGTTCCGCGGGGATGCTCAATAGGTCCACTTTATGGTTGAGGATATTCCGCAGGATAATCGTTTGACCCGCGTAGAGCCCCGATAACATTTCGACTTTCAGGATATGATGTTCTGTTGTCGCGTCGTAAACATTGAGTTTGCCCTCCGCCTCGCCAGCAGAAAATGTAACCTCATTTTTTTCATCCCTAATGAGCCATTTGGTATCCCTCCATTCGTGCATTGAAACAGTGAGATCATCGGATAACGGCAGGTTATGGTCCTCAAAGGCTTGTCGTAAATCTTCAGGCACCTGCCGGCGTTCCAGACCGCTTTTTTCTGTGGCGTCCACACTAAACAGCAGAGGGGCATTCGACTCAAGGAGAGTAATGACTTTCCCCTTAGCATATTCCGATCTAGAGGTGAGATTACCATTTGCGTCATGATGTTCGACAATTACGGCTGACGAACGGTTGATTCGATGGTAAAAATATTGTGTGCCCACAAGCACAACAACTAGTGCGATTGGCACTGCTAAACGGGCTTTGCTTCTCGGATCATCGGTATGGAATAGCTCTTCAAGCTCCTCCTCCGAGGGTAAATCCTCATCAATCTCCGACAGGTTGATTTTCCGATACTTGGTTAAGACACCAGCGATTGTCGCAGCAATTGGAACAGTCAAAACTAACCCGATGGTGCCGACGATTGCTTGTGTAATAGCGACCGCCGTTGCCTCATCGTTCGCTAAACGGAGGAAGGGGTAAAGGAATCCGACTTCCGGAAATTCAATCCGAGGGAGCAGCATTGTAATCATGTATGCCCCAAGGTAGGCGAAGATCAGCGTATCCGCCATCGTTCCCATAATGTCGCGCCCCACATTCAATCCCGCGCGAATAGCTTGGCGCACAGTGACGTTTGGGTTGACCTGCTTAACTTCATAAACAGAAGAGGAGATGGACATACCGACATCCATCATTGCGCCGACCGCGCCTAGAATCATCCCGGCTGCAAGAATCCCTTTGAAATCCCAATAATGTGACTCTGGTGTCCGCCATAGGGCAATACCGAGTTCAAGAAATCCAAATTCTTGCGATAATCCGGTAAACAGCATTGCCTGTTGGCTGATGACAGACAGAAATCCAACGGCGACTAATCCACCAAGGGTACCTAGTACTCCGGAAATCACCTTAAAGCTGAAGCCAGCAATCAGCACAAAGGTTGTAAGAGTCAATAACGCAGCGACAAGCAGGGCAGCCGCGATGGGATTAAACCCTTTGAGCGTTAAGGGCACTAAAATATACAAAATACCAAAAGCAGTGACAAACAGCGTCAATATTGCGCGTATTCCCTTCATGCCGGCGACCAGAATTATTAGGATTCCCAACATCGCGGCAAGATAGAGCAGAAAAGGTGTTCGGAAATATTCGAGCATTCGTACATCGTCACGTATCTCGCTCAGTGTTGTATCAGCTTGGCGCCTGAGGGGCATTTCAAGGAAAAGGACATCTTTTGTGCGTATCACCCGATCTCCAAATGCCCGTCCTGTCCAAATGTTGTTGACCTGAACGGTCTCGCCTCGAAATTTCCCAGAGATGACACGAAAAGTTATAATCTGATCGACATCTTCGCTTGTATCCACCTTTGTCACCCGTCCGAGGCAGACCAACGACTGCAAGGCTCCATGTTGCACAATCTCGTTGAATCGGAAAAGCTTGATATGTAGCACTAGGACAGCTACGAGAATTGTTAGTATCCCAAAGATTTTTAGATTTCTTTCATTCATTCGGATTTTCCTACTGTTTTATTTGTCCAGATCTCGCGTTTTTCTACCTCTGAAGCGCATTACAGATGCACAACTCGGTGCATTTCGGTTGCCCGTTTAGGTGCGGCGGCGCACCGTGTAATGGAGTCCCTAAAGTGCGCTCCTATCCCAACTCCACGCCAATCAATTCAATCGAGTTGAAGACCCACCCCACGTAACAGCAATTTTTGTGCCTGTGAATAGCCCACAGAAATAGATTTCTCTTGTATTGTTCTTTGAGCGATAACAGTAATTAGCCTACGGTTTGCGCCCTTCGTTCCCTCAAGTGTTTGTGAATTGTTCCCGCAACGCCACGCGGTATGCCTTTTACAGCTAGCAGCTCATCAAGACTAGCGTGGCGAATCTTTTCAATCGCTCCAAAATGTTGAAGCAACGCCTGTTTTCGCTTGGGACCAACGCTTGGAATTTCATCAAGAACCGAGTGACTAAGCGCACGACTTCGCTGTTTTCGGTGATAAGTGACAGCGAATCTATGGGCTTCGTCGCGCAGCCGCTGAATCAGGTGAAGGGTTGGATTGTCACGGCGCAGCACAATCGGATCTGATCTGCCGGGAAGAAATATATGCTCATATCGCTTGGCAAGCCCAATAATCGGGAGGTGACCTAGACCAAGGGCTTCTAGCACTTCGTACGCGGCATTCAACTGTCCTTTGCCACCATCAATCAAAATCAGGTCAGGGAAACGATTCTCCTCAATCGCACGACGAAACCGACGGGAAACCACCTCTTGCATCATTGCATAGTCGTTCTGTCCTTCGACCGTGCGAATCTTGAAACGTCGATATTCAGATTTTGCAGGCACCGCATCCTCCATCACGACCATTGAAGCCACAGGGAATCGATCGCCCAGATTGGAGATATCAAACCCTTCAATTCGAGTCGGGGGATGAGGCAGTTTCAGCAACTCTTGTAACTCAATCAGGGCAGGATTATCGTCCGCTTTGAAGACGACGTGCTGTTCTTTCTGTTCAAGGATGAGGCTGGCGTTCTTCGCTGCCATCTCTACCAACTGACGCTTACGCCCTCGTTGTGGAATATACAATGTTACCTGACTACCCCGCTTCTCAGACAGCCAACGTTTGATGGCTTCCGGCATCTCAATGTCGTTAGGCAACAGGATGGTTTTCGGAATGAATGACGCATCTTGGTAGTATTGCTGAACAAACGCGGTCACCGTCTCAACGGTGGAATCGGACGAATTTCTCAGAAAGTAGTGTTCACGCTCGATTAACTTTCCATCACGTATCATCAGCACTTGCACACATGCCTCATCCCCCACTTGCGCCACGCCGATTACATCCTCATCTTCCGCCGACGGATTATCAAGATTTTGTTTGGCGATCGCCTCGTTGACATTTTCGATCTGGTCTCGATATCTCGCGGCATTTTCAAAATCGAGTGCGGCTGCAGCTGTTTGCATTTTTGCCCTTAAATCCTTTAGGACGGTAGCTGTATCTCCGCTGAGAAACCGTCGGACGTTTTTCACAATCTGATCGTAATCCTGAACCGTAGTGAGATTTGCACACGGACCCGGACAGCGTTGAATATGATAATCCAAGCAGACCCGATGTAGATTCTCCGATGCCTTCAGTTCTAGATTACAGGTCCGAATCGGGAACACCTGTGTCAGTTGCTTGATAGTCTGCCGCGTCGCACGGGTATGGACAAAGGGCCCAAAATACTTCGCCCCATCATTCTCTGTTTGACGGGTGATGTAAAGCCCCGGAAACGGTTCGTTGACCGTCACTTTCAGGTATGGATAACGTTTGTCGTCCTTGAGCCTAATGTTATAGCGTGGTTGATGTTCTTTAATAAGGTTATTTTCAAGGATTAACGCCTCAACATCACTTGCCGTGAGGATAGCGTCAATATCGTGGACATAGCGCAGCATTGGTTTGGTCAGGGCATGTGGAGTGGCAGCATTCTGGAAATAAGATCTGACTCGCTGGCGCAAGGAGACCGCTTTGCCGACGTACAATACTTTTCCCGTGGAGTCTTTCATCAGGTACACGCCGGGGCCGGTGGGTAGACTTGAGAGCTTATCGGTAATCTGTTGGTTCATTTTTAGGTTCTCTGATTAGGAGCACAAGATCTGTTTCTTAATAGGCACCTAGCGGTCTGTTAAAAACAACTGTAAATGTCTCGGCAACCTTATCTTCAATGAATTGAGGTTCAGGGAGATTGGCTTTGCGACATTCCTCAATCATTCGGGGAACTCCAGAACCTAAACCACGATAAGGAATTCCTATCTTCGGAACAAATGAGATCAATACCGGATTCCTCACAATCTGTATTCCAGCACGGATCGACTCGACCGTCGCTGTATTGGGCAGCTTGCCGGGACTGATGATTTCAACGCGATTATCAAAAATGAAAACGCGGATGCTACTACTGATCAGGTAGTCTCGGTGAACAAGCGCGTTGACGACCGCTTCTTCCAAGGCAATTTCGGGAATTTCCAGTATACCGGGAAAATTAAAATTTTGACCGTTTTGTCGCTTTCGTAGATTGCGCTTGAGAAATCCCATCGTCCCTTTGAACTGTTCGGCTAAGGTTGATCCGATGTCCTCGCTGTCCAAATATTCTGTCCCCTCCAAACGGTTACCAATAAATGCGACTGCTTTGACCATCAATTGTGGTCGAATCCGCTGTGGTTCTTTGCCAAAGAGGAGCAGGCCTGCTAACGTCAGATGCTGTGGCTTGAGAAGTTTTAGGTTTGACAGGATCTGCTCGGTGGAGGTGTTAAGTTGGTCGATTTCCTGATCATATTGTTGCTTGTAGAAATCTCTAAATCGCAGTAGATCCAGCTCCTCCACACTCGTATGAGCAAGTGGCATCTCATCGGCATACAATGTGCCCGATGCCTGCATCAACCGTCGGAGTTCTTCCCGTGTTGCCCGGCGTTTATCAGCCCCCACTTTCACCCAAAACGCCGTCTTATTGATAGCATAGGGCTTGTTAGTGCCCAGCGGAATGCTGATGACAACGACCAATTTATCGTCGATACTTAGATTTTCCGTCAGCACGATTACAGGAGGCTCAATCTTTTGAGAACAGGTATTTGAAATCCATTGATTGAGTTGGCGGAGGTCTACAACGCCGGTAACTTCTCCTGAATCTGACATACCAACGATGAGCAACCCGCCCTCGGAATTAAGCATCGCCGCGATCTCTGTAGCTAACGCATCAATACTGTCGAATTGGCGTTTGAACTGTGTTTTGGAATCTTCGCCCCGGCTGATGATTTCGTGGAGTTCAGAGGTCGTCATCGCGATAGCCCTACCCCATTAGCATTAATTATTCAAACTTGACGAGTGCTAAGTAATTACGCTTTAAGTATCACGGCATTACGTTTTGCGGTCTGCCCTCCAAGAAGGCTATGACGTTATCAACTACCCCTTCGTTAAGCAGGTCAACTCCCTCTGGCGTCATGTCGGCACAGTGGGGCGAAAGGATAACCTGTTCGCAGGAGAGTAGTGGATGGTCAGCAGGTGGTGGTTCTTCATCATAGACATCAATCGCCGCGCCGTCGAGATGCCCAGAATTTAGTGCCTCCACGAGGGCACGTGTATCTACTATATCGCCGCGCGCAACGTTAATCAGCAAAGCGTTGGGCTTCATCAGTTCGAGTTCCCGTTTGCCAATCATTTCCCGACTGTCATCGGTCAGCTTGACGTGGAGACTGACGACATCCGCCGTTTGCAACAGTTCATCCAATTCGACATATTGAACTCCGAGTTGCGCCGCCCGTTCTGGTGAGGGATTGAAAGTCCATGCAATCACCTTCATGCCTATGGCTCGGCCAAGCCTAGCCATCTCTGCTCCGATGTGTCCTGTACCGATAATCCCTAGTGTTTTTCCTTGGAGATAAATATTGTCCATTCGGGGCCAACCACCCGCTTTCACGGCTGATGTCATAAACGCAGCACGTTTGGCGGCAGCGAACATCAGTCCAAACCCATGTTCAGCGACAACGGGGGCTGTCCGACCGGGTTGATTGCAAATTACAATACCCAGTTCCCTTGCCGTGTCCAAGTCGAGCATATCTGTCCCGATTGAGCACGTCGCAATCAGCCGCAGTTTCGGGAGTTGGTGCAAGGCCTCGGCGTACCATGTCACAATGCCCCGTGTGTTCATGATAATATCTGCGTCTTTTGCGCGGTCAATCTGTTCCTCAAATGATTCCGGACGATCGGTGTACAAGACAACATCGCCGTAAGGTTCCAATCGCTCTAGATGTGACGAACCTTGTATCTGCGGCGGGTTATCACCGGGAACAACAATTTTAACTCGGTCTGATGTCTCTGTTGACATACAGCTTTCTCCTTTCATATTGATTCATTGATGTATTGCCCGCCACCCTACAATTTCTTAAATGAGCCAGACAAGCATTATATTTTACGTATTGTATCTTAATTTATCACAAATAAAATTTTCCCCGTGCGGCCGTTCTGACAGGCATGGACTAGGGCTTCCTTCGCATCAGTGAGGGGGTATGTTTTCTCAACGGGTACTTCCAATTTGCCCGATGTCACAAGCGGAATCAATTGATCAAACATCTCTTGAATCTCCCCGGTGTCAGCCCGTTTGTACCACGCATTAATCCAAAAGCCACGAAACCGGAGGTCTTTGAAAATCAGCAGACTGTTGCTCATCTGTAGCGGCTGGAGTCCCATCGCACCATAGGTGACCAATGTGCCATGATCGCTGAGTGATTTAGCTATCTCGCTCGCGCTTTCTCCACCCACGGCGTTCAATCCAAGCGGGGCATCAGCGTTGCCCGTCAAGTCCCGAATCTGTTTCGAAAGCGGCATCTCATCGGTGACAACAATATCTGCGCCTTCCGCCTCTAGTTCGGGAATCAGCTCCTTTCGGCGCACGATGTTTACGGTTTTCAAGCCGCGGAGACGCGCAATCTGAATCACAGCTCGACCGACGCCGGAATTGGCGGCGTTTTGAATCACCCAGTCGCCCGGCTTGAGGTCAACGAACCCTTCAAGCATCCGCCAAGCAGTTGGTGGGTTGACCGATAACATCGCGGCTTGCTCCAGAGGCGTACCATCTGGCAGGGGAATCAGGTTTTTGGCGTCCGTTACATACGCCTCGCACCAGTTGCCCACCCGGTCTAGCGAGATAACTGGTTGCCCCACACGTAGGTTGGAGACTGCGCTGCCTATTTGCGCAATCACACCGGCGCCTTCGTTTCCCGCAATCGCCGGCAAAGGTGAGCGAATCGGATACTTCCCCTCAAGCCTGTTGATGTCCGCAGGATTAATCGGTGAGGCTTTCATCTCGACCAACACTTGGTTGGGCGCGATGGCGGGGATGTCCCACGTCTCGACGGAGGCAACTTCCTCAGGGATGCCGTACTCGTGATGACAAATGACCCTTACTGTTTTTTTCATTCGATCCTCGTTTCGCGTAATGTCTATGGATTATGATATCGATCTCGCCAAGAAAGCCTAATTCTACGATTCTTAAGCCGTTCTGAAGATATAATTTTATGGACTCACCGCACTGTGCGAGACGCTCGGACGGAAGGACAAAAAGATTCCATACAACGTCCCCCGATCTGCTTTAAGGGGATAAATGATGCTACCCAGCAGACTCACCTTTGGCGACACATCAATCTCTAAACCGATCTGTCCTGAGAAGGCACCGCCGCGTGAGGTTTCCTCTCCCAAAGTCCACCAACTCCTGTCATAAAATGCGAGCGCATAAGGGGCAAACGTCAGCGATGCGTCACCAACAATTTTATGGAAGAATCCAAATCCAACGGAGAGCCCCAGTGTACTATTCTCGGCACCAGTTCTCTCATCTGCAAAACTACCGAAAAAACTCGCACTCGTCAAACACTTCCAATCGCTTCCGATCAGCGGTTGAATCGAACTGAGCCCGGAATAAAAAAACGAAATTGGCGACTGTGTAGTTGAGCGTGCATCATCGAAATAAAGCTGTCCCGCCTTGAGAAACCCCTCAATAAATGGTAGCAGGCCGTATTCAAGGCTGCCAACCGCTGCGACTCGTTCATTAACATACTCTGCGCCTGCCGCGATGCTTGCCTGCCCCATTTTTAATTGGTGGAGGTTGAAAGGGTGTTCATAGAGTTGGGCGTGCACCTTCGTCAGAACAGTTATCAACAGCAGAGTTGTAACAATTGCTGCTAATTTTCTCATATGTGTCGTCTACTTGAGGGCGTTCCTTTCTGTTGCCCAAATTCTCACGGCGTTAGCACTACTTTCCCAATTGAACCCCGTTCCTCGATTAGGCGGTGTGCCTCAGATGCGGATGCAAATCGGTATACATGCCGTACCACGGGTCTGAGTTTGCCAACTTGGGCAAGGTCAATCAGTTCCTCCATAATCTCAGGTGAGCGAGATTGTGTATTGCTGACACCGCCCCAGCCAATCAGTTTTAGGTTTTTCATCCAGAAGGGCCAGAAATCGACCTGTCCCATTCCTGTGAAAGAGTTTGAGCCAAAACTTACCATTCGGGCACCTTCTGCCATGCAATCGAGGTTTCGCGTGAAAACTTCACCCCCGATCGACTCCCACACAACATTGACACCACGCCCGTCCGTAGCTTCTAGGACCGTTGACACGAAATCATCGGTTCGATAGTTAATCGCCACATCCGCACCAAGTTCTTGGACTAGTTGAAGTTTTGCCTCGCTGCCCGCGGTTGCGATAACCTGTGCGCCGAAGTGTTTGGCAAGTTGGACGGCAAGGACACCCGTACCACCGGCAGCGGCGTGAATGAGGACAGTTTCTCCCGTCTGTAAGCCTGCGGCAACTTTCAATGTATGATACGCGACGGGGGCGTAGTCAAAAGCGGCTGCCTGTTCTGGCGTGAATGACGACGGATAAGCTGTCGGGCTGGGTCTTCCGTCCGGGCGGGGTTGTAGACCTGTTGCATCAACTATACCGTATTCGACGTATGATCCCGGTCGTAGCCCACCAACTAGATGACGTGTGCCAATTTCAACTCCTTCGGTATTGGGTCCAAGCCCCACCACCTCCACACACGCCATGCCACCGGGAATGTGGGGTGGATCCTTGATTCCGTAGTGCGCTTCATCTGACGATCCGATGCGACCGCTGCCACCGTGTCGAATGTGAAGCTGGATGTAATCAATAGCGACAGCGAGCACCTTGACGAGTGCTTCGCCTGCTGTCGGCTCAGGCGTCGGTATATCTTCGTAGCGCAGCACCTCTGGCCCGCCAAACTCTCGGTATACAGAGGCTTTCATCGTTGGGGGAACTTGGATTTGAGGAGTGTTTTTCATAGCTGATGTCACCTCTGTATATTTGGAATTGCATTTGCTGATCTATATTCAAACCGAAACTTTCAATCGTAGATGCGTTTCAGTGTAGCACCAAGCCAAATCGAAATCAAGGGTTAGTTCGCGTTGAAGACATTGTACAAATGCCTTGGTGATGAATCATCATTTCAAATTTTTCTTAAGTCCAAAATGTGCATCCTGCTGCTCTCTCAGCGACCATAGCAGCGAATCTGCTGGCGGGTCAATCATCTCTTGGGTGATTAGCGTATCTGCCCCCACATCTCTGGACAAACGATTGCCAGTCAAGAGATAAAGCGGCAGTGGATTGCCTTCGGCAATGGGAGACGCGGGGAGGATAGCTGCGTCGATATCATCGCTATGACCACCGCCTAAGGTTGTACCTGCCTTGAGTTCACAGTTTGATCTTGCAACAAGGTCTACATGCGGCTGTACTGCAGCGGCACCGGTAGGGACATTCAGCAGCGCAGCGGAAAGGATGGAGATTGGGGTTTCCACACCACAGAGATGGTACGGACGATAAATGACCGCCGTCGAGCCACGTCCGTTAGGTATTAGCCCCTTAGTCGTGAGAATCGTGCGAGAGTAGTCGTTTTCGCACGATACCACAATGAATACCCCGCCGCCTAAACCAGCGTCGTCGGTAGCCCTCAAGCAGGTGACGATTTCGATAACACCGCTTGTCTGCAAGATGCCGCCTTCCTCTACCGGGCAGAGTACCTCAGGAATCTCGGAAATCCGGACGACGGGCAGGTGTAATGGAGGAGTATCAGGCATTAGCCCCGTAGCATTCGCTGCTACTGTCATTTCACCCAGATCCGAATTAGAGGTTTTGGGAAGAGATGCCAGAGTCTCACGACGGGCAGGGATATATCGACTAGCCTCTCCTTCGGGGATGCGATTTAGTGCCCATGCTTCCGATTCGTTTACGGTAATGGCAGCCCTCCCACAAGCAACCGTCCTCGCTTCGGGGTCATAGATACATTCATTGTTCCGCGCTTTGCCACCGGAAAGCACCTCTAACCCCAAACTCCGTGCCCACAATATCAAACCGATCAATAAGCCATGTTGATCGCCATCCACAGGGGTATAGACAACTCCCGCTTTGTCCCCCAAGTGTTGGAGAATTGGTCCGATAACGGCGTCCGTCTCCTTGTTAATCATGGCGATATGCTTTCCGTGTTGGATGGCTTGGTAGGCGTGGCGGGCGCCTGCCTCCGGCACACCTGTTGACTCAACAATGACATCTATCGGCATATCCATTAGGAGCATTGGATCTTCCACGATCACAAATTTCCCGGATTCCATGGCGCGTATTGCATCGGAACGGCTATCGCACAGAGCAATATCATCGTCAGGAATACCAGCGTGATGATAGGCGAGCCGTGCGGCTTGCGGATCCACATCCGCAACAATTGGGATTTCCAGCAGCGGTATATAACGCGCTTGGGTGATAACCGCTGTGCCATAGTGCCCACTACCAATGAGTCCGGCACGGACAGTTCGCTTCTCTTTAACTTGGTCGAACAGATGGTGATAGATCATATTTATGCCTTCATGCTAGAACGTCAGCCCGACACGAATGGCTCCGCCATCCTCGGCAAAGGTAAATGCTTCGTTGATCTGATCAAAGGAGAAGGTGTGGGAGATAATTTTGTGGAACGGATATTTTTCTTGGGTCCGTTTCAGGAAATCTAGTGCCCGTGCAATAACCCAACCTTCATACACAATCACCCCTCGGATGCTCCTGCTGCACCGCACAATACTGCCCGGATCGATTTCGGTGGGCATTCCGAGATTGATGTTCCCGATCCAGAGGTATCGCCCGCCCCAGCGGAGCATCTCAACCCCTTCGGACAGGACACGTGGTGAGCCGACAAACTCTGCGACTAAGTCTGCACCGACCCCTCGCGTGTGGTCAAGCACATATTCAACCCGATCTTTCACGGAGAGTTCATCGACATTGATGAGATGGTCGGCACCAAATTCGCGAGCGAGATTCAGCCGTGCCGGCAACCGATCCAAGACGATAATCTGTCCAGCACCCATCTCCTTCGCTACAGCCGTCGCATAAAGCCCAAGTCCACCGGCTCCCTGAATCACCACCGTATCGCCGAGCGTGACACCGATTTGGTTAAGCCCATAGATGACCTCTGACAGCGCACAGTTGACCGGTGAAACGAGCGCGTCGGGCAGTTCATCGGGGACCTTGAAGATCCAGTGTCCCGGTTTCATGTAGTAGTATTCGCCGTATGCTCCGTGGAAGTGCGGCGTTTGGTCGCTCGACACGCCGAGCCAATCTCGATAACGGTTCGGACACCCCGGCTTGCCATTGAGGCACATCCAACAGCAATTGCACGGCTTGAAGTAGGAGTAGGTGATTCGATCCCCCTCCGCCAACGGTTGTCCCACGCTATCAGTCTGGATATTCCTTCCCAACTCTTCGATGGTGCCAACCATTTCATGTCCCAACACTTGCGGGATGCCGCTGTCAATCTTGGGTCCGTGTCCCCGCCAAAAGTGTAGGTCTGAACCGCAGATATTCGCCATACCCATTTTGACCAAGAGATCATCTGGCTCTGTTGATGGCACGGGATACTCACGGAACTGCATTGGTGCTTGTGGCTCCGTAAAAATAGCAACTTTTCCTGTCCTCATTGGGATATCCTCCTCGCTGCTCGTCTTATGCCGATGCGACGGTCAATTCGTTTAGTTTGTCCGGATCTAACTCAACGCCAAGCCCCGGCCCTTCGGGTGGATAGAGATGGCTGCCTTCTGCGCGGACACGCTCCTTCGCCGGTGACGCCGTGTAAAGCACAGGTCCCATTGGATCGCAAGGGAAGGTGAGATTCGGCATCGAAACCCCTAGTTGGATCTGTGCAGACGTTCCAAGCGTTGATTCCTGATCCGTGCCAATCAGACATCTGAGTCCCGCCGATTCTGCCAGCGCGAATAGACGACGGATATGGGTCGGTCCTCCCGAAACACATGCCACATTGAAGACCGTGCAGGCACCGCGCTCAGCTGCTTCGTAACCGAGTGCTAGGTCGTTGATGTGTAGGCTCACCGGCAGATCCATCCGCTTCGTAAATTCCGCACATACCCGTAGGTCACGTGAGGGTTGCTCAAAATGGAACGGCGTGTGATGCCGTATTACATCGGCGTAACGCAGCGCGGTCTCCCAATCGTTGAAGCGACCGGAGAAATCGAGTTGTTTGAGCCGAATCTGATCGCCAAATCTCGCCTTCATCTCGGTCAGGAATTCGTTATCCAACGTGCTGTCGCCCGACACGTAGTAACGGAAGAGATGATGACCCAAATCCACCAACCGTTGCAGGTAGCCTGCGGTCCTCTCAAAATCCTCCCGCACCTGTACGCCCCAAGTTGGATAACAGCAGTAGACGCTATCACGCATTTTGCCGCCCAGCATTTGGTAGAGGGGCACTCCTTGTACCTTGCCGTTGAGGTCGTAGAGTGCCAAGTCGATGGCGGAAGCAAGGTGTAGATTGGTGACGCTGCTGCCGAAGTCCTGCGCCCGTAGGAATTCGTTAATTTCCGTGATACGGGTAGCGTCACGTCCCACCAATAGCTCGTTGTAGCGTTTCGCTATCGCGCCCAGATCATCGGCTCTGCTATCCGAGGCTTCCCCCAGCCCTACCGGACCATCGTCCACATACACCTTGACAATGACATGCCCCGATATTTGACCGGTATAACGTGGTGTTTCGATTTGAAATGTTTCGATTTTTGTGATTTTCATCCCTTTGTCCTTTCTTTCGGGAGTTCCCTCAGAAACTCCAAAAGCTGAAACAGGAATTTTGCCCTCTGTCTAGTGATTATTATAACCGACATGGTGCAGTTGTGCAAAGCGGAAATATAGGGAGTGTCAGAAATGGAGAGCTGTTCTTAGTTCGGAGGGGTTAGAGATTTCAATGAGTGGTTCGGGGAGGCAGTTGAGGATGGGACGCCCTACAATATGTATAAGCGTCTTAGGAGAAGCGATTGATGTTATCGGTTGAGCTGTTTGAGCCAACCCCACATTGTAAACTTCTTGCCCACGGGAGAAACCGAAAAAGGAGAGTTTACCCATTCAGGATTACTGTCATAATGCGGATTATTGGTGAGTCTACGCTGATTGTTCCCATCAACCTCCATCACATAGATTTCAGAAGTGGGCCAACCGAGTCTAGGGTGGACATGCCCATCCCTATCAGACATGAAGGTAATCTGTGCCTGCACATCAACACATACCATCAGAAACGCTAGACTCAACACTACAACGACAGCTAAAATCAAGCATGTGAGACTATATCTTCGTTGCATTTGCTATTCCCTCGCTGTTCTTATAAGCGGTCCGTTACCCTTAAACACCGTGCTCTCAATAATGCCAAATGATAGTTATCGGTCAACCTGTTTAAGCTGTCCCCATATCGTGAGCTTTTTACCGGCGGGAGCAACCGAAAAAGCATTCCCAAACCATGCAGGAGCAGTGTCATCCTCCGGATGATTGGTCAGGTTTCGAGGGTTACTCCCGTCGTCATTCATCACGAAGATTTCAGGGTTTCCATCCACCTCCCTATCAGACACAAAGACAATCTGTTTACCGTTTGGAGACCATGACGGTTCCCAATCCTTAAATTGATGATTGGTGAGATTTCGCGGATTGCCGCCATCGGCGTCCATCACGTAGATTTCACCGTTACCATCCCTCCAAGAATCAAAGGCAATGCGCTTACCGTCAGGAGACCATGAAGGAGAACTGTCCCAAGCGCGATGATTGGTGAGGTTCTTAGGATTACTCCCATCGGCGTCCATCACGTAGATTTCATTGTTCCCATTCGTCCAAGAATAAAAGGCAATGCGCTTACCATCAGGAGACCAAGAGGGTGCATAGTCAGGAGCGCGATTATTAGACAGGTTTTTAGGGTTGCCACCATCGGCGTCCATCACGAAGATTTTACTGCCACCCTCCCTATGCGATACAAAGGCAATCCGTTTGCCGTCCGGGGACCAGGCGGGGTCCGAGTCTTCAAAGTCATTGTCAGAAAGGTTTCGTTGGTCCGCCCCGTCGGCGTCCATCACGTAGATTTGCCGGTTCCAATCCTTACCACTCCTATCAGCCGTAAAGACAATCTGTTTGCCGTCCGGGGACCATGAGGGATACTGGTCGTCACCAGGACTGTTAGTCAGATTTTGCAGATTCCCGCCATCGGTATCCATCACGAAGATCTCCCACTCAAAATCGTCCCAAACTCTATCAGACGAAAAGATAATCCGTGCTTGTGCCTCAACATCTGGCATCAGCAGCATTAAACCCAAGCCGACAACGCCACACAGAGTCAAATGGACAAGACTGTATCTTCGTTGCATCTGCTAATCCTCCTCTGTTCTCAAATCGGTTTATTATTTTTGAACGCCGTTCTCTCAATAATAACAGTTATCGTTCGACCCGTTTGAGCCAACCCCACATTGTAAATTTCTTGCCCGTAGGAGCAACCGAAAAAGGTGAATTCAACCATGCAGGACCAAAGTCACCACCCGGATGATTGGTCAGGTTTTGAAGATTACCCCCATTAGCGTCTATCACATAGATTTCATAGTTCCCATCCCTTTCAGAATGGAAGACAATCCGTTCACCGTTGGGGGACCATGAGGGAGAACCGTCCCACGCGCGATGATTGGTCAGTTTCTGTTGATTGCCACCATCGGCGTCCATCACATAGATCTCAAAGTTCGCTAAGTCACCCTTCCTATCAGACACGAAGGCAATCCGTTCGCCGTCCGGTGACCATGAGGGGTGTCTGTCATTATGGCGATTTTCAGTCAGTCTCTGTTCATTCCCCCCATCGGCGTCCATCACGTAAATTTCATAAGTGATGTCCAAGTTGTGTACAACGTGCCCCTCCCTACGGGCGCTGAAGGCAATGCGCTCACCGTCCGGAGACCATGCGGGGTACCTGTCCTCAGTGAGATTGTTGGTAAGTTTACGCTGATTCCCCCCATCGGCGTCCATTACGTAGATTTCAATGTTATGACCCCTATCATTATCCCTATCAGTCTCGAAGACAATGTGTTTACCGTCCGGAGACCATGAGGGGTGCCTGTCATCATGGGGATCGTTAGTGAGGTTGTGCTGATTTGTCCCATCGGCGTCCATCACGTAGATTTCAGACGTGGACCAACCACGTATAGGGTGAACGTGCCCATCCCTCTCCGACACGAAGGCAATCCGTTTACCGTCAAACGACCATAAAGGTGAATGGTCACTAGCGGGGTTATTGGTGAGTCTACGCGTATTCCCCCCGTCGGCGTCCATCACATAGATCTCAGCGTTCCCATCCCTATTAGACGAAAAGGCAATCTGTGCCTGTGCCGCAACGGCTATCATCAACGGTGTCAGTACGAAGACTACTACATTAGCTAAAATCAAATGGGTGTGATTGTCCCTTTGTTGCATTTGTCTTCCCTCCTCTATTTTCAAATCGGTTCATTATTCTTTGGAATGGATAGAGGTCGGATTGTGTCGCCAGCCCCTTTACAATTAAAGCGCGGGGGTGCATAGATATTTTTTTATTATACAGCTATGTGAGCAATTTATGCAAGCACTTACAGCGAGATGTCGGGAGTCGGAGATCCCTCCTACGGGATGCCCTAGTCGGGAAAACTCGATTGCCCTCTTGATTTTATTAGGACTGTCCACTATAATGCAGATATATTGACTTTATATTTTTTTCAGGAGATGACGATGGAAAAATTCGCACCACTGAATCTGACACGAGATGAACTGATTGAATATACCCGTGAGTGGGCAGGAGAGCGATTCCCTGACGGTCGTCCGAAGGTTTCGGACGACATTATCGAGCGGATGAAAAGTGTATCGGTGACCCAAGCGTGGGGAACACTGCGCGGTAACGGATACCAGTGGCAGTATGAAGGCAATTGGAAATGTACACACCCGGACGGCGTGCTTGTCGGCAGGGCGTTGACGGCTGTCTACATGCCCAGACGACCGGCGATGCGAACCCTGATGGAGGAAAAGGGCGAGCGATGTGGCTGCGTCGGAGATCAGATCTCATGGACCATTGATATGCTAGTTCAAGGAGATGTCTATGTCGCCGACGTTTTTGGCAAGGTCGAGGAAGGTCCAGTCATCGGTGACAACCTCGCGACCGCTATCTACTCAAAATCTGGCAATGGTGTGGTCCACGATGCCGCTGTGCGCGACTTGGACGGTATCAAGGAAATCCCCGGATTTACCAGCTTTGTCAGAGGCTGGAGTCCAACCTACGCTTCGCCGACGATTATGCTGACGGGGGTTAATACACCGATCCGAATCGGTCAAGCGACAGTTATGCCGGGAGATGTCGTCCTCGGAAAAGAAGATGGCGTTATTTTTATCCCACCACATCTTGCTGAAACGGTTGTGAAAACTTCTGAACTTGTGCATCTGCGGGATCAATTTGGAAAAACTCGTTTAAGCGAAGATAAATACACGCCGGGTCAGATCGATGCACGCTGGACGGATGAAATTGAAAAGGATTTCTCCATCTGGCTGGAGGACCATATCGATGAACTACCTGTGCCAAGGGAGGCCATCGAAGAACTACTAAAGGAACGGACGTGGTAGGTTGGCACCAAAGCGAGATTGCCGGTAAGCCCATTGTATCCAATAGAAAGCCGTCGTTCTATTTTCAGGCGTCTCGAAAGGCGGCAATCGTTTCTTGGATGTGTGCTATATCTGGGTCCTCACTCAGGTGAGAAGTAGTAAGCAGCGCCAGCGCCCGTTGGAACCTTGCCTTTGGGTCGTCCCATGCCTGTAACGTGGCTATGCTTTCTGGGGCGTCTGGTTGGGCTGTAGATTGAAGGAGCCGATGGATAATTAACAAATAAAAAAGGAGATGATGACAATCGACTTGCGCGGCAATCTCCGTCGCCGACCAGCCTTCCCGATGTCTGGCAACTTCGGTTGCGTATTCCTGCACAATTTCTGCGCGTAACAAGCTGATAAAATTCCCGTTCGCCCGGTTTGTTCCGAAGCTGTTGAGTGATTGCACCAAACGCCGCTCGCTCCAGTCCCAACCGATACTCCCAAAGTCAATGAAGGTCAGGGTATCCCCATCTATCACAATGTTCCGGGCGTTATAATCTAAGCTTCCCAACGCTGGTATTGCCCGATGCAGCCGATTCGACAGACGATCCCAAATTGTGTCAAGTGTCCCCGCGTGATTAGCCGATATCGGTCCACCTTTCAGCCACGCCAAATAGTCAAGGGTCTTTCTCCCCTGATCCAATAAGGTTTGCATCACATCAGGTAGAAACACCGAATAATTGACTGGATATATGTAGGGCTTAAACGTGTCGGCAGATATGGCAAACTCCGCTTCCAGCTGACAGAACGCTTGGACGGTGTTCTGGACAACCTGTTTCAATTCATCAGGTGAACTTTCTTGTGCGAGGTCATCGAGTGTGGTATCCCCACACCATTCCATCAGCAAGCATTTCGCTGAATCCGACCACCAGTAAAGCTCTGGCACACGGCATCCCGCCTGATGCAACCGCAAAAGAACGGAAGTTTCAATTTGAAATGGCGTAAAAGTGGATTCGCCAACCGGTTGGGGTATCAGATGTTGTTTCAGAAGAAAGGAGCGTCCCATCGCTGTCAGCTGCCAGACATTGTTTCTTTCGAGCGTGCCGTGTCGAATTGGGATACATTTTATCTGATCCGGTGAAACGTGCAGGTATGCAGCAATCTGTTCGATCACTTGCGGAGGTGGCTGGTTCATGCTAGGATTAAACTCATATAGTACTTACATATTTCAGCACGATTGGCACGGGGCAAGTGCTTTGCGGGGCAAATCCGAAAGGATCCCGTGACAGGGGATACCCCGCCTACAGTTGGCTGTGCAAATCCTATCACACAAATTTCTTAATTGCAATGATGTAGTAGGCACTTTCCGCTGCACCGTGATTTACACAACGGACACACAGAGGTACAGCATACGGATTATGCCTACTACTTTCCTGTATTGCGCTATGCTTTGCGCTTAACCACCTCAATAAGGGAGGGTTTATCTAGGGTGAGCGCTTTATCAACAGTTGGTTTGAAGTCAGCCTCGTCCTCAACGCAAAAACCGACAGCCCCGAAAGATTCCGCAAACTTGACAAAATCAGGATTGGCAAGATTAACCCCCAGCCCCGTTCCAAACCGATCGACCTGCGTCCGTTCAATCGAAGTGAAGGTATTATCGTTCATAACGATTGTGACGATTGGCAGATTATACTTCACAGCCATCGCTAGCTCCGGACTGTTCATCAGGAACCCTCCATCACCACAGAGCGCAACCATCTTACGGTTTGGATAGGCGACCTGTGCGCCGATTGCTCCGGGTAATCCAATTCCCATCGCAACGGAAATGCCGGAGAAAATGTACATACCGGGTCCGTAAACGGTGAAATCCTGGAGAGCGGCATAGCCGGTGATATTGACATCCACGCTCAAGATGGAATCGGGAGGCATCGCAGCGCGGAGTTGTTCGATAATCGGAGAACGTTCTGCATAAGCCGCTTGCCTGTGTAATTCACGCAATCGTTCGCCCCAACCGTTAGACCGTTCCTTGAGCGCATCATTTAGTTGCCCCAAAACCACCTTGGGATTCGCACTAATTCCGACAGCAGCCGGGTAGTCCCGATTGATTTCTGCGGGGTCAGCCTCGATATGCAGCAGCGGCTGATTAATCTCCAGCGACCAGTTGCCTGTATCGCGATAAGTAAAGCGTGTGCCGATGGCAATCAGCAAATCGGATTCCTTCAACCCCACCCGTGTAGCTCGATTATTAAAGACACGTAGAGAGTACGGTGAATCCTCTGGGATTGCGCCTTTGCCCTTCGCGCTCGTGGCGACGGGTGCGTTAAGCAATCTTGCAAATTCAAGTAATTCTTCCGTCGCGCGTGTGTGACAGATTCCGCCACCTGCAAAAATGAATGGACGTTCCGCTTTCTCAATTAGCTGGATTGCTTCATCAACCTCGTCTGGACTTGCGCCCGGTCGCAGCCCCTTATTCATCGGTGGGATGGAGATGTCAGGGTCGCCCATCTCCGCACGTAATGCGTCGGTAGCGAGCTCGATTAAAACAGGGCGCGGCCGTCCGGAACGTAAGGCACCGAAGGCTCGATTGACGGCACTTGGGATTTCTTGGATGTGATGCACAAGCTCTATGTGCTTCGTCATCGGGCCGAACGCCGCTTTTTGATCTAAACCGTGAAACATCTTGCCCGGATCTTTTTTGGTGAGATGAGAAGGATTTTGTCCGGTGACCAACAGCACGGGCGAGCATGCCGTGTATGCCTCGCCAATCCCAATTGCTGCATTGGCTGCCCCTGGCCCTGGTACAGTCATACACACACCCACTTCGCCGGTCGCACGAGCATATCCATCAGCCATGAATGCACAACCACCCTCATGGCGTCCCACGTAGTGACGGATTGTATCGCGATTTTTATACAGCGATTCATAAACCGGATCCAAGTGCCCACCCGGTATGCCAAAAATGTCTTTAACGCCCTGCGCTTTCAAACATTCGACAAAAAGTTCTCCACCTGTCATTAACGTACTCCTTTCGGTTTCTGTTTTTTTAGGACCTATGAGCAATCATGTTCCACGTACCGTTTTCGCCCGAAAAACAGGTCGCAGCATGCGTTAGCATACCACTATACAGGTTCAAACACAAGCACAAAAGGTTAGTTGACGTAGGGCGCATTGAGGTTTAACCCGATACATTTCTTCGCGCAACGATAAATCTGCCCTGCCCACGATCAAAAGCTAACTGCGTGTATGTCTTCTCGTCTGCGTGCCAATGGTGTAGCGCACCCTTCTCACCATTCGACGAATTCCACTCCTCAACGGTCAATTTTCGCTGAATCTCAATCAACGTTTCGATTGGCTGTTTCTCACGATTGTACAGGTAAAAGAGATTCAAATCTGGAGATTGGCGGTGTTGAACGGTAATTGCACGCGTTGCTGTATTATCCGGTTTAACGTAAACCTGTATCGGCAGCTTAATATATTTGTGCAGCAGCCGCTCAAGGGCTGCGATTTTTTGATTCGTCGTCCCTCGTAGGATGGACGTGCGCCAACCATACAGCAATCGTTCAAGCGGATAAGGATCTAAGCCAATCCGACCATTAAGCAGGTAGGGGACCGGATCCATAGCGATTAACCTCCCGCGCGCCTTGATGAACCGCGTCAACATCTCCACCGTTCTCTCCTGAAGCGCTAAACAAGATGGGAGCAGTACCGATGAATAATCCCCTCCATTCAAACGCAATACACGCGCTGATTTATCGACTTCCGCTGTGGTAAGCCCCGTCTCGGAAGCGATATCAAAATCGTATCCAAGTTCCCACACCGCCTGACAGAGCCAACCCCACTCCTTTACCAGCCAATTCCACCCTTTTGAATCGGGTTTCGTCCATAGACTACCAATCGGAGAAAGGATAAGAATCGATCGCTTGGGCATACCGATTGACAGGAATTGACTAAAGTAACGGGCTGTAAACCGCTCGTTGTAATGAATTCGGTTTTCTTGCCAAGAATCTTCGACACGCATCCACGAATTGAACCCCAAAGTACTATCTGTAACGTACAGATTTGAATGCGAGACAGATCGGCACAAGCTGACTTGACCCGAAAAACCTTTTGGAGCTTCCAAGCAGCTCGTAATCTGCTTTGCAATTAAGAACGGTTTGGGTGTAGCTAACTTATTTGCATTGAGTATGGGGCGGTCAGCGGTTTTCAGAATCGTTGCGATATCAACCTCCAACGCCTTTGCAGTTGAAGGGAAGTTGACAGCAAATTGTAGACCCCATTGATGGGCAAATTCTCTTAGGCCTCCGACACACACCTCCGCAAACTGGTGAGTCAGTCGCTGCCACAAAAGGGTGCGAATTGTCGCTGAATCGTAGGTTTCGTAACGGATTAGCGGCAGGTGTGCTAGCAGGTCCGGTTTCAAAGTTTTCGCAAACTGATCACTCCAAGGAATTGCGGTCTCTGACACCCTGAGGGGAGAAAGAAATGTTGGGAACACACAGCAAAATCCCGCAACGGACTGTTGTATCAGATCCTGAAATTCATGGATATATCGATTCAAGACTTGGTGAGCGAGTGCGTCAACGCCCTGTTCACTCAACAGGTCATATCCCTGTATCTCCGTTTGGTACGACCGAAAGATTGTTCTGCCTTTCAATCGGTCTGCAATGGAGAGATCCCCCTCGACACAGCGCTGGATGTAATCGGTTATATCGTAGCAGGGCGCGTCCGCATTCGTCTCCGCGAGGAGGTAGATACGATCAGATGTTTGGGGGATGTGCCCCCACTTGCAGAGGCGGTTCTGGATGGCTTCTCTTCCCTCGGTTTGATGGAATGTATGCTCGACAAAATTGAGCCAGAAGCGAGTTCTCTCCGTTACCGTATCAAGCAGAATCCATGCGTCTATGTCCGCACGTTTCAACTTCTGGAGTGCCACGCGATGAGCATTAATTTCTTTTTGAGTAGTGAGGCGAGGGTATGGGAGCAACACTTCCTCCCTGCCCCGCGTGCCAGTTCCATCTGACGGGGAGAACGGCGTTTCAAGGAGCTTCCGTGAACCAGTGGAATACCTATCATGCACATTCGCTTTCATCAATAGAAATTTCCCATTTCAATGCCTCTCAACAAGCAAGGGCAGTGGTTATATCGTTTAAAAAAGAAGAGTCAGCGGGGATTGCACTCAGCGTCAGAGTCCACCCCAACGGAATCAAGTGTTTCCAGCAGGGCACGGAAGTCGAAAATCGTTTGGTACATCTTCCCGACCCTTACCTCATCCGACGCTTCGTTAAGCCAGATGCCACGAATCCCCGACCGATTTGCTCCGATCACATCCTTTTCAAACTCATCGCCTACCATAACCATGTGACATCTATCCATCTCAAGATCTTTCACAATATAGTCAAAAAAGTCCGGTGTAGGCTTGCTGTGCCCGATAGTCTGGAAACAGTACACTCTATCCAATAGTGAGCGGAGACCGACGCGATCAAGTGCCTTCCAAATTGCCGTCTCATCCGAATGGATTGAATTTGTAGCAAGGACAAGTGTCCATTGTGGTTGCAGTTGGGTGAGTACCTCCTTGACGTTGGGTAGGACTTCGACACGGGGCCAGGCAGCCATCGGGCCGCTAAATTCTGGGAAGTCCCGCATTAGAGTATTGCCCCAATCCAACAGGATACATTGGCTCTCTCTATCTCTACCTGACATCTCTTAATCTCTTTCGCTAAGATTGATCTCTAAACATTGGCTACCCCATTGTCGTCTGAACGGTAGACGGCAGGGAGAACACTTCAACAAATATATCATCTTGGGTCCTAGATTGGCGAGTATTCTATCACACAAGGATTACCCCCGCAACGAAAAAGCAGAGACGGTTTTCTCTCCCTACCCAAGGTTTTCAACTTGACAACGCAAGCTCAAATGGGAGAAAATAGCGGTTGTAGATGGTTGCAAAAAGCTCGGTGAAACCAGAAAAGGAAAGCATATGAAACTGTTAGAAGGGGTACTCACTGCATTCTCAATTTTACGCTCAAACAAATTGAGGTCATTCTTGACGATGTTGGGCATCGTGATTGGCATTGCCGGCGTTATAGCGATGATGTCCTTCGGGGAAGGGGCGAAGACACTCCTGATGTGGGAGGTCGAAAAGGTCGGCGGACCGAGCATGTTCGGCGTGTATCGACGCGACTGGATTCGTAAGAACGAGAAGTGGATGCGGAATCCGAGCAAACACTACCTGAAGATGGAGGATGTGCGGACAATCCAAACAGAATGCCCGTCCGTTGAAGTCGCAACCCCGGAGGCTGGGGGCAGTGCAACAATCTCGGTTGATGGCAAGCGCAAGTTCTCTCGGATGCAAGCCACCGCTAAAGAGTATCAGATTGCCCGCAAATGGTATAGCGGCTATGGCAGATTTCTGTCTGACGACGATCTCAGTCTCTGGAACAAGGTCTGTGTGATTGGTGAGGAAATTTGGAGGGATTTGTTTGCAGAACTTGATCCGATTGGAAGAGAGATAAAAATTAACAATCAACGATTCACCGTCGTCGGGGTGATGGAGTCTAGAGGTAAGGGACTGGATACAGAGAATAGTGAAGACAACCAAGTCTTTATTCCGATTACCACAGCGCAAACCCATTTTTGGGGCAATGATGTCGTGGGACATATCCTAATCCGCGCAAAAGATCATCAATCTGTGGATCAGGCGGTAGAGGAAGTCAAGACAGTGCTGAAACGGAACCACGACGGCGAAGAGTTTTTTGAAACATGGGTCATGAAAGAGGAGCTGAAATCTGCCAACCGAATTATCATGATTATTGAGCTCATCCTCGTCATTATCGCTTCTGTAGCTTTGATTGTTGGCGGAATTGGCATTCTCAACATCATGTTAGTGTCCGTCACCGAGCGTATCCCTGAAATTGGGCTGCGTAAAGCTGTTGGTGCGAAGAGCTTTGATATACGGATACAGTTTCTCATTGAGTCTGTTATCCTGTGTCTTATTGGCAGTCTGATTGGCGTTGCTCTAGGCGCGGCGCTGGGTAACGGTTTTGCGTGGGCAGTCAGTAAGTTTATGCAGGACGCTATTGAGTGGCCATCAGTTGTCACTCTTGAATCGGTGTTGACAGCGACGTGTGCGGGCGGGGGTGTTGGCATATTTTTCGGCTATTATCCGGCGAGTCGCGCTGCGAAACTCACGCCAATTGAAGCACTCAGACACACATAACGTGTAAAACGCCGTAGAAACGCACTGATGGTGTCAGATAAAAATTGTGTTCACGGCTAGTTGAAGGTCTGGGAGGGCTCCACTCCGGAGGGTTTCGTCAAGGCCGAAGTGCCCTAACGATTGAGATTGTTCTTTCGTTAATTGCAGCACCTCGACGGATCGGGCTTCACGACTGACTAGCCAGCACTCCTTGACGCCAATCCGCTGATAATCTGCCAACTTCCCTGATAGCACTTTTTCGGTGTCCGATGCCGAAAGCACTTCGATGACTAAATCTGGCGCGATTTCAAGGATCTGTAATTCTTCAATCGCATCAAGACCGGTGCCAGAGAGTTTGTCTTTGTGAATAAACAACACATCGGGTTGACGGGTACGCAATGGATGGCGTTGAAGGATAATATCAACTGGTGCGAACAGCACTACGCCAAGATCTCTTTCTTGTACAGGTGGATTAAGTGCCATAACGATGTTCAAAGCTATTTTTTGATGAGCGGGTATCGGGGCAGGGGATGGCATAAATTCTCCATCAATGATTTCATACGGGTGGTTGATTTCAGGCATCAGCAGGTAGTCCTCAAAGGAGATTTTCTTTTTTGTGGCTTCGGTTGTGGGTACAGATATAACGTCCATGGGCCCCTCCGCTTACGTTTTATGAATTCATCGACTACAGACTAAATGGTGCCAACGACATTGACGGATTTCCTGTTGTAATCAGTTCACTAATCAGTGCCCCCGTAATTGGAGCGAGTAGAATACCGTTTTTGAAGTGCCCGGTGGCGACAAATACATTGTCAAAGCCGGGTAATGCGCCAATATATGGACCGCCCTTCGCGTAAGGACGTAACCCCGCCCATGTCTGTACAAAGGATTTCTCGGCGAGGCTCGGCATCAACCCAATACCGGCTTCAATCATCTGTCGCGTACCTTCCAACGTTGTCCGCTTATCATAGCCGACAAATTCGACGGTGGCACCGATGAGAATTTTCCCATCAGACCGGGGGACAAGATAAACCCCTAGTCCGTCAATAACGTGTCGCAGGATTGGCGGCATCGCCTCTGCTAACACCATCTGTCCGCGCGACGGCTCCATCGGTAGTGCACCTCCGAGTAGTGCAGCAATCCTCCCTGACCAACACCCTGACGCAATTACAAATTTGTCCCCGTAAACACGCTGACCGTTCACTTCTACCCCTACCACACGCTCCGTTTCCCGTAAGAACACACTCACAGGATTACCGAGCAGAAATTCCGTTCCGAAAAGCGCCGCCCCTTTTGCTAACGCACGCACCAGCTTGGGATTTCTGACCTGGGCATCGTGTGGAAACCGCACCCCACCGACAACCGCTTGCGAAATCGCAGGCTCTAATTCCCAGACCTCCTCCGGTGTCAGAACCTCTGCAGAAAAGCCTCGATCCAAGCGCCGTGAAGCTAGCCCTGTTAATCCTCGTTTCTCTTCATCAGTAAAGAACACCGAAATTGAGCCGGACTGGATGAATTCAATATCGATGTGCGTCTCCGCCCGCAATGCGTCTGCCAACGCCGGATAGAGCGCCAAGCTCGCACGGCAGAGCTGGGCATAGGGTTCATGGGTTGATGCGTGAGATGCCAAAATACCTGCCCCCGCCCACGACGCCTCGCGCCCAACGGTATCCGCCTTATCAATAACTAGTGTTTTTACTTGTGCTTTGGCGAGGTTATAAGCGATTGCACAACCGATTATCCCGCCGCCAATAACAATCACATCTGCGTGGAGAGATTCAGTATTCATAATTTCATTTGATTCTATAAAAACGCCTAAAAAAAGGTAAAATTATGGTGACGATCATTTGGTCATCGATTATAATAAACCAAGAACTGAATGTCAAGATCCAAAATAATCCTATCACTAAGCATGAAGTTTTGAAAGTTCGTTCATGTCAAGAAATAGTACAATGAAGCTGGGTTTTCCGAAAAAGCTGAGTTTCTCTAAACTGCTCAGTAGCTTCCTTTAACGTGAACCTAACAACTTAATATCCTAAATTCGTTCATGCAAGGCTTGACTTTATTCTCGGAGCATGATAAAATGAGCGCGCAATTTTAGAAATTAGGAGGAACACAATTTGGAACAACGGACACGAAGTACAATTGGACAACAGATTGAACTCCCATTCATGGAATCTGTCAGGATTAGTTTCCAGAGTTTGATGATCCGTTTCGGACGATCTGTCATTACGACCGCGGGTATTACGTTGGGAATCGCGTTTCTCGTATCGGTTCTGGTAAACAACGAGGTAAGTGTTGCCATGAAGGAGAGCGGCTCACGGCAGGAAATTACTACCTTTGAAGAAGAGGAGCAGGTAGGGGTTTCCATGAAGGATAAATGGTTGATTATCATGTCCTTGATAGTCTGCGTCGTAGGAATCGCTAACTCCATGCTGATGGCAGTCACGGAACGTTTTCAAGAGATTGGTACAATGAAGTGTCTCGGCGCCCTGGATCGATTTGTTGTGAGACTATTCTTATTGGAGTCTGGATTCCAAGGGCTCGCGGGTGCACTCATCGGCGCCCTCATCGGTTGTCTGGGATCGCTGCTTTTAGGACTCAAGGATTACGGCTTAGATCTATTCTTTTATTTTCCCCTGCTACCGGAGTTGAGTGCACAACCGACGAAATTCGGCGTGCTATTGATTATCCTCGCAGGGTGTGTGCTCGGCATGATTCTAGCTGTTATCGGGGCGGCGTTTCCGGCGTGGCGTGCAGCAAAGCTACCCCCAGCGGAAGCGATGCGGACTGAAGTTTAGGAGGAACGTGAATGGCAGACGTTGTTGTTAAAACTGAAAAGGTTGTTAAAGAATACCGCATGGGCACTAATGTGCTCAGAGCACTTGCCGGCATTGATTTAGAAATCTATACCGGAGAATATATCTCGTTGATGGGGCCGTCTGGTTCAGGCAAATCCACCCTTTTTAATATGATTGGTGCCCTAGACCTTCCGACTTCAGGCAAAGTTTTCATCGATGGTCAAGATATGGGGCAGCTCAGTCAGGCACAAATTGCATGGTTCCGGTGTCACAGGGTTGGTTATATTTTCCAAAGCTACAATCTACTACACGTCATGACGGCACTTGAGAACGTCACCCTACCGATGACTTTCGCAGGTCTATCGGCAAGCGAGCGGCGCGATAAAGGAGAAGAACTGCTGGAACGAGTTGGATTAGGGGAACGAATTCACCATAGACCTGATGAGTTATCCGGTGGACAGCGGCAGCGTGTAGCCATTGCCCGCGCGTTCGCAAATGGTCCAAGTATTATCTTGGCGGATGAGCCGACAGCGAACCTTGATACAGTCATCGGACGTGAAATTATCGATTTAATTAAGGAACTTAACGTTGATCAAGGCGTAACTGTCATTTCAGCAACTCATGACCTGAAGATGCTTGATGTCTCTGACCGGATTGTCGATATCCGGGATGGATTGGTCGAACGAATCCGGGATCGAGACGAAATTGAAATCCAAGTCGGTGAAGTCGGAGGACACTAAGCGCGATGCGCTTTCAAGAACTTGACATTTCGCAGTTGCCTCGCGCTTCTAAAACGTCTGCCTGGCTGAATGTCGGTTCACGGGCAGATGGAGGCAACTGGCGATTGCCATTTCTGTATGTGGTAGGCGCAACGCCCGGTTCTACCTTGCTTGTCCTCGGCGCGGTGCACGGTGACGAATACGAAGGGGTTGAAACCATTCCTGAGGTTTTCCACCGGATAGCGCCCGAAATGCTACGTGGTACGCTATTGATGGTTCCAATTTGTAATGTGCCTGCGTATGAAGCTGTCCTTCGCAGTAGTCCGATTGACGGGCTGAATCTGGCACGGGTCTTCCCCGGCCACCCAAACGGCACGATTACGCAACGAATTGCTTACTGGATTACTCAGAAGCTGATTAAACCCGCCGATTTCGTTATTGATTTGCACAGCGGAGGCGTGACCGCCGAAATTCCGTTACTTATCGGTTTCACTCATAGCCACGATGCCCTAGGTAGGCGGTCGCGAGCGGGTGCACTTGCCTTTGGTGCACCGGTAGTGTGGGAACATCCACCGCCAATGCCGCCCGGTCGAAGTTTGTCAGCTGCCACAGATCTGGGTGTACCGGCGATTTATACCGAAGCTGCCGGAGGTGGCTACGCCTACCCCGCCGATGTGAGCTGCTTCACCGCTGGTGTAATCAACGTGATGAAACACCTTGATATGCTGGACGGCCACCCCGAACCCCAACCCATAACACATCATCTGTCCGGAGATGGCGATATGGACAGCGTCATTTCGACACCTGCTGCCGGCTATTTCCGATCCGAAGTCAACCTGCTGGACGACGTTAACACAGGTCAACGGTTGGGCACAGTCCGTGATCCATTCGGAGAGGTACTGGCAGAAATTACAAGTGAGAGTGCCGGCGTTGTTATTATGCTGCGACGCGTTCATCGGGTTCATGTCGGTGATAACTTGGCTCATGTGACGCGACGTTTAGGCGGTTAGTTTTTATCGTTCGCGCTTCAATCGCGTTTCTTAAAGTTCTCTCAGTAAATCGGGACTTTAGCAGGCTCAATCTACCACACCCCGGTGAGACAACCGCTCCAAAACAGCATCGAGGCAGAACCTTACTCAAGTTTTCGACACATTCACTCACAAACCTCTAACACACTGGGAATGAAGATGCAAAATACGCTCAATGCGAACAGTTTACTATCACCCGTTGAGGTACTAACCGTACCATACGATCGGGAACGTTTTGAGGATATCGGTCACATGACCTGTATGACGTTGGTACTGCTCGGGAATTATGCTCAGACCGGGCACTTTGGTGGACCACTGGCTTACACGCCTTACAACGTCGCACTCCATTTAGCGGGACCATCGCTTGGAGGGCTGTGTTATGACTACCGCAATCCTAAACATCCGTTCTGTGACAAGTTCATGCTCGCCGGTGGGCACAACATCCCTACCGCATACGCGCTGTGGATGATCATGGGCGAAGCAATGGCACGTCAACACGCAGCAACAGGGGATCCGCGCTACAACGTTGCCCCAGAAATTGCTGTATTGCCGATCGATGCACTCGGTTTTCGGCGCGGTGCAGGTGCCCTAAAGACTTTGCTGCAGGAGAACGATTTGGAGGACCATCCCCTTTTTGCACAAGCAAAATTACGCGGTATTCGGTCGCTAGCAGGGCACTCTGAAACGACCGATTTGACCAACGATGTCAACGGGGGACCTTCAGGTATCGGTATTGCAACGGCGGCAGGCAAAGCGGCGTTCTGGAACTTTTTGGGGGCACCTGAAGCATTGAAAGTGCTAGCACTCGAGGGCGAATTTGCCATGACGGAAGGACACGCCCAAGAACTAAAGACACAAGCACTTGCAATGCAGGTAGGAAAGCGGCTGCGTATTCTGCTCTCTTATAATAACGCTGGTATCGATGATACTTTGGTGGGTGGGGTGATTGATTCCAAATATAAACAGTACGAGCTTGAGGAACAGTGGACCTCCTACGGATGGAATGTGTTTGCCCTTGAAAATGGAAACGATTATGATCAGATTCTTGCAGTCCTCAAAACTATGGAAGACTGGGATCCCGACGACCGGCGCCCCATGATCGTTATCGGCAGGACAGTCAAGGGTTATTGGCCCAGCGCGGTAGATGGGAAGATCGAGGGTTACGGGGAGCAGTTGGTCAGTTACCCAAGCCACCCGTACGGTCTAAAAATGAACGAAGAATATTTTGTTGCCTTGGCAGCAACCTTTGAGAAGCGTTACGGGGTGGAATTTGAAGGTATTCGCCAGGGACCGGTAACGGATGAACGCGAGCGTCTGATACAGTTCAAAACCAACATTGACGTAGTCATGTCGCTGCTTGATCAAAACGGGCTGGGAGACTGGCTTGCCACTCGTCTCACTGATATTGGTGATGCCGTTCAGGATGACTTGCCGCTGCGGGTTGACACCAAACACGATCCATTTCTGGACGAACAACTTCGGGCGGAGAATCTTCCGATCGAGCCACAGACGCTCACCGTGACGAATCCGGTGTCGGGCGAGGAACAGGAGGTGGAGATTTCCCTGTTCAAGGAACCCGGAGAGGTGGCTGGCACCCGTCGAGCAATTTCAGAGATCATCAAGTGGATGAACTATGTGACAGATAACCGCTTTATCACTCTTGCCGCAGACCTCTCAGAGTCCATCAATGTTGAACACGGCAGCCTTTGGGGGCATTACAATCCGATTACCAATCCGGCAGGCACCCGATTCAAAGCACCCATCCAAGAGGCGGGGAACGTGTCAAGCGCTATCGGACTGGTTAGCCAAAGCGCATCGCTCGACCCAGAGAAATTCGCAGGGGTCTGGGCATTAAGCGGCACCTATGGTGCCTTTACGCCGCTGATGTACCTGCCCGCCCGCGTGTGGAGTCAACAGAATCAAGACAGCCCTTTCCGGATGGGCGTGCTTAACATCCTTGCTGGCCATTCGGGACCAGAGACCGCCGCTGATGCACGAACGCACTTCGGTATTTTTGCGCCACAGGTGTGGAAACTCTTTCCGCGGGGACAGGCGATACATGTTAGTTTCTGGGATTACAACGATGTCGCGCCAGGCTATTTCGCTGCTGCTGAAGCCGCTGCACGCGACCCGCAGGTCGGAGTCATTATCATCGAAGTCGCCCGCCCGGATTTCCCCGTGGCGGATCGAAGCACGTTTGCAGACACCGATCTCAAGGCGGCAGCCAAAGGGCTATACGTCATCCGCGATTTTGACCCGGACACTCCCAAACACGGATATGTAGTCGTCCAAGGTTCTAACTCCACCGTCAACTTGGTCCAGATTATCCCCGAACTGGAGGCAGCGGACATAAACGTGAAGATCATTGCTGCTGTCAGCGAGGAGTTGTTCGATCTGCAGCCGGATGCCTATCGCCGGTCCGTATTGCCCCCGGAAGCACGATATGACTTGATGGTGGTGAGCACAGGAACTCAGCGCGTCTTTCCCATCAGAAACTTGGGACCGTTGACAGAGACCTATTCGCTGACAGCAGATTGGGATAACCAGTGGCTCACCGGTGGAACAGAACCGGATGTGATAGCCGAAGCACATCTTGATAGCGAATCGATCCTCGCCGGGATTAAACGCTTCGCCACCGAGCGGGAGCAGCGTCTATCGGGCCAGCGTGAGTTACTGACAGCACTCAGTTAGGTTGATAAGAAACCGCAGCGTATCCACGAATTATGGTGAATTAGAGAAATAAGTAGAAATTTTCGCTCCTTCGTGTATGGTAGGCGCTGTTTCCAACTGCGCCGATGCGGTGCGGGGAGAAACCACACCTACCGGGCCTAGGGGCAATGCGGTTCGGTTTGGAGTGTCCCAGTAATTCTAAAATCTACCATAAATAGAAGGCTATGATAAACCCCTCCGTCTCATCCCTGATGATGCCAAAGCCTACCTCAATCGGGGCACAACGAAACTTAGACTAGGACGAATCGCTGCTGCCATCGCCAACTTTGATTACTGGGTTAGGAGATCTGTCAGGGGCGAGACTCACGAAACAGCGTGATAACCTATTCGTCAATTCCTATGTGATGAGACATAATATCCTCTAAGCCCTCTTTAGGAGTTACGCACTTCATCTCGTAGTAGCGCATTTCTTAATCCCGCTTGCTTGGTCTCGGCACGGACTCCCGCCTGTCCCGACTCATCGGGGAAACGGTACGGGGCTTTAAGCCGCCAAACGCTTAAGCCCTGGCGGAATGATTAACTTTTTATTTGCGCCATGTTATTCCGATATGTTAAAATAATAATTACAGACGGTAGAGGCAGCTATCAGCTATAATCCTGACAATCCTAGGACTTGCGCAGCTGGTTCATAAGTCCTCTCCCGGTCTTGGCACGGACTGATTAAGTAGTACAGTCCGCCTGTTCCGTTCCTGTCCCGATGTAGTCAGGGAGGATTCCGAATCACCTCACTAAAACGCACTAAAACGCACACTCAGGCAAAAAATATGTGAGAATATGTGATAATCCGTAAAAATATGTGACATCTGATTAAAATCAAAGCTAATGTTCATCAACGATCCGCCCACGACTTACGAAAATATGCAAAATATGTGAGAATATGTGACATTTTGTGACATCAGGGCAGCTTGCACCCTTCAGATTCTAGCCGCCCGTTTCTTCACCCACCGTCCGGCCTCCCGATAATCAGGGATTCATTGGGCATTGAGGGGCATATTCACAGGCGATAAATCACCGAACTACAAATCGTAGACTATCGGAACAGAGCCTTCAAGCGTTCAACTGCGTAACTCCTAATAGCATTAAACGCTCATGTTGAGATTTAGTGCAAAGAAACCGAGTTTTTTCTTCAAAACTCGGTTTCTCTTCGTGCTTTGCACTTTCTTTTTACATGAGCCGCATTAAATTATGGTGAATTAGACAAATAAGCGAACAGTTGCCAAAGTCTCCCGCTTTCCCCCTTGATAAGGGGGGTTAGGGATTTAGGGGGTTAGCTGTACATCTGGAGTATCTAAAAAATTCTAAGATCCACCATAATTCTCCTGTAGGAGAAATCTCCCAATCCCGACATCTCACTCTGTGCTATTACTGTTTTAACTTTCCAGCAAAATATGTTATAATTCTCCCGGTTTTCGTGGGAGAGGACAACGCCACCGCTCGGTGGTGTCTCCCACACCCCATTGTCCGGGCACGAAAGCCAAACCAGAAAACCGAATCCCACAACACCTTATAATCTCAACAGGCAGTCACTAACTACGAACGGTTCCGTTCCAACAAACACCACGCCACGACTATACGTCGAGACACGGACACAAGAGAGACAAAATCAACGGCAGGGGGTAAGACAATGGATTTTTCACAATGGAGCCCCTCGCATCTGATCATAGCCAGCATTACCCTCGCCGTTATAATCGGGCAAGGCATTTTTCTTTTTGGACAACTCGACAAACGCATTGATGAACTGAAAACCGAAACGAATCAACGCCTATCGGATATGCACGCTGAAATCCGGGAGGTCCGATTAGAAATCAGCAAGCTGAACCAGAATCACATCGACCACCTCACCCGCCACGATTCGTGAGGGGATAAAAGCCCCAAGGCAAGTATACCTCCCCACGCTTGTCTTGTGGCGAAACTTGAAGATATGGGGATTTGACGAAAGGAGTTATTGATGTATAAAGACCTTTTGGGCAGTAATTGAGAGCATGTAGAAGCACGAATGCGTGATATGGATGCACGCTGTGTGGGGACATGTGAATCCGAAGATGCCTACAAAATTCGTAAAAATCTCACAATTAGATTCGACTTTTGCCAGAATAAAGTTAATCGAATTTATTTCATCTACTCTGGAGAGGTCAGCCCACAACGAGTCATTGAAGAAATAGGCTATCAGTCTGGGGAATACGAAAGAACCGGTCAAATGACTTACACGATACAGTCTTCTGCCGGTGATCAGTGTATACGGATAGATAGTAATCTGGAAAGAAACAGAACGATAGCATGTCTTTGGAGAACATGTAGTGAAAATCTCCGATAATTTCTCTTATCGGATATTCATATTGAAAGGAGAAAGACTATGAACGCAAATCTATTAGAACGGAAACTTACGTTAGAAGCGGAGATCGAAGATGCAAAGAACAAATTAGCTGCCGCTGAGAAACGAGCGAAACGAGCTGAAGCGAACTTCGCGACGACAGGGGAGGGAGAAGACCTCTCCGCCTACGATGAGGCAATGCACGATTTGGGTGATGCGGCAATGCGAGTAGAACGCGCTGAGGAGGCATTGGTTTATGCTTTATATCAGACTGACAAATGCCCAGAATGCGGCGCTGGCAAAACACATTTGCAACTGGTAAGTGCCGATTTTTTACTGTGTGATAAATGCAACAAGGCGACCGCAGTGGCAGAGTTGGAACTCCTCGATGCACAATACCAATGAAAAGAATTTCAAGTGTGAGATTGAAACGCGCCCTGAAACTCGTCCGATAAAATCTATTATCGGACGTTTAGAGGTTATTTTAGGGGAAAGCAGGGAGGCTTGATCCAGTCATAGCAAGGGTTTTAGGGCTTTCACAAATGTAAAAAAATCGCAAAAAATATGTCCGATAAGTGAATTCAAGTAGGAAAGGAGCATCAATATGGAAGGTTTACGACCGAAGCAGCTGGCTCAGAAAGGCGTATCTTATATTGAAAAAGCAATTTTAGATCTCTTGTTTGAAGCAGAGATGAACCACCAGCAAGGATTAGGGCCTACAGAAATTAGCAGGAGGCTTGGCACTATGCTGTCAGGATCAAGAGGTAATTATCCCAAAGATGGTATCGTTGCCGCTTTTCTAAATAAACTCAAAGAGCAAGGCTTAGTAAATAATATTGTGCGCGGTGATTGGAGGCTAACCGAGATGGGGCGTGAAAATCGCCGTGACGATTGATGAAAGGAGCGTCAATATGCGAACCGTCAGGGTTGAATGGGAGGGGCCACTCTCTCTTGACGAGATGAAAGCGTTGGATGACGATGACGAGGACTGCGGTTTATACCAAATCTACGGTCACCACATCATCTTCGGAGACGATTCTTTGCTCTACGTTGGAATGACAACATGGGCTTTCGAGCAACGATTTTTTAGCGGAAACGACCCTCACATTGATTGGCTGGAGGAGGAGGAGGGGGTGTCAGTTTATGTAGGTCGAATTGTGGAGGAAGATTATGAGCATGATCCGCCACGTTGGTCGGATTGGGAGAATGTGCTCAAGGATGCTGAGGCACTTACAATCTACTGGCACTCGCCGCCGTATAATTCGTCCAACATTGGGAGATACAACGGTCAACGGCTGGAAGTCGTGAATCTTGGTAATTACGGCAGTTTATGTGAAAGATACAGGAGTCGCGATCGTAAAAGGTGGGGGTGGTCCGGCGATTACGGTTAGTCTCTTGACTGTCTTCAAATGAAAGGGGGCAGTTGTTGTAACTCGCCGAAGATGGCAGAGTTGCGGACGAGATTGAATCAATGAAAGGAAAACTAAATAATGGGCTGTATATACATTCTTTGGAATACCGTCAACAACAAAGCTTATGTTGGACAGACTAAACATGATACACCCGAACACCGATTTGCTGCTCATCTTGGCGAACCTACCTATTACCGAGATAACACCGGCAAAAAAGTAGAATCCAAAAACGAGTCTCGGAACTCTGAAATCGCTAAAGATGTAGAAGAATACGGGAAAGATGCTTTTAGATGCGGGATTCTCTATGAGAATATACCTACAGACTCACTCGACGACTATGAAGTGATGGCGATGCAACAGTATGATACGATACATCCCAACGGGTATAACAGGAACAGGGGACCCGTGAAACTTCAGCATAAGTATAACCCCAAACTTTTACCTCCGTTTGTCAAGGGCATCGAGAAATATGATTATAGCGAAGAATATGATGAGGAATATCATGAGGAAGTGGTATATGAGAAATATCAGGACTATCCAACAGTCTCCCCGTGGACAGATGATGGCACATACCCTCGCACAATCTGGAATGTAAACACAATCACGCGTAGAGTCTGGACGGTATACGATCAAATCACTGAGAGCTGGTATACAATAGAGCGAAAGGAGATAAAAATGAGCGAAGCCCAAATAGCCTGTGTTAGAAAAATTTGTATTTTTGTTGATAGTGAGAAGATTGTTGAGAAGGAGATGCTTCAATCAGAGGTTGCTTTTCATGAATCCGATCTGCGCCAAATATCTAAGGAATTATTGGAAGAAAGGACTAGCAAGCAATGGCATCATACCGTGGATAACCGTGATGAGAATGCAAGGGGAGTTATTCAAAGATGGCAATTTGCAGACGTAAACAGAAGACATGCTATGGTTGTATTTGATTATTTCTCTATTCCTGAAAATGATTTTGACGGTACAATTGCTAGTAGGAGTGATGCTGCTCTACTATAAAACGTCCGATAACCCGAATTACCGGAGGTTTAATGGGAACTGCCCCATGTTTGGTCTTTTATTTCTATTTGGTTGGATTGATTCTGTTTTTGTTGGAAGCTGAGTTTGTTGGCTTAATTCTGTTAGGTTTTATGCAGATTGGAACTCTCTCCACTCGATCTCCAACTGCCGAATCATACTCCGCATTGTGCCAATTTTGAGGTCTTTGCGCCCAGGGTAAGGGATAACGGCTGAAAGGTTGGTATGTGGATTCAGCCACATGCGATGAGATCCCTTACCTCTGCTTGGGATCTCTTGGCAGCCCAGTGATTTCAGTTTTTTACTGAATTGTCGATATTTCATCAGGCATAGAGTCTTGGTTTTAGGCTGGGAACTCTTACCTGAAACCAGAAGGGAGTATTCTCAAAAGATTTGTCTTCTGATTTAACGGGTGTGAGTGTTTCAAACTGGAAGGGTTCTAAGAAGGAACTTTTTTTGTTATCTTGGAAGGGAATTGATGAGCCACGTGGCTTATCATCAAGGAGTTGAATACTCTCTGGTAACGGGCGTTCTAAATGCTCATATAGTTCGAGTGTCGTAGCAAAGGCATCTTCCACGTTCTCTAATGCCTCTTCTATTGAGTCACCTTGAGTTATTAATTCGGGTAGTTCTTGGCAGGTCACAGTGTAACCACCTTCCGGTTGCGGTGCCAAAATGACCGTTATTCTGTAACTCATTGTTAGATTCTCCTTGAAAATTGTCAGGCTTTTATTGACAAATCTTGTCTATTATATGCGATACATTATACCATACATTTGTATGGCAATACAAATGTATGGATATGCGAACACATCGTTTTATACTATTAGCTCTACTAAAGTTTGTACAATTTTTACGTGCAAAGAGGCAGAAAAGAGGTTATCCTTTCAGAAATCCATCACAATTTTGAAAGGAGAAATAATGAGCCTCATCTTCTGCCTCACCCATATTTTAACCGATTTTCGTCCGTTATTCAACCGTCAAAACTTCACCCTATTTTGCACCTTCATAGTCGG
>JAJEAL010000109.1 GCA_022822785.1 Candidatus Poribacteria bacterium
GGGCAATCCCTTGTGGTTGCCCTCTTGGTTGTGTGGTTGCCCTCTTGGTTGTATGGTCAATTCTGTAGGGGTAACCCTTGTAGTTGCCCTCTTGGGTTGCTGGTATTTGCCCCTAGGGTTGGTCAATTCTGTAGGGGCAACCCTCGTGGTTGCCCTAATCTTTACAATTTTTGTTTGTTATATCGAACATTTTATAGTAACATAGGGAGGCGGGAAGATTCAAGGATGTAGGCATGAACCCTTCACAGGTTGAACGTTACCCTAAGAGTCAGAAGAAAGTGTCTCCCTGAACTTCGGCAGCCACCGCGTAAAGAACGCAACCGCCTCCGCATCTTGGCGATCCGGTGAGAACACATGGCGTCCTTTGCCCTTGTAAGATAGTGTATAGACCCCACAAGCTGCGGGACCGATGGCGATAACGCCAACCGACTGACCGATAGCGATGACCCCCAACGAAAACGCGCCCCACGCAAAAATACCGACAGAAAATGCGCCAGCCGCAACGATACCGACAGAGCATGCCCCGATGGCAACTACACCGACCGATATTGCACCGACGGCGATAAACCCGATACCGATTGCTTCAACTACCATGTCGTTCATCCAAGACCAGCAACCAAGAGTAACGATCGTATGAAGAAACGACGGAAGCGCCATGTCTAAGTGCTTGTTGAGAATCCCGATGGTATACAGAATGAAACCCGCTATATATAGAGCGGTAATAACGATTCCCCATTTCAGATAATGGGAATTGAAGGTTTTTTTAAACAGTTCAGAACTCGACGTTTCTGACATCTCTGCATACCCCCTCTGGACGATCGAATCTCTATCAAATCACATCTTAATTTTATGCTAAATTCTCAGGGGTTGTCAATCAAAAGTGCTACAAGCGTGCATCGGTTCATTGGCACATGAATGAACCAATGAACCAATAAGAAAGGGAAAATTCTATGAGCCAAACATTTCGCGTGGGACTCACCCGCGACATCCTCAAACCTGACGGGACAATCGGGTTCGGCGACATCGGGTTGAGTCTGCTGGACGACGCAGCAGGTGTGGAGTGGGAGTTCTTGGCGGAAAATACACCGACATTGCGCCGAGATCAGGTGCAAGATTACGACGCCTTACTCGTGTTGGCGCCGTCAATCACTGCCGAGACCTTGGACGGCGTTGACCGTCTGACAATTCTAGCACGATTCGGCGTCGGATACGACGCCGTCGATGTCGACGCCTGCACCCAGAACGGTGTCCTACTCACCATCACCCCCGACGGTGTGCGCCGACCCGTCGCAGCAGCCATCATCACCTTCATCTTGGCGCTCAGCCAGAAACTACTAATCAAAGACCGCCTCACCCGCGACGGACGGTGGGACGACAAACTAAACTATATGGGCATGGGCGTCACCGGACGGACACTCGGACTGGTCGGGATGGGCAATATCGGGCGCGAGGTGTTCAAACTCGCGCAGCCCTTTGCGATGCATCATCTGGCGTATGATCCCTACGCAACGCCGGAGCAGGCGCAGGCTGCGGGTGTGGAATTGGTGGACCTAGAGACACTACTCCGCACCTCGGACTTCGTCTCCATCTGTTGTGCCCTGACCCCAGAGACCCACCACCTAATCAACGCGGAACGGCTCGCGCTGATGAAAGAGACCGCTTACCTCATCAACGCCGCCCGCGGTCCCATCGTCGATCAAGCCGCACTCACCGTCGCCCTCCGTGAACGACGCATCCAAGGCGCAGCGCTCGATGTGTTTGAACAGGAACCGGTGGATCCCAACGACCCCATCTTAACGATAGATAACGTCATCGTCACGCCGCACGGTATCTGCTGGACGGACGAGTGTTTCCTCGGCAACGGACGAAGTGCCTGCGAGAGTATCTTGGACGTCGCAGCGGGACGCGTGCCAAAGAATGTGGTCAACCGTGATGCGCTAGACAACCCTCGCTTCCAAGAAAAATTGCGCCGATACATGTAATAAGCCAAAAAGTCCCTGTAGGTCGAGATTCACATCTCGACAAGGCTTATGTCAAAAGAGAGTGCAGAACGACTTGGAGAAACCGAGTTTTTTCTTGAAAACTCGGTTTCTTTGCACGATTTCTTTACATGAGCGCTCGACAAAATGCCCGGAAGGAAATTGCAGATATGAACCAACTGCCACGCAGCGTATTATATTACGGAAAAGATGAACCGTTGCCGGAAGGGACACACCTCCGCGCCGGTCCGTTATCGATGATCTTTGAAGCGGGAGACCTGCGCTACATTCGGTTCGGGGACCGCGAGATTCTCCGCCGGGTCTATGTCGCTATCCGTGATCACAATTGGGACACAATACTTCCCCAACTCTCAAACCTTCAAATCGAAGCAGACGACGACGCGTTTCGCATCACCTACGATGTTGAGAACAAAAGCGCCGATGTCGATTTCTGCTGGCGGGGAACTATCACGGGTGACGCAGATGGAACCATCACCTTCTCAATGGACGGGGAGGTACGGTCTACCTTCCGGCGCAACCGCATCGGCTTCTGTGTGTTGCACCCGATGGACTGTGCAGGCGTCCCTTGCCAAATTGAGAAGGTGGATGGGACGGTCGAAGAGAGCGCCTTCCCTATCGCTATAGGACCTCAGTACATAATCGATGGCGAGATTAAGCCGGTCGCACCGTTCAACAATATGCGGGCGGTCAGGTACGCGGTTACCTCTGGCATTGAAGCAGAGGTGCGATTTGAGGGCGAGACCTTCGAGATGGAAGACCAGCGCAACTGGACCGATGCCTCTTACAAAACCTACGGTACACCGTTGAGCCAACCCTTCCCGGTAGAGGTCGCCGCCGGCACAGAAATCGCCCAACGGATTACCTTAACCCTCAAAACGCAGCCTGCATCAAACACCGATCGACGAGACACAACCGATGCGCCGCTCACCGTGGAAATCTCATCCGCCGACGCTCGACCGCTTCCCCGCATAGGATTGGGGACCGCCTCTCACGGCGAGGTGCTCCGTCCACAGGAACTGGAACGCCTCAAGTTGCTCAACCTTTCCCATCTGCGCGTGGATATTGACCTGACACAACCCGATTATGAATTCCGGCTGCGTCGAGCGACCGACGAAGCGCGATCGCTGGGCGTATCGCTGGAGCTTGCCCTGTTCCTCACCGATGCAGCAGCGGACGAGCTACGCGCCTTCGACGAGGCCATCGGACGCGTGAATCCACCGATTGGGACATACCTTATCTTCCACAAGACGGAGGCTTCGACCGCCGCCCAATGGGTTGAGCTCGCACGCGCTTACCTACCCGACGCGAAAATTGGGGCGGGCACCAATATCTATTTTACCGACCTGAATCGCGGACATCCGCCGGTGGACGCCATAGACTTCGTCTGCTATTCACTCAATCCCCAAGTCCACGCCTTTGATAATTCCTCACTAGGGGAGACACTCGCTGCACAAGCGGTGACCGTTGAAAGTGCCCGGCAATTCGTGGGTGACCTTCCCATTGCCATCACACCCGTCACACTCCTCGCACGCTTCAATCCTAACGCCACGGGACCCGAACCTGAACCGGGACCAAGCGAATTGCCCGCACAGGTCGATGTGCGGCAGATGTCGCTGTTCGGCGCGGGTTGGACACTCGGCAGCATCAAGTACCTGTCCGAAAGCGGTGCATCGAGCGTAACCTACTACGAAACGACCGGCTGGCGCGGCGTGATGGAGACCGCGAACGGTTCGCCGCTGCCGGAGAAGTTCCATTCCCTCCCCGGCGGAGTCTTTCCGCTCTATCACATACTCGCTGACGTGAGCGAATTGGCCGGCGGAGAAGTCCTTGTCTCAAAATCGAGCGATCCGTTGAAGGTGGAGGTCATTGCCCTTCGCAAGAACGGTAAAACGCGGACGATGCTAGCGAATCTCACCCCCGACTCGCAACCGGTCCGTGTGCAGGACGTGGCGGCAGATGTCCGGGTTCGCCACTTAAATGAGACCAACGCGCACCACGCAATGGTATCACCCGAAACGTTCCGCGCGGAAACCGGCGAGATTGTGCAGACCACTAACGGCACACTTGAACTCAACTTACTTCCTTACGCCGTTGCCCAAATTGATAGCAGGTTCTGTTGATATTTGACAAATCGGTATTTTGGGCCGGCACAAGACCTGCCCCTACATTTGGGTTATTTTGTAGGGGCAACCCTTGGGGTTGCCCTGCGCTCTACTCATAAAATCAACGCTTATGGAGAAAGTCATGTCAAACACCGATCAACTTGCCGATCTATTCACCGGAGTTTCCCAAACGGTGAGCGATCCCCGGATCTATCAAACCCGAAATGTCCACACAGTCTACACCTTTCCCGGCTACACCAAAGCTGAATGGACGGCGAAAGCGGCGGAACTTCGATCACATATTTTGGTCAGTAACGGGCTGACTCCGATGCCCGACAAAACGCCGCTCAACGCACACATCTTTGGACGAATCGAACGCGACGATTACACCGTCGAGAAGGTCTATTTTGAAGCCTATCCCGGTTTCTTCACCACCGGAAACCTCTACCGTCCGAAAGGGAAAAAAGGACCGTTTCCGGGAATTGTCAGTCCTCACGGACATTGGGGCAGAGGACGGTTGGAAAACAGCGAAGCCGGCTCGGTGCCCGGTCGCTGTATCAACTTTGCCAAGCAGGGCTATGTCATCTTCTCCTATGACATGGTCGGACGTGTTGACAGTGGCGAACAGATTGACCATGCCTACGGCGGTGACCGCGAAGCGCTGTGGGGCGTGAGTCTGATGGCGCTTCAGTTGTGGAACGGTATCCGATCCGTTGATTTCCTCGAAACGTTGCCCGATGTGGACAATGATCGAATTGGATGCACCGGCGCATCGGGCGGTGGGACGCAGACGTTCATGCTCACCGCGGTCGATAATCGGATCAAGGTGTCCGCCCCGGTCAACATGATCTCCGCACACATGCAGGGCGGTTGCCTCTGTGAAAATGCGCCGAACCTGCGGCTCGACATCAGCAACATCGAAATCGGTGCCCTGATGGCGCCCAGACCCCTATTACTCGTTTCTGCGACGGGGGATTGGACGACGAATACGCCGACCGTCGAATACCCGGCGATTCGCAGTATCTACGCACATTTCGGCGCGGAGGACAGGATAGACCAGATACAGATTGATGCCGACCATAACTACAACAAGGATAGCCGTGAAGCGGTCTACGCGTGGTTCGGTAAATGGTTTCTGGGCGAAGAGGATGCCACAAGGTTCAGAGAGGTGCCCTTTGAGGTGGAACGCGACGAAGACCTGCTGGTTTTCCATAACCGAGCGCTACCCGAACACACGCTGGATGCCGACGGACTCACCCGGTCACGAATCAAAACCGCCGAGGCACAACTTGCAGCGCGTAAACCGACCGACGCAGCATCACTTAACCAATTCCGTAAAGAGATGGGGAACGCGCTCCGGCATTCACTCGCGCTCTCTATTCCCGATTCCGTTTTGCCAAATCCCGTTGAAACATCTGATTTCACCGCGCAACCCGTCCTGATTGGCGGTAACCATCCACTGCCCGCCCTATGTCTGAAACCGAAAACAGCGAGCGATTCAGCGACACTCGTTGTCCACCCCCAAGGGGCGATCCATCTGATTGACCCGGAGGCAGGTGGACCGACGCGCTTGGCGAGCAATCTCCTCGCCGCCGGGGAATCGGTCGTGGGGATAGATACCTTCCTGACTAGCGCGTACAGTACCGCCGACGGCAAAGTGGTACGGGATAGCAGTAGTAGATTCTTCACCACTTACAACCGCACCGATGCCGCCCTGCGGGTTCAAGACATCTTGACCGCACTCGCGTATCTCAAGTCCCAAGCGGGGGTGTCAACCCATAACCTCATCGGCCTTGGGGAAGCGGGGTTGTGGTGTCTCCTCGCCGCCGGATTTACCGATGTTGACCGTACTGTTATTGATGCTGACCGGTTCGACAGCGATAACGACGAAGCCTACCTCCAAACCCTCCCTGTTCCGAGCATTCGGCGGGTCGGTGACTTTCGCACGGCAGGGACACTCGTCGCACCACGCCATCTACTTATCCACAATACCGGCAACACCTTTCAGACAGATTGGATCGCAGATGTCTACCGCGCCGTTGACGCCGCAGATCGATTGCAGATAGAAACAGAAGCCCTATCAGAAGGGGATATCGCAGCGTGGCTGGTAACATAAAAATGTATCAGCTATCATGTAGGGATAGTCCTTGTGAAGTCCGCCTGACAAGGTGGATTTAGGGGGTTAGCGGTGCCTGGGTAGTGTCAAAGTAACAGATGATTCAACAGGGGTGACGGACACATGGCTCTTCGTAGGGACGAGGTTCCCGCGCCCGACGGATTAGATTGCCCAACCCTCTGTTCACACGTCACGGCCGATTCCAAACTCCCGTAGGTTGATTTTCCAAAATCGACGTTTCGATCGTTTTGCAGCATAAACTCCTCCAAATACAGAGGTATATCCTTGACTGAGCGTCGCTGTAATACTATAATTAACCCAAGCCGCGAGCAGTAGGCATACCCGATTCTGATGGATCCGAATGCCATAATCGCTACCCCTCCGTTGGGTTCAACAGGCACCGTGAACCCCAACGTTCATGTTTCGCATTTTACCCATGTATACGGTTCATCATTTCAATGAACCTGTGAACTAATAAACCAACACATAGATAGAAGATAAAATAAATGGAAGATCATATTCGACACTACGAAGATAAATTGAAGTACGAAACCGACTCGTGGGACCTCAACGAAGCAATCGAGAACGGCGACGGAGTCGTCGTTCTCGATGCACGATCCGCCGAGGCATTTGCCGAAGAGCACATCCCCGGTGCAATCAGCTTCCCACATCGGACCATGAACGCGGATTCAACCGCAAATCTGGATCGAGATGCACTTTACGTCACATACTGCGATGGCATCGGCTGCAATGCGTCGACAAAGGGCGCGCTTAATATGGCACGGTTAGGATTTCGTGTGAAAGAGCTTATGGGAGGGTTGGACTGGTGGAAGCGAGACGGTTACCCCATTGAGACCGGAAAAGCGGATTCAGCCTAAAAATCCTGCGGCTATGGCTGATTTACGTCGTCCAAAAGTAATTTCCCATCGACAAGCCCTGATGAATCTTCAAACCCGTTCGCTGTCCCGGACTAACGATTTTGGTGCCCTGTTCATCCCATTCATTGCATAACTACCCGCCTCGTCACGAAATGGAGGAGACCCATGAATATCCGCAGCCCCTATGACCAACTGGCTGGATGCACGTGGCTGGCAAGAATTGTCGATAAAATCCGGCGAGATCAGGAAGGAACCTTGAACGAGGAGTATCAAGAGTATCTATGCAATCCCGCGGCGACGGACGGGTTGTTCCTGTATTTCTTCGATATAGATGCCGATGAATTTGTGGACAATGTGGGCAACGGTTTGACCGATGAGGAGGTCGAAAGGTGGTTTCTAGGACTGGACGGTGTGACCGAGAAAATAATCAGCCAGTGGAACGATTTCGCTGTGTTGATCGGCGCTAACGGAACCCGTTCTCGTCCCAAGTTTGAAGAGGCTTTGGAGACCCTCTATTCTGGATGTGATGACCCTGACGTTCAGACGCTGTATGACGTCATTGACTGGGACGAGGGCAGATTTCCCAACCCCAAAAAAGGATAGTATCCCATTATGGCCCAATCAACATTGTTTGTCCCTGTTCCAGAAGCAGAACCTTGGGTAAAAGACCTGCGTGAACGTTACGACCCAACTGCTGCAGCTGGAGTGCCCGCTCATATCACGGTGCTTTTCCCGTTCATATCGCCCGATTTAATGACAGACGACGACCTCGCTAGAGCTACCGAAACATTTCAGCGTTTTCAGCCCTTAGAGTTCAAGCTTGAGCAAGTTGGCCGATTCCCGGAATCCCTCTATCTCGTACCTGAACCCGATGAACCGTTCATTTCTCTGACCGAGGCGATTGTGCGTGAATTCCCTGAATATCCACCTTACGGCGGAAAATTCACCGAGATCATTCCGCACCTGACAGTTGCGAATAGAAGTGCTGAGTTATTGACTATTGCAGAAGCGGAGCTCTCGGAAATAATGAAGGATTTAGGACCAATTCATGCGGTTTGTAATGCCGTTGAATTGTATGAAAATTCAACCGGACACTGGAGGTGGGCGCGGTCCTTCCCGCTCCAAGGTGCCTAACAACTCCCCCTCAAAAGTTGATCTGCGCTGCGATTGATGATTTTCTTCCCGATCCAATCGGGACAAAAGATTTTAGTCAAGCTGCGCGGTATATATAAAAAAACGAAGAATTATATAAACGGTTAAGTTGATGATTATCGTCGAAGAAATTGTCACACCACAAGAAGGGCTATCCCCTTCCAAGCGCGACTTGGTTAGACTCGATTGGGAGGCGCGCCAAAAATGCCGGCAGCGACTCAAAACAGAAGCCGGACGAGAACTTGGGATCGCACTACCGACCGGCACACGCTTATCACCCGGCGACGTTTTGTATCGGGATGCGGACGTTGAAATCGTCGTTGAAGGAGAGCCTGAGAAGGTGTTTGTCCTTCATCTTGAGAAACGCGAAGCCTTCGGTCTCGCCTGCTACCAGATCGGAAATCTACATCGTCCCATCGGATTTGACGACGGCGCCATTCTGGTTCCTTACGAACCTGTTCTCGAAAAACAGTTAACCCGGCTCGGATTCGCCTACACCGTTGAGGAACGCATATTCACAGGTGTCCCCCAACAATCACAGTCACATGTCCATGTCCACTGATACCGCCCTAGAGGGCAAATCCCTATTGACGCTCCTGCAGCTGACCGACAGTTTCTTTCCTACAGGGGCGTTCGCTCACTCCTTCGGTCTGGAAACCTACGTGCAGCGTGAACTCGTCAACGATCCGGAGACGTTTGAGATGTTCCTCCGGTCAACCCTCCATCACGGCCTCCGGAATAGTGATGCGGTCGCCATCGGGCTAGCCTACAAGGCAACTGAGATTGAGAAGGTTATCGACCTTGATGCACGCCTCACCGCGATGAAGGTTGCCCGTGAATCACGGGAAGGGAGCATCAAAATCGGCAAACAGTTTCTCCGAAACGCTGCAATCCTTGAACAGAATGGACTGCTGACTGAATATGCCGAACAAATCCAATCTGGCAGCTGCGACGGACACCACGCAATCGCCTACGGCTTGGTCGCATCTGCTGCAAAAATTGACCTGTTCTCAGCAGGCCTCGGCTATCTGCACGCCCACATTATCGGGCAGGTCTCCGCTGCGGTACGACTGATTCCACTGAAACCGACAGACGGACAACGGATTATCCGAAATGTTCGTACCGATCTCATCGACATCGCCCGATTTGCTGAAGGGGCCGGCATAAACGATCTAAACGGCTTCACCCCCGGGCTTGACATTCGATCGATGCAGCACGAAAGGCTATATTCAAGACTATTTATCTCTTGAAGTCCCCTGACGAGAGCGAATTGGGGGTAGCGTATCAAGTCCCCCTGACAAGGGGGATTTAGGGGGTTGCCTTTGAGTTGAGAGTATCCAAGTGACTCCAAAATCAACCACAAACCTGAGAAGCAAAATCTTCATGAAACCCTTGAAAATTGGCATAGGCGGCCCCGTCGGATCGGGCAAAACCGCACTGATTGAAAAGTTGTGCAAAAGGATGCGTAACGCCTACGAATTGGCAGCAATCACCAATGACATCTTCACACGGGAAGATGCCGAAATACTCACGCGCCTTGAGGCGTTACCACAAGAACGGATTCTCGGCGTCGAGACCGGCGGATGCCCCCATACCGCTATCCGCGAGGATATTTCTGCCAATCTTGAAGCCGTTGAACAGATGACTGTCGACTTTCCCAATCTCGATATCCTATTCCTTGAGAGCGGCGGGGATAATCTCGCCGCTTTCTTCAGTCCTGAGTTGGTCGATGCCGCCATTTATGTGATTGATGTCGCCGGCGGCGATAAAATCCCGCGAAAAGGCGGGCCGGGCATTACGCGCTCCGATCTATTAATCATCAATAAGATAGATCTCGCAGAATATGTCGGGGCCGACCTCACCGTTATGGCGCGAGATACCAAACGGATGCGCGGCGAAAAGCCGGCCGTGTTCACAAACCTCCGAAAATCGGAAGGGTTGGAAGATGTAATCGCGTGGATTCAGCGGGAGTTGCTGTTTGAAGAAGATGCAAAATCTGGAAAGTTGGATCGGTTGGCTAAACAAACCCTTCATTTTGTAGTGTAAGTGCGAATTATGGTGAATAATAGTAGTAGGCACACTCCGTGTGCCGTAACTCCGCGAACCCCAAATCTGTTAAGGTTCGTTCATAGTATTTATAGTGAACAATATAAATATGTAGACGTTCACCAATAGTGCCCCTTATCGACGCCTCATGAACTCCCCCTGAACCCCTCTGATAAGAGGGGAAAGACAAGGGAGAAGATCCCCCTCTTATCTTCTCCCCTTGTCAGGGGAGTTGGGGGATTTAGGGGGGTGGTTGTGTATCGACTAAGATCTACCACAAACGTTGTTATCGGTCGGAGGGAAGCTATGAGAACGTTCGATCCTGTGTCACTTTACTACATTACTCACATAGGTAACTTACCATCCATTCTTGACAAAGGAATTCTGGCTCACCCAAAAATCGAAGAACTAAATGTATCTTCTACACCGATTTATAACATAGACATCGTTAGCAAGCGCAAAGACAAATCCACACCAGATGGAAAAAACCTCTGGGAGTACGCTAACCTATACTTTCAACCACGTAACCCAATGATGTATTGCCTTGTCCATCAAATAGAGAAAGAAGATCTGGTCGTTGTTGGAGTCTTGAAAAAGGTGTTGCGAGAACAAGATATTGTTCTCACGGAGGGCAACGCAGCCAACGACCCAACGCGATTTTACTCTCGATCAGAAGGGCTAGCAGTGCTCTACGAGCAGCGGAGGGTGATTCAGAACGATTGGTGGAATGACGGGGATGGCTCTAAACGTAAAATCATGGCCGAATGTTTAATACCCAACCAAGTGAAGCCTGAATATATTGATTCGCTTTTTGTCGCTAACGATACAACTAGAAATCGGGTGAGGCAGATCGTTGGTAACCGCCAAATTCCCGTCATTCCAGAACCGCATATGTTCTTTCAGCCGAAATCCAAAACGCAGATTGGCGACAACATTTCCCTAATTGACGGCGATATGTTCTTTTCTACCATGCAAACATTGACAATTAGTGTAAACCTGCAGGGAGTAATGGGAAAGGGATTGGCATCACGAGCGAAGTATCAATTCCCTGATGTGTACGTTACTTATCAGGATGCCTGTCGTACTCGGAGGATTACAGCGAGAAAACCTTATCTGTATAAGCGCGAGACTTCGCTGGATCAAGAGTTGGCAGACCCTAGCTTACCGCTTTCAACACCTAATGCAGTAAAATGGTTTCTGCTTTTTGCAACGAAGCGACAGTGGCGAGAAAACTCGCGTTTGGACGATATTGAAGGTGGCTTGGATTGGGTAAAGAGAAACTTTAGAAAGGAGGGTATTCAATCCCTAGCGATGCCGGTGCTAGGTTGTGGATTGGGTAATTTGGAGTGGGCTGATGTCGGGCCGCTGATGTGCAGATATTTGCACGGAATAGGAATTCAAGTCGCAATCTACCTTCCACGCGAACGCAAAATAGACCCACAATACTTAAAACAATCGTATCTGCTCGCACACCGATAAACTTAACTACACCGTAAGATATAATGCGTAAAAAACTACTCAAACTGTATGATGACCTCTACGCCGAGTACGGCGAGCTAAACTGGTGGCCCGCCGAAACACCGTTTGAAATCATTATCGGCGCAATTCTCGGTCAAGCCACCGCTTGGGGGAATGCTGCCAAGGCGATTAACAACCTCAAAGCAGCGAACCGACTAAATCCGGAGGGGTTGGGCGAACTATCCCAAGACGAATTGGAAACGCTTATCCTGCCGTCAGGATACTATCGCGCCAAGGCGAAGAAGGTCCGAGCATTTCTGACGCATCTACAAGCACACCACAACAACCGATTGGACTCACTATTTGCAGGGGAACTGCCGACCGTTAGGGAAGAGCTGCTCTCGATTTATGGAATCGGTGAGGAGACAGCCGACTGTATCCTGCTTTACGCCGCCAAAAAGCCGTCTTTTGTTGTTGATACCTATACCTACCGTTTACTGGGACGGTTGGGCTGGTTCAGCGGCAGATACCATTACGGCAAACTGAGAGACATGTTCATGGACAATCTCCCGCACGATTACCAACTGTTCAACCAGTATCACGCGTTAATCGTGCGTCACGGCGCGCGGGTATGCCAGAAAACACCCCAGTGCGAAAAATGTGTGCTACGGAACCAATGCCCAACCGGAAACGACTCCCTCGGCCAATAGGTTTCGGTAAGTGGTGCTTTCCACATTGCTCACGGGCTCAGTGGTGAACGGATGAGCAAATCGTGGTGCCTCTATAGTGTGGAGTTGATTACTGCGAGGGTGTAAGTGTGGGAAGGTCATCCGGTGTAATCTCATCCCCTTCGCAAAGCACCACGGCCCTTGATACTAAACCACACAGTTCCCGGACATTCTCCGGCCAATCATACTCGTAAAGCAGCCCCATTGCCGCATCAGATACTCTAGGGGGTTTCTGCCCGTCTAATTCCGCCTGTTGTTCAACAAAATGCTTTACCAACGCTGGCAAATCTTCAAGACGTTCTCGGAGCGGCGGGGACTGCACCACGCAAACGCTCAGACGATAGTATAGGTCCGATCTAAACCGCTTTTGATCGACAAACTGCTTGAGGTCGTCATGGGTTGTGCCGATAATACGGACATTGGCATAAATTGGTTTTGTCCCCCCAACGCGGTTAAAATAACCGTTTACCAGAAAATCATACAATCGATTTTGGGTTTCGAGTGGGAGTGCATCAATCTTATCGAGACATACTGTGCCGTCATTTGCTATTTCGAGCATTCCTTTTTTTTCGCTAGCCGCGCCTGTGAACGCCCTTGGCTCATGGCCAAATATTTCACTATCGACAAGCGATGTGCCTGTTGATGCTGTGTGAAAAGCGACAAAGGGACCGCCGGCATACTTGCTATTATAGTGGATTATCCGGGCGATAAGTTCCTTTCCTGTTCCCGTTTCGCCCTGAATTAGAACAGGTGATTGCGTCCCCGCAATCTTTTGCAAGTTCACGCGAAATTGTTGCGTCCATTTACTTGTGCCGACTAACTCGACTTTGGGAATTGATGGCACCGGTGACCGCTGTGGTGGCTCCATCGCACTCAAGAGCTCTTCGGCTTCATCAACGGTGACTTTGTGATCGTGAAGTAAGGTGAGTACCTTGCGTTGTGCCGCGTACATGAGTAGACCTCCAATTTTTCTCAACGGTTTACTTCTTACAGCCTGTTAGGTTCAGCCCTATTCGGACCCGCGAAGGGCACCGCTAAGGGTTTGCATGGCTGCAATGCCTTCCTGTGGGGACATCTCGCCCTGTTCGATTGCCTCAAGGATTTCGAGCTGTTCCCGCCGTTTTGCGTGAGGCGCATACCCTAGCGCGTCAATGACTTCATCAAGTTTTCTGCGCACGGTTGGGTATGAGATCCCCAGCTCTTTTTCGACCGCTTTGATATTGCCCCTCGCAACGAGGAACGCTTCAACAAACTGCTGCTGATCCGAGGGCAGCAGTCCGAGTTTGGAGATTGGGAAACGACCCTCCATTGCCATGTCACAGGAGGTACATTTCAGTTTGACAGGTTCAAGCCGTCCGTCGCAGATCGGACAGTTACTGATCGGTTTACGCATAAACGCTCCTCGTGTAGAAAGGCTTCAAAGTTTACTGCCGCATATTATATCCAGCAGAATCATAAATGTCAACTAAAATAATTGAAAATATCTGTTTTAGTTGGGTGTTTTATCAATTATATTGATATTATAAATTGATTATGTGATAAAACGTACAGAGCGTCGCGAGATGATAACTCCTTGAAGGAGGTAGCGGTTGGCTTGACCATATTTCTCTTTTTTATCTCGTTGAGTGAGCTTATCATCTACCCAAGTAAACGATTCTGTGATAAAATCTATAGCAGTCGTCAGCTTGGGCGCCTCCGATGGATCGGGTACGGTTTGTCACCCCGATTAACAATAGAATTGAAAATGCTATCTCATAACCGCTAAGTTAAACTAGCACCATTAGCGAATAAAGGGCAGGTAATCCACAATGCTTTTCCGCCGTAAACATTCGCAGAACAATGACCGCTATACTCATCTGCGTGAGAAAATGGTGGACGAACAACTCCGAAGACGCGGAATCAAAGACAAAAGGGTACTAGCGGTCATGCGGAAACTGCCTCGCCATCGATTCGTCGATCCAGATGATATGGACAATGCTTACGATGACAATGCGATGCCGATCCAGTGCGAACAAACAATCTCTCAACCCTACATCGTCGGGTTGATGACCGAGCTACTGGAGTTAAAACCATCGTCAAGGGTGTTAGAAATCGGCACAGGATGCGGCTATCAAACCGCCGTCTTAGCCGAAATAGTTGACCAGGTCTACACCGTTGAGATTATCCCTGAACTCGCGCAGAGCGCGTCAAAACGACTTGATGAACTCGGCTACCGAAATATCCATAAAAAACACGGCAACGGCTACCACGGTTGGGAGAAATACGCCCCTTACGACCGAATAATCGTAACCGCCGCGCCAAAGGAGATACCAAACCGGCTCATCGAGCAGCTAGCGGACGGCGGACTCCTGATACTGCCGGTTGGCGACTATCATCAGGATTTGGTTCGGATCCACAGCACCGAAAACGGTATCGAACGCAACACCATTAGCGGGGTGCGCTTTGTACCGATGACCGGTGCACCAGATTGAAAAGCAAATCTCTATTATGGTGAATTAGAGAAACAGATAGACATTGCCTCCTCATGTTTGGTAGGCGCTGTTTCCAACTGCGCTGTCCCGTCCCCCATTTGGTAGGCGCTGTTTCCAACTGCGCCGTCCCGTCCCCCATTTGGTAGGTGCTGTTTCCAACTGCGCTGTCCCGTCTTCCATTTGGTAGGCGCTGTTTCCAACTGCGCTGTCCCGTCCCCCATTTGGTAGGCGCTGTTTCCAACTGCGCCGGTATAGAGTGTCCAAGTAATTCTAAAATCTACCATAGTTCATACACACGCCTAGAGGAGAAGAGGTGCTACAACAAGTACTAAAAGAGCTGCTTCAGTTCCTATCGACGCCAACGGGTCTCTGGACGCTTGTTGCCATCGGAGCGTTCATCGCGTTTGCAGCTATCTATCATCAGAAACGTCAGATTCCGGGCTTCACCATCGAAGCCATCCAAGACGATACATGGTTTATCAACCGCGACGACAACCACCGTTTGGCAATCATCGTGTCCCTGCGGCTCATTAACAAGTCTGGAGCGCCAATCCGAATCCAGCGATGCAAACTCAGCGGCTATTCACCGAAAGTCCCGCCAGAAGAGTTGGTACTTGATGGCTACGATAAAACCATCGGGTTGGAATACCCGAAATATGATCTCTTTGAGCCGGGGCAAGGGTATATCGTCAACCCCTATACCGAGCAGCAGATGTGGATCTTCTTTGAATCAGGAGCGGTGACAATGACCAACATACTCCGGGCCCCCATTATCATCAAGGACGCTAATCGGCAACGGAAGGCTATCCAACTTGAGGTGCGTCGAAGTATGGAGCAGATTACGCTCTATCGTGAGGCCGCATTGCGATGGTAAGCTCCTATCGGTAGAGCTACCCCAATCGCTTCTGCCTTTCGCTCCAGCGGCGCACCATGTGGAAGTTCTCTTTACCCTCAGAGGAGCTAATGATTCGTTTCTGCCTTTCGCTCCAGCGGAGCGCCATGTCTATAGAATGGCGATTCCCAAAACAAGCGTGCTCCAGCGGAGCACCATGTGGAAACCGCCTTTAATCCCAGTTGCTTGGAATCCCGCTGTCCCGATTCATCAGGGATTTATCGGGGAGGCGCGACAGGTGTAGGACTTACGCAGCGCGTTCATTCCTCATGTGCCAAATTTGCGTAAGTCCCGGGATAGTCAATCCGATTCCAGACGACTATCGGTATTGATAAAATTGTTATAACAAATGTTATAATTTGTGTTGACACCTGTTGAAAAATCTGTTACAATATTCGCAAGTGCCCAAGACAAATGCTGACCCAACCCGTAGGTTGAAGACTCCCCCCGCAAGCGGGACAGGCAGATTCCCTCCTGACAAGGGGGGCTAGGGGGGTTGCGGATTCCCTCCTGACAGGGAGGTTAGGGGATTTAGGTGATACACTCCCGCAACGGAGCGGTTGGCTGTGGGTTGGGCGTGTCTGAGCAATGCTAAAACCGACATGAAAACAGGTGTTCAATTTTTTTACATATCCCGAAATACTGGAGGATAAAAATGGCTGAAGATACGAAAAATGAACTGGTGCCCGTCGCTGATTATGAGGTACTCGATCAGGTCGATGACCAAGCAATTGTTGAAATGATGACAGGACAAGCCATTCAAGATTACGTCTACTCGTTTAAGCAGGGCGGAAAAACGGTCGAAGGATTAACGCTTGCCGGGATAAACGAAGCCGCAAACCGCCGAGGCGGGATTCAGGTCGAGGACGTCCGTTACGAAGAGCGTGACCAATCCTGGCTCGCCATCGCCAAGGCAACAGATACGGTCACCGGCTCCTCGCGCTACGGAGCGTATGAGCAGTCGAAACGGATGGGGAGCCGCGAGGACCCCTTCGCGTTTACCAAAGCGGTGCATAAAGCACAGCGCAACGCTGTTAAACAGCTCCTCCCCGTCGCCGTCATCAAAGAGGTGCTTAACTTCTACCTCCACCGACAGGCAGGAAGCACAGCGACACAAATGGGGTTACCGAGCGCAGCGGCGACCGGTAACATTACCAATGCCCAGAAAGCCGCGTTTTCGATGGCTAGCAAACTCGAAGGCAAGCTTGAGCAACAGGGGATTACCAAATCCGATTTTTGGAACTATGTCAAACGTCGCTACGGCGTTGAATCCCGTAACGATATGACCGAACTCCAGTGGACCCAACTCTCTGCCGAACTGCAAGCCGGCGCCTCTAACCCAGACCTGTTCAAGGAATTGGTGGGACGCATCGGTCAACTCGACGCTGCGGCGAAGACGAGTGAAGTGCCCGAAAAGCAGGAACCCACTACCACTCCAACTGAAGAACCAGAATCCGCAGCAACGGCAGAGGCGGGGGAAGCGGAAAATACGCCATTCTAAAAGCCGACAGGCCTATCTGCTGTATAAACCGGATGACGCTCTTTTTTCCAGTATCTGTGTAAGAACCGATTTCAACCGAGTAGAAGGAGAAAATATGCAACGCCTTTTCTTTGCATTAGGTGCTGGCTTCGCCTTAATCGCCGTGATAACGGGCGCATTCGCTGCCCACACCCTCAAAACGAAGCTATCGCCGGATATGTTCACCACCTTTGAGGTCGCTGTACGCTATCAGATGTATCACGCGCTAGGATTGATTGCTGTGGCGTGGGCTGCCTCACAGTGGAGCAGTCAACTCATCACCGCGTCCGGTTGGCTATTTGTGGCTGGCATCGTTATCTTTTCAGGAAGCCTCTATATCCTTTCGCTAACCGGTGTCCGCTGGCTCGGCGCGATAACGCCAATCGGTGGCGTCGCCTTTATCGTCGGTTGGGCGTGTCTCCTGTGGACGGCAATCAGAGGTTGAGAGGATGTCGCTAAAGTAGTAGGCATACTCCGTATGCCGTAACTTCCGTAGGTTGGGTTGAGCGGTAGCGAAATCCAACACTCGATTTACGCATCACGCATTACTCTTCTTACGCTTCACGTTCTACCTACCACTGAACCTATATCATCAATAAGCGAGGTAACAACTATGGCAAAAATCACTATGTTCAAAGGTTACCAAGGCGAGCCACCATTTCCCAAACCGAGAGAAAAGGTGCTCCCCAATGTTGTCAGCGCACAGGATGGCGTGCCGGTGAAATATCCCGATTGCGAAGGGATTGGCGTACGTGTCGTTCATCCCGCTAACCCCAAAGCACCCGCTCAGAACCTCGGACTGGTCATGTTCTATATCCCGCCGCACGTCGTGCTGGAGCCGGGCAGCCACCACACCGAAGAATGCTACGTCATATTACGCGGAAGCGGGGTCATGACGCTCGCCGGCGAGAAGGTCGAGGTGCAGGAAGGCTCCTTTATCCATCTGCCACCCTGGTGCGAACACGGCATCGAAAACACCGGGAATGAGACTATGGAGGTACTCATCTGCACCTCCCCCCCAAATCCGTAGCCAACCGGTTTCAACATTTGCATTGGTCCTCTCCTAGTCTCCCCGATAAGATCGGGATAGACATCACGGACCGATAACGAGGATTTAGCGGTTACATTCCAAGTCCCCCTGACAAGGGGGATTTAGGGGGTTAGCTCTTCATTGGAAGCGTCTAACGAATTCTAAAACCTACCATAACTAATACATCTATCCGATCTGTAATGAATTGCACTACAATCAACTGTCGGCTTCATCCCTATCTATCTGACAGTGTACTTACGAGGGACTAACTTATGGCAAAATTAACCGAACCCGAAATTTTAGAGGAACTGCGAAACTACGATACACCCTCAATCACCAACGTGGTTGCCACCTACCCGAAGAATCCCCTCTGCCTTGGGCTTTACAACCCGTGGACAGAGAACTGGTATACCGACCAATCCATCCGTTGCATGTATCCCGAACTAGGACCGCTCGTCGGATACGCAGTCACATGTGTGTACGGATTGCCCGACCCGAACTATTCGCGTTTAACCTTTATGGATGTCATCGACGCGCTCGACGCATCAGAGAAACCAACGGTTCTTGTCTTCCAACAAAAATGGCCCCCCGAACTCCACGCTAAAGCGGGGCTCGCAGGCGGGAACATGACCGCTGCAATGAAAGCCGTCGGCTGCGTCGGTGCCATCTCCAACGGCCCCTCACGCGACATCGATGAAATTCGGCCCATGAAATTTCAGTATATGCTCAGTGGCATCAGCCCAGGACACGGGGATATGGCCGTCCAGGCGGTTAATGTGCCCGTCTCAGTGGGCGGCATGGATGTCTCTCCGGGTGAGCTCATCCACATGGACGAAAACGGAGCGTGCAAATTTCCGGCGGATAAAGCCGAAGCGGTACTGACTAACGTAAAGGCGTTGTTGAAAGAGGAAGAGACACGCATCAATGCCCTGAAAACTGCAAAAACCGCAGCGGATGTCCGAGCCGCCTTCGCAGGTCAATCGTACGCCGCTGAAGACGAGGAAGATGACTCATAGCGGGATCAGTCCAGCCCCGCTCATAGAAACCGAGTTTTTTCTTAAAAACTCGGTTTCTTCGCACTATTGCTTAATATAACACAAGGCGCTAGTGTTAAAACACCCAACCGTTCACGATTAAAGTTAAGTGCTGTTATCCTTCGCTCCAGCGGAGCGACATGTCTATAGACTGAAACGTGATGTGCAAAGCATAACATTGGATTCGTAGGGATTGAGTCACTCAACCCATCGGTATCGGGTTCAACCGTCTATGATGAGAGTTATGTCATTAAGGTGGATCTGTTTCCGTCCCTCGCTCCAGCGGAGCGACATGTCTATAGACGGGCGATATGTCCAGTCTCTGCACTCCAGCGGAGTGCAATGTGCACAGCAATGAAGTGTTGATAGGTAGGAGAAGAAAATCAATGAACCAATGTACCCATGAACGAATGAACTAACGAACCAAACACAATGAAACTAGCACCACTCGCATACCTGCTTACCGCACTGCTAATCGGGGCGGTTTCCCTCTCAACCTTTGCCCTTACCGATCCGGAAATTGATTCAATGATCGCCGAAATGACAATCGAAGAAAAAATCGGACAGCTCATCATGGTCGGCTTCGAGGGGACCCAAGCCAACGAGGCCATTGAGAACCATATCCGCGAACGGCACGTCGGCGGAGTCGTCCTCTTCAGCCGGAATATCCAATCCCCGCAGCAGACCGCTGAACTAACAAACCAACTCCAGCGATTAGCAAGGACAACCGCGCACCAAATTCCGCTGTTTATCGGGATAGATCAGGAGGGCGGTTGGGTCATCCGCTTAAAGGAAGGAGCAACAGTACTACCCGGCAACATGGCGCTGGGAGCGACCGATTCGACCGAACTGGCAGCGCGTGCCGGAGAAATCACCGCCGCCGAGCTCGCCGCAGTGGGAGTCAACCTCAACTTCGCACCGGTCGTGGATGTCAACAACAATCCACAGAATCCCGTTATCGGTCGCCGCTCCTTCGGCGAATCCCCGGAACTCGTCTCCCGGCTGGGAGTCGCTTATATCCGGGGGTTACAACGCCACGGTGTGCTAGCGACCGCTAAGCATTTCCCCGGACACGGAGACACCACCATTGACTCGCACTTCGACCTGCCAACCGTCAGCCATGACCTAGAGCACATCCACGCCCTTGAGCTCCACCCCTTTCGTGCCGCGATAGAGGCCGATGTCGCTGCAATCATGACTGCACATATCATCTATCCCGCCCTCGACGCCGACCGACCCGCTACACTCTCGCCGACTATCTTGACCGATCTCTTGCGAAAGGAACTCGGCTTTGACGGCTTACTCATTACCGATGACATGGAGATGAAAGCGATTGACGATCGTTACCGATCCGGTGAAGCCGCGGTCATGGCAATCGAAGCTGGAGCGGACATCGTGATGGTGCTCTGGTCCCCCACAAAGCAGCTTGAGGCCCTTGACGCGCTCCTAACCGCAGTCAAAAGCGGACGCATCTCCCAAGCCCGGTTAAACCAGTCTGTCGAGCGTATCCTAAAAAGCAAGGAGGGGGCGTTCAACCGATGGCTCGTTGACCCCGATGCGGTGGGAGGCACTGTCGGAACGGAGGCACATCAGCAACTCGCTCAAACAATCGCATCGCAGGCAATCACACTGGTAGGAAACCGAGATAACCTTCTGCCCTTAAAACTGGAGCCCGAAACCGCTGTCCTCATCCTGAGTGCATCATCAACCTTATTCGAGAACTTCAAAGCGCACCACCCGAACACAACGGAAGCGAAAATCCCACAGAAACCGGAGGCAGAGAATGCCCTACCGCAGCTAATACCGCGAGCGGGAGAGGCTGATGTTGTTATCGCGGGAATCATGAATGATGAACAAGCGGCACTCGTCCAGCAGGTCAGCATGGGGACAACAACCCCCGTCATCGTCATCGCGCTCGGTTCTCCCTACACGCTCCAGCACTGCCCCGCTGTCTCAGCATCCCTCGCCGCCTACGATATCCACAACGCCTCCGTGTCCGCAGCCGTCGAGGTCATTCTCGGAGCACAGGAGGCGCAAGGTAAACTGCCGATCCAACTGTCAATTGAGGACTAGTAGGCTGTCGAACGTTCGTAGTAGGGCAATTTATTGCCCGTTACCTTCAGCCAAAACATAAAATCGTCTCTGTTCTTTCAATGCAGCCGCCACCGATAATGTGGTAAAATACCCCAAGCCGCTATATGTGGATCTCGGATGACACGAAACACGCAAGGCGTTAGGGATGAATATTCACGACAGCGGATATAAGAAGCTATTCTCAAATCGTACCATATTTCGACAACTCCTTGAAACCTTCGTTAACCAAGAGTGGGTCCATTCTCTCGATTTCGACACGTGCGAATCCCTTGATAAATCCTTTATCTCCGAACACTACAAAGAAACTGAGAGTGATTTAATCTACAAAGTCCAGTTTTCAGAATGAAGAGGAGGTGAAAACGATGTTAGTGACAACATTACAGAAAGATAGAGAGCAATTTTTTCAAAACGGGCTGCGTGAAGGTGAGCAAAAGGGCAGAATTGAAGAGAAGATTGAAACTGCAAAGGCGATGCTTGCCAAAGGAATGGAGATAACACTCATTTCTGAAATCACAAACCTGCCAGAAGCGCAACTCTTACAGCTGAAAGAAGAACTTGCTTTAACAGAGGGATGAAAGAGATCGAATCAGATGAATAACGAACTCATCTCAACTATGACAGAACGCATCGTCCGCGATTTTCACCCTATGCAGATTATCCTCTTCGGGTCACAGGACCGCGAGGAGGCACATCCGCAAAGTGATGTAGATCTGCTTGTAGTCTTCTCCGAGCTTGCTGATAAACGGAAAACTGCCGTTGACATCCGACGTACCCTTGTTGACCTGCCCATGGCTAAAGATATCCTCGTAACAACACCTGAAGAATTAGCACGTCAGCGCGATCAGGTGGGCATAATCCTACGTGCCGCCCAACGAGAAGGGGAAATCCTTTATGAACGCAACTGATCAACTTGCAGAAACAAATCCCTGGTTGCGTTATGTTGAATACGCGCGAATTATCTGAGAGTCAATATCTACTGAACTCGCACCGCACCCAGGATTACAGCAGCATAAGCACTATTAAATAATAAATTATCAATTTCTAGAGTTTTAAGTTATACTGTGTGTAAATCTACCTCACAAGGAGTGTCTTGAGTGATGATTTACGCAGAACTTAACGATGTGTTGG
>JAJEAL010000035.1 GCA_022822785.1 Candidatus Poribacteria bacterium
CGGATAAGGTAACCGCCATCACCCACAATCATCCTGAAGGTCTCAAAGGTGCGAGAGCAACAACGCACGCCATCTGGCTCGCATATCAAGGCGAGAATGTAACGTCCATCCGTGAGACTATCACCGCTGAATATGACTACGACTTGACCCAAACAGTAGACGAGATTCGTCCTAATTACTTCTTTAATGAGACCTGCCAAGACACGGTACCACAGGCGATCACATGTGTGCTGGAATCCGATAGTTTTGAAGATGCGGTCCGCAACGCCATCTCTTTGGGGGGAGATGCCGATACCCTCGGTGCGATTGCGGGGCCTATTGCCGAAGCACTACACGGCATTCCCCAAAACATTATAGAACAGGCAGAAAACCGCTACCTTGCCGATGCGCCAGATATCCGCGAGGTGATACGGGAGATGTATCAGGCGGGCACCGAATAGTGCCAATAGGGCGTTATCGCTGTTTGGTGTGGAGATGTATCAAGAGACCGAGTGTACCAATCACGGTCAGGGTCGCGCCTGTTAGGAAAAGGCTGCGGTAGCCGAGCGCTTCGATGATGTAACCGCCGCCTAACGCCATGGCTGAGAAACTCAACCCCGATGCCATCTCGCCGGCACCCGACATCGTTCCCCGTTGGGCTGGCGAGACTACCTCCATCGTGTAGACGAGGAAGGCCGGATAACGAATCGAGGTCAGGGCAAGCACCCCGATAAAACCGAGTCCGGCGGCGCCCCAGTGAGAGATAAAAGCTATTGGTAATAGACTAATGGCTGTTCCGAGCGATGCCCACGCCGCTGTACGACCACTGCCCCATCGTATCGTCAGGAACGGTACGATCAGCGCTGTCGGTATGGAGAGTAGCCTACCGATGGCAGATAGCACACCGATGTGGGCAGTAGAGATATGCAAACCGGCGTCCATATAGACGTTGAAGAAGATGAAGAGCGTGCCTACACCAGTTACCACGAGGAGCCGGACTACCGTCAGAAATGCAATCAGCCGTAAAGGGGAGGCCCCGTCCTTAGCGCGTTTCTCTGTTATCGGTTGGGTGTGGATTTCACGGGTCGCGACGATTGCCAGGACGGCAGGAATCAATAACAGACCGGCAGCTAACAACGAGTAGCGATAAGGCGCTGGGTGGTCAAGCGAAACGCCGAGATACATGGCAAATATGCTCGGCAGAAAACCACCGACCAAGCTCCCGGCAAATCCAGCCAACGACCAGACCGCTGCTTGCACGGAAAAGACGTGGTGCCGCTCCTCCTGATGAGCAACCTGCATCACAAAGGGGCCCGTGTTGACAAAGTAAACGGCAAAACCGATGAAACCGATGCACCATGTTATCAGCAACCACGCATCCCGCCAGTGTACTGTGTGTAGTTCGGCGAAGAGTAGCAATCCGCAGCCTATTGAGAGTAGGCTCAACCCGGCGATCATCATCCGACGATTGCCCCAGCGGCCGCTGAGCGTTCCGGCGGGCAGGCAAAAGAGCGCAAACGCCATCATCCCGACCCCGTTAATCAAGCCAACATATTCGGGGCCGTATCCCAGGCGCAGTAGATACAGGTTGAATAAAACGGTATAGACACCACCATCGACAGTGAACCCGATTAACATCGTTGTGATGAGGTACAGCCGCACGTCGTGGTTGAAATCGCGCAGGATACGAAGATAGGAGGTGACGGTTCTATTCATACTGTTGGACGTGACCTATCCCCGCTCGACCAACCGGCGTGTAGTATCCACCACATGCGCCACATCTTCGCGGGTGATATGCCGATGGGCAACGAGACGCGCCCCGGCAGGAGGACGCGGATTCGCAAGGATGCCGTAGACCTTCCACCTCTCAATGAGCGATTCCGAAGACCATCCCAAGTCTTCGACGTTTACCATGGCGAAGTTGGTAGGTGTGGGAGGGTGTTGAATCTTTATCCCCTCAATTGCCTCTAGTCCCGTACAGAGCAGATAGGCAGTTTCGTGGTCGTCCGCTAACCGATCCACCATCTTTTCCAACGCAACAATACCCGCAGCTGCAATGATGCCAGCTTGCCGCATTCCGCCGCCCAAGCGTTTACGCACGGCATCGGCTTCGTTAATGAATGAGCGGGGGCCGCACAATAACGATCCCACCGGCGCACTCAGTCCTTTTGACACGCAGAACATCACCGAGTCAACGTGCCGGGCGTAATCCTTTGCATCGACTCCGTGGGCGACCACTGCGTTGAAAATCCGGGCACCGTCCATATGAATTTTTAAGCCGTGCGCTCTCGCTGCTTGGGAAACCGCTGCTACCGCTGTGGGTGACCACGCCGCCCCGCCGCTGCCGTTGTGGGTATTTTCAATGCACAGTAGGCTAGGTTGGGAAACGTCCTCCGAATTGATGATTTCAGCCAATTGTTCGGGTCGAATCGCACCGAATTCTGCTTGCATCGGGTGCGGTCGCACCCCATTGAGAACGGCAAATTCGCCTCGCGCTCCGGCGAACAGGTGGGCGCGTTCCTCGAAAAAGACATCGTCACCTGAACGGGTATGTGCGAATAACGCACAGGCGTTGCCCATGGTCCCGCTCGGAACATAAAGCCCCGCCTCCATTCCGAGTTTCTCTGCAGCGAGTTCTTGGAGCCGATTGACGGTGGCATCCTCTCCATAACCGTCATCTCCGAGAGCCGCTGCCATCATAGCGTCCTTCATCTCTTGCGTTGGCAGGGTAACGGTATCACTTCTCAGATCTACTGTTCTCTCTAGCATTGATTTATCTCTTTGTCCGTCGGCGGATCTCCTTAGTGTGGTTCAACCCTGTAGTGTTCCACGACCTCTTCGTTCAATTCAAATCCCAATCCCGGACGGTCAGGCACTTGGATAAATCCGTCCGCATCGACCGCTACCGTCGGCGTCAACAGTTCGGAGATGATTGGCGAATCGGGGAATGCGATGGGTGTCTCGAAATACGGCATGTTCGGCAGCACCGCCGCGAGGTGGATTTCTGCAGCGACTCCCACGACGTGACACCACGCATGTGGGACACAAATTAGCCCCCTCCGATAGGCGGCTTCCGCAATCCGCGCTATCTCTCGTATCCCGCCTGAGCGGACTGAGCTGGGTTGGACCACATCCACCCGTCCCTTCTCCATGATATCCTCAAATTCGAATCGTGTGGTGAAACCCCAGTCGCCTACGGCAATGCGGGTGTCTACCGCATCTGCCAACCGGGCATAGCCGGCGAGATTGTCCGCTGGCAAGGGTGCCTCGATGAAGAACGGGCGAAACTCCTCAATCGCACGGATCGAGGCGATGGCTTGTCCAACCTCGTACCAACAGTTCTGCACATCAATGAGAATCTCCCTGTCCTCACCGATGGTTTCACGGACGGCGCCTACAATCTCAGCATCGCGCTGTACGCTGACATGCCCGAACCCACCGGGCCACTCCTCCAATTTCAGCGCGCGGAAGTTCCGTTCCTTTGCCACCGTAAAACGCTCGACAATCTCTCCTATATCCTCACCCGGCGGATAGACGGTCGCATAGGGGGTCACCTTCTTCTTGATTTCGCCGGTTTCCCGCACGGTGCAGCAGGCGTGCCAGATCAATTCGCAGACCGGCTTGCCGAGCGCCTTGCCCGCAATATCCCAGAGTGCGGTCTCCACCGCGCCGATGGCTGCGATAGTAACACCGCGCCGTCCGAATAAACCGGTAGCGGAATACATCTTCTGCCAGAGCCGTTCAACTTGCAGCGGATCTTCGCCCCGCAGAAGTCCCTGTAAACCGCCATCGGTACGAATGATGGCATCGATCACCAGCGACGGAGATTCCGCCTGCCCAATCCCGGTGATGCCCTCATCGGTGTGTACGCGCACTAAGGTTTCACTCGCTTTGCCCGGATCTGCTAACGCAATGGTTTCTATCTCTGTAATTTTCATTATGTTTTCGTTCCTCGTTTCTGATACATAGGAATCCTCTCAACGCGGATGATAGCACGTGTTCCAAAGTCGAATCAAGTGGATTGCGGTTGGCTAGCGGCCCTCCATGGGACGTTAAGGGCCAAATCATTTACGAGGTCAAGCGTATCCGCATATGAAAGGAGGTTACGGCATACGGTGTATGTCTACTACTATCTTAACGCAAGTTGCTAGTGTTAAACCCCCGTTTGCGATTAAGATTGGATGCTTTTAGCTTTCGCTCCAGTTTTGAATCCCGCCTGTTCCGTTCCGCCTGCCTGGTCTCGGAAGGGACTCCCGCCTGTCCCGATTCATCGGGGATGTGTCGGGGGATTTATCGGGGCGGCGCACTATGTGTGAACCTGAAACGTGATAAGCGTGCCGGGAAAACAAGCCAAAGCCATCGGCCGTCTTTAGCCCCAGCGGGGCGACATGTGGGTTGCATCAATGCCGGTGAATTTGGTAATTATCCACAATGACTAACAACATCTAACATTAGCTAACACTTTTGGTAAAATAGGGTGGTTGGTGGCTGATTGGCCGCTGTACCCGTAAATCTTGTACCTCCCCATCTGATAAGCACTATTAAATAATAAATTATCAATTTCTAGAGTTTTAAGTTATACTGTGTGTAAATCTACCTCACAAGGAGTGTCTTGAGTGATGATTTACGCAGAACTTAACGATGTGTTGG
>JAJEAL010000067.1 GCA_022822785.1 Candidatus Poribacteria bacterium
CAGATTGCTGATGCGTTATCTCAACAGTATGATCTGGTTCCGACCTGTCAATCGAAATATGAGCGAGGCGCAAGACTTCTGAATGTGTTCAATGTCAAGGCAGAGAATTAGAAGAAGGAGATTATCGACGAAATGGCGAAGGCATTGATTGTCAAAGATATTGCGCCAGAGAAGAGTCTTGACGAGTGCGCCCGAAGGATTATCACGACTCGCTTCCATGAGATGATGTCTTTCAAGGAGGGGACGATCGATGGTAGAGATATCGAGTATGTTCACGATATGCGAGTTGCCTCCCGACGGCTGCGCGCTGCGATGCAGAATTTCGCCGATTGCTTCACTCCCAAAAAGAAGTTTCGCTGGCATCTCAAACGGGTGGAGCGGATTACGAGTACGTTGGGAGATGTGCGCGACTTAGATGTGTTGATCGATCAGTTTCAAAAAGACATACAAAAGGTGCCCGCAGATGCGGAGATTGGCGTTCAAAACTTGATAAAACATCTCCAGACAGAGCGGGAAGGGCGGCGGGTACCAATGTTCAAGATGTTTAACAATCTGGACAGGAGTAATTTCGAGCAGAGATTCTTGAAATTCTTTGAGGTGTAGATATGGCAAAAACGTGGAAAGTGAGAGGCGTTTACCCACAGTTGAGCTACCAATGGAACGCACAGATTATCCTCGCCGTAAAGATTCAGGAGGTCTACTCGTGGGCAAAATCGATTCGTAACCCGGATAAGGTTAAGGAACTCCACAACCTACGAATCTCAGTGAAGCGGCTACGGTACTCGATGGAGTTCTTCACCATCAACTATGGTGAGGAATTTCAAGATTTCTTGAAGGTGTTGGCAGATGTGCAGGAACAGTTGGGTGATATTCACGATTGCGATGTCATTGAAACGGTTCTGACGGATTATCTACGAAAGCTTCCGAATCGAGGGGATAAAGGGGCCGATGCAATTGGCATCAACGCCCTCCTGCGCCGCTATCGTAAAAAGCGAACGGCACAGTATCAGACATTTTTGCAGCAGTGGGCTGCGCTTGAGGAGGACGGTTTCATGGACCAACTCCTTAGAGTCGTTACCGGTGAATAGGCAGAACCATCGAGCCAAACGCCGAATCTAAGCAGTGAGCCACCTAGTTCAGCGGGCAAAGGAGGCGCAAACAATGGCGGCAAATGACGATTATGTTGTCGGGGTAGATATGGGAGGGACGAAAATTTTGGCTGCCGTTATCAATGCTAAAGGAGAAATTGTTCAGCAAGCCAAAAAAGCGACAAAACCAAAGAAGGGGGCAGATGCTGTAATCGAACGGATTGCGCGATGCATCCGAGAAGCGGTTGACGGTGCTGACCTCAAACCTTCTCAAATTCGTGCAATCGGTATTGGGTCACCGGGCCCTCTCGATCCGGATACAGGTATCATTATCTTCGCGCCTAACCTCGGCTGGTCAAACGTGCCGCTTAAAGCAAGATTAGAAGCAAATCTTAGCATCCCTACCTTCGTTGATAACGATGTTAATGTAGGGACGCTCGGCGAATATGCCTTCGGTGCTGGACAGGAGACAAAAAACCTCGTCGGAATTTTCGTGGGCACAGGCATCGGTGGCGGCATTATTCTAGATGGGAAACTCTTTCACGGTATCAACAAAACCGCGGGGGAAGTTGGTCACATGATTGTGAAAGCAAATGGACCTCGATGTGGTTGTGGCAACTTCGGTTGTTTGGAAGCGGTTGCTAGCCGTACTGCAATGACTCGAGCTCTTCGGAAAGCTATTTTGAAAAAAGGGAAAAAGAGTGTACTCACCAAGTTGAACGGCGGAAACCTCGACTTAATTCGGAGCAACGCGATTGCTAGGGCTGTCACGCGCGGCGACAAACCGACGATAAAGGTGGTGCGACGTGCTGCAAAATATCTGGGAATTAGTGTGGCTTCAATCGTCCATTTCTTGAACCCTGAGATGATTGTGCTCGGGGGAGGTGTTGTCGAAGCGCTGGGGGATAGCTTGTTAGATCCGATCCGCAAAGCGGCGGCAAAATATGCCTTGCCCGCAACGATGGACAGCGTTCAGATTGTCGCAGCAACCCTTGGCGATAACGCCGGTGTGATTGGGGCATCCGTTTTAGCGCGTCAGCGGTTATTATAAAATGTGAACGAAAGAACCTATAAATAGATTCAAGGAGAAATAGATGCCATATAAAATCTATCCCACTGCCGCCCCTGATGCTTCAACAGCGTTCCAGATTGAACTCGATTCGCGTGCTATTGACGCGATGGAAGAGATTGAGAACAGCGGGGCACAAGGGGCAGCACGCGAGGACATTTTGCGAAAACATCTCAGCACAGACTACGACAAAGGCTATCGTGGGACAGCTTATGGACTTCACGGGATTTCCGAAGGGGTGACCCCGGCGCGGCTCGCCGAAATGCTTGACGCACATGGTGAGTCCTTTGACCCCTGTGCAGAACGAGAAACATTTGACCACAGCATGATGGTCAATGTCGAGTCGGAGTTGGATTCGCAGCTGGAATTTATTCCTGATCGGATTTTCGATGCCATTGTGGAGGACTACAAGCGAGAGCTGCTCAACAGCTGAGATTCCTATAGGCTAAATATGTCGGTTCATCTCGAAAGAACGTGCAAAACACGCCCAGCGTGAAACGTGAGGTTCCGTTCCGAGGTCCCCCCGTCGCAAGGGTGGTCAGGACAACCTCGTGCCCCGATGAAGCGGACTGCAAGCCGAAGACTATCGAAACGGAGTAACCACGGTTGCTGTTGCACGATTTCTTAACATGAGCCGGTATGTCATATGATATACTCCCGACCCTAAAGGATTGGACTTCACACCCGTTCATCAAGGGGTACAATTACGGTTGGGGACATACATAAAATGGAACACGGAACATTATTGAACTAGGAGCGTGTATCATGACTTTAGAAAATTGGGTCGTATCGGCATCAAAACTCAAAAGAGCGTTTCTCACGATTGCCGATCATGTGGTGACACGGGTGAACCTCGAACCACTTGAAGACGACGAAGGAGCGGTCGGTGTCAGAGCGGTATGGGAAGGTGAACGCGGCGAGAACACCTTAAAAGTCAATTCCCCATCTTTGAAAGGCAGTATCAAAACAGAAGGGGAGGCGGCACCGGCAATTGAATACTGGCATCAGGGGGACAAACGCGGGGTTGCGTTGCGAAATCCGAGAAGTATCTCCTGTGAGTTCGACGAAGAGACGTTTAAGAAGATTGAGACAGGTAAGGCGGCGGGGATTGCAATCGCTGCAGGCGCTGCTGCTGGACTAGTTGGCTGGGGCATCTTAGTGCTTATGGGCAAAGCGGCACTCGTCAAGAAGGAAACCGAACCTCAGCCACCACGTCAGCTTGAATCGGATTCTGCAAGTGGAGACTCGCATGATGGGTAGGCACCCTAAAATTAGAAATTGTTGCACACTTTCACAGGTCTCCCAGTCGACAGGGATTCTTGGGCTGCCAAGGCAACCGCGACAACCCGCGCGCCGTCTCGGACAGAAGGACTGGGTTCCTCGTCTGCTACAATCCAGTGTGCCATCTTGTAAAAGTAACGCAGAAGCTCATTTGCATGTCCTTCGATGAGACGTTCCTTGTTGGCTGGCTGATCGGCATTCAGGGTTTCACGTTCAAACACACCGTCCATGCCGAGATCCAAGCCGGTTAACGTGCCTTTTGTGCCGTAGATTACCAGTCGCTGATGTGCCTCCGGCGGTGAGTTGACTGCGCTGCATATCACAGACACGCGTCCAAGCGCTCCGCTAGCAAACTTCAGATTGAGAATCCACGTATCTTCTATAGGATAGCTTGGGATAACACCGCTGTTCAGGGCAAACGCATGCACAGTGTCAATATCTCCGGCAAACCACCGGACGCAATCTATGGCGTGGGCGCCTCCGCCAAGCAGGAAATCCTGCGGCGTCGTAACTCGCCACGGCGTGATTTGACAGACCCGGCGAATATCATGGACATACCCGGTATCAATTAGCGTCACCTTCCCGATTTTGCCCTCATCAAAGGCGCGGCGTGCCGCTAAAATCTTCGGCAGGTGCCGCCAAGTCATCGCCGCAACGAATTTAAGTCCCGTTCGATCCACTAGGTGGACCAACCGCTCACAATCCGCCATGGTTGTCACCATCGGTTTGGTGCAGATGACATGTTTTCCTGCCTCTAGTGCCGCCGCTGCATGTTCACCGTGCAGATGGTCGGGGGTGAAAACGCCGACAACATCGACCTCAGACCGCGAAAGCAGTTCATTATAGTCCCTGGTGACAAATCCGACCCCATAATCCTCATGCACAAGTTTTAGACGCTCCGAATCTTTGTCCGCGACCGCGCGCACCTGTATTGGACTATCAGATTTCTGATTCAAAAGTAGGGCACCCTTTCCGACTCCTAACCCGATAATACCCAATCCGAGCGTTGACATCTCGATTATGTCTCCTTGACTTTTTCCTTGAATTCACGGATTGACTTTTCCAGCTCGTTATCTTCGACGCTATGATGGACAAAGAAGCTCCACGCGCCTTGGGTCGATTTCTCCGCATTGGGACACGCCCCGGGGATATACTGCACGTAGTCCGGCAGCGGTACACCGACGGAAGTCTGCCGCAGCGCCTGCATACGCTGATATTCTACTTCAATATAGTTAATTTCACCCCTACACCCTAATGATTCGGGCCCCCATACCGGATACACCCAGTAGTTGGGTTGGGTCTCTGGATATACATACGCCAGCCGCACACCTCCAACGTCCCGCAGTTCTGTCTCAATTTTTGCGACAAGCTCCCGCCGCCGGGCGTTGAACTGGTCAATCTTTTCCAGTTGGGCAAACGCCACCGCACCTTGAAGCTCACTAAAGCGAAAATCGTGTCCAAACGAGAAATGTCCCCGCGTTGGCAAACCGTTGAGGGGTTTCGCCTCTGGCCGCTCTAAGTCGTACAGATACCACGGCATCCCGGAGTTTGAGAACTCAGTCGTCCGTTTATAGAGTTCCGGATCGTCAGTGGCAACCATTCCACCCTCGCCGGAGGTGATATGTTTCGACTGCTGCATGGAGAAGCAGGCGATGTCACCGATAGTGCCGACCTTGCGTCCCTTGTAGTAGGCGTCGTACGCCTGCGAGCAGTCCTCCACAACCTTCAGGTTGTGTTTCTCAGCGACCGCCATAATCTCGCTCATCATCGCTGGCTGACCGTTCAGATGGACAACCACCACAGCGCGTGTCCGCGGCGTAATGCGTTCTTCAATTCCATCTGCTGAAATGATTTGTGTCCTAGGGTCCACATCGGCGAATACAGGAACGCAGCCGATTGCAACGACCGGAAATGACACAAAAATCGGTGAGACCGCTGGACAGATGATTTCATCGCCTACGTCCAAGCCCAAACTCGCGTAAGCCGTTGTATTGACGCTAGTGCCGGAGTTTACCGCGTGAACATATTTCCGACCGAGATGCGCCCCGAATGCCTCCTCGAACCTCGGAACGAAATTGCTTCGTCCCCACCGCCATGCGTCTTGACTTTCGATGACCTCTCGCAGATACGTCAGTTCCTCTTCTCCAAAGCAGTTTCTCGGCATGTCGATCCCCCTTTTTCATGAAGGTGTTGTAACTAGTGGTGCTAATTTTCAGCTGTTGACGTGCGCCTCTGTCAGAAACAGAACGTGAGAACCATAAACCGAGCAGGTCTTACTCGAAGGATACCACTTATCAATGAAAACCATTTTGACACCTTCCCACGAAAGCCAAGATAGGTATACCATATTTGACATACAGTCTCAAGAGAAAACGTGCTAAAGCAATCTGTATCCCAAGTATAAATACTTGGGGCTTAGACCTAAAGGAATTTTTGATAACGATGCGATACTCCCGCGTATACTCTACCAGGGCACCTACCTCTAGTCAATCCAAAACTGTCAGACCTTCCTGTTGACCTAGCGTGCAAACCGTGATAGAATGAAACCAATATTATCCACTTAGTGCGATTAAATTAAAGAAGGAGCTTGTTATGGCTAAAATCGCTTTTCTCGGTGCGGGGAGTTTCGGATTCGGTAGACGGTTGATTGGAGACCTCCTTTCATTTCCAGAACTGACAGATTCAAGCATCCACCTTGTAGACCCCGATAGCGAACGGTTGGCGTTGACGCATACCTATGCCAAACGTATCGTTCGTGAGTTGGACTTGCCCACGCAGATTGCCGCATCCACAGAACGGAAGTCAGCGCTAGATGGTGCAGATTATGTCATCGTCTCTATTCGGGTGGGCGCGAATATGGAGCCGGAAGCATCGGATGTCCACATTCCACTTGAGGTGGGTGGACTCCGGCAGACGGTATCGGACACCGTCGGTATCGGTGGGCTGATGAAGGGGTTACGCACGATTCCCGCCATGCTCGACATCGCCCACGATATGGAGGTGCTCTGCCCGGACGCACCGATGCTCAATTACACCAACCCGATGGCGATGATCATGTGGGCGGTGTTGGAGGCAACGAGTATCTCCGGCGTGGGGCTTTGCCACAGTGTGCAAGGCACCAGCAAGCAACTAGCAAACTACATGGGCGTGGATTACGATAACCTCCGCTATCTTGTCGCGGGAATTAATCATATGGCGTGGTTTTTGGAGCTTTCGCAAGATGGTGAAACGCTCTATCCTCGCTTGAACGCCTGCCTTGAAGATCCTGAGATTGTCGCCCGTGATCCGGTGCGCTTTGAAATCCTGAAGTATTTCGGTCGATTTGTCACGGAGTCCTCTCGCCACATGGCAGAATATGTGCCCTACTTCATGCAACACCGCGACGAAATGGATCGGATGAATATCGAACACCGTACCGCCGAAGGTTTCATCGACCAAAACAGAGACAGGGAAGATCGGATCGCACAGGCAAAGCGCGAAGCGGAAACGGCGCCGATTGAACTGAGTCGCTCCCACGAATATGCAGCGGTCATTATCCACGCAATGGAGACAGATACCCCCGCCTACATTTACGGGAACGTGCTCAACACCAATCTCATCACCAACCTCCCCACCGGCTGTTGCGTCGAAGTGCCTACGCTCGTAAATCGCGCCGGGTTGCAACCGTGTTATGTCGGTGAGTTACCGCCCCAATGTGCGGCACTCTGTCAAACCAATATCAATATGCAAGGGTTGACAGTACGAGCTATCTTGGAGGAGAACCGTGAATATGCGTATCACGCGGGATTGGTTGACCCAAACACGGTTTCACAATTGACGTTATCAGAGATTCGTACGACGGTCGATCGACTGTTGGATGCACAGGACGAATTTATGCCGCCGCTCGCTTAGTAAAACGTAAGTCGGCAGCCATCGTGCCACGGGGACTATGATGATTCATTAGTTCTCTAAAATTAGGAAAGGGAATTTGTCAGAATGATCGAGGAACTTTTTATCAGTCATGTTTTCACGGAGCAGGACGGTTTTACCTCCGGCATTGAAGGTCCCGCCTGCGACGCCGATGGCAATTTATACGCTGTCAATTACGCGCGTCAGCACACAATCGGGAAGGTTACCCCGGCGGGTAAATGTAGCGTATTCGTCGAACTGCCCAACGGTAGTGTCGGTAACGGCATCCGTTTCGACAGCGCCGGTGCCATGCTTATCGCTGACTATACCAACCACAATATCCTCAAGGTTGATATGGAGACGCGGGATATCAGCGTCCATGCCCATGAGCCAACCATGAATCAACCAAATGACATCGCCATCGGTTCTAACGATATCGTCTACGCTAGCGATCCGAATTGGGCGGAATCGACGGGGCAGATCTGGCGCATCGACACAGACGGCACAGTCACGCTGCTTGAGGCGGATATGGGAACGACCAACGGCATCGAAGTCAGCCCCGATGAAGGGGCCCTCTACATCAATGAAAGCGTGCAGCGTAACATCTGGGCGTACGATCTATCCGCTACCGGAGAGGTGAGTAATAAGCGGTTACTGATTCAGTTTCCCGATTTTGGGTTTGACGGTATGCGCTGCGATATTGAAGGCAATCTTTACGTGACGCGCCACGGCAAGGGCACGATCGCTAAAGTTTCTCCGCAAGGTGAAGTACTACTAGAGGTTGAACTTGCCGGAAAGGACTGCACCAACCTAGCCTTTGGCGGCCCTGATGGACGTACCTGCTATGTCACACTCGCTGACCGAGGCAATGTCGAGTATTTCCGCACAGATTTGCCGGGTCGAAGTTGGCAGCTTTTTTAGAGGAGTTAAATGCGTAATCTACGGATAGGCAGCATCCTTCTGTTGATGTTGCTGATTCTCAATCAAGAACTTATCGCGAAGGAAGGCGACGAGTTAATCGGCAAACCGGCTCCAGAATGGGGGACGCTGGAGTGGTTGAATTCACAACCGCTCAAGCTAAACGCGTTAGCAGACAAGGTCGCTCTCATCCGGTGGTGGACGGAGACATGTCCATTTTGTGCTGCTAGCGCACCCGCGCTGAACGAATTTCACGACACCTTCAAGAATAAGGGTTTGGTCGTGATTGGGATGTACCATCCGAAACCGCCCGGCCCGCGTCGTCAAAAAGCGCTTGAGATGGCGGTGAAGCGGCTCGGCTTTGAATTCCCGATTGCCTTAGATATGGATTGGAGAATCTTGAGACGTTATTGGTTGACTAAGGGCAAACACCGATGGACCTCGGTCAGCTTTCTCATCGATAAGCGAAGAAAGATTCGTTATATCCACCCCGGCGGCGAGTATTACAAAGGGGAGGACGAAACACGGACGGAGGCCCAACGAGATTATCACGAATTGAAAGCGATGATTGAGAAACTGATTGCGGAACCGTCTCAATCCAAAGTCAAGTCATCGGATTAGTGCACTATCAGATGGAGACTGACCTTCCGTGGACGGTTTACTCCTCCAACGACATCCGGAATATGCCCTCTCCATTTGTGCCAATATAGAACGTCGTGCCATCGTATGCCAGCGACATGATATTGTGCTCTAGCGGAGCGATTAACTCCCACGAATCCGATCCTTGCGTCAAGCGGAAGATCCCATGAGGGTTTGTCCCATAGAGCGTCATGCCATCGACTAGCTGCATCTCAATGCCACTATTGCACAATCCGGTGTCGATTGACGTCCATGTCTCTCCACCATCTATTGAGCGCAAAATCCTATCGTAAGAATCTGCATAAACCGTCCCGCCAACGCAAATCAAATCATAGGTAGCCTGTACGAATTGATGCTCCCACTTCGGTAGACCCCGGCTCACATCCGTCCACGTATCCCCTTCGTCAGCCGAACGGAAGATTTTTCCACGCACCGGGTTGACGTAGACGGTTCTGCCTGACACAGCTAATGGGTGCCAGCCAACGAAAACAAAATCGTGAGATCTGAGCTGTGTCCACAGGTTGTCCCCTACTTTCCAGCGGTAAAGTCGTGCTCCATCGCCCATCTGTCCAACAACATAGAAGGTATCCCCGCTAACTATCAATTGATTAACACCGTAGATTCTGTCATTGGAAGACTGCATATTCGTCTGAATTGGTATCCACGAATTTCCGTCGTCTGCCAAGCAATAAACTCCGGCAGTTGATGGGTTCCATCTGACGTTAGTTTCGATCGTCGCTGTGTAGAGTTTTCCGTCCGAAACCGTCAGCGTCGCTCCATCGTCGGCAACCAACCCCTCATTCACTGGCACCCACGAATTTCCCCCGTCTGCTGATCTAACGATACCATCATCCGTTACGGTATAGAGCGCGTTTCCAAAAAACACAAGGTTTTCAACATAGGCATTGATGATGCCGGTGTTAGTTTTTGTCCACGATTTCCCACTGTCCGTTGAGCGGAAAACTCCATTTTCGGTACCAACGTAAAGGGTTGTCTCAGATAACACTGTCACGGAAAGGATGTCTTGATTAGTCAGGTTAGTGTTGTACATCGTCCATGAGCTACCGGCATCGGTTGAGTGAAACACCCGACCATTGGGAGAGTACGAACTGATATAGAAGATTGTGTTTCCCAACCCCGCCAATTGACCATCAAGATCATGCATCATTCCGTGCTTGATTGATTTCCAGAAATTGCCCATATCCGTTGAACGGAAAAGCCCCCCATCAGCCGTTGCTGCGTAGAGCAGTTTGCCGGAGACAACAAACCCCGTAGTATCTGATTCGATGACATCTGTTTTCCACGGATCTTTGATAATGAGTTTTGTCCATGACTTCTCGCCGGCTTTGAGACGGAAAACGTGACGCCGCATTTGTGCAAAAAGCGTCGTTTCACTCGCAAACAAGCGGGGGCCGTCTCGATCGGTCAAACCGTTATCAATTTGTTCCCACGACTCACCGTTATCATTTGAAAAGAAAACACTCTCTTGTTCACGCCATCCAATGTAAATCGTGTCACCAATGATTGCGACTCCCGAAATGCCCCAATCGCGCTGATAGTGAGTCAACTGCTGCCATGAGTCACCGTTATTGGTCGAATAGAAAAGATCACCATTTGTCCCGGCGTAGAGGGCGTTTCCTTTTTGTGTGAACGCGGAGACACCGGGAAGTATGTAAAACGTGCTGTCCTGATATCTGCGCAAGCCTTTGCTAGCCGCCACCCACGTCTCGCCGCCATCAATCGAGCGGAAGATACCGCCTTCCCCTGCTCCAGCAAAGAGTGTTCCTTCTGGTGTCGCTGCAAGGCGCCAACCATTCCACCATAAGGTCCCTTAGTCTGCGTCCAGCCAATATCATCCGATTCTATATCGTTCTGTGAATCTGCAGCAGTTCCCTGCACCGAATCATTTCCCTGATTGCTATTGCCCGATTCCCTGCCATTCACCTCTCCCGCCTGATTGACCTGCGAGAGCTTCAATAGCGGCATTTCAATTACCGGCGCATCAACGATTTCAACCATCGTCGCTGATTTGGGAGCGTTAAAACTGTAGGGCAACTGAAATGTCGTAGCCTGTTTAATTCCCAAGCCGATAAGTAACGTAACTACAGCCAACGAGGTCGCAACAATCCACGGCGCGAGCGGTTTGCTTGTTGTTGGTGCAGAATTCAGCGAGCCGTTAGGGATTCGACGCATAATCTCTTGCGTTAAAGTTGGTGGAAGTTGGAAGCCTCCCAAGGTTTCTTCAATCATCGTCAATTCCTCCTTTAAGTGCATTCGGGCGCGATAGAGTCGGTCTCTGATGGCGCCGCATGATGTACCGATGAACCGTCCAATCTCCTCGCTGGTCATCCCCGCCATGTAGTAAAGCGTCAAGACGGTTCGCTCACTTTCGGGGAGACTTTCGAGTGCATTGTGCACCTCCTCACGGAGGCGTGCATCGGTATATTTCGTCCATGACTGTGTGTTCATCTCCCCTTCAACGCTATCCAATGATTCAGTTTGGAAGCGATTTTGCCGGAGCCAGGAGATACAGCACCGTGCGGCAATCACGTAGAGCCAACCGGGGAAGCGGGATGGATCTTTGAGCGTCGATAGTTTCTGGTACGCTTTGAGAAAGGTATCCTGCGTAATCTCTTCGGCGATGTGGAAATCGCCGAGTTTGCGGTACGCTAAGGCCTGGACAGATCCCTTGTACTTGTCCACCAGAAACCCGAATGCGGATTCGTCACCCGCCAGTGTGCGTTGAATCAACTCGGTATCATGAAATGCCATTCTCCATCTCCCGGTGCAATCATTGAGGGTTAAAATCTTGCTGCGCTAAAGTCTTGAACCATGTCTTTCTATTTATAATGACGCACATTTGCAACAGATCATCAGATGAAAGGGACATTTTTTGATCTTGATCTCCATTGAACGTAGTGCTAAACTGAAAACTATAGTGGATTCTAAAAGTAAATAGACACTTTCGCTCCTCATGTTGGTAGGCGCTGTTTCCAACTGCGCCGATGCGGTGCGGTTAGAAACCGCACCTACCGGGGGGATAGCCCGGATTTTCCCATCCCTGGTAGGCGAGGTTGCCTAACCTCGCCTGTACAGAGTGTCCAATTAATTCTAAACTTTACTATAAAAGATGCAGTGAGGAGGAACCTATGAGCAAATTAGCAATTCAGGGCGGTGACAAAGCTATCACCTTAGACCAAAGTGAGGCTTCGGAGTGGCCCATTATTGATGACGAGGTCACTGAAGCCGTTGTGGACCAATTGCAAAGCGGGGAGATCTCGTTTTCGGATACGATTTACAAGTTCGAGGAGGAATTTGCTGCTTATCACGGCGTCAAGTATGCGTTAGCGCACAATAATGGAACCGCTTCAATTCATGGGGCACTGTTCGGGATTGGGGTGGGGCCCGGCGATGAGGTCATTACGCCTGCTGCAACGTTTTGGGGGACGTATATGCCCGTCCTTTCCTGTCAGGCGATTCCGGTCTTTTGCGATATTGATCCGTTCACGGGGTGCACTGACCCAACTGATATCGAGCGGCGAATCTCTCCCCACACAAAAGCGATCATTGTCGTCCACCTCGGTGGAATGCCAGCGGAGATGGACGCCATTATGGACATCGCAAAGCGTCACAATATCTTCGTGGTTGAAGACTGCTCACACGCCCACGGCGCAACCTACAAAGGTAAAAAGGTCGGGACAATCGGAGATGTAGGATGTTTCAGTATGCAGGGAGGAAAACTTTTGCCGAGTGGCGAAGGTGGCGTGATGATCACGGATAATCTGGAGTATTACGAGCGGGCGATCTGTCTGGGGCACTACGAACGCATCCGCGATCTCCCCGAAGAGAAGTACCGCAAATATGCGAAGACCTGCCTTGGATACAAATACCGTATCGCCCCAATCTCCGCCGCTATCGCTCGTGTCCAACTCCGACATCTCGATGAGCGTAACAAATGCCGTGACGACAACGTGATGTATCTGATGGACGGTATCGCAGAGTGTCCCGGAATCTATCCAATAAAGCCTTCAGCCAATAACTTCCGCGGTTATTACAGCCGGCCCTATATCCGCTATGCCTCTGAAGAGCTCAGCGGACTGTCGAAAGAGAAATTCATCGAAGCGTTACAGGCAGAAGGCGCGAACGTGGGTAGTGGCGCACCGGGAGGCAGCGATCACCTATCAGCGGTGTTCCAAGAGCGGAATCACCCGGCTTTCACTCGCTCTGAGAATAATCGGGAAGTGACATATCAGGAAGGAGACCTACCCGTTTCCGAGAACCCACGCCAAGATCTATTTACTATTCCGGTCTTCTCCAGACCCAACAAGGCGCTATTGGACCAGTACATCGAAGCCTTCCGGAAAGTTGCAACCCGCGTTGCGGAACTAGTCTGAATTGCTTACGCTTCACATTTCGGGATTTATCGATTCCCCAATTTGTAACTAGCAATACATCACCGATCATAAAGGTGGGCGACATATTCGGCGTAACCGTTATAGAGCAGCGTATCGCGCCTATCCCACATAAAGCTGGGACCGTGACCAATCATCCGCTCCGTGGCTTGTGACCACCGGGGGTGCGGCACATCCGGTTCGACATTCGCCTCAAAACCGTATTCGCTCGGTTGAAGCGTGTTCCAGAATGTTTTCGGCTGATGGTTGAGGAACTCAATTTTTACAATCGATTTGGCACCCTTGAAACCGTACTTCCACGGCACCACTTCGCGGATGGGGGCACCGTGCTGCTTTGGCAGTTCGTGACCGTAGATACCGATTGCAAAAAACGCCAGTTCGTTTGCCATTTCGTCGGTGCGGAGCCCTTCGGTATAGGGCCAGGGAAGTCGAGATAAGCTAAGCCCCGGTCCTTTGGTAATATTCCGATTGTAATAGGAGATGAAGCGAACATACCTCGCCTCCGACGTCGGCTCAACATCATCAATGATTCGCTTCATCGGGAAGCCGAGCCACGGAACAACCATCGCCCACGCCTCAACGCAACGGAAACGATAGACCCGTTCTTCAAGGGGAAATTTCTTTTTGAAGTCGTCCAAGTCATAGGTGCGGGGGTTTCGGACTAAGCCGAGGACCTCTACCTTCCAATTTTCGGTCGGCAAAGCTTGTGCTGCTTCCCAGATCGATTTTGAGCCGCCAAATTCATAGAAATTGTTATATTTGGCAGCAAGGACTTCGTCGGTGATGGGACGGTCAACCTTTGCAAAAGCTGGATTCCGATCGACCGATTCAAACTGCATTAGGTTCGGGTCTATTTGGGATTCCGATTCGCTCGTGCAGCCGAGCATGGATCCACCAGCGATGCCCAAACCGGCACCGGCGAGCGACTTCAAGAACCGTCGCCGATTTATAAACGCTGTTTCCGGCGTGACCTCACGCTCTGGAATTTCCCAAGTTTTTGGAATATGGATGTTTGCCATGGGATTACTCTCTCTTTCCACTTACGACTGCTACCATTCATTGAACAAGTCGTGATAGTATGATTATCGTCCGTCCTACACTCCATTACACACGTTCCCACCGACTTGGGTTCATTCCCGGCGCTTCTTTTTTCATATTTGGCGGTTTATTGCCGCCGTGATAATCCCAGTAGCGGGTGTTGCGGTCAACCAATAACGGTCTGACCTCCTCCGGCAGCTTCGCTAAATCCGCCTCATCCCAAGCTGCCACTTCGCCTTGGGGGCCCGCCCAGCCCGGCCGATAAGCGATGGCAAGCATCTCACGAGGATAGTCGCCAACGTTAGGATAGTTCCCGTGAAAAACTTTGTGGTTAATCAACACCGCTGAACCCGCCTTCGCGGGGACCATCACCTCTTCGGGATGCGATTCAAAGCGTTTGTAGGGGTTCGCATCAACGTGCATCGAGAGATGCGAACGCGGGATGACCCGGAACGGCGACACCTCCGGGGTGAGGTCATCAAGGTAATACAACACGCGGACCATAAAGGGGACGCTGCCTTCGTAACCGAAGATTTGAGAACCGTAGGGTTGTCCGTCCGTATGCAGACTGATGCCCGGATGTCCCGGTTCGGAACGGGCATAGCCGTAGCTCATCATGATAATTTCGTCGCCAAAAAGTTCTCGCAAAAAGGACAGCATCGGCGGATGGGCAAGCAGGTCTGTGATAGCCCCGCCTCTAAATTGTAGGTTCGGACACCCCCGCTGATGTATACTATAATCTACCGGTGTCGTTTCCAACTTCACAGTCTCCGACTTGAGTCGAGCGACGTGGTCAGGAGACAGCAGGTCAGGTATTAGAAGATAGCCTTCAACTTCGATCTGGCGAATCCGCTCGCCAAGCGTCAAGGCTGACCAGTCACGATCATCAATCCGTGGTGTATTCATAGCATTCCCTCCAAATGTCGTCGAGCTCTAGGACAAAAGATGGTGAGCCAGATCTTTTATTCCGATTAAGAAATTTCATGTGGAACGATTTGGTTCACACCGTTTAGATTATCCTAGTTGGAGGTTGGTGTCAACATGGAAATATCAAATTAGTGTTGCAGCATATCCTCCTGTCTGTTAATATGGTAGGTTAAACGCATCCCTTGAAACCACAGTTTACCGCAACCTCTAAACACGCCTTTTATGAGGAGAAAGTTCATGTCCGAATCATATCAAGGTTCATATCAGCAGTATGACGCGATATGTCGATCCAACGTGATGATTCCGATGCGCGACGGCGTATCTCTAGCGACCGATATCTATTTTCCAGCGTTCGGCGGTCAGCCGGTATCAGGGAAATTTCCGGTTATTTTGGAACGCACCCCCTATGACAAGGCGGCATCGGGAAATGTGACCAACGGGACCTACTACGCCCGGCGAGGCTACGTCTGCGCGGTTCAAGATGTGCGAGGCAGGTTCGCTAGCGAAGGAGAATGGTATCCCTTCGCCAAAGAAGCACCCGACGGCTACGATACGGTGGAATGGCTCGCCGCGCAAACGTGGAGTGATGGCCAGGTCGGCACGATGGGCGGGTCGTATTGTGGCAGCGACCAGTCCGCGCTAGCAACACTCAATCCGCCACACCTTTCAACGATGATTGTCGCGGTTGGGGCGTCGAATTATTACCACTGCTCAATGCGACAAAACGGTGCGCTCGAACAGCGGTTCATGATTTACGCCTTCCGAATGGCAACTACCAGCAAGGAAGCGTTTGCGGATGCTAACATCAAGTCCGCAGTCGATAAAGCGTATGCGAATGTGGGGGAATGGGTATCTCGTGCGCCGCTCAAGAAGGGCACATCGCCGTTGCGAATGCTGCCCAATTATGAACAGTGGGTAATAGATCTGTTCACACACGGCGAATATGATGACTACTGGAAACAACGCGGGTATGCCATTTCTCAGTATTACGAGGAGCACGCGGATGTGCCAACACTCTACCTTGGCGGATGGTATGATTCGTATGCACGAGCGACCTGTGAGAATTATACTGCACTCAGCAAAATGAAGAAGTCGCGGCAGGTGCTGCTGATGGGACCGTGGACGCATGGCGGATGGGGCGCGTCGAACGCGGGTAATGTTGATTTCGGGAACCACTCCTTTATTAACTATAATGACCTACGGCTAGCATGGTTCGACCACTTCCTCAAGGGGATGCACACAGAGGTTTCCGACTGGTCGCCGGTAAAGATTTTTGTGATGGGCACCGGCGAGGGGGATCCCAACTATCAGGGGCGCCTCCATCACAGCGGCTATTGGCGCGATGAGGGGGATTTTCCGCTGCCTGATACGCAATTTACGCCCTACTATCTTCACGCTGATGGTGAACTGTCTACCGCGTCGCCAACGGCTGATGGGTCGCCAAGTCGCTTTAGCTTCGATCCACGAGCCCCCGTCCCAACGATTGGCGGTGGAATCTCTGCTGCTAACCCGCTCATGGATGCCGGCGCGTTTGACCAGCGTGGGAGCGCTCGGTTTTTTGGTTCCACGGATACTCTTCCGCTCAATGCCCGCAGCGATGTGCTGACCTTCCAGACACCCCCGCTAGAGAACGATGTGGAAGTCACAGGACCCATTACGGTCAAACTTCATGCTGCATCATCTGCGCGCGATACTGACTTCACAGCTAAACTGATTGATGTCTGTCCGTTAAATGATGATTTTCCCGATGGACTTGCTTTCAACCTGACCGATTCCATCATCCGCGCGCGATACCGCAACGGTTGGGAGACCCCAGAATTATTGGAGCCGGGGGAGGTGTACGAGTTCACCTTTCAACTGTATCCGACCTCCAACGTATTCAAGAAAGGGCACCGGATACGCTTGGATATTTCGAGCAGCAATTGGCCCCGCTTTGATGTGAATCCGAATACGGGCGGCGATTTGGGGGTCGAACGGCGGTTTGAGATTGCAGAGCAGACGATTTATCACGAGTCTGAACACCCATCGCATGTGGTTTTACCAATCATTGAGCGATAAAGGAAACATCAAGGAGAACAGAAATTTCTGAAACGGTTATATCAGTAATAGGAGGGAGATACCGTGAAAATTAGATGGTGTGGACACGCAACGTTTCTTTTAGAAGGAAACAGCACTCGAATTGTGACCGATCCGTATACACCGGAAGTGGCTGGTTACGACCCGATTAGCGATCCGGTAGATATTGTGATTATGAGTTCAGCGACCGATCGCTTTCACAGCTGCGCGGAGATGGTGCCGGGCGATCCGGTTGTGATTAATGCGCTCGATATTACGGAAACCGGGGCGAAGGTGAAAGGGATTCGCTTCGCATCTGTGCCGGCTATGGAGAGCATAGTACATAAAAGTGATCCGGATCAGAATGCCATGTATCGGTTCGGTGTTGAAGGGATTGAAATTGGGCACATGGGTGATGTGGGCAACCCTTTGAGCGAGACACAACTCGAATTTTTTAAGGGCATTGATATCCTGCTTGCGCTAACCGGGGGGCCGCCAACCATTGAGCTGAATGATCTCGATAAAGTCATTGATACGATTCAGCCGAAGGTGACAATCCCGATGCACTACAGAACCGACAAGGTCACCCTGACTCGAATCCTGCCGGTGGATGATTTCACCGTACGCTATCCAGCTGAACTTGTCCATCATCAGGGTCAATCAGAGATTGAAGTACACAAGTCAGATCTACCCCAGACAAATCAGATCTATGTGCTAGACTATGCTAATTAGAATCCGCGGATATAGTAATTGCACCTATTGGCAATTTTTCTCTTATGGAAGGTTGAGTTGCCACGAGACACCAAAGCGATCATTTACCCAACCGAATCGTGTGCTAAACCCGTAGTTGTCTAATGGCATAAATATCTCTCCATCCTCAGCAAGTGCTGAGTACACCCGCTCAAGTTCTTCTTGTGACTCACAATCAACGAAGATTGAGATAGCGGGCGTGAAGCCAAAATCATGCTTTATCGGGCTATCAATGCAGATAAATTCCCTACCACTAAGAGTAAAAAAGGCGTGATGAATTTTTGCCTTTATTCTCGTCTGCGTCATAATGTGATACATCAATAACTTCAGACATGGGGAATAGGTCGACGTAGAAGCTCATTGCCTCCTCAGCAGTGCCATCAAACATTAGGTGGGTTCGGATCTTTGTCGCCATGAGTTACTTTCCTCCTTTTTCGATGTGTACAGATCTTGGATCGTGCCCACATCTCTCACCAAAGTAAAACATACTTACAAAACTCACCCGCCGATCTGGCGACAACCCCACACCGTAAATCAGCGGTTGAATGACAAAGGGCGTACCAATGCACGGGTAGTAGATCTCAATATCGTCTATCACACCGGGAGGGAAAAGCGTCCCGAATGCCATCCCATCCTAGGTAACTGCCCCCAACTCGTACCGGGGCTGACAAACTTCTTAAATCCGAGTTCGGTAAATTTTGATTGCTGTGTGAGCATGTTTTCTACTTTCGGGTTGCTTTGACATGAGCGTATTCACCCGTTTCTCTTTTGGAAGTGATATACGGACATATTGTAGGATAATTCTGTGCTTTCAATCTGGTCTAAAAGTTCGGTGTATTTGTGTGGGTAATCCATTCGCAGATATGCCTCAAGGACTTGGCGGTTCGGTGCTCGAAAGACCGTTTGAAGGTCGAAATGCGAAAATCCGTGTTGTTGATAGAACGCGCTGTGTTCTGCTCGATATCTATCATGAAAAACGTGGGGGTAAACCTCCCGTGCAATCGTGCCAAGCTGCCCCTGATCAGGATTAGTATCAATGATGAAGAAATGGCCGCCCGGACTCAAGAGGCGCTTGACTTCGTGCAGACCGCGCCAACAATCTTTAGTACCGAAGAAATATGCAAATCGAGCATACGCAACATCTATGCTGCCGTCTAACAGTGGTATTGATTCAGCAGAAGTCGCAAGGATACTGATATTCCCCAACGGGTTGTCGCATAAACGCGCGTAAATCTGTTGAAGCATTCTGGCATCTGGTTCAACGGCAAAAACATGCTCCGCTTTCTGAACGTAACGCACAGCGTGAAAACCGGAACCTGCCCCGATATCTAACACCTGTTTCCCTTCAATTGGGGCTTTTTCCCACATGAATACTTCTAACCGTTGATCTGGATCTGTACAGTTGTTGAGATGTTCATAGACTGTGGGATTCATTGCACCGGCGTAAGGATAAAATCTTTCTTTCATTCTCCATGCTCTATGTTTGTTTTAGTGTCACAACCGATCTGCTCGATCCAGCCATCCCGTCGACAGATCCCAATCGGATAGGTCCCCGCGATTCCCACTTTCTTTTATACGGATCCATTCGTCAACGCTGGATTTTTTGAACCGTAGTTCAGCACCCACCTCAAAGTGGGGAATTTCGTTAAGCAGCTTCCATATCACGTCTGGTTCGGTTTGCAGGTAAGCGGCGACCTCCCCCAATGTCATAATCTCTTTCACCGGTGCTAACCGTTTCCCTCCTCCATCTACGCGGCTTTCCAGACGTATAATTGCTTCTCGTAAAGCGTGGATTGCGGATACGAGATCGGAATCCGGTGCATACAGACGTTCCTGTAATGTTTCCCACCAATTTTGTGCAGGCTGGAGGGTTTCCACCTTATGCGTTGATTTGATTGTCGCCTTTAGTTTGTCGCGTTCAGCGATGCATTCCTTACAATCGGCAAGATGTACCTCAATTGTATGCTTACCCATCGAAGAAAGCTCGTCGTCGATATAGGCGACAAGTTCTTCGCGAACATCATTACATTCCATTTTTGAATCCTCCTTTTGATTTCGCAATGTGTAGTGCGTAAAACATTGTGCGGTAAAACTCGCTACTCTTTATGTTCGTTGTGTCAGCGGAAAGCTGGATAGTACGGCATCTCCTCCAAATCCACCCAGCGTTTCCGCAATTTGGCAGCTATATCGCGGACGGTTGCACCAAGTGCTTCTAGATGTCCGAACTCCTCCGATACCTCTCCAAATATATCAAAACACAGTAGGAGAATCTGACGCTGCGTTGAGATCCCCCATTTGTGATCTTCTTTCCATACCTTCTGTATAAAATTGAGTCTGGAGTGAATTGCCCAGTAGGCACATGCTTCGACAACGGCCTTAAAAAAAAGCATATCGTCTGCTGCTTCGGGGCACCCCTTGGCAAGCTCAGCACGATACGCCATTTCCATTTTTTCAACGACATCGTTCGGCACACGGTTGATATGATACCACGTCGGGAAGCAGACACGCCCATAGATTCCATCTCTGAGCGCGTGTCGAAACTCACCAAACTCAAAGTCAAACAGTTTCCTTTCCTCACCAACAGGCAGCGCATTCATCGGAATCGGATCGCCGTGTGTATAAGCGAGGAACGGTCCTGGGGCAGCAATGAATGCAGCGACCGTTTTCATCTCCGTCTTCGCCCCACGATAAGGTTTCACTCCAACCCTCTCACAGGCCTCGTCTAATTTCTTCACCAGCCGCCGCCATTCACCAGTTATAGAAGGCGGTTTTTCTTTACGACCGAGCCGGTCACGGATGCTATCATACATCGCCTTCTTACAAATCGTCAGGGCGTGCATTTTTCCTAGCGCCGTTATCAATTTGATTAATTCCGCCGTTGCAGCTGTCGCTGATTCCCCACGGAGACTTCCGTAAAAATTCCGTCCGTCCCCCAAATCTTCAATAACCATAATGCCCTGTTTCCGATCCCCCCCATAGAATTGCGCCGCCGGCGAATCTCCAGTCGAAATCTCGCTTAAAAATTCGAGCCCCGCCCAGTCGTTGAAGAATCTGGGCACCATTTCGTCCTGCGAATTCGGATGGAATTCCGTTCCATCAGTGGTTAGCGTCTTTTTGACGATAACGCTTTGGGGAAGGCTGAGTGGTCCCTCGACCACATGGCAACGAAGGACTACCGCTTGGTCTGTATCAAATTCCGTTTCCACTTTAAGTCGCACATCGCCCTCAAATGCTTTACCGAGCACATTCTCCGCGATTGCTACCGTTTTGCAATGGTCTCTATTTGATTCCGCCACCATAACCTCCCGGGTAGATAGATCAACTGAAAGCCGAGTACATCTAGCAAAAATCGGAACGCCTCGCAAGACTTGACGGCACCGATAAGTCCATACCCTCCGTCGATTTGTGACCCAACCCAATTTGCTCAGTTGTATATTTCTGCGACCTGCATTAACATCTCCCCGTCAGAAATTGGGGTCTCCCTACCCGCGATGTATTGCGCTTCTACCCACGCAAAAATCGCATCAACAGCAGGATGATCTTCACCCACAGGGGCTTTACCGATCAACTCAAGATACTGTTCAAGCCACCAGTGAACTCCTAACTTCCCGGAGTTTTTGGTCACCACGACATCGACCAATTTATGTTCGTCATCATCGACTTCAAATACTGGATCTCTCACGACGCCCATCCCCAACCCCGGAATGCTACGAATCAGCGTTACTAGTGAAAACAGTTCATCTTCCGGAATAGGATTATCTCGTCCGTTCATATACTGCGCCCTGAGCCATTTCAAAACTGCATCGACGGCAGGATGGTCTTCGCTGATTGGGGCCTCGCGTCCTACTTGTAGATACAGGTTGATCCAAGCCAATACCTCTGCTCTTCCAGACGCACCATCCAACTTCACACAAGGCAAATCCGCGTGATCTTTGGTATACCTAGCGAACCCATCGTTTTTCGCAATTGATATGCCTTGGATGACCTCGCTGCCGATTCCAGAGGAAAACACATAAGCAAAAGCCTCCCGTTCAAAGGGTGGGTATTTGTCTATATCAATTTCACAGCAAAGTACCACTGGCATCTGGCGCCGTTTTGCTGCCCGCCGCATCGCCATACGGTAAGGCAGTTCGGATGTTTTGGCAAACCAAACTTTCCCGGTGTTTGGTGGCTGAAATCCCTGCTCCATGATGGCTCTCGCCCGGTCTTCGGTTGTGCCATGCCAGAGCGGAATACGTTTCTGGCCCCTACCAATGAAACGCTCAATCCATTCTGGCGCTAAACCGTGGTGATTGGCAAATGCCTTCAACGTTAAATCGGGACAGCTCTCCGTTTGTCTCTGAAATTCTTTTGCGAGCCATCCAAAATTTAAACTTGTATAGGTTATCCAATCGGAGGCACGGGTTACCCGACGTTTTCGCTTTCTCGTTTTCTGAGCTAGCTGTCTTCGCCGTTCCCGGATAGGCAGCCATTTCTTCGGTTTTCTCCGCGTTTGCTTCACCATTGTTTCGACGGACGGATTCGTTTCCCCTGCCCTATCAAGGAAGTTACGGATGAGATTGGGCTGAATACCGTAACTGATAGCAAACGCCTCCAGCGTCAAGTCCGGGTCACGTGCAGATTGTTCTTGGAATTTCGTCGCCAACCATTGCAGGTCGGAATCCTGAAATCCCCGATGATAGCTGCCATCCGATTTTACATCTCTTTTGCGTCGTCTCACCAACTTTACCCTCTTTTACTGATGTATACACCGCCGCAAGAACCAATCTATAGATTATTGAATCTGACTAGATCCGCCAATCGGCACCATACATCGAAACTCAATACCCAAGTTTCGTCTCCTTAGCTGTATGCATAAACGAAAGTTTGTATTTTCTTCCACAACCGTAAAGATATTCTGAATCGTTTTCAAGAAACTTCTTTCCCCGCCACGTAAGCCACATATTTGGGCAATCGAGATAGCAGCGGAGATTGCTCCTCCGGTGCTCGGGTCTCCACCATCTGCTTAATACACAGACCAGTCCCTGCGATTGCGTTGATAACATCTGCAAGGGAGTGAAAAAATTCAACGATTGGCAGATTTCCATCCCAACCGCCGTATTCATCGGCAATAGGTGTTCCTGTAAAGCTGGAGTATTCTGGTGAATTATCGAAATAGTCACGTGTGACAGTAAGCCCACGATCAGTTTCTTTTAGAGATTCTACCACCGGATGGTTGAGCGACAGCAGCAGACGGCCTCCCGGTTTCAAGATACGATGCCATGCCCGTGCAGCTTGAACTAGGTCTTCCAACCAGCAGACGTAGGTGGCATAAACGATGTCAAACTGATTGTCCGCGATTGGTGCTAAGATTTGGGCATCGGCAACTTTGAATTCAATACGGGAGCCGATTTTCTCGGCGTTACGCTTCGCCAGTTCAATCGCCACAGGACTGAAATCACAGGCGACGACTTTGGCCCCCAGATTTTCCCACGAAAAGGCTTGCGCGGCATCACCGGCACAACAGATGTCCAACAGTTTTTTCCCTTTGACATCGCCAGCCAGTTTAACCTCCACATCATTTAATTCAACACCGCCCTCCGCAAAGAACCGATGGAAATCCGGACGTTTCTTTAACTTAAAGGACGTATAATATGGGTGGTACGCGTCCCACGCCTTACGGGACATTTCAAGATGTTCTGTTTTCGTTAAACTTGATTTTGTCTCTTTCATCCCCCTTACGATGCCCTTGAAAATCATCACGGTGTAATCTATGGCTGATAGTCATTATTAAAATTGACGGAGATCTGGAAAACCAGATTCAAAAAGATATGCGAGTTTCATAAACAGAGCGCGTTCACCCGGCAAGCTATCAACAAACACAAAGAAGAAGTGACTCTCTGAGGTGAATTCGTAGTCGAAGATTGCGTTGAAATTGTAGATAATCTCATCATGCAGCCGTTCATCGACACGTTCAACAAAAATGAGCCAACCAATCTTTCGAGTCAATTGATAGTTACTGCGGAGTCGGAAAATCAGTGTATTTTGATACCTACGCCAAAAGAAATTCTCAAAGTCTAAGTCAGCGGTCAACTTGCCGAAGAGGTTGACACCCGCAGAAAAGTTGGTGAATCGGTTAAACTTATCTCGGCGTGTGCCGAACCGATTTCCAACCGCTAAGTGCCACCACGGTGCTTTATACTCAATATCTGAACCGATAAACTTGGTGTCAAAAAGTTGACCGACTTCACGGAGTACGCCAAACCCACCGGAGGTGAAGAGGTCAAACCGATCAATGTCAATATTGAAACCGAATTCGCTCTGCCGTTCCCGTAGCAATCTTTGTGCATTGGTTTGATGGAAATGGCGAGCGTCAATCTGAAATAATTGCACCAAATTCCCCTCCGGAAACTCATAGTTGTACCTCACATGGGCGCGAGCCCGACGGAATGCCTCATCTTCAAGTCCCATCTCGTTTGGACGAAAACCGTCCTGAATTTCTTCAAGCCGAACGTTAGCAAGCCACCCTCTGTGCAGCCATTCCATCGCGGTATAATACGCCCAATGCGTTTCACCATCAATGAAATCAATCGCATACTGCGATGTTGCAGTCCAGTTTCGATGAAGTCCAAATCGACCGTTGAGCGATAGGAGTCCTACATTGCGGTCAGCTTGGTGTTTGTGTGTGCCCATCGCGCCGATGACAGTCCGCTCACCGATATTGTAATTCACCCGCCCAGCTAAAAGATTCGCCTGCTTTTTCTGATCGGCATCATACCGATCAATTATTGTGCCATAGGTATTGACGATTGAGAAATTAGTGCCGCCCATTGTGCCTGCCGTTTTCACACCGAAATCAATTTCTTGAACACGACGGGTGTAGAATAGATTGAGTGGTAGATCAAACAACTCGGCACCCTCCCGGAAAAATGGCCGGCGTTCAGGAAGGGATAACTCGCGGTCACTTGTGATGTTAATTTGGGTTGGATCGCTTTCTAATTGTGAAAAATCGGGATTAAAAGTCAGGTTCGAGGTGAGGCGCGTCGAAATCGGGAGGATAAGGTCCAACCCACCATCAAGGTTATTAGGACGATTTTCTATCGCACGATAGCTACCGTAGGGGAGAATGCCGAGTTTATGCCCCGTTTTGATATCTTCTAAATTCAAGCCAGTCAAATTGCCAAACTCGGACACGCGTGAGAAAAAAGCGGTCTGCCCCCAAGAATAGGATTGACTGTTTATCGGGCGTACCCGCCAAAAGTTGATTCCCCACGTGGTGTTATGCCGATTAAAACGAAGGGCACGAAACGGTATCGCAAATTCTGCGGTCCAACCATCTTGGTACTTATGTATTTTCGCTTCCCATTGTGCATCCCAACTCATATCAAAAACGCTCTCGTTGCTGACCCGCTCATCTGTCTGTGTACCGAGCGTGTTAACGGCAAAAATATAGCAGTTACGACGGTCATGATAGGTATCAAGCATCACTTCAATACAGTCATTTTGCCAAACAGGGGAATCCCGACGTGTTTTCGTTTCGCGTAGACTGTTCATGTCCGGCTCCTCGCAATGCACACCGATATAGAGGGCGTTCTCATCGTACAAAACCTTTGCTTCAGTGTTTAATTGTGCGCGCTGAATGTCTCCCTCCTTTGCACGGAAGAAGTTGTTCGCAATTTGGGCGTGTTGCCATACACCGTCGGTAAGTTTGCCATCAATGACCGGGGGGGTATCCACCCATGTGGCATCGATGGTGCGCGTCGAATTTTGCGTTTCTGCGAAAAGCGGTATAGTTAGCAGTGCAATCAGTGCCCAAAGTATTGCGCGCATCCACCGCAGCCATTCAGTTTCCTCCACCGTCTTCGTCCTCCACCTCATTTGTGTCCAAATTTGCAATTTGTATTTCGGAGCCCGGATTTCCCCACGAAATGGTCATTTATTAAATCTCTCCATTCAGGTGTGCCTTCACTTGTGCCAATATTTCCTCTTCAGAGATTGCTTCCTCTCGGTCCCCTGCATATTGCGCTTCCACCCATTGATGAATCTTCTCAATTGCTGGATGGTCCGCGTCTACGGTCGCTTGACCTACCTTCTCCAGATAAGCATTCACCCACAGCAACACGCCATATTTGCCGGAGGTTCTGGTAATGATAATATCAACCAATTCGACTTTGTCTTTTTTTCGGAGTGGCTGCTCATCTCCCTTGTCCACTTCCATACCGGATACGCTGGAGATAACCGCCTTGTCAATATAGGAGTGCTTGAAGGCGTAATGATGCGGACGCGGTTTGTCAAATTCGGAATATTTACCGATATTAATCTGACAACGGAAAACCACCGGCGCCTTCCCACGAGATTGCGCTAGGTGAGCCGCCCTCCTGTGAGCTTCGCTTGATTTTTTGGTAAACCAAATTTTCTTCCCTGCTCTCCCGCGTGCCTTGAATCCTTCCGTCATAATCGCCCTAGCTCTATCAATTGTTGTGCCGTGCCAGACGGTGATGACGTTCTTAAACTCGGTATTCCAACCTACATTGACAAAACTACGAATCCATTTGGGCTCAATGCCATAACGAATTGCATATTCCTCCAGCGTTAGGTCGGGGTTTTGTGCAGCCTGTTTGTCAAACTGTTCTGCCAACCAAGCGAGGTCCTTATCTTCAAATCGTCGCTGATAATGACCTTTTTGCGTCCACTTTTTTCTCTTTTTTCCCAACGTAAAGCCTCCCTCATGACAGACACCAGATATTTCCGGTGAACGGTGGGAATAGACAATCGAGCAGGACACCCGCTTCGTCCCGCCCGTCACAGTCGACAAAATTGGATTTCAATTCGTTGAACCGGCGACGACCACACAGGAGTTGCAAAAAGGTCAAATCTGGGAACCGTGCATCGCCATCTTCGACTGAATCGGGCGACCAGTCAGAGATGTCCGTTATTTTCCCTCCGTTAAATTTCAGTTGTACACCGCTGCGATAGAAGTTCAGTTTCAATTCACCGTTATAACCTTCTGCGACAGTTCCTACGAGATTATCTTCCAAAGCAGGTTGAATATGCTGTAAAAAGGCGACCAGATTCGGTATACGGACGTACAACCCGTACGGTCCATACTCATAGATTTTATTCCCCAACAAAGCGTGATAGGCGGGATGTGTGCGTCCAAGTTCAAGCATAATAGTCCTCAATTCTTGGCTTTTATGATTCCTATATGCAGGTGCCGTTTGTGCGAGTTTCCATAGTTCGTGCAACACGCTCGGCATCAGGTTAAGATAGCCCACGCCGGATTTGAGTTCTATCTGAACGATGTACAGTGCGCTGTCCTCTATCCACGGGTAGTATTGTACGTAACCCAATCGTTCACGCGCTGCTGTCTCAATGATTAGCCATTTCCTGCGGGCAAAATCGTTTTCCGGGCGTCCACTGAACTCATAGTTCCACTCCGCCTTCGATCGCAGGGACACGAAAGGTTGACGACGACTGGCGTAATCATACACTTCCCGAATGAAAACGTAATCGTCCTCCACAGCTGGACGCAGGCGATATTTTTCGGAATCACTAGCCTTCAGTTTCGGCAGATGGACGCCAGCTATGGATTTTCCACCATCCACATCCATTGCCATCTCATACCCGAATTGGCGATAGTACCACGGGATGCCGGTGATGCCCTGCATCAATTCATTCTTTGCCGCGCTCAAGGCATGTATCACCTCAAACTGTTTTCGCACCAACCCACGTCGGCGATATTCCGGTTCCGTGACTACCACTTCGGGACGCCCCAGCTTGAACGGAATCCCACGGTATGCCCACGTCTGGGAGATGAGACACATTGACGAGACGATTTTGTTCGCGCGGGTGTCTTCCACTACCGTAAAATCGTTCGACTTCACCGTTGGGTGACGGCCTGACATCAACCCTCGTATGCCAGCTCCTACTTTCTCATCCTCGAAGACGCGGGCATTAAACTCAGCAAGGGCATCCACGTCGTCGGGAAGTGCAAAGCGTAAAATTAGATTGTCGCCTAAGTCAATAGGCATTTGAGAGAGAATTGAATTTGTAGACATTTAAGTTTCTGTATGATTTCCTTATCTGTTTTCCTATACGGTCACATCTTATCGACCAATTAGGCACTTCGATTCAAACTCTTGATTTCATCTGTCATATCGGGGCTTAGGCAAAATGGATCATCGCTGTCCCTTTGTAGAGCGGCAATCACCCGATCCTGAATTTGAGGCACAAGCGGAGAGTCAGGAAGTTCCTCCAGCGGAATCCAGTGCACAGCGACTTCGTTTTCATCCGGATTATCGGGCAGGCGTGGCTCACTTCCTTCGCAAAGGACACAACGGAAAAGGAAATCAACGCAATGCGGTTTTTCATCTAGCGAAAAGCCGTAGTCGGGTGGGAAACATTCGTAGACCAATAACAGTTCTTTCACTTCAACTTCAGCAGCGGTCTCCTCACGAACTTCACGTCGTGCCGCATCGTATAGTGTTTCGCCCGGTTCAACGCCGCCACCAGGTAGATTATAATGGAAACCGCTCTTGCCGTCAAATGCAACAAGCAGAATTGCATCATCGCGGACAATCGCTGCCCGGGCTACAAGTCGGATTCCTTGTCTATTGGCTTTGAATTTGATATCTTCTGACAAGTCTTTCTCCACTATGAATTGAGTTTTCCGTTATTCCATCTTCTCTACTGGTGTCGCTGGCAAATGGCGCGTAATTAACTCCCGAATACGAATTTCCTCAAGTTGTCCACGACTTGAAGAAAGCCGTTGAATTTCATCTCCCCGCTCATAATAAGCCACGATACTGTTTCGCTCACACATGTGGGGAAACCTCCTGATACTTGTAGAGTTATATCTCTAAATAGACTGTGGTACAGGCACAGCGTCATGGTCGAGTAAATCCTTCTCGACGCAGCGCACCGCCCGAAATAGATAACCGCTCAAGCCCATTGTTATGCCCAGTATCGCATTGCAGGCGAACATGAGTGCCATCCCCGCACCTGGGCCCGTCCCGACCAGCCAACCGCATGTCTTCTCCAAACTTCCACCTTTTCTCATAGCTGGTTCAAACCAGTGGTCTGCCAGCGGTCCTGCCAGCAGATAGCCAAAGCGATAAAATACCTTGCAGTTTCAATTTTTTAACGCATATTCGGCAATATTCTTCAGTTTATTTTTAATTCGGTGTGTTTTTTAGCCGCTAAGTGAGTAGATAACAAATTAGGAATTGCGTATTCGTTGGCAGTGGAAGGGAGCATTTGATATAATGTTTGATGATATGCTATTTTATCCGAAGTCAAATCAATAGAGGAGCAAAATCGATATGGCAGATGGATTCAATGCACCGGGCGTTGTCGAGCCCTTTGGGATTTTTTCGGGTGCTGCTTGGCAGCCGGAGGGCAAAGTTTTGCATATTTCTGGACATGTCTCGCAGGACCCGGATGGCAACACGGTTGGAGTAGATGATATTCGTGCACAAACCCGACAAACGCTGCTAAACATTCAGACCGTCCTATCGAGTGTCGGGGGAGAGATGTCCGACATTGCCAAGGTCACAGTCTTCGTAACCGATATGTCAACACTCGCTGATATCCATGCGGTACGTGCTGAATTTTTCGATCCACCGTATCCGGCTAGTACGTTGGTCGAAGTGAGCCGGTTAGTCAATCCTGAGTGGATGGTTGAAATTGAGGCGGTCGCAGTGATTCCGTTCGACCGGGTTAAACGTCTCGCATAGCCTGCGCTTTTACCATACTCGCCAGCATAACATCAAATACTTGGCGGTGAGACACGGCTGTGGAATATAGGGATTGAATTGGAGGTCTTAAATGCAGTTTACACAAGATGTATACTATCCTAAACGTGGAGAAGATTGGGCACGCAGAAAGCCAGTAGATGTGGATATGGACGCTGATTCTCTCGACGAAGCGGTTCACTATGCCCAGACGATCGAAACCACATGGTCTCGTAAGATGCGGTTGCATTATACGCAGACCGAAGAGGAAGAGTCCCATCCCGAGGTTATCGGACCGATAAAGGACCGGGCAGCGACCAACGGACTTATCTTGCGGCACGGCTACATTATCGCCGAGTGGGGCGATACGCAACGCGTCGATATGACGTTTAGTATTAGCAAGAGCTATCTATCCACGGTGGCGGGCCTGGCGCTAGACCGTGGACTGATCCGAGACGTACATCATCTTGTCCGAGACTATGTGAACGACGGTGGATTCGATTCACCGCACAACGCCCAAATTACTTGGCACCATCTACTTCAACAAACAAGTGAGTGGAAGGGAACGCTTTGGGACAAACCCGACTATGCTGACAGTCAGGGAGAGCGTGGTCTTGATAATGAGCTTCAAGCGCCCGGCAGCGTCTTTGCTTACAACGATGTCCGTGTCAATCGGCTCGCACTTTCTCTGTTGCGTATCTGGCGCAAGCCGCTGCCACAGGTGTTAAAAGACAACGTGATGGACCCCATTGGCGCTTCCAACAGTTGGCGATGGCACGGCTATCGAAATTCGTGGCTGACAATTGACGGGTTGAAGATGCAGTCGGTCAGTGGTGGCGGTCACTGGGGCGGTGGGGTCTGGATTAGTACCAGAGATCACGCACGGTTCGGCTATCTATTCCTGCGCCGTGGACGCTGGAAGGAGCAACAGATACTTTCTGAGAGGTGGATAGATTTAGCGACCACGCCGTGTACCGTTGAGCCGGATTACGGCTATATGTGGTGGCTCAATACGGATAGGCAGCTGTTCCCAAGCGCACCGGAGAGCAGTTTCTGTGCGCTGGGTGCTGGACGGAATATGATCTGGATCGAGCCGGAAAACGATTTGGTGCTTGTAGCACGGTGGATAGACTCAGACTACGCTGACCAATTAATGAAGCGTGTGTTGGTAGCGGTTCGCTAGGTAAACCAGTTCCTGTTCCGTTCTTAAGGTCCCCTGTCAAGGGACAAACTATTAATAGCAATTCCTAATCAATTGAGAGGAGAAATGGGATGCCACATGAATGGGATTCGCCGGAATATGTTCGTCAGTGGGTAGCAGATGGTGACAAAACAGACGCGCAACGTGCGGAGCAGATTACGGCACTTGTGGGTTTGATTCGATCTAGCCCTGAAGCGTGTATTGAGGTATTAGACCTCGGCGCCGGATATGGGATTGTCACTCGTGAGATTCTAACTGCTTATCCGAATGCACAGGTGGTGTGCCTTGATGGGTCAGCAGAGATGCTAAAACATGCGAAAGCGCGGCTAGCAGATTGGGAAGACCAACTCAGTTTTGCTGTAGCTAATTTTGATTTCCCGGATTGGTTGGCAGCCCTACCAGCGAATAGCCAGTTCGATGCAGTGCTCTCGTCGCGAGCTATCCACCATACTGTTGATGAACGTAAACAGGCGTTGTATGGAGAAATCTTTCAGATGTTAAAACCGGGCGGTTGCTTTGCCAACCACGATTTGGTCCGAAAACCCGATGACACCGTGCACGATGCCGCCAATCCCTTTGGAACGGTCGAAGATCAGCTGGCTTGGCTTAAAGACATTGGGTTTGTTGATGTGGAGTGTTTTTGGCAGACGGAAGGGCGTGCCTTGTTTGGGGGATACAAATCAGGATAGATTGTCCCATGATTCGCTACGTATCTCATATAATCACGTGACACGCTTTTGAGGGCAGGTAGGAGTCCTTAATCGGAGGAATATTTTGGCGCAAAAAGTTGAGCTAAACCGTTTTAAGAATTATATGTTAATGGTTCACCGTAGCGTAGGTTCGGATCTATTCCGAAATTTATACGCTGCTGTTGACGGGGAAGAGACAGATATCCTACGAGACGGAATACTTTCTTGTGCCTATTTCGTCTCATCGGTGCTGTTCCACTGTAAGTTGATAGATGATTTACACACGACTGTTAGGGGACTAGAGGCGAATCTCCAGCGGTCGGGTTGGAACCAGGTAGACGAACCGAAAGTTGGCAGTGTCCTCGTCTGGGAACCGACACAATTTCCCGACGGTGGCATTCGTAGACACGCAGGTTTTTACATCGGTGACGCGGAGGCGATTAGCAATCGGACAGACCAGCGCGTGCCCAAAGTTCACAGCATGAATTTTGAAACAGAGGGAAAATATCGTGCCATTGAAACCATCTACTGGCACGAGAACTTCGATGAAACGGACAGCTAACTGCGTAACGGAGCGAAGCGATTGGAAAACTACGAGAATAAGGTGGTCATCATCACTGGCGCATGCGGCGGCATTGGAGAGGCAATCGCTGAAAAATTTGCGGCTGCCGGGGCGACATTAGCCCTTTGTGACCTCCGCCAAGGTGAACTCTTACAAACCGTTGAAAAATGCCAACAAGCAGGGGCAACCGTCTACAGTGATGCCATTGATGTTGCAGATGAAGTCTTGGTGCGCCGTTTCTGTGGGACAGTTGCTGAAACCTTCGGAACAATTGACTGTCTAATCAATACTGTCGGCATCGTTGATTGTCCGGGTGATGTCGAAGAACTTTCACTGTCAATGTGGGATAAGACGGTCTCCGTCAATCTGACTTCCGCTTTTTTGATGGCAAAGTATTCGGTGCCATATATCAAAAGGCAGGGCGGTGCCATCCTTAACATCGCTTCGGTATCGGGCTTGGCGAACCAAAAGGAGGCGATGGTCTATTCAGTGACCAAAGCCGGACTGCTGTCGCTCACCCGGAGCGAAGCCATTGATTTGGCACAATATGGCATCCGTGCTAACGCTGTTTCACCCGGATCGGTAGAGGCACCATTGTTGGCAGCTGCGGTGGACCAAGCAGCGCAACTGTTTAACCGTACCAAAGATGAACAGTGGGAGGTCTGGCGCTCGCAATACCCAACCCAACGTTTTACATCACCGCAAGAAATCGCAGAACTAGCACTGTTTTTGTGCAGCGAAAGGGCGACCAATATCACGGGTGCGAACTTCGTTATTGATGGCGGACTGACGGCGCTACTTCCGGAACGATAACATAAAGGATCTATCATTGGGTTCTCGTAGGTGTAAAGGAGTAGGTAAACAACATGGCTCAAGAACGTATGGTATATATCAATGGAGAGATAGTTCCAGAGGGCGAGGGAAAGGTATCCTTCCGTGATCAGGGATTTGTGACCGGGGACGCGGTCTTCGATGCGACCCGCACCTTCGGCGGAGTGATATTCAAACTGAAGGAACATCTGGACCGGTTGTATGATTCGCTCAAATATATGCGTATAGATCCGGGGATTCCGCAGCCTCAGATGGCAGAACTGACCATGCAAGTGCTAGCGGCAAATCAACCCCTATTGGAACCAGATGACGATTACTGGGTCATACAGCGGATTAGCAGAGGTGTTTCAACGGGAGATGGCCAATATAAGCCAACAGTAATCATCGAGTGTAACCCGTTACCGTTTGTTGCGAGAGCACGGTATTACCGTGACGGTCTGACGGTTATTATCCCTTCGATAAGACGGACACCACCTGAGTGCATGAGCCCTAGAGTCAAGGTACACAATTACATCAATCTAGTGCTCGCCGATCAAGAGGTAAAGGCGCAAAACCCGGACGCGTTCTCTATCTTGTTAGATATCAACGGTAATATAGCCGAGGGGCTTGGGAGCAATTTTTTCATTGTCAAAGACGGGGTAGTAGTTACACCAAAAGAGCAGTATGTCTTGGCGGGCATAAGCCGTGAAACCGTCATTGAGCTCGCTCAGGGACTGGGCATTGAGGTGCAAGAGGCAGATATCGATCTCTATGATGTCTACACAGCGGACGAGGCTTTCGTTACCTCTACCAGCTTCTGCATCTGCCCTGTGTCCTCTGTCAATGGTTCAACCATCGGTGATGGCAGTGTACCGGGACCGGTTACTGACCATCTCCAGAAGGCATATAGTGACCTTGTGGGTATAGACATTGTGGGGCAATACATGAAACGATTATAAAGTTGAAGGTGATTGATGAATCAACGTAAAACCCACGTTGTCGGATATAGTATTCTCATTATCCTAATTAGTATGGGGACACGGCAGACATTTGGCATTTATCTGCAACCGGTTACTGATGAACTTGGGATTGGGCGTGAACTGTTTAGCTTAGCCATAGCCATCCAAAGCATTATTGGTGGTCTGCCGTTTGCAGGTATCTTGTCAGATCGTTACGGTTCGCGCTGGGTGGCGATAGGTGGTGGGTTACTATTTGCCGTATCAATGTATCTGATGTCGATTACAACGCATTGGACCAGTTTGATGCTCGGTTTCGGTCTGTTATCTGGGGTATCTTTGAGTTGTGTGTCGTATGTCGTTGTATTGGGTGCAGTGGTGCAGGTGGTTTCACCTGAACGGCGCAGTAGAACATTTGGCTTTATCACAGCCGCTGGTTCGGTTGGGATGTTTATTGTCGTGCCAACCGCACAACATATCTTGAATACTCTTGGTTGGCGAACTACTTTTGCAATTTTTGCAGGAATTGTGGGGTTAATTGCCGTGCTAGCAGTGGGATATCCAACCCGAAAGCAACAGGTTCCGGGGAGTGAGTCTACAGAAGAACCTTCCGATTCACTCACTCAGGTGTTGGCCATAGCAAGCCAACATTCAGGATATTGGCTGTTGACCATCGGCTTTTTTGTCTGCGGCTTCCACGTTTCGTATGTTGCCTCCCACTTGCCTGCCTATCTCACAGATAACGGACTATCAGGTACAGCCGGGGCGACCGCGCTCTCAATGGTAGGGTTGTTTAATCTATTTGGTTCCACACTCTTTGGCTACCTAGGCGATCGTTATCGTAAGAAATACCTGCTGAGTGGTCTCTACCTCGGTCGCTCGATCATTATCAGCCTGTTCCTCCTCTTTCCGGTAACGGAAACAGCGGCGATAATTTTTGGTGCTGCGATCGGGTTTTTATGGCTAGCCACCGTACCGTTGACGAGTGGCACGGTAGTGCAAATTTTCGGTCCTCGTTACCTATCCACACTCTACGGCATTGTATTTTTCAGCCACCAAGTGGGGAGTTTCCTCGGGGTTTGGCTTGGCGGAAGAATCTATGATGTGACAGGGATGTACACCCCAGTATGGATAATTGCGATTATCCTCGGTGTGCTAGCTTGTATAGTCCATCTCCCCATTGCAGATCGACCTGTATATCCACTTAGGACAACGAGCGCGATGACTCGCTGAAATGACATCAAATCAGTTGCAAACTTCAGAGGAAATGCAAGGATAAAATTATGGAATACAAAATCCTAATGCGTATTGTTGTTGTGAAGCCACCAGCCGGAGTCAATTTCTCCTTGGAGAACAACGGGAACTTGGTTTCGGTTACCCAATCTACAGGGAACGATATTACGTTTGATTTTGACGCGATTGTGAAACCACAGCGGAGAACGGGTGTTCCCAACTTTACGGGAGCATTCGCACGAGGCACTCCCTCAAAACGGTTCTTCTATGTCAATATCGGAGAGTTGGCAGGTCAACCGGATTGCGAATGGGCCCGAAGGGCGAAGATTTGGATCTCAACGGGCTATCCCAAGTCGCTTCGCCAAGAAGAGGTGACTTGGCAAATGGTAAAAGTGGTGTCCAAAAATCCAAATAAGGTGCTTATGGCGAGATACACGGGAACAGGTGAGGATGGGGGACCGAGTTGTGCAACGACTGAACTTATAGATGGTGGGTGGATCATCGCTGACAAGTAACTGCCGAAAAATCAAGCTGCGTAAAATTCAATGTCATGCCTGTCCGATGAGCGGGAACGGTCGCCGGCCCGTGTCGTGCCCGGCAATAGCCGAAGAAACACGCAGCCTCCCGCAGATTAGCACTATGTTGCTCGAATCCAGTGCGAATCTCGGAATATAGCACTTGAACCACGGATTAATCAGGCTCAAGCCGAAGATGACGTTCATGAACAGTAGCTACATCAAACGTGCTCCGTGGGAGGCGAGGAGTAACGAGCAATTCACTGACTGCCCGTCACCTCTTCACGCCGCCTGGAGATTCATTCGGTTTCCCCACTGTAGAGTGGGTTTTTCAGAATGGTCTGAGTTTCGTAGATCGAGCCACCACGCTCTGCACGGGGGAGAGCCAAGCGAACCGGAGCGTCGACCATACGTACCTGATTCGTGAGTTCACCGCGTAGGACACTAGCACTTAAAGCGTCCCAGTCGCCTCCGTTTAGGGGCCAGGCATCGACTGCGGTATAGGCAGCGAGTAGTAAGCGGCGTGGCGTGCTAGAGGTGTTGGGCGCAGAACCGTGGAGGGTGCGGACATGATGAATCGAAATGCCTCCGGCTTTGACTTCAATAGGGACAGCGCCGTCCGGGCTAAAATTGGGGTCAGTGATTGCCCCCGCGAAACGCCCATCCTGGTGATGGTCGTAGGTAGGTCCTTTATGAGAGCCGGGGATAACCATTAGTGCGCCATTTTCAATCAACATATCGTCAATGGCAACGCCGACCGCCAACACATCATCATTCGTATGAGGATAGAACGCCCAATCCTGATGCCACTCAACAGGGCTGCCAAAATCGGGATATTTCATATTCAGTTTGCTGCCCATGGAGCGGACGCCGGGACCAACTAACTGCTCAACTATATCGATAATGGGGTCGTAACATCGCACCTGATCATAAACAACATGTTGAGCAGCCGGATTTTTGATCCGACGTACACGGGGTGACTCTGAGGTATGGCCGGGTTCAAGGTCGAACACATCGGTATGATCGGAGACCTCACGGGATTTTTCGACAAATTCATCTGTCACCCGACGGAGGTCAATGATATCCTGCTCCGAAAGTACACTTTCAACACCGATGTAGCCGTTCTCATGGTAAAAATCGATCTGTTTTTGAGTTAACATGATGTAACTCCTTTCGCATAGAGCGATTGAAAAAGCCTGCAAATATAGCTGCAAACAAAGGGGCTATCTAATCAACCTTCAATTGGACTTGGCAAATCCTGATTGAGCGTTGGATTTATCCAGCCACGGGTAGCAGGTCATTGGAAGTACGTACTCTTAAAAATAGAATATAGCAGGTCAAGTGGTTCTCAGACAATTTGAATCTACTTACTATTTTGATATAGTACACCACTGAGAACATAAGTTCACCGTTTTTTTATCAAATACGCTTATGCGAGTCAACACGCTCCTCGCGACGTAGTGCTGGCTAGTTGCTGAGACGCAAGACTTTAAGAATTCTTACCCGATCATTGTCTTTCCGACGGGGGAACGATCTCTCCGTTAATAATTTGCTGCTTGAGCGTTTCAACGTGTTTAAGGACTTCTGGCGGCAAGACCTCTTGATTATTGGCATCGATGATATATTCGATTCCACCCTCCTTCAGACCGTATAGTTTTATTCCGCCGGTAAAACTGTCCTCGACGATGGCTTGGATTGTTTGGTAGACTGCGAGTTCGACCCCTTTGATCATGCTTGTAAGGACAAGCCCCGGTGCGAGATGGTTTCCGTTCGCATCGACCCAGATGAGCTGCTTCTGCCTCTCCTTGGCAGCTTCGAGTATGCCTAGGCTCGTTGCCCCCGCTGCTGCTAGGATGACATCAACACCTCTGTTGTATTGCGCCAACGCGAGCTCTTTCCCTTTGGCAGGATCGCTGAAGGCTTTTGGGGTGACACCCGCATAATCAATAAGGACTTCGATTTCTGGATTGATAGCTTTCGCCCCAGCGTAAAAACCGGCTTCAAAAGCATGGAGGAGCGGGACATTCATCCCACCGATGAAGCCGATCCGATTCGTTTCTGTTTTTAGTGCAGCGATTGCTCCGACAAGATAGGTGCCCTCATGTGCCTTGAAGATTAACGAGGCGACGTTTTCTCGTTTGGCTTCGGCATCAATAATAGCAAACTTGACGTTCGGAAACTCAGATGCAACCCGCTCCATCGGTTCTTGAAAGAGGAAACCGACTCCAACGATGAGGTCATATTTCAACCGAGCCAACTGCCGCAGCGCAAACTCGATGTCGGTACTCTGTCCGGGTGTGATTTCCTTGAGGTCAAGTTTCCACTGATCGACCGCCTTCTTGGCACCGGCATAGGAAGCATCACAGAAGGAAAGGTCGCCGCGGCCACCTGTGTCGTAAATTAATCCAATCCTTTTTGTCTCCGCAGTCGTTGGTGTGATGCATAGAAAGATAAGTGTGAGGGCGTAGATGAAAGTGTTAGCTGTTTTTTGCATAAATATTGATTCCTTACAAGTTAGACCTATTTGTAGACCTTGATATGTTCAGGTTAGGTGCCCAGCGAAATGGATACTGCTGCAACGATTCCTAAGGCAAAGCAGTAGTAGGAAAAAACAGAAAATTTTCCACGATTGAGCATTGCGAGCAGGAGGCGTAACGCAATGTAACCTACAATGAACGAAGCGAATGTTCCAGCAACGATAACGGCTGGAGCTATCGTAATTTCCCCTGCATCTTTGAGTTTGAGGGCAACTGCACCCAAGATTGCGGGGATGGAAAGTAGAAAGGAGTATTGCGCTGCAATCCGCGGAGATAGCCCTAACAGTAGTGAAATAGAAATCGTTGATCCAGATCTAGAAATTCCGGGGATAATCGCCAGTCCCTGGGCTATTCCGATGAGCGGTGTATGCCACGCTCGTAAAGGGGGCTCCCCACGCGGTCGCTTTTGTCCGAAGCGGGACAGTTGCAGAATTAGACCTGTGATAATTAACATAAAGGCAACAACCATAGGTTTGCCAAAGATTGCCTCCAATGAATCTTTGAAAAGCACAGCAATTAGCCCGGTAGGGATTGAGCCGAGCAGGAGAAACCAGATTAATTTGAGATGAGGGGTTTCACCGATTGTACGTAAAGGATGCCGATAGAAATCGCCCTGAACGAGCGTGGAAAAACTGGTTCGCACCAAAGTCCCGATTAACCGATAGTAAACAATAATGACAGCCCCTAAGGTTCCGAAATGGAGCATCACCTCGAAAAACACCTGTGATTCGCTTATCCCCAAGAAATGCTGCATCAGCACTAAATGTCCAGAGCTACTTACCGGCAAGAACTCTGTCAGTCCTTGTAAGATACCAAGCACAATTGCTTCAAAAATGGTCATCTGCGCTTCCTTGAATCACCGATAAATCCTTTGAACGTTTCGAGGGGGCGAGTCGTAAAAGGTGCATTTTTACCTTTAACATGCTCTGGTATAGCGGTTGATTAAATTGATGACGGTCTTTTAACCACACAGCTGTAAATGCTGTGCTGCAGCAAATTACACCCGAAAGTAAGTCTAATAGAAATTGGGAATAAGTGGATTAACCAGAACAGGGCAGGAAAACAAAGACTGGTCGCTTCAATATGAGGATACTGTCGAAGAGATTGGACAAATTTACAAATGAAATCCATTGCGGATAGAGCTGGCATTTAATCCGAGGCGACTGACTTCTTGTAAGCTCATTTGAGGAATCGTTCGTATAACACCTTGCGAAGGTTCGGCACCTCCGCAAGGCTTATCAATTTACGAAGTTATCCACACCACAAGACACTGATATTTTCTACTCAAGGACATCTTCCACTGCCTCTGGCAAGGTAACCGTGCTTGGATCTACATCAATTGGAAATTCGGTGCCGTAGGTTTCAACAAGTTCGTCAAATGTTACGTTATCCACATTCTCCAGTTCTTCACCGGGACGATTGAGAAAGACACCTTGGCATCCATCACAACTCATCAGATCCACATCTGACCGCTCGATCGGAAATTGTGTGAGAGGATTATTACAACCTGGACAAGGGAGCATAAGTTAGATCCTTTCAAATACAGGGTTTGTAAAACGTAAAGACCTTAGCACAAGCTGTGTTAGTTTTACGCTTTATCTTATCTTGCTGACAAGCCCCCTTCCTTTGGAGGTTTTCGATAGGCTAACGCCTTGTGAGGTCGTAGGCCTATCGAAAACTCTTAGGGAGGGGTGTAGTCAACCACACCTCGTTAGTCAAAAAAAAATGTTGAAATTGTAGGTAGGACTCTGTAGAACCTGATCTAAATCGGTTCACGACGGGTAAAATCGCGGGGTTTGATTTCGGTCTGACCCGGTATCTCACCGGTCATAACGGACCTGATATAGACTCACCCCAGTTTTTCAAACGCAGTATAAACGCAGCCAAACGCGCCAATCGTAACCGGTCCCGAAACCAAAAAGGGAGTCGTAATCGGCAACAGGCAAGGCGTGACTTGGCACAGACACACCGCAAAATAGCGAACCAACGAGAGGATTTCCACTGGAAATTGGCACACCAACTCACCCATGAATACGACGAGATACGCCTTGAGGATTTGAATCTCAACGGCATGAAGTCGCTTTGGGGTCGCAAGGTCAGTGATTTAGGCTTTGCTGATTTCATTGCGAAATTGAAATATATTGCATCGAAAATAGGTGTCAAAATTGTGTTGATTGATAAGTGGTATCCGCCTAGTAAAACCTGTTCAACCTGCGGTGCAATCAATGAATCGTTGAATCTGCGGGATAGAACGTGGCAGGGTGCTGATTGCGGTGCTGTCCATGACCGTGATAGAAATGCAGCAATTAACATCTATAGGGTTGGGGCATCAACCCTCGCAGGAGAGGATGTAAGAGGCGGTTCGCCATCCTGTCCTTGTGGATAGCGCAATTCGACACCCTAACGGGAATGGGTGAGAAGCCCACCCTTTAGGGGGTGGGAGTATGTCAATTAGTCGGCAGCAGTTGCAAGTGGTTCGGAATGATCCATCTCGCAGAACTCGACGTAATCACTGATTAATTCGGTAATGGTTGGTTGTTCACCACAGATTGGACAGTTCGCATCTCGATTTACCTTCAACTCACGAAACTTCATGCTGAGCGCATCATACATCAGTAGACGACCGATAAGTGGTTCACCGATACCGAGCAACAGCTTGACAGCTTCAGTCGCCATCACAAGACCGATTGTGCCTGGGAGCACGCCCAGGACGCCAGCCTCGTTTCAGCCAGGCACCATGCCAGGCGGCGGCGGAGTTGGATACATGCACCGATAGCACGGCCCATCGTGCGGCTTGAGGACGGTCGCTTGCCCTTCAAACTGGAAGATACTACCGTGGACAATAGTGGTGTTTGTCAGTACTGCAGCATCATTGACCAGATACCGTGTTGCGAAGTTATCACACCCATCAACGACCAAGTCGTACTCATTAAAGAGATCGATGATGTTATCTTCTGACAATCGCAGGTTGTAAGGAATAACATTGATATCGGGATTTATGGCAATCATTGTTTCCGCTGCAGATTCGGCTTTCGGCTTATCAACAGTTTCCGTGCGATGGAGGATTTGACGCTGCAAATTACTTAGTTCAACAACATCTGAATCAACCACACCAAGGGTGCCGACACCCGTCGCGGCAAGGTATAGTCCTGCGGGTGAGCCCAAGCCGCCTGCTCCGACGAGTAGTACTTTAGCATCAAGCAGCTGCGACTGCCCCCTTTCACCGACTTCGGTCAACATGAAGTGACGGCTATATCGCTCCAGTTGATCCGGTGTCATCGGCTTATCTTTGGCTGTCGGAAGGCCAGCCGCGGACCAGTCTCGATATCCACCCGCCATGGACACGGAATCTGTGTATCCGAGCTCTTTCAGAGCTTTGGCGGCGAGCAAGGATCTCATTCCTGCAGCGCAGTAGACAATCATCCTCTTATTCCGATCCGGCACTTCATCTTCGATCGAAAATTCGAGCATTCCTCGCGTGACATGAACCGCGTCAGGGATATATCCTGCTCGATATTCGTCCTCATCCCGGACATCAAGCAGCACAACATTATCTCCGGCCTCTGCTTTCTCTCTCTGAGCCTCTTCAGCAGAAATCTCTGGGATTTCATTTTTTGCTTCTTCGATAATTTGACTTGTGGATTTCAATGCAGTTCACCTCATTTGTTCCATCAAACATGGCGATCTCAATTGGTGATGGGAATTCGTTTTTTTCAGCTCTCATTATATCACAAGCGGATGATGCTGTCAAAACTAAATTGAGATGTGATATACTTGTGTGTATGCTTATATTCGACGAGTCAGTTTGATAATCTTTGAAGGAGGAAGTGGGACAGATTGTGGTTGTTCTACAGCGACTGTGCACACCCCGATTTCGATTGTTTTTGTTTTGTTGTCCGCATTCTTCCATGCCTTGTGGAACTACTACGGCAAAGCTAGCCGTTCACCGCAGCTGTTCTTCTTCTGGATCGGGGTTTTTACAGCAGGCGTGGCAGCTTTTGCGTTCGCCCTGCGCCTGCCAATCATCCCAAAATCGGTTTGGGGTTATATCGTTGGATCAAGTATCGTCCACTTTTTCTACTGGTTGTGCTTGAGCCACGCCTATATGTCTGGCGACATCTCTTATGTCTATCCAATTGCCCGATCTGCCCCCGGATTCATCCCCTTTTTCGCGTTCCTGCTCCTAGATGAACAGCTTTCGTTGCAGGGACTGACCGGTATTTTTTCGATTGTATTTTCGATCTACCTACTTCAGCAGCGGGCTAGTGGACAGACATTCAGGGAATTGTTGCGGTACCTAAGACGACCGGATGCCGTTTGGGCGTTTTCAACGCTTGGTACGGTGATTGGATACTCGCTGATTGACAAGGCTGGAATGTCAGAATTTTATATGCATTCGACCCAACAACACGCTTGGCAACCTGTCACCTACTATTTGACGGAAAGTGTGATTGGGATGATTTTTTATGGCGGCTATATCATGTGTTGCTTTCCGCTGCGGGAAATTATGGATACGGGGCATCGCGAGTGGAAACCGATTATTGCTACAGGCATACTTTCGATGTTATCCTACACGATTATCTTATATGTGTATATGACCGAAAGTGTCAGTTATGTTGTTGCGCTTCGGCAGTGTTCTGTGATTTTCGCGGTGTTGCTCGGTAGGTATCTACTCAAGGAACCACAAACGAAATTGCGCTTTGCAGCAGCGACGGTGATGGTTATTGGGGTCTTTCTGATTTCGACAGCGTAAAGATGGAGAACTCATATGCTAGGTTTCGTATGGCTTGTCCGGACTTCTCGTCTCATTTGCCATTTCGGGTCTGGTTGAGTTTTCCATCGATTGTGTGTCCAGAGCCACTGATCGGGATATTGTCGGATATATTTCTCAAGGATTTCCAAGAGATGCGCGGTATTGGTTTGTACGTCCCGCTCCAGATCGCCAGACCTTTCTAGGTCAATCGCCGGCGTGATGAGCACATGATGCCGGTCATCGGGTTGACGGATATCCATTGAAAAGAGGAGGGGGGCGCCCGTTTTGAGAGCAAGCGTTGCCGGTCCACGGACAGCGGAAGCAGGCTTTCCGAAGAAATCGACAAAAACGCCTTCCCGCCCGGCATTTTGATCCGCAAAAAATCCAACGGCATAATTTTCCTTAAGCGCACGAAGGGTTTCCCTGACTGCTCGCCTCCGTGTAATTAGTTTCAAACTCAAGCGCTCTCGATATTGAGAGACAAGCGTGTCCAAGTATCTGTTTTTGAGCGGAAACGCAATTGCCTTCGCCCGGTCCGGGATGAGTGCACCATAGACTAGAGAGAGGAGTTCCCAATTCCAGGAGTGGGGCAGAAACACGATGTCACCTTTACCCTGATCCAATGCACCTATCAAATGCTCCTTCCCCTCAACGGTGACCTCCTCCCAGATGTTGTCGAAAGTTAATTGGGGGAAACGGAAAAACTCGATAGCAGTTTTTCCTATCTGCCGGAAACTGCTCCGGCAAATCTGTGCACACTCATCAGCGGATATTTCACCCCCGAACGCGATATTCAGGTTCTCCAGGGCGATTCGACGGCGTTTTTTTAGGACACAATAAAGAAGATTTCCCAAACCGTTTCCTAGCATCAGTGCATGCCGCTTGGGAAGGCAACGGACGGTTACCGCCAATATACGAATGACAAAGGTAGTAAGCCAATTAACAATCAAGGTTATTACACATTAAGTTTTACTAAAGTTTGTACAATTTTTACGTGCAAAGAGGCAGAAAAGAGGTTATCCTTTCAGAAATCCATCACAATTTTGAAAGGAGCAATAATGAGCCTCATCTTCTGCCTCACCCATATTTTAACCGATTTTCGTCCGTTATTCAACCGTCAAAACTTCACCCTATTTTGCACCTTCATAGTCGGACTGATGACTCATCGCCACCGGGCAACGGTGACCGGTATCTATCAAGCGGTTCGTCCCAAAACGGGTTACGGCTCGCTAGTCAAGTTTTTGTCTCGTGGTAAATGGGACGCCGATGCCGTCGCTCAACATCTGATTAAGCTGCTACAACAACAGGTTGATAGCTGGGTCTACGTTTACGACGAGACCCGAGCGGTAAAAACCGGACGAAAGCAATTTGGACTTCACTTTTTCAGAAATCATCGCTACCGAAGGCGTAACACCAATCAATCGAAGTTTCACTTTGGTCATCAGTTTGGTGCGTTGGGGTTGCTTTGCACCACAGCCACCGAGACGATTCTGTTTCCCGTTTGGGTGAGGTTGATGTGTCCTCAATCCCGTCAAGATAACAGCGAGTCGGTGCTGAAGTGGATATGCTGTCAACTCCCGCGTGGACTGATTATCTTTGACCGGGGCTTCAATCGACGACAAGTGTTTCAATGTGTGCTAAAAGCGGGACATCATATCCTGTGTCGCGCCAAGTCCAATGCTGTTTTCTATCGTTTACCTGTAGTCGGTAAGCACCCCAAACGGGGACGACCCAAGACATATGGCAAACGCCTACATCTTAGGTATCTCCGGTATGCTACTATGGATATTGACAACAACAGGTATTCAGTGGCAGCTGTAGTCGTTCGGACGAAAATGTGTCCGAAACCGGTGCGCTTGGTGGTGACCCAAAAACGTCCAAAAAGAGCAAAACCGTTTCAATACTTCTGTGTCTACACCACCGACTTGACACTCGACGTCTGTCAGATAGTTCGGTATTACCGACAAAGGTGGTTGATTGAGACTGCCTTTCGGGACGTAAAGCAACACTTCGGATTTGATACCTATCGGGTCAAATCCAAAAAAAGCATCAATCGGTTCGTCCAACTCAGTTTCGTCGCAAGTTGTCTAACACAATGGGTATTCAACACGGACTCGGCTAGCGGCAGGTCGATACCCGTTGAAAAGGTGTGTCAGGAATTAGGCATTGATTGGTATCGACCCCCTAAATTGACACGCGGGTTGATGGTACAGTATCTGTCTGCCTTCAT
>JAJEAL010000055.1 GCA_022822785.1 Candidatus Poribacteria bacterium
CAAGTTACTGAAAAAGCTGCCAGAAACCGAGTTTTTTCTTCAAAACTCGGTTTCTTTTCTAGGGAGTCTACCTTAGTGAACCGATTTGTGCTTCTCTATTATCTGATTACGATGAAATGCCAACAGAACCTAGCTATAATCTTGAGTCTCCTGATTCAGATAATATGCGCGCCTCTACATAGACAGACCATCTCACTAAAACGCACAAAAACGCACACCCAGATCAAAAATATGTGACATTTTGTGATATTTTGTGACATCTAATCAAAATCAAAGCTAATGCCCATCAACGTTCTGCCACTAGACTTACGAAAATATGCAAAATATGTGAGAATATGTGACATTTTGTGACATCTAACGCCGGTCGCTATTTTATAGTAAATGCTAAAAATAAATAGACACTTTCGCCCCCCGGTAGGCGCTGTTTCCAACTGCGCTGTCCAGTCTCCCATTTGGTAGGCGCTGTTTCCAACTGCGCCGGTATAGAGTGTCCAAGTAATTCTAAAATTCACCATAATTCTAAGATCTACTATTATATGTAACGCCTAAGAGGGTAACGCAAGGTTCCGAGTAACTTCCGAGGTGCTTTCTGTGCAAATCCCCCAGAACGCAGTCATGGCCTAGGTTTCCACCCTTTTTTGTCTCTATCGAATTCTCGCGTTTACTCTGAAAACTCTGAAATTTTCACACATTTCTCAATCGGATTTAGCACCGTTTGTCGTAGCGCAATTCATGGCGCGTTCAGCAGATAACCTTAAAAATGACCCTCATATTAAGAAATCCCGCCACAGAAACCGAGTTTTTTCTGGTCTCGGAATGGAAGATCGTTGTTTCCTACGGTTTCTCTCAGTCATTGAAAATCCATCAGAACTTGTAGGTCGAGATTTACATCTCAACAAAACACGAACACCTAGCGTGTATATGAAATGAGGACTATAAAATAGCAAGGATAGAAGGCTTCAGAGTCAGAAACTTCAAGGTACTCAAGGATGTGACACTGGGCCGCCTATGGAACCAACACCAAAAACAGCCACCCACCCCCATGACAGCAGTTATTGGCAAAAATGGGGTCGGGAAAAGTGCCTTATTCGACGCGTTTGGGTTCCTTGCCGATGCCCTCAAGTCCGGTGTCGAGGAAGCCTGCGACGCACGAGGGCGCGGCGGCTTCGGGAAAATACGGACACAAGGGGAAACAGGCCCCATTAAGTTCGAGGTGTACTACAGAGAACACGGGAATGCACGGCCCATTACATACCAGATTGACATAGTAATAGATGAGTCTGGACGCCCTTATGTCCAACAGGAACGCCTCAGACAGAGACGAAAAGGTCAAAAGCGTGGACAACCGCTCCCTTTTTTATTTTTCAATGATGGCAAAGGTGTGGCATGGAAAGGGGAACAGGAAGGACTTCAGATTGACGAAGAAGAAATAGAACAACTCGATCTCTCAGAATTCATAAAGTTTATAATGGCTGAGGAATCTAGCGAAACTGAGTTTATCGAATTGGAGGACCTGCGTAAGCTCGGTATTGCCACCCTCGGTGCCTTAAAACAACACCCACGAATTTCCGCTTTTCGCCGTTTCATCGAAGGTTGGTATCTGAGCTACTTCACCCCGGATGCTGCGCGCAGTCTACCGTTAGCAGGCCCACAGCAGCATCTCAATATTCATGGCGATAACCTCAGTAATGTTGTGCAATTCATGGAACGTGAGCATCCACGGCGTTTTCAAGCAATTTTAACAGAAATTGCTGCTAAAATTCCGGGAATAGACCAAATCGACACGGAAAGAACCAGTGATGGACGGTTGCTACTCAGGTTTAACGACAAAGGCTTTGAAGACCCCTTTTACGCCCAACAAGTATCCGATGGAACGCTCAAGGTTTTCGCCTATCTCTTGTTACTCGAAGATCCAACACCGCCGCCGTTCCTCTGCATCGAAGAGCCGGAAAACGGCTTGTATCATAAACTCTTGGAGTCCCTCGCCGATGAATTCCGTGATCATGCTAGTTCACACAGAGGCGGCTCTCAGGTTTTTATTACAACGCACCAACCATACTTCGTTGATTCGTTAGATCCGAAAGAGGTCTGGATCCTTGAAAAGGGCGAGGACGGTTTTTCGAGCATTCGCCGAGCAAGCGATGATCCTATCGTGACTGACATGGTTGCGGAGGGATTGCCGTTGGGTGGACTCTGGTACAGCGATTATCTTGATGCGAGGTGATTGGATGCACTTTGAGATACTTGTTGAAGACCAATCAGGCAAGCGGATGCTCGATATGCTTATCCCAAAAATCATTGATGACCAGCATTCATTCCGGGTTCATGCTTATCAAGGAATTGGTCGCATTCCTAGAAACCTTACAAGCGGCACCGATGTCAGAAACCGTCTTTTACTTAACCAACTTCCTAGGCTACTTAGAGGGTATGGAAACGCATATTGACAGAACCACTATCCAAGCGATAGCACAACTGATTGTCGAACGCTTCAATCCGGAACAGGTCATCCTCTTCGGCAGTCATGCTCGCGGGGAAGGTGGAGCGCACAGCGATGTCGACCTACTAGTTGTGCTTGCTGACACCGGGCAGTCACAACGCGGTAATCCAATTCGTCGGGCAATTGCCGAGCATTTTGTCCTGCCCGTTGATGTCATTATCCGCTCCCCGGCAGTTCTCGCCGCACAGCGCAATGATCCGTATTCATTTGTCCACAAAGCCCTGAAAGAAGAGGAAGTATTGTATGAACGACGTGCGGCCTGAACGGGCTTGGTTTAATAAGGCAGACCAAGATTTGGAGATGGCTCATCGAGTATTAGGGGGACAAAAATCCTGAAAATCCAGATTCAGACAATTGCAGCACCCCACTGACCAATGTGGGAAGTCCAAAGAAGAACGTCTGTTTAATAATTAACCACTAAACAAGCGTTTCCAGAAAGACGGCTTTCGGTTATCTGCTACTAAGGGGTGATGCTGCTGATTCGTGACCTGTTGGAGCGATCTGTGGGCAACAGCCAATAGTTGAGAAAGATGCTCTATATGCTGATTCATGGATTCAATTTGGCTGTCCCGGTTGGCTAATAACTCTCGCAGATGTCTTGTTTCGTCCTTCAGCTGCTCGAAGGCTAACTGAGTATCCATCTGGGGGTTAGGGTTTAGATAGCCTGCAAATGTGCTATCAGCTTGAACGTACCATTTCCCATCTACCTTTTCGCCGTTTAGCTTGCCACCTTTGAGCCACCGTTTAACGCTTTTAGATGAGAGATTTAATGTTTGAGCAGCTTGATTGATTGTTAGTTTGGTGTCCATGTGGATATCAACGCAGATGAGCCCAGAGCCGTTTCAGAAGGAACAACCGGTCAAAATATAAGGAACCATAACATGAATTCAACCCAAAACGCATACCGGCTTGGCATTGACATCGGCGGCACCTTCACCGACATTGTGCTGATAGGGGAGGATGGGACGGTGTTGACGCAAAAAGTACCCTCCACGCCAGACAATTACGCGGAAGGCATAATTGCCGGCGTAACACCGCTGCTGCCGCGTCAAATCGGCGAAGTCGTACACGGCACAACGGTCGCGACCAACACGATTTTGGAGCGTAAGGGGGCGCTGACCGGACTCATTACAACAAAGGGCTTTCGGGATGTGCTTGAGATTGGACGGCTACGCTACCCTCGTCTGTACGACCTAACATGGGAGAAGCCGCTCCCATTGGTGTCGAGACGTTTGCGGCGCGAGGTTGCGGAGCGCATTGATGCCAATGGCGAAATCGTGCACCCCTTAAATGTCGAAGAAGCGCGGGAGGTGGTTCGCTGGATGGTGGCACAAAATATTGAATCCCTTGCAGTTTGCCTCATCAACGCCTACCTCAATCCGACCCATGAACGGCAGCTGGGCGAACTCATCCGCGAACTAGCGCCAGATCTACCCGTTTCCCTATCCTGCGATGTCCTACCCGAAATCAAAGAGTACGAGCGGACCAGCACGACTGTCATCAACGCTTACCTACAACCCGTTGTCAGTCGCTACCTACATTCGCTGTCCAATCGATTGAACCAACAGCTAACTCATACAGATGCTATTCCCCCACTCTATGTTATGCAATCCAACGGTGGGGTCATGTCCGCCGAATCCGCTGCCGAGATGCCTATCCATATCATCGAGTCGGGACCAGCAGCCGGGGTCATCGCCTCACTCACGCTTGCTGAGCGTGTCGGTTTGACTAACGTGTTAACGCTTGACATGGGCGGGACAACGGCAAAGGCATCGTTAATTGAGGACGGACAGATTATGCACTCACCGGAATACCAAGTCGGCGGGGGTGTCTCGGTCGGCACCCGTTTGAGCAAAGGGGGAGGTTACCCTTTGCGTGTGCCTGCAATTGACATCGCCGAAGTCGGTGCCGGCGGGGGGAGCATCGTATATCTGGACACGGGCGGTGCGCTGCGCGTCGGGCCGCAGAGCGCAGGTGCCGTGCCAGGCCCCGCTTGTTATGCCTTGGGTGGAGAAGAACCAACGCTTACCGATGCGAATGTGGTGCTCGGCTATCTCAATCCGGATTACCTCGCAGGCGGTGCGCTACCACTGAACGCAGAGAAAGCCCACCAAACCTTGCACGACAAAATTGCTGCCCCACTCAATTTGAGTACGCCTGACGCCGCTCACGGGGTCTATCGGATCGCTGCCGCCAACATGGCGCGGGCGGCACGGGCAGTGTCATTAGAGCGCGGACGTGACCCGCGTGAGTTTGTACTGTGCGCTTTCGGCGGCAACGGGCCCCTACATGCAACAGAGTTAGCAGAATCGCTCGGTGTGAAGCAGCTCCTCATCCCCCCGTCCCCTGGACTCTTCAGTGCGTTTGGGTTGCTCTATGCGGACATCGCCTATCACCTTGTCCAAACCTACAAGCGTCTACTCACTGAACTCGACGCAGATGAACTCAAGGAAACGTTGACCCGACTGGAGGGCTCGGCGCAGGAGGGGTTGCTAGCAGAAGGGGAAAACGCTGCACAAGTAATTTTGCAGCGTGCGGTAGATCTGCGCTATGCGGGACAATCGTCCGAACTCACATTGCCTGTTGTCGATGCCGAGGTCGGGCAGCCGCAGTTCTTCGACACATTGGGCGAGCGGTTTGCCGCCGACCACGAGCGTACCTACGGACACCGGGCACCCGATGACCCGATAGAGGTCGTCAACCTCCGCTTAACCGCCATTATCCCAACCGCCAAATCCCAGTTCTCAGTACTGCAGCCCCGAAACGCCCAATCGTTAACCTCAAATCGTCGGTGCTACTTTGGTAGAGAGACCGGCTGGCTTGAGGTGCCCGTGTTATCCCGTAATCAGCTAGGAAGTGAGCTTGAAAGCGGGCCCTTCATCGTTGAAGAGTATGACACCACGATTCTAGTCCCACCACGTTGCACCGGGCGGCGGGATGAATGGGGAAATGTAGTCATTGATATGGGGAGCTGAATGCGGGGCTTCCTTTCTCCGCTTCACCCTAAGAAAGGATAAACACACAAAATGAATCACCTAACCGTAGAACAACTGAACACAGAAAATCGGAGCGCAGTGCTCTCCTTAATCAATGATACTTACGACAATGTGCACGGATTTGAGCCACTCACGGCAGCTGATTTAGGTGCCCTTGAACAATCGGGGCTCTTCGTGCTCGGTTCGATGGATGGCAAGCTGGTCAGTTTCGCATACGGTTCTATGGTAGAGGAGGGGTTAGGAGAAATTCGTTGGGCGGGTGTGCCCGAGGAATTCCGAGGTGAATGTCGCAGCCTTCCCCCAATGCAGGCATGTATTGACCGCCTCAAGGATAAAGGCGCAAAGCGAATCGGTGTGGCGAGCTGGCTGGATGCCCCTTACCGTCAGATGTTGAACCACTTTGAACGGAAAGGAATCGAGGTTAAGCATGACCACCTTATCCTACGCCTTGACATGCACAACTATACGCCGCAACCGCCCTCGATCAAAGCGGGGTATAACCTGCGAACATTTCAAGAGGGTGATGAACAAACTTGGGCGGATGTCAAGAATGCAGTGTTTGGCAGCTCATCAACACCAGAGGAATTCTGGACCCAAACCTTCTCGGGTGTCAACAAGAAACTAGATTTTGCGCCGGAGGGATTCTTCTTTGCCGAAAAGGAGGGAGAACCTGTCGGCATCTGTGCGGGCATCGTTCTACATGACCGAAAAAAGATTGGCGGAACGTTCCCCGGCGTCATTGGGTGGACAGGTGTCCATGAAGATCACAGAGGGGTCGGACTCGGTAGAGCGTTGATGGTGAGTTCTCTGAATTACCTGCATGACCGGGGTGTCGCCATGACGGAGATTGGCACTCAGTTTTATCGAACCGCAGCGGTGAACCTATATGAAAGTCTTGGCTTTCGCATTCACACCGCCTCGTTTACTATCTATGGTGAATACTAAAAACAGATAGACACTTTCGCTCTCCGTGTTTGGTAGGCGCTGTTTTCAACTGCGCCGATTGGCAGTGTCTAATTAATTCTAAAATCTACTATAATCCGTTCAAACACACCCGCTGTATTCCTTGCCCCGCAGGAGCGGAAAGTCCGGCTTTTTATCTGGGTCGCCAACCCATTTGGAATCCGCTCGCATATAACTGGTCGCTAGCCCCCGACGGCGATATGGTGTCCGATTTTCGCCGCTGCCATGAACAGTCAAACTATGATGAAAACTGCAGCCACCTGCCCTCAACACCACCGGCACTGCCGTTGATTCGTCGATGCCTTGAGCGTGCAGGAAGTCTCGCCGTTCATGAGGCCAAATCCCCTTCTTGTAACTGCCGGGGAGTAATCGCAGACAACCGTTCTCTTCGGTTACATCGTCCAACGCTGTCCAGCAGCTCACAAGCGTGGGCGGATCCACGGACGTCCAGTACGCCGAGTCCTGATGCCAAGAAACAATCGAACCGTGGAAAGCCGGCTTCATCAAGGTCTGGGTGTGGAACAGTTTGATGTCCTCCGTACCAAGCAGCTCCGAAACGATGTCCAGGATCTTCGGGCTACTGGCGTGGTTAAAAACCGCTTCATCGTAACGATGAGGATCTAGAAGTTGCCACACCTTATCCCGACGGGGCACGTTCTCAAGCTCGCCGCGTTGAACGGCTGCTTCCAATCGCACCCCCGCTTTCTCCGCATTGGGATGCGAACCGTCTGCTAGAGCATCTATCCGTTCGCGTAAGATTTCTAATGTGTTCTCTGACAGGAGGGGGCCGTAAATCACAAATCCATCGCGTTCATAATCTGCTTTCTGTTTATCCGTTAAACTCATCCGAACCTCCTTATATCGTTAGGTTTCTGCTTCTGCTATTATCAGCCAAAATCTTACCCAATGCGATGTGGTTCAAGGAGAGCCATGTTTGGTTCAAAACCAATGCCCGGCCTATCCGGCACCGTTACATACCCATCCTTTTCCAATGACATTTGCGGGAGAAAAATTTCACCCCTCAACGGATCCACAGCAGGTGGATAATATTCAAGCATCAAACCGTTTTGACGCGCTGCTGCAATATGCACCTGAAGCTCCTGCGCCCCGTGAGGGGCAATCAGCTTCTGATGAACTGCAGATTCTTCGACCACCGCTAAAGCGGGGTCGTAGCCGGCGAGAATCGCAACATCAATATTGAAAACATCCGCCCCTTGATAATCAATTAGCGTTTGAAAGTGATGAACCCCGTAGCCGTTTTCGCCCGTTGCGATTAGGACATCGTAATCTTTAGCGGTTGCAGCCAAGCCCTTATGGCCCCGGTAATCGTGGCTGGGAATCGGCTCTTCAAACCAGAACACATCGTTTGCTTTCAACGCGGGAAGATAAGCCATCGCTTCCTCAAGGGTTAGCGCACAGTTGGCGTCTACCATCACGGTAATATCGGGCCCAACCTGCTGCCGCACCGCCTCTATCCGTTTGAGGTCAATGTCGAGTCCCGCGTCTCTGTCCCCAATCTTCATCTTCACAGCGGTTGCACGAAACTCGTTCACGTTGCGATCCATCTCTTCTCTCAACTCATCAAGTCCTTTATCTCTACCATAGTAACCGCCAGCGATATAAGTGCGAATCCGTCGCTGTTGACCGTCGAGTAACCGGTGAACCGACTTTCCCGCAACCTTCCCCTTGATATCCCAACACGCTTGATTGATCGCAGCCAACACCTGTGTGTGATAACCGCCCGGACCGTATATCTTATAATTATCCGCCAATCGAGATACATACGCGGTGTCTATCGGGGACTTCCCTATCAACTGCGGGCTGAATTCGTCAACGTATATTGGAAATATCTGAAGCGGTCGCGTCGCTGCTGTCCCTCCATTGAAGCCATAGCCAATAACCTCTTCTCTTCCGCTCCTTGCTCGCACCCGTACCAGATGAAGCCGTCCTTTGTCATAGACGTGCAGACCGTTCCAGATTGGCGGTTTATCCCATTGGTAGAGCTCACTTTCGATACCTGTAATTTTGATTGCCTGATTTTCCATAATAACTCCTGAACGACTCATTTCACAAATTTGTATAGGGGGTCTGAGTCAAATCCCTTAGTTTATATCCCCTATTTTTCTTCCAAAATAATTTGGATTTCGGCTTCCACAGAATCATCGTTGAAATTGATACCGGCAGTGATTAATCCAAGGGCTGCCAATGGCGACAAGTTATCCGTTATGCGTCGAATCAGTTTTGTGTCGATCTGCCGGGCAAACATCAGACCGGCAATGGGAAGCCAATTTTTCAGCTCCGGAATCAAAAGGGGTGGTTGAATCCGGATATGACTGTGGCTCGGCTGCTGCAAGTGGTCTGGCATTGTCATGCCAGCTAGCGCGGCCTGCTGCCCGGTGAAGGCGTTGATAGCGGACTTCACCCCGCCGAGCGTTGTGCCGACGACCCAATAATTATCAAGGAACGCATATCCACCCTTTAGGGCAAAGATGAGACCGAGTTGGAGGTGTATCGGTTGTAACTCAACGTCTCGGTGCACGACTGGGGACACGAACCGGAGCCGTTTGCCGTTGACGGCAAGCTCAGAGCGCTTCAGCTTTGCTAGAGCACCTTCTAAGCCGGCTCGGTCCTGAATCGGACAGATCAAAAGTATCGAGGGGACCAACGCGGGAACACCTGCCGAGGGAGCGAGCAGTGTCAGCGCAATCCTATCTTCAAGGTGGTGTGATAAATCAATCCCGTTTTGTGGGTATTGCAGAGATAGATTGGCTTTCACTTGTCGCCACAACCCTGTGAGGTCGGCATCGTTATGGGCAATCAAAAATTCGGTCGTTGCGGGCAGAATTGAGAACAACTTTTCGTCCACCGGGCGTGGAGATTGTCGGGATTGCGAATCGGTGTTCCTAATGATTCGGTGTTGCGAGTAGATTACGCCATCTTTGTAGCGATTGCTGAACGCCCACACATCGATTCCCTGTAATAATGACTTGAGCGTTTCGCCAAACTTAAAGACTTCAGCAAGTTTGGTGAAATTGATATAAATGGTGTTGCGAGCGGTGTCATACCGTTTGCCAAGATAGGCTTTCGTCGCTGCTAGCTCCGATTTATCGGAGTCCTCGGAACGGGACGCGGTAAAGCCGTGCTTCTGCCCCGCGTAGATGTCAACCGTATCCTGAATCAAAGATTTATCTGTTGCTAACAAGCCGATTTTGCCAATAAAGGCGTAACTGAAATCTTGCGGATAACCTGTGATAGTGTTGATGTCCAGTTTCTTATAACTCTCTTTCAACCGTCTGTATTTAGGATTGATGGGCGCTGTTGCGGTGAGTGTCGCAATTTCTAGTTTCTCCTTCGCTCCGAGGGCACTGATGAGCAGCAGTGAAATTTTATCGTCCCGCTTGTAGACCCCCAAGATTGCCTCTTCACCCAGATACCCGCGAACCCGATTAAGGTCGAATTCCCCACCCATTTCCAACTCCCACCGCTGCTTCTGATACATGAGACGCCGCCACCAGAATTCCCTTTGAATCTCTGCAAGGAGGGGCATCTCTACGCTCTGTTTCCCAAATTCGCTCCGTTGAAAGATCTCGATGAAACCACCTAAGTCCTTCATGCTGACATAGCAGATGGGCCCATCGGGGATAAGCGCAAGGAGACGCTGATCCGGCTCCCAGAGAGAGGTCTGGCGATAAATCAGCGCAATCAGGAGCAAAAAGAGAGCGATTGCACCGAAGATGATAATCTGCTTTTTGGAAGGTTGAAATCTTATCCGTGGCAAAAGAAATTAGAAGTGTGAAACAAATCGAATCGCATCAATCCGGTTGAATTAATGTGCAGAACCTCATATAATAAGACACGCGGTCTACTATATCATTAGCTTCAGACAACGTCAAGCACGAAAGCGTGAGGATAACGGCACGCAGTAAAACCCCTCAACACATCTAGGAGGTCGTATGAAAACCTATCGTGTCGCAATTTTAGGATGTCGTGGGCGAGGCACTGCCGCAGGACGGGCCTATCACGCCCATCCACGTACCGAAGTCGTCGCATTGTGTGATCTTGTTCAAGAACGACTGGACACCCTTGGCGATGAGTTGGAGGTTGCCGCTCGGTTCGCTGACTTGGACGAGATGATTGTCCAGATCCAACCGGACATCGTGGCTATTCCGACGGGGACAGAGTTCCACTATCCACTCTGTATGCGGGTATTGGAGCACGGTGTACATATTGAGGTCGAAAAGCCGATGTGCGTTGACCTTGAAGGCACCACTGCGGTGATGGCGAAGGCAGAGGAGAAGGGGGGTCGGATCGCAGTACATCACCAAGGGCGCGTGGGGGCGCTCATGCGAGCGATGCACAAGGCGTTCACGAAAGGGGTAATTGGTGAACTCCGTTACATCAATAGCCGTGGAAAAGCCTACTACGGTGGTTTGGGGTTGATGAATATCGGGACACATCAACTGAACAATATGCTGAAATTTGCCGGTCATTGTCGGACTGTTTCCGCCGTTGCACTGACCGACGGTCATCCCATCACGCCCGAAGACGTTGTCCCGTCTCCGCTCGGTATGGGAACGATTGCCGGGGAATCAATCACCGCGACGCTGCACTTTGACAACGGGGTCACCGCAAATCTTTTGCAACACCGCTTCCCAGCCGGCACAAACCCGGTAATGGAGATTGTCGGCACCGAAGGCAAACTATTCGGTTCAGCGTGTCTGCTCGTCAAAGGTGGCGCATGGCATCTGTCGCAACCTGTCTACATTCCAGAGCGGAAGCCCGATCAATGGGAGCCCTTAGAACCTGTTTATCCAGAACACTATGACCCTTTGAGCCCAGCGCAACTCGACGATTACTGGTTCGTTGACGAGTATGTTTCTGCTCTAGATCAAGATCGAGACCATGAATGCAGCGGCGCAGAGGGACATCATATCGTCGGTATTATGATGGGAATTTTCGACTCGGCCGCGTACGGGAAACGGGTTGATCTGCCCCAAAAATGTCTTGAGCATCCCCTGCTCCGCTGGCGGCGTGAACAGGGACTAGCCCCGCCTGAACCGATGCCCCGTGATTATAATGAATGGCTGGCAGCAGAAGATCAGCGACTCGGCCGCGGATAGATTATTTTTACCCCTTTTCTTAGTGCACAGGTTGGGTTGAACGGTAAAAGAAATCCCTATCGACAACAATAGAACCCATGTGTCGTAAAAACACCCACCTATATATAGATGCAGTGAAACCCAACACCACACCGTAGGTCGAGATCTATATCTCGGCACCCAAGTCCCCCTGACAAGGGGGATTTAGGGGGTTAAAAATCAAAAATCTACCCTCTGTATGCTAAATTTGCGTAAGTCTTGACTTAGTAGATTTATCCATAACGAAAGGAAAATTGATGAAAATAGAAACAATCGAAATATATCCGCTTCAAGCAAAATTATCGAAACCGTTCGGCTGGTCTCAGCGGTGGACGGATGAACGAAGCACAACCGCGGTGAAAATCACCGCTGATGACGAGACATACGGTTGGGGTGAAAGTGGAGACGCACGAACAATGGAAGCACTCGCCCCACTGCTTATCGGTAAAGACCCACGACGCACAGAGGCTATTTGGCAGATGCTATATACGCTCCGGTATCAAGGTCACGGTTTTGCCGGATCACAGATGCTCGCTATGAGTGCGTTCGACATGGCGCTATGGGACATCGCCGGAAAAGCCGCCGGTTTGCCAGTCTGTGAGTTACTAGGTGGGAGGGTGCGTGACCGCATCCCTGTATACGCCACCGGCCTCTACTATACAGAGGATGATTTTCCAGACGCTTTGACCGAGGAAGCCGTGGGATACGTTGAGGCAGGTTTCACCGGGATGAAAATGAAAATCGGCGGCAAGCCAGTTGACGAGGATATCGAGCGGGTATATCATCTCCGCGACGCGCTCGGTCCGCAAACCCATCTCATGGTAGACGCAAACGAGGCTTATAGTCCGACGACGGCTGTCATGGTAGCGCAAAAGCTCGCCGACGCAGACCTTACGTGGTTTGAAGAACCGTGCGGATCTTACGATGACGCGGGTAACCTGCTTGTTCGACAGTTAGGGTTGATGCCAATCTCCGGTGGCGAGAGCCTGAAGTCGCGGTATGAGTTTGCTGAACGTCTCGCCAGCCGCATGTTCGACATTATCCAGCCGGACATCGTCAACGCCGGCGGCGTGTCAGAGATGTTCAAGCTCGGTCACATGGCAAACGCCTTTGGCGTCCACTTCAACCCCCATTTTTGGGGAACTGGCATTAGCTTGTCAGCAACGCTGCACGTGGTCGCCTGCCTTCCGTCAAATCCGCCCTCTGACTGTCCCGAACCATACATCAACCAATCCGTTATGGAGTTTGATCGGACGCCCCACCCAATTCGCGAGAACCTCACAGATCCAATTTTTGATCAGGTAGACAGCCATATTCCAGTCCCGACAACCCCAGGGTTGGGGATCGAGGTGATTGAAGAAGAAGCACATCGGTTCTTGGGGTGGGGACTAAGTTCTCCGATTCGAGTTACCGCATGATTCACTAGTGTTTTTTGATGTGCTATAATGTGTTGAGGAGGCAACGGTGACAAGAAAGAAAATGCTGTTCACAGATTGGCGGGACATCCAGTGCGGAGCAGTTGCTTGGTTGACAGCGGAAGGGGATCATTACCGGGTTAGTACCCCACCTGAACCACAGGTTCCCATGCGAGCTGAACCCCGTTTGGTGCCGCGCGGCATCCGCCTGCAAGCACAACCGGCGCGCAAAGCGGGAAAAATGGAGGGTTACGGAGGCTGGGGACGCGTCATCTTCGATGGCGAGCAGTACCGCACGTGGTATATCGAAGTCAATGGAGTCTCAATGTTAGGCTCAGGATCGGTGGCGCATACCGACACAATCACCTCCGTCGCCATCTGTGGGATTAAATCGCGGGATGGCTATCACTGGAGTGAACCGACGCGCAGCGAAATCAGTGTGCCGGGACAGCGCGGCTTCGACGGGATGACCTTTTTCATTGATCCACACGCCCCGGAATCCCAGCGTTACAAGTTCATCTATTGCGCCCAATTCGAGGAAGGCATGTTTCAACCGCAACTCACCGAGTATTTCAACCGCCAACCTCGCCATCGGGATGACCGGATATCAGGCGAGCGGCGATTTGGGATGTTTGCCGCCGTTTCGCCCGATGGGGTCAATTGGACAGCGTTGCCCAAACCGTTTATGTTGCATCCAAGCGATACCGATACCACCGTATTGTGGAACGAAACGCTGGAACGGTATGTGATGTACACCCGTATGATGCGGGATGGACGGCGCTGGATCGGACGAGCGGAAGCGGAGGACTTCATGCACTGGACGCCGGTGGTGCCTATTATTTGGCCCCGCCTCGACGATCCACCCGACTACGATTTCTACCTCAACGGCTATAGCCCCTACCCCGACCTCCCAGAGTACCAGTTGATGATTCCTATGGTCTATCACCGCTACACCGAGCGTAGCGAAGTTCGGCTCTATTCAAGTGAGGATGGTATCGCGTGGAATCAGATTCCCGGCGGTCCCGTTCTGACACCCGGCGAGTTAGGGGAATGGGACTGCGAATTTATCGGTACAGGGAAAGACCTACAACCCTTCGGGGCGAACAAAATTGCTATCCCCTATTCCGGAACGATTTACCCACACAAATTTCCTCGTTGGCCCCCGGTTTTTGCTGCAGCAAGCATGGGGTGGGCATCGTGGCAAAAAGATCGACTCTGTGCAGTAACCACCGACTACGAAGGTGAATTTTGGACTGTACCGATTCTCCCGTCAGGTCGTCAGATTCGACTCAATTTCCGTGCACCCATGGCGGGTAAGGTTGAGGTCGGTATTGAGGGGGTAGCGGGACGTTCTGCCTCCGACTGCGATCCGCTCACCGGTGATTGGTCAGACAAGGTCGTAACATGGAACGGCGAGCCCGATATCAACACGCCGGAGGGAAAACCGGTTGTTCTACACCTGAAACTGCGCGCTGCGGAGCTCTTCTCCGTTACCTTTGAATGATCCTTTATGCGATTCAAAAAATGAAAGTTACTGCCTAACAACTGGAGCATTCACAACCGCGAGAAACTCAGGGTCATGCCGCACAGGCTCAAAAGCATCGTCCTCCTCAAAGAAACGCTTGATCGAACCGCGTGCTGCGCGTCGCCGATCTTCGTGGGCACGCTTGAGGTATTCAAGGCTTGCTTCGCGGTCGTTGCGGAATTTTAGGGTCATCGCCGCTAGCCACGCCATGATCCTTCCTCCAGACGACCACACCTTGACCTTCTCCCCGATATAATTCCGACGCTGCTCCCAGTGTTGCGCCGCACGGTTCAACAGACGTATAGCAGCTTCTCCCTCACCCACCTCTGCGCAGCCTAAAGCGAGGCACGTCGTGGCGATGTGGATCGCTACAAAATACTTCCGATTCAGCCAGCTACGGATATCCGCCACACTGCCTCCTGTGGGATAATCTCCAGCGTTTCGGTAAATCCGATCTAACCGTTTGCGCGTTGCTTCGTGCCGTTCCGAGCATTCCGATATATCGGAACTTTCATCGGGGATACTCGCCATTACGGTATCCCACTCAACGAAGTAACTCTCAAGATTGGCTTCGGCTTCAGCAAGCAGCGCCTTCACCTTTTGATGTTCACCAAGCTGATAATAGGTCGGTGCGAGATGGAGATAGTCACCCTGCGCTCCAATGAGAAGTGCCCGCTTTTCTGGGTCCATTGTCTCTGAATTTTGAAGCCAGTCGATGAACGCTTCATAGGTTTGAGCCGCCTCTCGATAGCGTCCCCATTCGCGCAACGTTTTACCCCGTTCACGCGTGTAGAAGGCGCGATGCATCAGTGTAATGTCATCGCCAATCTGCTCGACGAGGTGCTCGGTTTGCTCCAACCAATCGGCAGCGCGTCCGACCTTACGGTACGCATCAAAGATGTGGAAATATGACTCAAGTTGATCGGTCAGGGTTATTTGACCCTCAAACCGCTTCAACAGCATCTTGTGGGCGTCTACTGCCCGTTTGTGGTCAGCGACGCACGGTTCCTGCATCTCGGCAATACTCCTGCACCCGGCGTCGAAACCAGCATCGAAATCGTCCGTTGTCATGGCAAAATTCCAAAGTAGATCCACATATTCCTCACACCGTTGGAACTGATGGTACAGATGCGCCAATGCCCGAACTGTATCCGGGTCCCGTGCACCGAGCCGATAGGCGCGTCCGAGTTCGGTACACGCTTCTTCAATTAACGTCATATCAACCGTTCCATCTGGGAGAGAAAGCTGCTCCTCAATCATCTCCCGTGCGACCATGCCGAGTCCTCGATATGCGGGGGCGTAGCCCGCTTGAGCGTCTGCGGCGCGTTGGAACTGTTCACGGGCACTTTTCCAATGACCATCGGCAAGATACCGCTCACCCTGTTTTATCGCCGCTGTGACAACCTGTTCGGTAAAGTCTTCTGCCAGAGGTTGGTTCTCAATCGTGTTTTCGACCATACGAATCATCTCCTGCTTCAATCGTTTACGGGCGTCTGACAATCGCGTCGTAACTGCTGTCCGTGAAATCCCCAGAAACTTCGCAATCTCAGCGGACTTCATTTCGCGGATGTAGGATAGAATTAGGACCTCAGAAGAGATGTGAGGTAACGTAATGAGGCAGCGCCACAGCAGTTGACGCAACTCTGCATGTTCGGCAGTTTCGTCAGGCGTTTTTTCGGCTGCACTGACGTGTAGTAGCTGGGCTTTATGCGCTGATTCCGAAGTGTTTTCGAGTAACCCCTCAAGGCTCAAATCATCTCGTTTCTCCCGGTAGATCCACTTATTAGCGAGGTTTCGCGCTATCCCACACAGCCACGGTCCGACTTTTTCCGGTGCGTCAAGGGATTCGATAGACAGATACGCGGTGACAAACGTCTCCGACGTCAAATCTTGGGCTTGATGGAAGTCTCGCACTTTCGGCAAAATAACGCCATACACCATCTTTTTGTATTTTTCAACAAGCACTGTAAAGGCTGCCGAGTCCCCACCTCGGATGGCACGGACGATTTGTAGATCATCTTGCTTCAATGCGCTACCCTCCTTCGTTATATTATGTGCCCAAACGCTCAAAAATGTCAGCGACTTTTTTCAATATTTTTCCAAGATAGTGCTTTTGCCACACCCCTACTGAAATTGTTCCTTGACTTACTTATCCTTATTGGAATAAGATAACCCAAGTTAGTAGCAGTGGGCATATCGTTTTGAATCCCGACTGAGTGGGGCAGAACCATAGGTGTGTCGCATTGGGGTGATGCACAATACATTAAAAAAAACAATTGCTTACACAGAGGAGATATAAGAATGCCTGATAAACGTCCAAATATCTTGTTTGCTTTCGCCGACGATTGGGGCAGGTACGCCAGTGCCTATCGACAAATCGAAGGGGATAACACGCCCAACGCCCTACTGGATACACCGAACTTTGACCGTATAGCACGCGAGGGTGCCCTGTTCACCAACGCCTTTGTGCCCGCGCCTTCCTGCACGCCGTGCCGGAGTTCTATACTCACGGGACGCTACTTCTGGCAGACCGGGCGTGGTGCAATCCTCCAAGGCGCAATCTGGGATTCCTCTATCCCCTCATATCCCTTACTGTTGGAGGAAGCAGGCTACCATATCGGCTACACCTACAAGGTGTGGTCGCCAGGGATGCCACGCGATGAACCCTACGGCGGAGACCGGACACGCTACGCCCCGGCGGGCACGAAGTTCGACGAATTTTCGTTCGTCGCCACAGAAAATGTTCCCGAACACGGTGTCGAGGGTGCGAAACAGATCCTTTACGACGAGTCGCGCCAAAACTTCGACGCCTTTCTGGAGGCTCGCCTACCGGATACACCGTTCTGCTACTGGTGGGGTCCCACAAACACACATCGCAAATGGCAGCGGGGCTCTGGTAAGGCGCTCTGGGGATTAGACCCCGACGACCTGAAAGGGCGTCTGCCCGCTTTTCTGCCGGACGTGCACGACGTGCGTGAAGATGTCTGTGACTACTTGGGTGAATGTCTCGCTGTCGATACCGGGCTTGGAGGACTTCTGGAACGCCTAGAGGAATTGGGCGAATTGGACAATACACTGATTGTCGCGAGTGGCGATCACGGCATCCCGGGATTCCCACGTGGCAAATGCAACCTATACAACCTCGGTTGTGAAGTGGCACTGGCAGCGCGTTGGCCCAAGCATATCCCCGCAGGTCGAACGTTGAACGACTTTGTGAACCTCATGGATTTGGCACCGACCTTCATGGAAGCTGCTGGGCTTGAACCTCACAGCGACATGACGGGGCGGAGCCTGCTAAATGTGCTCGCTTCATCACAAGATGAGCAGGTAGATCCAGAACGAACATTTGTTGTTACCGGACGAGAACGGCACGTTGGCACCGCACGCGAAGGCAATCTGCCTTACCCGCAACGCGCCATCCGTACGAAGGATTTTCTGTATATCCGCAACTTTGCGCCCGACCGCTGGCCCATGGGCGATCCGAAAGGTTTGGATGACCCGACCACGGAGCCACCCCCTTACGACGAATTGTGTGATGACACAAGACTCGTCTATCCGGACATGGACGCCAGCCCAACGAAGGCGTGGATGATCCACCACCGCGCAGAAACACAGGTCCAAAGGCTATTCGAGATGGGATTCGGGAAATTTCCAGCGGAGGAACTCTACGACCTGCGAGTAGATCCACACTACCTGAACAACGTAGCGGAAGATGCTAACTACAGCGCGGTCCAACAACAACTCTCCGATCAACTCATGAGCGTTCTAACGGAACAGGAGGATCCGCGGGTTGTCGAGCCGGACTGCCGTTTTGAACGTTCCCCATTCACAGACCTCTAGGGCGCACCGATTAACTGATGCGCTCATGCGAAGAGATAGTGCAAAGAAACCGAGTTTTTCCGAAAAAGCTCGGTTTCTCTAAGCTACCCTACACTTGCCTTTGACATAAACTAGCTGATCTAAGAAAGGAAAACCGATATGATTCAGATTGCAGAAATGCTTGGACCACACCCTTCACCCCTGTGGAAAATGGTCAAGCAGTGCGGCGTCGATTACGCAGTCGGTGCGATGGACTCCCGGAACGACTCAGATGCCCTGCCGCTAGAGGAACGACCGTGGGGGTATAATTCGCTCGCGCGGGTGAAGAAAGCTTACGAGGATGGCGGATTTGAACTCGCTGTCCTTGAGAGCCGTCCACCGTTGAACAACGCCAAGCTCGGATTGCCCGGAGGGGACGAAGAAATCGAAACCGCCTGCGAACTCATCCGTAATATGGGAAAGCTAGGGATTCCTGTCTGGTGCTATGAGTGGATGGCGGTGTTTAACTGGATGCGTACTTCCACAGAGATTCCCTCTCGCGGTGGCGCGCTGGTTACGGGTTACGATAACGAGGATATGCGCGATAAACCGAACACCGAATACGGTGTCGTGACTGAGGAGCAGTTGTGGGATAACCTAAAATATTTCCTTGAGCGCGTCGTGCCGGTCGCTGAAGAGGCGAATGTCAAATTAGCGATGCACCCCGATGACCCACCACTTTCTCCTATCCGAGGGATTGGTCGGATTATGCGAAGCGTTGAAAACTATCAGCGCCTAATCGATCTGGTGCCGAGTCCGGTGAATGGGATCACACTCTGTCAGGGCAACTTTACCCTGATGACAGACGATCTTCCGGCAGTTATCCGCCATTTCGGAGAGCAGGACAAAATCTTCTTTGTGCATCTGCGGGATGTGAGAGGAACCCCGGAGAAATTTGAGGAAACCTTCCACGACGACGGCAAAACCGATATGTTAGCGTGTCTAGAGGCATACCGGGATATTGAATTCAACGGCGTGCTGCGTCCCGACCATGTGCCGACAATGGAGGGCGATAGCAACGAACACGCTGGATATTCATCACTTGGACGGTTGTTTGCCATCGGTTACATCAAAGGGTTGCGTGAATCTGTCTACTAGGATTGAATTGAGACGCTTAGCGCGGTGAGATGCATCGTGATGATAGTGTAGCAAAAAATTTCTGCTGCAAATCAGATATTCTTTGACAAACCGATTCATATAGGGTATAATTATGGTCATTTTATTGAAACTGAATCTCAATATCAATAACGCAGACCTAAAATAACTGTACAATTTTCGGAGGTTACAATGCTAAGATATCTGGTGGGAGCTCTATGTCTATTCCTCGCTGTGGGGACCAGCGGTGCAACCGGTGACAGAGAATTGGTCGTCTATTCAGGGCGCAGCAAAGGGCTGGTTCACCCCATTATTAAGCAGTTTGAAAAAGAAACCGGTATCATAGTCAAGGTGCGGTACGGCAACACGGCTCAACTGGCCGTCGCTTTGTTGGAGGAGGGATCGGAAAGCCCCGCTGACCTTTTCTGGGCGCAGGATGCAGGAGCACTCGGCACAGTCAGTAAACAAGGACTGTTTCAGACCCTACCCGAATCTATCCTATTGACAGTTCCCGACAAATTTCGCAATGCTAAGGGAACGTGGGTCGCGACAAGCGGTCGGGCGCGTGTCCTTGCGTATGCGCCTGAACGTGTCAAGGCGGAGGAATTGCCCAATAGCATCTTTGAGTTGACAGAGCCCAAATGGGAAGGACGCGTCGGGTGGGCGCCACAGAACGCATCGTTTCAAGCCTTTGTAACAGCGATGCGTGTTTTTAAAGGCGAAAAAAAAGCCGAAGAATGGCTGCGTGGCATGAAGGCAAATGGTGCGAAAAACTATCCGAAGAACACGCCCATTATTCAAGGGCTCGCCGCTGGGGAAATCGATCTCGGCTTACCCAACCACTATTACTTGATGCGTTTCAAAAAGAGCGACTCCGGATTCCCTGTTGAGCAAACCTTCTTTACCTCCGGCGATGCAGGAAATCTCGTTAACGTCGCTGGCATCGGTGTCCTGAAAAGCAGCACCCGCGCCGAAGAAGTCAGCAGTTTCGTCGAATATCTATTATCCCCAAAAGTGCAGCAGCTCTTCGTCAGTGAAATCTTTGAGTATCCCGTTACAGACGCGGTCATCCCGAGCGAAAAATTGTTGCCACTAGATGAACTCTTGAAACTTACGCCTGAACTCGACCTAGAAAAGTTGGACGACCTAGAAGGCACCTTGAACCTTCTGCGTAAGGTTGATATTCTGTGACCTATTCTGAAACACGCTACTTGCCACCATGGTATTTCCTGCTTCCTGGCGTTGCTGTCGGAACCGGAGTTTTGCTGCCTCTGATTTACCTCGTTGTTCGAGCATTTGAGGCTGAAGTGGGTGAGTTGCTCCAAATTGTCTTCCGCGCCCGGACTGTGCATCTTTTGGGTAATACCCTTCTTCTTGTCATCGGAGTTGTCGGGACCGGCATACTTCTGGCAGCACCGCTTGCATGGGTTACAACGCGGACAGATCTCAGGGGCAAACGGTTTTTTACGTTGCTAGGGGTGTTACCCCTGGCAATTCCCGGCTATGTGATGGCTTACGCTTTATTGGGATTAAGCGGACCTAGCGGAACCTTTGCGAGCCTGTTTGGACCAAGTTTTCCAAATCTCCGCGGATTCTGGGGGGCTCTCATCGCTCTCAGTTTCTACACTTTCCCGTATCTCTTTCTGAACCTCCGTACAGCGCTCTTGGGATTAGATCCTGCGATTGAAGAAACTGCTCATAGTCTTGGTAGTACGTCACGAGCGGTCTTTTTCCACGCAATTGTGCCACAACTGAAGCCCGCCCTTTATGCCGGCGGGCTCCTCGTCGGATTGCATGTACTTGGAGATTTTGGTGTGGTATCTCTGATGCGATACGAGACCTTTAGCCATGCACTCTATACACAATATACCGCCGCTTTCGATCGTACCTACGCTGCATGGCTTGCGTTGATGCTTCTCGCACTCACCGGCAGCCTGCTCTATCTTGAAGCAAGGTTGTTGCGTGGAAGTAAATTTCACCGCATGGGTAGCGGCAGCTCACATCAAGCTGTTCCAATCGCTCTGGGAGCTTGGCGGATACCTGCTTACGTTTATCTTGGCACCTTAACACTGGCGAGCGTGGTTGCCCCCATGGTAACAATCGGGTTCTGGACCCTCAAGGAGGTGCACAGCATATATATGCAAGATTTTCTCCAAGCGCTCTCCGGCTCTTTTCTCGTGTCAACACCTGCGGCTTTACTCACTGCTGTTCTCGCGGTTCCCTTAGCCTACTTGGGAGTCCGATATTCATCTTTGATCTGTCGTACCCTAGAGCGGGGCGCGTATATCGGTTATGCTACACCCCCGCTAGCGTTTGCACTCGCACTCATCTTCTTTTTTCGAGGAATACCAGCGGTTTACCAGACACTTTGGATCTTAATCTATGCCTACACTGTACATTTTCTTGCCGAAGCAATCGGTCCTGTCCGCAGCGCGCTCTATCAAGCCTCACCCCATCTGGAAGAAGCCGCCAGATCGCTCGGATATCGACCCTTCAAGGCGTTTTTCAAATCTACCTTTCCGCTGCTGCGGAGCGGGGTCATTGTCAGTATCGCTTTCGTTTTTCTCGCCGCAATGAAAGAACTGCCGCTGACTTTTCTGCTCTCGCCCGCAGGATATGAGACCTTAGCCGTAAACGTCTGGAGCTACACAACGGAGGCAATGTTCCCTGAAGGCGCACGGTATGCCTTGGCAATTGTGCTCTGCTCATCACTGTTTGTAGGACTGCTGTTGATGAAGGACGCACGAGCATCCTATGACTACACAGAAGCGCCAATATAATTAACGACTAAACAGCACGGATTGAGCGATGAGAAACGATAGCACGATTTCCATCGTAACGCAATGTTCTAAGGAGTTATAATGCAGCCGCTGCTTAATATCCGCAACGTTACCAAAAGATTTGTTCGTAACCTGCCAGTGGTTGAAGACCTCTGTTTCGAGGTCTATGCCGGCGAGATTTTTGCCCTTTTGGGACCGAGTGGTTGCGGAAAGACAACGACACTACGCCTGATTGCCGGATTTGAGCGTGCTGATGCTGGAGAAATTTATGTGGATGGACAATGCTTCGAGGGATCTAAAACCCATTTACCCCCTGAAGCACGAGACATCGGAATTGTTTTCCAAGAGTACGCGCTCTTTCCCCACCTCAATGTCTTACAGAACGTTGCTTTTGGACTCAGGAAGCTGTCCGCAAAATTGCGTGATGAGCGCGTCGCGACAGTGCTGGACATGGTTGGCATGACTGCCTTCAAATATCGAAAACCACACCAGCTTTCCGGTGGGCAGCAGCAACGCGTAGCACTAGCGCGTTCAATTGCTCCCAACCCCAAACTCATTTTGCTGGACGAGCCATTTTCTAACCTTGACGCGGGCTTGCGCCATTCGACGCGCGAGGAAATTCGGACCCTCTTGAAAGATGCAGGGATGAGCGCAGTGTTTATTACCCATGACCGAGAGGAGGCGCTCTGCTTCGCAGACCGGCTAGCGGTTATGCATGGCGGACGTATCGAACAGATTGGTACGCCCGAAACGGTCTATCGCCGTCCGGAAACGCCATTCGTAGCAGATTTCCTCGGCGCAACCAACCTGATTGATGGTGAGGCTGAGGGCAATTGTGCTGAAACCCTTTTGGGTAAATGCCAAATCTTACCTTCAGCACATGGACCGGTACTCCTCTCGGTTCGTCCAGAGCATCTGGTCATGGTTCCGTCGGACACAGCAGGTCAAAATAACGGTATCGGCGAGATTGTTACCCGTGAGTTCAAAGGGCATGATCTGACCTATCGAGTAAAGGTTGGAGCAGAGAGCTATGTTGTGCAGACCGACTACTGCTGTCCGCTTCAAGTGGGTGCTCAGGTGGCGCTCCAAGCCGTTGAACCTGCGGTAGTTGTGAAGCAAAATGTGCCGCTTCCATAACCGGGAAAGAACATAAAAAGTGCCAAAAAAGACAGTGCATCGTCGAAAAGTGGCGGCTGATGCAAGTCTTCCGCCCCGCCAACCCCTCCGTTTTAAACTCTACGCTATCACCGATCGAGGACTTTGCGTACCACGCACCCTGTACGACACTGTTCATGGACTTTTAGATGTCGGGGTGTCTGCAATCCAACTCAGGGAAAAAGACCTGAGCGATACCGCGTTTATTAAATTAGCTGAACCCCTCTGTCAGCTCTGTCACACCTATTCCGCTCAACTGTTCATTAACTCACGTATCAAGATAGCTACGGAGATCGGCGCAGATGGTCTCCATTTGCCAGGGGACTCAGGTTCCGTAAAAAAAGTAATCGAGGAAACAAACCACCGCTTCATCATCGGCAGCTCTGTCCATGCACATACCGAAGCGAAACAGCGGGAAATGGAAGGTGCAGATTTTATCACCTATAGCCCAATCTACCCGACGCTCAGTAAGCCGGGCTACGGCCCCACTATTAGTCCCGATCAGATCGGGCTCGAAGACGACTTGGAGGGATTGCGGAAGGTCACAGAGCAAGTCAACATACCTGTCTTTGCATTGGGTGGAATAACACCTCAACGGGTTGGAGAATGCCTCAATGCCGGCGCCTACGGGGTTGCGGTGATGTCCGGGGTGATGTCTCCAGAGAACGGCGCACAGCGCGCAAAGCTGTATCTACGACAGCTGTTGGGATAAGGGGGTTTCAAACATGAAACAGATCTTAACAATTGCTGGTTCAGATTCAGGCGGCGGGGCAGGGATCCAAGCCGACCTCAAATCCATCCACGCCAACGGCGGTTTTGGGTTATCTGTCATCACGTCAGTTACGGCACAGAATACACGCCAAGTGACCCACGCCTTCGATCTGCCAACCGATATCATTGACGCGCAGATCGACGCTATCTTCTCTGACTTTGATGTTGCAGCTCTCAAGACAGGGATGCTATCTTCAGCCGAAATTGTGAACGCTGTGGCAAAAAAACTGCGCGAATATTCGCCAAGTAATATTGTGATTGATCCCGTGATGGTTTCCAAAAGTAAGTACCCTCTGCTCAAACCAGATGCTATTGAGTGTTTGCAAGCGGAGCTACTACCGCTGGCGACGGTCGTCATGCCCAATATCCATGAAGCTGAACTCCTCGCCGAATGCGAAATCCGGACTCTTGATGATGCAAAAACCGCAGCCAAAGTCATTCAAGGATATGGATGCCAAAGTGTGCTAGTCAAAGGGGGACACCTCTCAGGGGAACAATCGATTGATGTCCTGTACGCCGATGGAACTTTTACCCTCTTTGAGGCGGAGCGGATTGAAACGAAAAACACACATGGCACCGGCTGCACGTACTCCGCAGCAATCGCTACGTACCTTGGACTTGGAAAGGCCCTTGTCGTTGCCGTTCAGTCCGCCAAGGATTACATTACTAACGCTATCCGCTACTCCCTTGACATCGGGGGAGGACACGGACCCACCAACCACTTCTACTTCTTGAACAGGTAACACTTGAGGAGATGGCAGAATTGAATCAACCCAAACTTTTTGAGGGGCTCAAACCCAATACCATCGTCACTGTTGCAGGAGTTGGCTACCGCGATGGCATACCCACTAAGGATGCAGATATCGGTTGGCCCATGGGTGTGGTGCGGCGACCCGATGGCGACCTAAGCCGCGCCTACAATTAAGGTCGGATTTTATTCGGCTACGAAAATTAGGTCTTGACAAAACGTTGAGCCTCGCGTATCATATTGTACGAACATTCAATCAGGATAAGCTGATAAAGTCAAATGAATCAAATTAAAGATAAACGTACAGCAATTTTAGAAGCCGCGTTAAAGCTAATTTCGGAAAATGGCTTTCACGGAACGGCTATGTCGAAGGTGGCTAAAGAAGCCGGTGTGAGTGCAGGCATCATTTATCACTACTTCGACAGCAAGGATGATTTGATTGACGACCTTTACAGAACAGTCAAACGCAAATCTGCCGATACCGTTCTTGAAAGTTATGACCAGAGTAGACCTTTGAGGGCGCAAATCCGCCAGATATGGGAAGATATCTTTAAGTATTGCCTCCGGCATCCCCAGGAGGTAATCTTTATGGAACAGTATAGTACCTCCCCCTATTATCGCGCTGAGGTCGAGGCGGATGTCAGCCAGTATTTTACTCCCATAATTGCCTGTTTCGAGCGTGCCCGGCAGGAAATGATCATCAAAGATTTGCCGCAATCAGTTATAGCCACACTAACCTTGAATGTTGCGAGTTCGCTGGCTCAAAAACAAGCAGCAGGGCTCATTAATTTGACGGATGAGTTAGTTGAGCGGATCATTGATGCCTTGTGGGAGGCAATTAGGGAGTAGTTTTTTTTATCTATGATATTGAATGAATAGTCAATCAATAACGTGAGGAAAATTCAATCATGAGATATTCAGTGCTAGGAAACAGAGGACTTTATGTGTCGAAACTTACGTTGGGGACGATGACTTTTGACTAAAAGGAGGGATCTTCGCGCAGTTGGTCGGCGGTACCGGTCAGGAATTGGACACCAAAATGGTAGACCTCTTCATCGAAGCGGGGTCAATCTGTTTGATATGGCCAACATATATGCCTCTGGCCATCAGAATTGCCGACGGAGGAGAAAAATGAATACTATGTCAACAAATAAAAACATCAAATTACGGCAATTAGGTCAAACTGATATTTACATCTCACCCATCGGGTTAGGCTGCTGGCAATTCTCAGAGGGCAAAGGCGGTGCAGCTGGAACATGGGCGCCAATTTCCATAGAAGAAACAAATGGCATCGTGCAAGCGGTATTGAATGGTGGCATCAATTGGTTTGATACTGCTGAACTTTACGGGTGGGGACGTTCCGAGCGTGCAATCGCACGAGCACTTAAAAAATCAGGGAAAATCGATCAAGAGGTAATTATCGCTACCAAATGGAATCCCATAGGACGAACGGCATGGTCAATTACCAGAACAATCGGTAAGCGCCAGGAATGCTTGAATCCCTATACCATTGACCTCTATCAGATTCATGCCCCCTTCGGGTTTACTACTCGCAGATCAGAGATGAACGCAATGGCTGATTTGGTGGAATCCGAGAAAATCCGCTCGGTTGGAATCAGTAACTATAGTGCCCGACAGATGCGGCAAGCTCATGAAGTATTACGCTCTCGAGGGTTGAGGCTGGTTTCCAATCAGGTCAGGTTCAACTTACTTGATCGCAGCATTGAGTCTAATGGCATTCTTGATATAGCCAAGGAACTGGGGGTTACGATTATTGCTTACTCTCCCCTTGGCTTGGGCCTGCTAACCGGCAAGTTCCACAAGAATCCAGAATTGCTCAGTAACCGTCGGTGGCTCCGCCGGTACCAACTGCGCCGTAAAATCGAATCAAGCCGTGAATTGGTCAACACACTCGAAGAGATCGCTCAAGCGCACGGCGTCACCGCCACTCAGGTAGCCCTGAACTGGTTGATCAACTTTCACGGGGATACGGTCGTTGCCATCCCGGGGGCAACAAAAGTGCGTCATGCCGAACAGAATGTCGGTGCAATGACCTTCACCTTATCCAATACAGAACTCTCGCAAATTGATAATCTGTCAAAGCAGTTCATGTAGAGGAAAAAACAATGCCAACTAAAATGGAGCACCTGAAAGGTAAAGTTGTCGTTATACAACAAAATTTTGTCTAATCATAAGGAGATGAAATGATGAGAATTAAAATGGAATTAGCATGGATTGTCCTCTGTATTTTAATGCTTGGGGTTAATACGATCCAAGCCCAGGACAATGACCAAAAAGTAGTCTTAATCACCGGAACTGCTTCAGGAATTGGTAAAGCTACCGCAGAATACCTCATTCAAAAAGGTCACATCGTTTATGGTGGAGACATTCAGTTTGAAGAGAATAAATATCTGGACAAAATCGGTGGGCATTCACTCGATATGGATGTTACAAAAGTCGATATGGTACAGGCAGGTGTTGACAAAATTATTGAAGAGCAAGGTAGGATAGATGTGCTCGTAAACAATGCAGGTTTTGGTCTATATGCACCTGTAGAAGAAACGACCGATGAGGATGCTAGGTATCAGTTTGAGGTTAACTTCTTTGGCGTTGCTAATGTCACAAAAGCTGTTCTTCCACATATGCGGAAGGCAAAATCTGGAAAGATAATCAACATTTCATCGATGGGAGGTAAAATTTATATGCCGCTCGGAGCATGGTATCATGCGACCAAGCATGCTATAGAAGGATGGAGTGATTGTTTACGTCTTGAACTGAAAGCATTTAATATTGATGTGGTCATCATTGAACCGGGTGCTATTAACACTAACTTCGGCAATGTGACTGCTCGATACATGGAAAAATATATTGAGGGCAGCAATTACAAACATATGCTGGAGCCATTTCAGGATATGATGTCAATCCTTGATGATCCTGAAGCAGTGAGACGTATGTCAGCAGACCCAATTGTGATAGCCAAGGTCATCAATGAAGCCATCAATGCAAAAAATCCTAAAACAAGATATGTCAAAGGTCCAATGGCACGAATGGCAATTTCGTACCGCCAACTCTTTGGCGATAGAGCTTTTGATGATTTTATATTGCAAGCATTTTACCCTGAAACGAGACAAAGTCTGAATATAGGGACAAATACCTTGGCTTATCTCAATGATGGTTATGACATAAACTTAACCTACAATATCGGCCTCTGGAGATTTGGATTTTCCTATACAGACATGGATTTTTCCACTGATGATGACTTTGAAGATAAAAGAACAGGTATCGGTTTTTATACCGGGGCAGGTTTACTTGTTGATCAAACAGGTATAAACTTTGGTTTAGGATTCGATTATTTTAGTGAAAATAAAGTCAATGATGTAAATGATGATGGAATAATCCAGCAAAGCCTTGAAAAGGATCTATATCGAGTTTATTTCAGAACAGCATGGCTAAGAGAAATCGTGAAAATTTCTAATATAGGTCTCTATGTCGAGCCAGGTCTAGATGTTGCTTATGGATTCGGAGATGAAGATCTGACTTTTGATAGCGGTAAAGTTTATGAAGAAGTTGGATTTAAATTTTCCCCATTCGTAAAGTTCGGAACCAAAATAAGGTTTTAAAATTGTCGATGAACTTCCTGCGATGTCGGGGCGGATTGATGAACTTTATTTGAAGTTCCAACGCTGATAATTTCTCAAAATCTTTGCGACAGGAGTAAGATGGGGACAAAATTACGTTCCTCCCGCAACGCACGCGCAACTTCAAACCCAAGGACACGGGCTGGATCGCCGAGGAAGAGAGACAACCCAACTCCAACCGATGTGTTGAAACGATCGAACCGAGGGGCTTCATCGTAGAACCAAGCGTCCCCTGTATCCAAGAAAGCTGCTATTACACCGAGAGGTCCTTCGCTGTCATCCAGATATCTGGTTTTCGCAAAATAAATCCGGTACTCCATGTTGAAGAGGAGAATATTATCCCCGGCGAACTCTTTGGAATCGTAACCGCGCAAGGCGTTGATTCCGCCTAGGTAAAGGAGACGTTGTCTAGGAAGTGGTCCATCAGAGAAGCCGCCTATCAGACGAAAGTTCAGATGGTGGTTGTTGAACAGTTGATTGTAGCGAACAACCGTAAAGCGATAGAGGTTAAAATCGAAGTCGCTGTTAAGCCTTTTATCCGCATATTCGACGGAAAAATTCCCTCGCCAACCGTGTTTGGTACGGTAATCATTCTGCATTTGATGCGCTGGCGCCTTCAAGCTATTAAGATTATAACCCACAGTTACGCTACGCAAGTGTCCCTCATCAATTCGCAGGTTACCCCGCTTTGGGGTGTTGCTATTCAACAAACTCCAGTCGGTTGACTTAAATAAGATTTCGTGATCTTCATCGGTGAATTCCAGCGTGATGTTCATCGATCGTGTTAACTCACCCTTTACTCGAGCCTGATACCCCTTGCGCTGATAGTAATCCAAGGAGACGGACCCAAGGAAGAAGGCACCAAGGAATTCGCCACCTTTGGACCATCTAGCATAGCGATTGGCATCTGTTTGCTGATAAACACTTCCGCCGATAGTCAGAGCGTGGCGGTCGAACCAACTGTTTTCAGCTCCTAGTTGATAGTTCCAAATTTTACTTGACAGTCCGTTACTGACCTGCCCGTAAATTTGCGCGTTTGCTTCTATGGTCGAAAGGACTCCACCGCCGCCTAAAATTAAGCCGTGTACACGGTTGAAGTCGAGGATTGGGCGCCAATTCACCTTGATTCGGGATCGCTCCTCAATCTCAATAGCAAGCACATTCTGGTCCCCGTCCCGCTTCACCCCCCAACTTTTGATGCTTTTGAAGTAGGGGTTAGTTTCACTGAGCCGCGTCCGCATCTGATTGAGGCGCGTCGTGCCAATCTGTTTGCTGTAGGCGTCTCCCTGCTTGAAACCGAGTGTATCAACCAACTCCGGGCGTTTAATTCGGCGGTTACCAGAAAAACGAAGGTCGTCCAAATGCCCTTCGTCAACCTCAATCAACAGATGAGTGTCGGAGAATCGGTGGGTGACTTGTGCAAGTTCGTAACCGTGATGTCTATAAAGATTTTCAATCAGTTGGCATTTGGTGTTCAGGCTTTCGATTGAAGTGCGTTCTCGCTTCAACCCGAATGCTGCGCGCAGAAATGGAGATATAAGGTATCTGTTTCCTTGTACACTAAGACTGTCGACAACACTCGTTGGTGCTTCGGTCAAATGAATACGCAAAGTCACTTTAAAGATAGAAGTTAGCGGCGTCTCATCACCTTCCTCCACCTCCTCTCTAATAGCGTCGCTCGTTTCTATGTGGACATCGCTAAACCAATCGAGCGCTTCAAATTCACGACTAAGCCATGATAGTTCATCAATGGAAATAATATCCCCCGACTGAAAGGGGATTTTCTCAAGGACTGCCGATATCGGAATATCGCGGTTTCCCTCAACCTCGATCGCGACAAGCGAGAACTGTTCCATAAATTCAAAGCTCTGTGCGGACTCGGTCTGCCCCGTCTCTGTCAAACGTATGATACCCATCCGATCAGGCCAGTGGGGCCACCAAGGTTGTATTTTGTCATAAGTAGGTGACCAGTAACTGTACTCGACACCCAGCTTTGACGAGGGGTCGGTGACAGTGTCCTGCGTTTTGCGATGTAGATTAAATCGCCAGTCCCGCTCGTTCCGCAAGGCGGAATCCCGATGTATCGGGACGGGAATCCCCGATGAATCGGGACTTTCGGAGGTGGAAGGCTCAAGTGCATCGCGGGGCAGCGCAACTTCTACACTCCAAAAAGTCGGCGTAATCTGCGTCTTAACTTCGGCACGCGAATCCCAATCAGGCTTTGCCATCTTTTCATAAGCAGGTCCAAGGTCGGAATCCAACGGATAATCCGCTTCGATGTGCTGATCGAAAACCGTACCGATCGGGTTGATAACGAGGTGATGATAAGTCGGGGTTTTCGGATTGGGATCTATGAGAATCTCTAATGTATCATCAAGCCAAACTGCTGAATCTGGATTGGTTTGTGTGGTTTGAACCCGTTTCATCTGCGGGTCATATACCCTCGCACCGATATAGAGATACTGTTCATCCCATAGGAGAAATCCCTGTGTCGGTTTGTTTGGTTGTGTAATTGCGTCTACCCGGTAGAATGGGGAAAGCGGCACTGACTTTGCCCAAGCTTTCTCGAATAAGTCGCCATCTATTACCGGTTGCACGGACGCGCGCGGAACGTCAACCGTTGGTGGGGGAGGTAGGTCATCTTCGGCGTAAGGATCATCGACTTCTGTTTCATCGTCGTCGCTTTTGGACTCGGTGGAAACGGATTGGGAGGGGCGAATCGTAATTCCCTGACCTGCGGTCATTTGAATTAGGGGACCACCATCGTTGATCCAGCCGTGGACGACATCGCCCACATAGGCGGTTTCGAGTGCTACCGGCAAGTCAATGGTAATAGCGCGTTGGTCCTCGTTTTCAACCTGTAGCTCGATGTCAGCTGGGTAGCTTTCTGGCAAGCGCAGCGAAATTGCTCCATCATACGCCTTGAGGTCCATTTTTGCCGGTATCTCGTCCAAAACTACCAAATCTATCGAACCGGACTGCGTCTCAAATGTGTTGGCACCACCGGTTAATAGGATCCGTCCATAGATTCGTCCTTCTTGGGTGTTGACTTGATAGGCGCCCATCACTTTATCAAGATGAACATTACCGGCTGTTGTTGTCAAAACCATGTCGCCGCGGATGCCGTGTACACGAATATCTCCTAATTTTGTTTTGACTTTGAGGGTTAGGTCAGGAGGTGTTTCAATGAAGCAGTTCAAATGGGTCAGCTTGGTATATGGATCGGGAGGTTCGGGGAGATGTGGGGTTAACAGCAAGATATCGTCTTTGGTGGAAGTTCCCAGCTGCACGGCGTCGAGATAGGTTTGGACGATTCCTTCACTGCTACCTGCCCCACGTTTTTCAAGTTTGACGTTGATATCTTCAGCCGTGGTCGCACTCACCTCCACACTCCCTGCCAGAGGCAGCGTCAGTTCAAGACCATATACATCGTCATAGCTAATCTGTTGTTCGGAAGTTGAACGATACTCTGAGATACTTTGTCCAGACGTAGGTGCGCCTAGTTCGGCTCCGATTTCATTGCTCGATAGGAGGTACTCAGCTTGCGAAATGTCAGTGTACACAGTGCCGTTTCGAGCGTCCTCAACAGAGTGGGACCGATGCTGCGTGTGCCCGCTCCCCGCCTGTATAACGCTATAGAGCAAGCAGATGTGTAAAATGAGAGTGAATTTTGTGATGGTACTCATTCCGGGAGGTCACCTCAAATTTAGCGGCAGTATTGTCAACGCGCTATAGCATTGGACTGGAGGGTCCGTCAAAATGTTGAGTCTGTCGGCAAATTCACGCCGCCTGAGCTCGTCGTACCTTTGGGCGGGAGTCTTGTGTTTGGGTCAATGGGATTTTAATACGTAGAGGGCTAAGGGATGTTTCCGGTGGTTCCAGAAATCTCCACAAAGGTATCTGATAATGAAAAGTTTAACAAATATACGATCACACGTCAAACAGATTTTACCCCGACATTTTTTGTTTATGTTTTCAAGGCGGTTGTAGTAATCTGACGTCTGCTAGTAATAGGTGCTCGATTGAGATGAAGGATGCAGATCTGTTTTCGTTGCGCTTCCGTTAACGGGAACTTGTGTCAGTCCCGATTCATCGAAGATCCTCGCTATGCTCTATCTTTTAAAAAAATGACTAGTGGCAGTGCTAACAGCATTACTACACCGTTAGCATAGAAGATAGCTTTCAGACTGTAAGTATCTCCCACCAAGCCCGCCAGATATGGCGCACTCGCAGAGGCAATAAAACTTAGGGTATAGTGCAGTGCATAACCTCGACTACGGAATTCCGAATTGAGCGTCGGCGCGGTCCCGACATAGATTACGGAAGAGGTGCCATTTAACATAAACCCAAACAGTGGCAGAAACAGCACAATAATCCAGCCTGACGGCACCGAAGGTAAGGCAAAACAGCCAACTATCATGAGCAACTCTGTCAACAGAATAATCTTTCTTATGCCCAATTTCCGAATTGGCATTCCGCACAACAGCTTGCCCAAAGCACCGCCGAAAAACGTCAAGGACATCAACCCGCCCACCGCACCTGCCTCTACGCGGATTTTGATTAAAAATGCTAGGAACGTCGTAACAGCGGCTCGAATACCGTTATCCAAAAGCCCAAGAATAGAATAGATCGTAAACTGGGTCGGCTGTGCTATGCCCCAACCCTGAAAAGTCATCCATTTTGTGCGACTACCTTTCTGTCCTTCCACCTTTGGTGCAGCCTGATTCCTTTTTCTGCCGATATCCGCTCGAAAGAAGAAGATATACAAAACAGAGGCCGCAAGCCCGATCGTTCCTAACACCGAGCAGCTTGCACCCCAACCAATCCTGATGACCAAGATGCCCGCTAAAGCTGGAAAAAGAACCTTGCCAACATCGCCAAAGAAGTTTAGTGTGCTGATTGCCGGTCCCGCCTTTTCGGGCGGATAAACATTTGAGACGAGGGCTGTACCCACCGGATGGTATACCCCACCACCTACCCCGGATGAAAAGATTAGTATCAGTGCTAATGGATAGCTGAACGCCAGAATCAACCCCATGTAACTCAGGCTGAACCACGTCGTACCTATCCCCAGGATTAATATATCACCGAGTCGTTCAGCCAAAATCCCGGCGGGTATTTGGGTCGCACTTATCGCTCCATGGCTGGCGGTTTTAAGGAAGCCGGATTGGGTGTAGGTAAGGTTTAAATCTGCTGCGATGAATGGAAGTAGGATGGACAGGCTAGAGATATAACCATCGTTGATGATGTGAAGGACACTGCACCACCATAGATATTTCTTCGGTTTCGTTGGGCTCGACTCCGAAACGTTTACGGCGTGGTCGGGGACTGAAACGGCTGCGTTCTTTTTCGCTTGAGGTGTACGTCGAAAAATAGCGGGGATTTTCATAGATTTTGTCGCAGGGTCCGGCTGCTATTGGGGACGGCCGCTATGCAGTGGATTATCCAACGTAAAAGAAGTTTTATTAATCTGCGCTACCGGCAACCATGAACGATATGGAGATCCACCCTCACCTGCGCTGCCAAAATCATAGAGCCGCAACTTGCACCCATCTAGTGCGGTATACTCCACAACTACAACAGTCGGCAAGCTGTCCTTATTGTCTATTAACCGCTCTTTCATCGCTGTAGCGTTGAGTGTGGGAATATCATCAGGATCCATCGTGTTGAGGCGTCGATCATAGGTCAGCAGAATGGGACCGCGGTAGATAGAAGTCTTCCCCTCACACTCTCTCCCCCCAACCCAGTAGTGGAGCGACATGTCTAATTCAGGCGCTACCTGATCGCCAACCTTCCATTCCCTATCCAGCACGAGATAGGTTGCCGCTGACACCGACTTCACACGCTCACCGTTCAGCCTGACCTTTGTGTTGGAAGACCAGTGGGGGATACGGAATTTCAACACAAACTGTGCAGGTTGTGAGGGCGAGTTCATGGTGGCTATTGCCAGTGTTCGGGAAGGATGGCGTCCTCAAAGCCAAATTGATCGGCGAGCCACCGTTCCTGAAACATCCCGTCCTTATACGAAGAACTCTCACTCTGCCGGACATCCGTCTCACCGGCCAATGCTTCTACCAGTGGCGCGACAGCCTCTGGGTTTCCCGAAAGCAATGTCCGCGCACGCACATTAGGGGCAAAGAAAAATGGATCGAAATATGAGAGGGTCCGCTTAACTTGTGCTTCCTTCTCTGGATATAAACGGAGATAGTCTTCAACCTCACCCGGTACTTGGTCACCGGTGTTGTAAAAACTCCCAGGCGAAGCAACGACATGGGTCACTTCAGGTCGAAGTGCTGCTGTCAACAACGGCATACCTTCCTGCTTAATTGCTGCAAGGCGGGAGCGGTCTACTTCAGGGCGTGTCAGCAGATAATCGACAGCCCGTAACCAATCCGCAACAAATCCACGAAAAATAGAGGTCTCAGGAGAATCAATTCCCTCGGTCATCATACCCGGAAATACGCCCGCATACGGTTTATCGGCATTACGCTGTCCGCGACCAGCGGTCGAAAAGACGAGGAAACGCCCACGTTTTTCGTTGGCATCTCCTTGCGGCAGCGGATCCACGACGCTGCGATATGCCGGGCCAAGCAGCAGCGTCGGGAACGGTCCGTCCCCGTGTGGAATACTTAAATAACCGAACAATCGATAGGGACCTATACCGGTGAAACGCACCGTGTAGCATTCGCAGAACTCTGTTGATCGGATCGGCAGATGTTCCTCTTCGGGGGCGATGGGTGTCGCTTCTAACTCACCACAAACCTGCTGCCAATACCTATCAAAATCTTCGGGGCGAGATGTATTAGACATAATTAACTCCTTTGGGGTAGAACTGATATAGGATGAAAGTAGAACAGTAATAAGGGAAAGAATTTTGCAAAAACAGGTGTCACTTTCATCCTATTAACGGTCTTGTAGATGGGTTTTTAAGAAATCTTCTAGGATAGGCCGATGATGAACGCTGCCGGCATCGTGACCATGTCCATCGTAGGGATAAATCTGCTTATCTTCAGAGGCGATGGTGCGAAAAGCAGCGTAGCCTGTTTCCGGCGGACATACGTTGTCCTGTAAACCGATGTAGATCATGATAGGACAGGTAATCCGAGGTCCAAAGTTGATGCCGTCGAAGTATGCCAGCGTGTCGCGTACCGCCTCTCTCCGCTCCGGATAAAGCCGCAGATAATCGCTGATTTCTTGGTAAGGGTAGGTGTGTGTCAACTCAATCGAATCCATATACCCGCAAAGATATGGACAACCGGACGCTGCGGCACGAATTTCGGGACGCAACGCTGCTGTAGAAATTGCTAAGCCACCGCCCTGACTGCTACCAGTGACGCCTATCCGTTCATTGTCAACCTCATCACGTGCAAGCAGGAAATCAATCGTCCGAGCCGCATCGATATAGAAACCGCGATAAGTATAGGTATTGCGATCGACCATATTATGCGTCAGTAGGCCCGGGTAACCGGGGTTAAACTGTTGGTTGCTGCGAATCTTCCCACGCGGTGCGGCAGCGAAAGCAGCGTAACCTTTCTGCGCCCATGCCCGCGGGATAGGTGGGTCTTGAAGGTAGCCCGGCATCTGTACAATCGCGGGTAGTTTCCCAGACCTTTCACGGGGCACGGCATACCAACCGGCGATACGCACACCGTCGAGACTGTCATAATGCACGTCATAAACTTCGACGTCCGGCGTACAACGCAGTGGCACCAACTCTACCGCCGCGTTCAGCGGAATCTCTGCTGCCTGCGCTAATAAATCGTCCCAGAACGCATCAAAATCAGCAGGCCGCGTGACCACCGTTCCATATTGATCGGGGGGTACTCTCTCAGTTTGACTCATGCTATGCTCCTTGTATGAGATGTCGTCAGTCCTTTTTCCAAAATACAGATGTGAATTTCGACCAACGACATTAATAATTTTCACATCCTACCAACTATTTTGCTTTACGGTGCAAAACTCAATCTGTCTCCCGTTTCATCCGTCCCCAAAGCGTTATCCACTGCCCTACATCTGATACTGCCAACTTTGTACCAAACCAGGAAGGATTATCTCCTCCCTCAACCAATAATCTGATATTTTCTCCATCTTTATCTATAATAAAAATACCCTCTATATCCTCTTGGCGTGATACAAAGGCAATTTGTTGCCCGTCGGGCGACCATTCGGGAGATCTTCCATTAGCGAGCCGCTTGGCATTCGCGCCATCTGCCTCCATCAGATAAACGGCATTACCTCCATCTCGGTTTGACCAGAAGGCGATCCACTGTCCATCAGGAGACCAAGCTGGATACAAATCTTGCCAAGGGTGGTCCGTTAACTGTTGAAGGTTATTCCCTGTGATATCAACGACGTAAATATCATTCCCCACGCCAGGAAGCCTAATCGTAAAGGCTAACTTGTTGCCGTCAGGAGCCCAGGCTGCCATGCCAGTGGCACCGTGTGGACGTCCCCAGCGAATTTCTTTTCGCTTCAGTCCATCAATATCCACGAGTAACAGAGATCCAGCGGGAGTCTGAGCAATCCACTGTCCATCGGGAGATATAGCTGGTCTACCATTTTCAACTGCAACGCGTTTGATATTTTTCCCGGCGAGATCCATTGTATAAATGCTAAAAACACCATCGCGATCTGAACAGAAGGCTATACGGCGTCCATCCGGCAACCAAACGGGCCATTTATCCACTGCAGGATGGTGTGTTAATCGCCGGAGGTTTTTACTATCATCATTAATAATGTAAATCTCTTCATTTCCTTCCCGGTTCAATGTGAAAACAATTTTTCCTCTTTCGGCACTTGCCATTTGGTTTGGGTGAATCAGTAAAAGACCCCCGACGAATACAATAACAAACAATAAACTGCTCTTCACATTATTCATGAGTGTCGTTAATCCTCCTGACCCAATTTCATTGGATTCGTTCTCCGCGTTTCATCCGTCCCCAAAGCGTTATCCACTTCCCTGCACCTGATACCGCCAACTTTGAACCGAACCAAGAAGGCTGGTCTCCACCTTCAACCAAGAGTCTGATATTTCCACCATCCCTATCCATAATAAAAATGCCTGGAACGCCTCCTCGACGTGAGACAAAGGCAATCTGTTGACTATCGGGCGACCATTCTGGTCTTCTTCCATTAGCAAGCCACTTGGCATTCGCTCCATCTGTCTCCATCAAATAAATGGCCATATCTCCATCTCGGTCTGACTGGAATACAATCCACTGTCCATCAGGAGACCAAGCGGGATACACATCTTGTGCAGGATGGTCTGTCAACTGTTGAAGGTTTTCGCCCGTGATATCAACGATATAAATATCATTCAACACCCCAGGGATATTCCTCATCCCAGGGATCTGGATTGTGAAGGCTAATCTTTTGCTGTCAGGAGACCAAGCAGCCATTCCGGTGACACCTTGCGGACCATCCCAGTGAATCTCTCTCTGCTTCAATCCATCAATATCCACAAGTAACAGAATCTCATCGGGAGCCAAAGCAATCCACTGTCCATTGGGAGAGACAGCAGGTCTACCAATTGCATCTACAGTTCGTTTTATATTTTTTCCAGCAAGGTCCATTGTATAAATGCTAAAAACGCCATCGCGATTTGAACAGAAGACTATATGGCGTCCATCTGGTAGCCAAACAGGATAGGAATCATGTGCCAGATGGTCTGTTAATTGCCGGAGGTTTTCACCATTATCATCAATGATGTAAATCCCTCCATTTCCGTCATGGAGCAATGTGAAAACAATTTTTCCTCTTTCGGCACTTGCCATTTGGTTTGGGTGAATCAGTGAAAAACTCCCGACAAATGCAATAATAAATAATAAATCGCTTTTCATGATTGCCACCAATCCTTCTGACGCAATTTCACTGGATTGGTTCTCCCCGTTTCATCCGCCCCCAAAACGTTATCCGCTTCCCTATATCTGATACTGCCAACTTTGAACCGAACCATGCAGGTTGATTCCCACCTTCAACCAATAGTTTGATATTTTCGCCCTCCGTATCCATAATAAAGATACCTTCTAGGTCGTCTTGGCGTGATACAAAGGCGATTTGTTGACCATCGGGGGCCCACTCGGGAGATCTTCCATTAGCAAGTCGCTTAGGATTCGCTCCATCTGCATCCATCAGATAAACAGCATTGCCTCCCTCCCGATTTGACCAGAAGGCAATCCACTGTCCATCAGGAGACCAAGCAGGATATAAATCTTGTGCAGGATCCTCCGTTAATTGTCGAAGGTTTTCTCCGTTGATATCAACGACATAGATATCATTCAATACCTCAGGGGTTCGGATTGTGAAGGCTAACCTTTTGCCATCAGGAGACCAATCAATCATTCCGTAGAAACCTACCGGTGCTCGCAGTAAAATTTCTCTTTGCATCAACCCTTCAATGTCTACGAGTAATAGTGAGGGATTACGCTGCAATCGTCCGCGCACATGGCTTACAGCTATCCATTGCCCAGCCGGAGATATAACAGGTATATCGCCTGAATCCACAATTCGTTTTATATTTTTCCCGGCGAGATCCATTGTATAAATGCTAAAATCCCTATCGCGATTTGAAGAAAACGCTATATGGCGTCCATCCGGTAGCCAAGCAGGATAAAAGTCTACTTCAGGATGGTCTGTTAATCGCCGAAGGTTTTTACCATTATCATCAATGATATAAATCTCTATATTTCCACCACGATCTAATGTAAAGGCAATCTTTCCACTTTTAGCGCTTACCATTTGCTTTGGGTGAATCAGCAAAAGGCTTCCAACGAATACAATCGCTAGTAGTAAGCTCCTGTTTATGCGTTTCATGATTGTCCTCAATGTTTTCAAGTCTAGGGCCATTCAGTCCTTCTGTCGGAGGGATTTCCGAATCCCGACTTCCTACTTGCTAGGTTCTGTTGATATTTCATCACAACCCAGATAATCAACGGGTGTGCACAGACACATGATCCCCGTAAGGGTTGGGTCTCCCAACCCGCGTTGGGCAATGGGCGAGGGGACCTCACGCCTACGGTTACGCACACGCATCACATAAATGTCAACACGTCCTAATATTCACCATTCGCATTCCAACCGGGATACTGTTCCTCCAGAGCCTCCAAGGTTTGCGGTGTATAGTATGGATGCCCTGCCGGTGGGAAGCGGAAAACCTCACGCTCTTTCGCCGTCAACGTTCCGATGAACTGACTAAACACCGGATTCTTTCCTTTGTCCGTATAATGCCTAAACCCTTCCCAATAGTTATCAGCTCTACCAATCCCAAATCCCCATGTGAAGCGTTGACCGTCCTCACGGAGATAATCGCTCGCAGAGTGCAGTGTGTAGTTGGTGAACATACACAGCGTTCCTCCCTTGCAGATCAGCGGTTCGTACTTGGTCGTGTCGCGCCCATGTTCCTTGGCAAGCAGCCGCAATGGGGCTTGGTCTTCATCGACATCTTCAAGATGCACCCAGAAGCCAAGTTGACCAAACTCACGCAGGGCGTCGGATGGCGGCAGCAAGGAGTTATTTCCGTTGTCGATATGTAAACCCGCAGCGTCGCTGCCCACACCACCCCCTTTGAAGCCCGGATAGCGGGCAATCATGCAGCCGGCGCGAAAATGGATGTGTTCTGTCTTGAGCCACTTCCGGGCAAATCCCCACGCCCGATAGTCAACAATGCCTCGCAGCAAGGCTATCTCTGGCGGTGGAAAATCAGTAAGAATCGCACGGCCCGGCGGCGGGTTATCTTTCACTTCGTCCCATGTAAGAAGCGACCTTCGCTGCGCCGCTTGCATTTCGCGCAACTTTTCGCCTGTATAAAAGTCCGGGACGATAACGTAACCTTTGGCTTCTAGCTCTTCAAGATGTGCATCGGTCAGTTTTGCGGACATATTTTCACCTCTCAATTGTTAGCACTTCAATGTCAAGCCTCCATCACCCACGGAGCAGGTTCTAAAAAAATATTGTGGTGTTTTGCCCAATCAATTAAACCGTCGCACTTCCCGCCCAACAGCTGTTTGGCAGCGTCATCAACTTGGGCTAAGACGGTGTCATCGGGTTGGACAAGGTGCATCGCCCCGTGTGCGCCTCCCATCCAGCGGTAAGCATAGCCAAAAATCACTACTTTCGAGACACGATCGGTCAGGTTGGGGGCAGAGGTGTGGAAGAGACGATTTTCAAAAAGAAAAGCATCTCCAGGGTTAAGGCGGAGCTCCACCGTTCCAGCGGGATCTACCTCTCCTTTTGGGATAGGTAGCGGGGTATCTATCAGATGTGAGCCCTGTGCGAAGAGCGTAAAGCCGGAACGCGGTTGATTAAAATCTGTCAAGCAGTATCCTACCTTGATACTTACACGTGGCACATTTTTGTGACCCAAATCCATGGTGAGTCCACTGTCACGGTGCCACCCTCGTTGGTTAACGGTTTCTTCGTCCGCTGCTTCTGGAAACTTATAGATAATCGCTGTCGTATGCAGCTGAATATTAGGGGAAAGCAGCTGGGCAACAAAGGGCACCGTCGGTGATTGAGTCAACAAGGGGTGAAAATCCGGTTCTTGGACGATGCCGGGACGCCTTTGAACGTAAGCGCCATTTTTGTCGAACGATTCAATTAGCCGGTCACTAACCTTTGTGAGTCTATCAATCATCTCCAGGGATAAGACCTCCGGGACAACCAGATAGCCGTTTTCATCAAAAAATTGACGTTGCTCCACTGTAAGCTTTACAAAATCCATGTCAACGGTCCTTTTAGCCTGCGATAGAGATAGATACAGTGAGCCCCAACACTATATTCAGATCTCAGCAGCCAAATGTTAACGGGACTTGGGCTGTTTTAATCCCCTAGATGCCGAGCAAAGAACTCCAACGTTCGAGGCCAAGCAGCTGCCGCCGCTGCTTCATGGTGACGCTGACCGGTAAAGTCCATGAAGGCGTGCCCGGCGTCGGGATATGTATAGAATTCGTGTGCCTTATTATGGCGCGTTAATTCGGCATCAAGTTTCTGCATATCTTCCGAGGATGGGTTGGCATCCTCCTCACCAAAATGGAACAACAGCGGACAATTAATCTCGCCGGTGCGCTCAAACGGCGATGCGCCGCCCTCACCCAGAGCCACCATGGTGTTACCGCCGTAATAAGCTTCAGCAGCTTTGAAGTGTGGAAGGGCTGCTGCCATCAAGTAGGCGACTCTGCCTCCCATGCAGAAGCCGGTGATGCCCAATGTCTCGCTATCGACAGCACTATGGCTTTTCAAAAACGTTACGGTGGCGTCAACATCTGCAATCATCTCTGCATCTATGAGTTCCCGCGGGCCTCGTGGATCGTCGGGTCCCAAGCGATGATACAGATCTGGAGCAGCAGCGACATAGCCAGCTTCCGCCAACCGATCTGCCATCGCGCAGATGAACGTATCAACTCCGCCGGCGTGCTGTGCAACCACCACAGCGGGAAAAGGTCCCGTACCATCGGGTATAGAGACGTAAACTTCCATATCTTGGTTATCGACGTTGATGGTTTCTGTGAACGATGACATATCTTGTCCCTCCATTTCTGTTTTGGCCTATTGTAAATATAGGTTTCGTGTTTATCTCACCGCTTGAAACTCCTCACACACGAGATCTGCCAACATATTGATAAATTCCGGATGCTCGCCAACAGTGCCAGCACGAATAAAATTCATGCCACACGCCTCAGCGGTTGCTCTAGCCTCCAAATCGAGATCGTAAAGCACTTCGACATGGTCACAGAGGAAGCCGATCGGTGATACGATGACATCCTGAACGCCAGCAGCCTTTTTTTTCTGAATTAGGTCATTAATGTCAGGTCCCGTCCACGGCACGGTTGGGTTATCGGGCGCGCTCTGATAGGCAATATCGAAGTCCGTCCCAAGTACCTCTGCCACGGCTGAAGCGGTCTGACGAAACTGCTTGATGTAGGGAGAGGTCCTTGCCGCAACTTCGGGAATTGCATGAGCGGTAAAAATCAGTGCTGTCTTACCAAAACGTGATTCAGAAATGTCGTTACATGCCATACGAATACGCTCAGCGATAGCGTTGATGAACCCAGGACGCAGATGCCACAAATCTTCTAAATAACGAATATTGAGTGCTGAAGCGCCTACCGTTTCGACGGCAGCGATAACATCGTTCTGATAGCGTTCCCAACTCGCTTTAGACCGATAAGCGGACATGATGATAGCGAGGATGTTGCGGTGCCTTTGTTCCGACATTTTTTCTAGTGTCTCATGAAGATATGGCGTCCAATTGCGCATCCCGACATAGATAGGCAGATCACCACCCCGTTTTTTAAGAGCTGCTCCAAGGGCGTCTGCTTGCTTAAACGTCAGTTCGTTAAAGGGCGAAAATCCGCCGAGTTTGATATAGTGATTCGCAACCGCTTTCACGCGGGGGGCGTGCGATGGCGCATCACCGACGATGCCCTCGACGAAACAGTACGCCTCTCCAGGACATGAATCGTGCCGCTGACAGCAACCGGGGGTTGGTCCCCCAAATCCAACAAGTAGGAGGCTGTCATACGCGCCCTTTCCGGAATCCCCTTGAGGGTTTATGTTCTTCTGCAACAGTTTTCACTCCTTAATTTTGTGCTTCCTTTGCAACTTTCACAAAATGCTTCACATTTTCAAACGGTGTGTCCCGGTAAAGTCCGTGGCTGAGGTTGAGAATATGCCCAGTCTTTCCACCACTTTGCAAGCAGCGATGCACAGCGTCTATAATATCGTCGTGGGTGCCAGCTCGTAGGATTTCATTGTCCACGTTACCCTGAAAGGCAACTCTACCTTTTGCCTCTTTCTGTGCTGCCGCTAAATCGACACATTTTCCAACGCTCAAAACATCAGCACCACTTTTCAACATCAGCGCGAGGTAGGGACACTCTTTGGTAAATAGGATAGAAGGTACGCTCGGATCTAATTCTGCAAAGATCTGTTCGTGATACGGCTGGGCAAAGGTTTGATAGGTCGGCAGGTCAAGTTGATCGGCGATGGACTCGAAAAGCTGTACAACCTGTGCACCTTGGGAAATTTGGTGATTGAGGTCGTTAATCGTCATATGCGTTAAACGTTGCAGCAATTCATGAAATATCCCCGGCTCTTCTTCCATCATACGAAAAACATTACGAGCCCCGTTTGAAATCCCGCCACTAGCAGCCATCGGGCTGGTCCCAGCAACCATGAAGAACGCTAAGGTCAGTGGCGATCCAGCAAAGCCGAGCAACGGCAATTCTCCGTTCAACGTCTTACGCAACCCACTGATAATCTTTCCGGTGAACGCCATCTGTGAAGCGGGATCATCAAGCGGTTTTAACGCCTCAATCTGTTCTCGGGTACGGATGGGCGAATCTAAAACCGGACCGGGGGCAAATCGGAAGTGCACCCCCATTGGACAGAGCGGCGTGAGGATATCCTTGTACACAATGATTGCATCTACCCCAATGCGTTTGGGTAGAAGAGAAATTTCAATCGCCCATTCAATCTCTTGATCGCTGAATGGGCACGGTATCGTCCGAAATAACCGTTCTAATGGCAGATTAATTTTTTCTCTGAGTGCGCGATACGCCGGATCTGAACGTCCAGCTTGCCGCATCATCCATACCGGAACCCGTTCTACCGGCATTCGCCGCGCGGCACGAAGGACGAGATCGTTTTTAGGCATAGTCTCCTCTATGGTTTCAGAGCTAATGGGGCTCATCCCTCCGTCCCTTTAACTCAAGATATTCCCTCAGTTTTACGTAGCTTTTGATGTTTTTCATAATCCGACCACTCTCTCGCTCTTCAAGATACAAAAAAAATCCCATCAGATACAAGCTAATCAGAAACAACAAGAAACCGATGAAGCATCGGAAAATAGCAAAGTAGTTCGCTGTAAAATCTAATGTAGGCATCCCGTCACCCCACGAAACCGAGACAAAGCCTTGCCAGCCCGTGACGCCCATTGATAAAAAAGCGATTGACAGTACGAAAACAACGAAAAACTGTATGCCCATGACTCACCTTTCTGGTAGGGACTTCGGGATCAATAGTCAATTCCATATTATAGCATATTGATTGCCTGTGGTAAAGCCTTCTATGCCCCCAAATTTCTGATGTTTTTCGTTGCACAAATAGCTAACCTGTGATAAAGTGTTACCGAGTCAAATATAAGTCTTTGATGATAGAGCTGGAAGAAAGTAAACGCCAAGGAGAGCTCAGAGTCGTGAAGATTGTAGGAGTTATCCCTGCTCGTTATGCGTCGAGTCGATTTCAGGGGAAGGCGTTGGTAGATATCCTCGGCAAACCAATGGTGCAGCACGTCTATGAGCGAGCCGCACATGCCAAAACATTGGATGCTGTCATTGTTGCAACCGATGACCAACGAATCTACGATGTCGTCGCCGGCTTCGGTGGACAGGTGGCCATGACCTCCCCAGATTGTCCCACAGGCACCGAAAGGGTCGCGATTGTCGCGGAAACACTCGATTGCGATGTCGTGGCGAACATTCAAGGCGATGAGCCATTGTTGGAGCCGGTGGTTATTGATCAGATGATTCAACCATTTCTCGATGACCCCAGTGTCGAAGTTAGCACGTTGAAACAGCGGGTCGAAAATGAAGAAGATTATCGAGACCCCAACGTCGTTAAAGTTTTGACTGACCTCCAAGGCTTCGCCTTATATTTTTCCAGAGCCTCAATCCCCGGTAACCTCTCGAATCATTGGCTACAGACCCAGCCAAACTATCGGCATGTGGGATTGTACGCTTATTGCCGAGAACGCCTCCTTGAGTTCACCCAATGGGAGAGAACGCCGTACGAGGGCGCTGAAGGACTTGAGCAGTTGCGCTTCCTTGAACACGGTATCCGCATCCGTGTTGTTGAGACAGAACATTCGTTGATTGGGGTTGATGTGCCGGCTGATTTGGAACGGGTGCTTGAGATTTTGAAATCACGCAGGAATGAAAAGTGAAGCGTGAGGGTTCCCATCTATTACGTTTCACGAGTGGTTCATGAGGCAAACTGATGGTGCGATCTACAGATTGGCTCAAACAGCCCGAAGCTGAATTTAAGGCAGCAACAGATCTTCTAAACACCAACAACTTTGCGTGGTGTTGTTTCACTGCCCAACAATCAGCCGAAAAATCAATTAAGGCAATTCTGAACCATCTCCAAAGTGACGCGTTAGGGCATAACTTAAACACACTCATCCAAGAAGTTGAACAACACCTACAAGTAAATCAAGCGGTCATTAATGCGTGTATCCGACTAAATCGCTTTTATATTCCAACGCGTTATCCAGATGCCTTCGCAAGCGGGGTTCCCGCCGAACAATACTTTGATCAAGATGCAAATCAAGCGGTTCAAGATGCTGACGAGGTGCTCCGTTTTGCCAGAACTATTATCCAACCAACCACATCAAGAACTACTATCTAACCGGCCACATGTTGAAAAGTTATGGGAATTCGTAGATCAAGTCCTCAAGCAGAAAGGTGATGAGATTGAATTCATCGTTCTGTATGGTTCTATGGCGAAAGGCAACTGGTCAGTCGGTAGTGATTATGATGTCCTAATTGGATTGTGCATTGATGATGAAAAACGCTTCATAGATCGGCTTTATGACTACTCCCTGTTCACCTCTGCGCCCATTGATATTTTTGCTTACAGCCGATCCGAACTCGATTTGATGATCGGTAACCTTCATCTGACCTTATTGGAATCTTTGAACCACGGGATTGTCCTGTTTGACCGAGGACGATGGGCTAAAATGCGAGAGCAATTTAAGGAATGGAAGACATCGGGCGTGATTGAACAGATACCGGTGGGTTGGCGGGTTAAGAGGGAACAACGGAATACTAGAGACACGGGATAGATGTAGGAGTTGTAAAGTTTTTATCGGTGTGAACTGAATCTGATATGATTTGTCACTCTAGGATTTTACAAAATATGGGGCACGCAAGGGATAATTCGCGTATTTATGGTCGATTTTAGAATTACTTAGACATGATGAGCGAACCAAGTCACGAACCTTGCTCGCGGAGTTACGGCACACGGAGTGTGCCTACTACTATTAATGTCTACTTATTTCTATAATTCACTATAAAAACAAGGTTCTTAAATGCAGACTGATTCGGCTGAACAAACCATGCAGCGGCTAAT
>JAJEAL010000018.1 GCA_022822785.1 Candidatus Poribacteria bacterium
TTCATTGGGATTCAGCTTTCTGGCCCTCATGTCCTATGTCGTAGAAGGGAGGAGACACCGCCAAGCGACGGGGCGACATGCTCCCACGAAGACCACAACAAGGATATCATCTTTAGCCTACAGTTTCACCCCTTTTGAGACGTTAACACAAGGAACCAATCTGTATCCCCACCATAAATGACGGGGATACAGATCGGAAGATTTTGGTAAACTTTCGTAACTCCAAAAACATTATAATCAAACACAATTCGCTAAGTATAAGGAGATTGTGTACGAATGTCAACACTCTTTCAAGGTAGTAAGAGTCCCGGAAATTGTGTTGACAGTAAATTGGGTCAATGCTATAATGTTCAAGCCAGGATCAGACGTTTACCCCAATTCAAATCTCACATCTAACACAATTTTACACTGATCCATGCTCAGAGTTTTCATCATATCGACCGGAGGCGGACCGTGATAACGTCTTTTTTAGAAAAACCTGCTGATTTACCGCTTATGCCAATTCCAGAGACGGTGGTAAACATTTATACGCCAAGGAATCCCTTTCGAGCAGAGGTCGTGAGTAAGTATCGGATTACAGATCGTTCCAGTCCGAACTACGGTTGGCATGTTGTCCTCAACCTAAAGGGAAGTAAAATGGTGGGACAATATCGCATTGGTCAGAGTATCGGGGTAGTACCAGCTGGACGCTTCAATAACGCGGATTTCAATTACGCACATGACGCCCTGAACAATAAAATCCGCCTATATTCAATCACTTCTGCCTGTTGGGGCGATGATTGGAAGGGAGAAACCGTATCGCTGTGTGTAAAGCGGGAAATTACAGAGGATGAAGAGACCGGCGAACTCGTTCTTGGGGTAGATTCAAACTATATCTGCGATGCAAAGCCAGGCGATGAGATGCTCATCACAGGGCCCGTCGGCAAGAGTTTCTTACTGCCGGACAGCCCGCTCGATTACAATTATGTCTTCGCTGCAACAGGGACAGGAATCGCCCCGTTTGTCGGGATGCTTGTCGAGCTATTTAATCAAGGATTTGAGCGGGAGGTTTGGCTTGTCTTCGGCGTCCCTTACTCTACAGACATCATGTATAACGAGGAATTTCTCTATTTCGCGGAACGCCATCCCAATTTTCATTACACCACCGCAGTCAGCCGAGAGCAGACCAACGCCCGCGGCGGCAAGATGTATGTCCAAGACCGCCTCGAAGAACATCAGGATAAACTCGCACCCCTGCTAGAGCAGCCGGATACGCTACTTTATATGTGTGGCCTAAAGGGCATGGAGTACGGCATCTATCCGTGGCTCTATCAGATAGAATCAAACCTTGTCAGCCTACCGGACGGTCTAACCGTCGCAGACATTGAGGGTTTGTCTCGCGATGCCCCTGAATGGTCGAAGATTGAGAGGGCACGAGATAGAGGGCGCCTCTTCAAGGAAACATATTAGAACGTCTATCCGACTTCCTCACCGTCAAGCCTACCAACCTGCAGATCGATCTCTTCGCGGGTCTCCATTTTCTCGATTTTGCCATCCGCCATGTAGAAGATACGATCTGACACATCGAGCATCTTCGTATCGTGAGTGGCTGTGATGATTGTAACGCCGTTGTCCTCGTTCAAGCTTTTCAAGAGGTCAATAATCTCAAGCCCCGTCCGTGTGTCTAGGTTTCCCGTCGGTTCATCTGCAAGCACAATCGCGGGATCGTTCGCTAGAGAACGCGCCACGGCGACACGTTGCTGCTGACCGCCAGAGAGCTCAAGTGGCTTATGCTGAATCCGTTCCCCCAGTCCCACAGTGGTTAGCAGCTCAATCGCCTTTGTACGGCTATCGTCAGCGGTCATCCCGGCGAAGATCATGGGGAGCGAAACATTTTCGAGCGCGGTCATCACGGGGATTAGGTTGAACGTCTGGAAAATGTATCCGATTTTGCGGCAGCGCAGCCATGCCAATTCGTAGGCATCCAATTGCGCGATATCTACCTCATCGATATAAACCCTGCCTTCTGTTGGCTTGTCCAAGCCGCCAATCATGTTGAAAAGCGTCGACTTGCCGGAACCTGAAGGGCCCATAATCGAGATGTATTCGCCGCGGCGGATTTCAAAGTTTGTGCCGCGCAACGCCTCAACAATGGTGGTGCCCATCTCGTACTTCTTAATCAGGTTTCTGACCCGCACCGTATTCTCCTTGGGAAGATCTCTTGCAAACCGGGCGGGCGTTTCTGTTGGAATTGCAGTATGCGCTGCTGTTTCCGGGGGGAGTCCTTCTGGAAATTCTGCCATTTTAGTTGTTTCCTTTCTTCGCTTTTTGGGGAACTGCGAATCCTACCATTCCCCGCTTACCTAACTGCTGCATGAACTGGAAAAGCGATGTCTCAGCCTCTTTTCTCGTCATGCGGTATTTCCCACAAAGCTGATTGACAATCTGACTGATGGAGGTATGTCCATCGCACAGTTGCCACACAAAGGCGCCGACATCGTCTAAGACAACCACACGCTTGGGAGGTAACATAAACAGCTTTGCAACCAACCGTAGCCACAGCGTCTCTTTCTGGGGAATAACCAATGAAACTTCCCCTTTGTCATCGACCTCCCATTCGATTAACTGGTTGCGGAGCGGCAATGATTTTAAAATGTCCCCTCGATTCAGCTGGGATTCTGGACGCTTTTTTAGCCTGAGTTTATAGAGGATTGAATTAATCATCGTTTTTTTAGAAACTCAAAGGAATCTATACCCGAAGATTCCATGTCCAATACAAATACTCCCGGAGGGAGTACCCCATTCTCGACTTGATCAACAATCACACTATAATCACCGCCCGGTCCTGCAAGCTTGGCAGCAAATTTAACGATGGTGCCATCTGGTCTTTCGTCCTCTTCCCATTGAACATAAACCACATTTGGATAGTGCAAATAGACTTTGCCATCTTGGTCTATGTCAGCCCCAACAAAATCACGATTCCCTTCACTCCATTTCTTAATCATAACTAGATTCAACAATTCCAGTTGGTTCAAGGTATCAAGGGGTATCTGTGCGGTTTCTTCTTTCGGGTGCTTCCAAACCACTGAAAATGGGTAGTCTTCCGGAACTTCAGGATATTTGGTTTTTGCGGAACCCAACGTCGCACATCCACATATTATAGATACCCCGAATATCGCCAAAATAACCATTAGAAACATCTGACAGTATTTCATCACTTTTCTCCTTTTAGGAATCATTGTGATTGGCTATCAGTTATTAATAATTTCGTTTATTTTAGGCTTTACCTTTTGATGGCATTGGATACTTGCCGCAATCTCTGCTGCTGTCTTGGCTGCATCCTGCTTAGCAATCGCTTGAACGACGTAGATTCGGTTCGAGTGATGACAGTGCCAAAGGTGAACAGCGAAGGTCTTCCGACGCATGATTTTGTCAATAACCAGAGCGGCTGCGAACGGAACACGGTCTATAATGCGGGTTTCTTCCCCGATTAGCGTCAGCTGCTCATCCGCATCACCGTTGCTATATTCAATTGAAAATCCATATCCGCGGATAGCTTTGGCATACCTTGCTCGAAACCACGACTCCAAATCCTGTTCTTTGAGCGCCACATCTGCGACACCATACCGTTCGATGCTAACCTTTCGGCTCCCATCTACAAATGAAAAGAGTAGGTAGCCAGACAACAGCTTATGTTTATCAAGGCGATATCGCCGCGGGACTTCCGCATTAAGCTGGTAGGCACTCCAAAGCGTTTCTTGTCCGACGGGGTGATCCTGCACAGACTTCAAAATCCGGTGGGTTGTCTCCCGAATATTCTCCTTCAGATGTCCCATCACCTGCACAATCGTGATTCGCTTGCAAGTGTGGCAGTGAAAAATAACGCCGCTTGCCCGAAATTCACCCTTCCAGTTGAAGAAAGCGACCTCTCTGCCGTCGAAGAATTCTGGATCTTTGATTAGGTTGACATTCCGTTGGATATGAAGATTTGTGTCTTTGCGTTTATAGTTTTTCCGAACGAGCTTGAAATAGTCATCAAGGACGCGCTGGAGGTCTGGCTTTTTCTGTTTTGATTCGGACCACTTTACCTCAAGGCGCGGCATATCCGCATCCTCTAGACGCAAATACCCACTCTTATCGTCGCCGGATAGTCCACTCAATTCCCAATCTTCAGGAAGTTCAAGGGTTATGCCACCCCATCCTAATGTTGTCCATTTCATAATGTGATACACGTATTAAAACGGTTTGACAATCACCGCTTTGGAGACGAGTGCAACCGCAACTGTTCCCATGCCAACCAGTCCGACACCGCAGGTGAAGCCTGCCGCCAAAACAGGATTAAACATGAACCATCGTTTCAGACCAAATTTCTTAATCATGTAAAAACGACCGACAACTGCGCCGAACACTTTTGGCAGCATCATTCCGGGGTCGGCACCGATACCGCCCACAATTCCGTAGAACCACATGCTGGGCATCTTCGCCGCCCAGAGCAGACCGTAGATTGCCATTGACGAGGTGAACCCTGCTGCCACGTAGTTGCCGCGAATAGCTTGCAACATCTGGCTATTGCCATCTCGGAGTGAGGTTTTCCACAGAGATTCGTTGGTCGCATAGAGGGGCCACCACGTCTGTGCGAAGGGATACTGTGCGGACGGAATCGGTGCAATTTTCCAAATAAAGTGCCAAACCACAATGCCAGAGACAATCAGAATCGGCATAAGCAGCAGCCGTGCGGCGATATTACTGGTGAAAGTGGTGCCTGTCAATTCAAGGACACGCCAACTTTGGGTGCCACGTCCGTAGTCTTCATCGGGAAGGTGGACGAACCAGATGTCAATCTCCTCGTAGCGACTCAGGATAAATGTTGTTTCATGGAGGTACGGAATCTCGAAGAGGTCACGTCCAAGAATCCCGTAGGTCCGGGCAGTGATGTATGAATTGACCGGAGTATACAAAAAGGCGAAACCGAGTAGGAAAATTAACGGGAAATTCGGCACCATATAGGTATGGACGATATAGATAAACCCGCCCATCCCAAAAAGCCACAGGATAGCCATCAACCAGAGCGGGAAATCGCCGCGTCCGGGCGGCGGGTCTAACGTCCTGCGTAGTCCTGCGCCTTCCTGCCGGGTCTGTTTGAACTTCAGCACCATCGGAATGGAAGCTGCCATACCAACAAAAGCAAAACTGAACGATTTTCCCATCCCGAAGCTAATCCAGAAATCTAGACCGTTATATAAACCTACGCCGCGGACATCCAAGCCGGGCCGCCACTGATGTAGGATTTCCAGAGGATAGAGGATTCGTGGATTCAGAATAAACTGGGTAAAGAATGCACCGGCTAACTCAGTCATGATGATGGGGAATGGCAGCACAAAACCGGTGAGTATCGCTCCAAAATCGGTCGATAGCGCGAGCACGCCCGTTGGCGCAATCTCTTCGATTACGTTTGTGAAATCGATGAATGGAATCTTCAGCAGCTGAATCGGTGTTGACATCATCACGCCGGTGAGTGAGGGGACCCCGATATAGATAAAGCCCCAGATTAAGCCTGCCATAGAGCCGACTGAAAAGACACGCCACCGCCACGTTTCCGTGCGTCCGGTGGTCTCTGCTAATGCCGTTGCGCCCTGCGCTTCGATGGGTGCCATCGGGTAAGGCAGCCGCTCCATGTCCGCGGTCAGGCGAAACAGGAAGTAGCCCGCACTGATATAGCGAATCTCTCCCAACAGCTTGAATACCAGAAAGAATGCAATGGGCCAAAACCAGTCCATGTGCAGAAGCGATCGCTCGGCAAGTGCTATCGCATCCTTCGGTGGCACAATCCAGTAAGGGATCTTATCGGCAATTTCATAGGAGGCCGCTTGTGGCGTGTTGACAAAGTAGGCATACCAGATAAAACCGCGATACTGACCGCCGGAGCCGACCGCTGCACCGGTGAGTCCGAGCAGCATATAAAGTTCTTGTCGCCGAGCGGTTGTGAAGGATCGACGTGCTAATTCTGTGAACAAGATAACTGCGACCCACGGCGCTGCCCCTGCCCCTGACTGACCAGAGACTAAGGTCAGGTAGATTGACCCCGGCATCATAAGCAAGCCGACAAAAAGTGCGCCAAGAAAGACTTTCAGTGTTAAACCAGACTCAAAGGTTCGGATACCACCATCGATGTCGTATCGTTGAGCCCAGACCTGCCACTCTTCTGCTTGTGTAATTCGTTCTCTTGCCATAGAAATTCCTAGTTCATTGGTTCATCGCTGATAAATAATATACCAATGAGTTAAAACGGTTTGACAATTACAGCTTTAGAGACCAGTGCAATCGCAACTGTTCCCATGCCAACCAGCCCGACCCCACAGGTAAAACCTGCTGCTAAAACAGGGTTATACATGAACCATCGTTTCAGACCGAACTGCTTAATCATATAAAAACGACCGATGAGTGCGCCAATAACCCGCGGGATCATCATCCCTGGGTCTTGACCGATGCCCCCGACAATTCCGTAGAACCACATACTTGGTAATTTCGCTGCCCAGAGAATACCGTAAATTGCGAGGGAAGAGGTAAAGCCGGCTGAAACATAATCACCACGAATGGCTTGCAGCATCTGACTATTTCCATCTCGAAGTGAGGTCTTCCAAAGAGCCTCATCAGTCGCGTAAAGGGGCCACCATGTTTGTGCAAACGGATACTGTGAGGAGGGGATAGGCGCGATTTTCCAGATAAAATGCCAGACCACAATGGTTGCAACAATCAAGAGTGGCACCATCAGGGCGCGTCCAAGGACATCGCTAGTGAAGGTTGTACCGGTCAATTCAAGCACACGCCAATGTTGGGTGCCCGCGCCGTAATCTTCGTCCGGTAGATGGACAAACCAGATATCAATCTCCTCGTAACGACTCAAAATGAACGTTGCCTGATGGATGTAAGGAAGCACAAAGAGCGGACGGCCCAACACCCCAAATGTTCGGGCGTTGATATAGGAATGTAACGGGGTGTATAAAAAAGCAAAGCCAAGCAGGAAAGAAACGGGAAAGTTTGGAACCATCCGATGCACAATCCATACATACACTATCATGCTGAGGACCCACAACCCCCCCATTAACCAGATTGGGAAATCGCCACGTCCCGGCGGCGTTTGCAGCGAGCCACGCGTTCCTGCCTGTTGCTGTTGCGATTGTTTCATGCTCAGCATAATTGGGATGGACGCTGCCAACCCAACCGCAGCAAAACTAAAGGATTTACCCATATTGAAACTTAACCAAAAATCAAGGTCATTAAACAACTTGACGCCACGCATATCCAGTCCGGGACGCCACTGATGCAGAATTTCTAACGGATACAGGATGCGCGGATTCAGGACAAACTGAGTGAACATCGCTGAAGCAAACTCACTCATAATGATTGGGAACGGCAGCACAAAGCCCTGTAATATCAGGCCGAAATCTGTCCACAGAGCAAACATTCCCGATGGCGCGAAACTTTCGATGCTTGGGGTGAAATCGATAAATGGAATTTTCAGAATCTCTATCGGTGTTGACATCATCACCCCTGTCAGCGAGGGGATACCGATATAGAAAAAGCCCCAGAACAGGCCCGCCATAGAGCCGATCGAAAAGACACGCCACCGCCATGTTTCGCCCTGCCCTGTAGTTTCTGCTAATGCGGTTGCACCTTGTGCTTGAATCGGTGCCAACGGATACGGAAGCCGCTCTAAATCCGCTGTCAGACGGAAAAGAAAATAGCTCGCACTGATATAGCGAACCTCGGCTAGCAACTTCATGACCAAAAAAATTGCAAGAGGCCAGAACCAATCCATGTGTAGGAGTGAACGTTCTGCAATCGCCACCGCGTCTTTTGCTGGCGCGACCCAATAGGGGATTTTGTCCGCGATTTCATACGACTCAGCTTGCGGCGTATTAATAAAATAGGCGTACCAGACAAAAGGATAAGCGCGATAATGGATTCCAGAGCCGACTGCGGCGCCGGTTAACCCGAGCAGAATGTAGAGCTCTTGTCTTCTTGCTGTCGTAAATGACCGGCGTGCCAATTCGGTAAATAGAATGACCGCCACCCACGGTGCTGCCCCTGCCCCCGACTGACCGGCGACTAAGGTCAGATAGATTGAACCCGGCATCATCAACAGTCCGATAAAGACCGCACCAAGAAAGACTTTCAAGGTTAAACCGGATTCAAAGGTTCTTAAACCGCCTTCAACATCATAGCGTTGTGCCCAAGCCTGCCACTCTTCAGCTTGCGACACGCGTTCTCTTGCCAAATGTATGCTCCTTTCACAAGCCGATTATTTCTTTTCTCGGAAGAGCTCCTCCCAAACATGGGCGAGAATAATTCCAACAGTGAGAATTGCAGCAGCAAGCATCTGTGGCTGCCATCGGGCTCCCATAAAGATAATCGAAAATACCCAAAGGATTGCACCGATAAAGATTAATGCATACGCTAATTTTTCCATTAATTTTGTTCGTCCCTTTGTGTGAAGTGTTGTAAGCGCAGGGTGATGTCGTAGGGAACAACAATCGTCGTTCCCTACCTCGCTTAGGTTTTTAATCCGCGGGTTGGGTAACTAGACCACCAACACCCGGAGCGGTCTCGGTATCGCGCTCCTGTCGTCCACGTTCGTGGAATTCGCCTCGGATATCCGCACTGAACGTCCGCCAGATTAACAACTGCTTTCGTACAAGGTTAAGGAAACGGCGATTGACACGCTTCCATGAGGCGATTTCGCCGCTCTCGCGATGGACATCGAGCTGAATCTTATATAACTCTTCCTCTTCGCCGCCGACAGGTATGGTCACAAGCCGAATGGATTGACTGACCCCGAGATCGTAGGGCGCTAGCCATACCATCATGCTAATATTGTAGGCTTCTTCTTCCTCGTCTTTCCCTTCGACTGCCACGACGGTCCGACCGAAAGCGACCTGATCTGTGTAGAAATCACTCGCAGACTCGTCGGCGTGTGCCTCGAAGTAATCGCGCATGAAGATATTCAAGCCGAGCGACTCTTCCGCCAATACGGTGAACGGGAGATCGAAGTGCCACTCATCGCCTTCCGGCTCCGGCAACTGCCATTTCCGTTCAATGTCAGGTACCGCCATACGACTCGCTTTAATCGCGGGATATAGGGTACTGCCAATCACGACAATCATTACGATGATAGTTGCCACGACCGTTGACATTGATGAGTAGTTGAGGGTCAATCCGGCGAGTAAGCCGAAATTCACAAGGAGGGTCGCGACAACCTGACCGAGCAGGTAACCGAGCACCGCACCAACAATTGCATACACACACGCCTCTGCAAGGAACAGAAAGGCGATGTGGACGGGAGCAAGTCCGACTGAACTGTAGATGCCGATTTCACGGACCCGTTCGTAGACTGCACCAAGCATCGTGTTTAGCACAATCAGCGACGCAATCAGGATGGGTATGAACAGGTTACCCATTCCTGAGAAAGAGGTCATGCCGATTGAACTATAGAGATAGGTATCACGATCCTTTCCAACGAAGAAATCGAGCGCAATGCGGTTCATCAGGGGTGCCATAATCAGGTCCAGCTTATCCGCCGCACTTAAAATATTTGGGTCACCAGGCTGCGCCTCCATATTTACAGCGACCGAGCGCAACGTTCCGCCCTGATTCATCACTACCTCATACGGGAGGATAGCTACAGAGTCGGGAGGCAGATGGATATATTTCTCTAACTCTCCTTCCATCGCTTGGTTCTGCCCTTGTGCGCCGCCGCCTCGTGCTTCTTGCTGCTGCATCAGTTGGTAGTCGACGGGGGTTAACTCCTCACCATCGTTATCCTGTAGGTCTTTGAAACCGATGCCGAGGACGCCAGTAACCGTGAAGTTCGCACCGTATACTGAAACTGTTGCTCTACCCATATCGGCTTCGGTAATACCGAGCAGATCCGCCATACCTTTGGGTAACACACAGGCGTAGGGCCACTGTGTGGGCCATTCTGCTTCGTCGTCAGGGTGATACCATCTGCCGTACTGAAGATAACGATCAATCCCTGTGACACCGGGCTCGTTTTCGCTCATCCCGACTAACATAGTCGCGGAGTAGGTCTTAGGCTGACCGGTAGTGGTATTGACAGGGGGTACAGGATCCTGCGGATTGGGAGTGCGTTCCAGCTGCACAAACGATTGATCACCGGTTCCCGCGGATTGATACCAGGCGCGCGGAGCGACGATGTTGTGCACTCGCAGTACCGATTCTTCGCCCAACTCAATTAGGGAGCCTTGCTGCCGTAACCGGGCTAAGGACGCTTCAATTTCGTCGTTAATCTGCTTGTCGGACTTGCCAGCCTGGCCTAACCGCTTTTTCAACAATAACCGTAAGTCGTTCTCAGCAATCTGCGTTTTCCGTAAATCATTGGTAATCGAATTGACAACGGGTTCCTCAAGAGGATTCCAATACTGATCGCGGATAAGCATCCCGGTGTATCGAGGCGTCACTGAGGGCAGGTTAGTGCTGTTGGGCTGCATAAACGTGCGCACTGACGTAAAGGAGATGACCGTAAAGGTGAGAATAACCAGTGTACTACAGGTGAGGATAGTCCGTCCCTTCCGCTTACGCATATTGGAAATACCCAAGCTGAAAGCGGCAGCGGAGGCGGACAGACGGCCTACATCTGCTTTGTACACCTTCGACCCTTCCTGCTTAATTTTTTCCACCTGTTCCTCAAATTTGCGGACAATGATACTGATTACGATTGCTGTCAATGCAAGGACAACGAACGCAATCAGGATGATAACGGGTGTTGTCGTGATCTGGAAGGCGGGGTGCACCTGCGCCAAAAAGAAAAACACTACCAAGAATATCGCAGCTGTCCCGGCAATCTGTTTTTGGACGGTTGGGAAGGCGAATATCAACCGTTCCATAAAGTAAGCAAACGGGATGAGGAGTGCCAGATAAAACATCACCCCATTGACTACATCGTTGCCCGTTTTCTTCACATCCGGATAGGCACGGGACTCATAGCCCCAAGCAGCGCGGGCGAGTTTGAGTGCCTGCTGATAGTCTTGTTGGACGAGGGCAGCCTCCGCCTGATCTAGATGTTCGGCGGCATATTGGTGAAGTTGATCGAGCCGATCGCTACTGATACCGAACCGTTTATATAAACTTGACCGGTTCTCATCGAGCCACCACATATCGCGCACAACAACGTATGGGGTTACGCGAATACTTCCGTTCTCGCGAACGACAAACCCTTCTCCGGTGTAGAGCGTGGGGTTTTTCGTTCCACTTTTGTTAGCTTTAATCAGCAGTAACCGTTTGCCAATCTGCCCATACGCCATACCGACCTTAATCCGGCTGTTCGGTTCCGAATAAACAAGGGCGATCGGCTCAGTCGCTGAGACACCTTCCTGCTGCCACGGTTTTGACACACCATATTTTTCTGGCGGGCTATCGCTTGCAGCATCAAATACTTCCAGTTCGCGAAGCGTCCGTAGGTATCGCTGATCCACGAGATCGTAGATGGTGGTCGATACACAGGGGAAAACCACAATCCGGCACCCGCGACGGTGGGTGTTGATGGGTATCAAGTTCGGCAGAAGTTTCGCACCAAAGTTGCCGAGGTCCGGTGCATACACAATATCCCCTGAATCGGCGTGGAGGATATACGCTTCTATCTCTTGCGTCCCTTTCGGACGGATGGTAGCCCGTCCCTCCATCGCAAGACCCGCGACCTCAAAGTTTCCTTTATTATCTCCTATGGTTATGAGATCGCCACGAACCCCCATCATGGTTTTGTGCTTACTCCGCAAGGCAAGAACAGGATACGCTACCGGCTTATTTGGTAGTGCACTCTCGCGAGCGTCGTATTCGACGACATCGCCAAATAGGTTACAATAGAAGTTGCCTACTCGCGCGGCGGTGGGCATCTGCGGATCGCGCATCGCTTGGATGAGGACGGACGCAAGGGTTTTCGCTTGTTTATGCAGTGCTCCATCTTCGCTTAAATCCATCCGATCAATTGTATCGAGTGGGGTATCGGTCAGCACACGCGCATCGTCAATGGTGGCGAAAGCGATGCCAGTGAAACCGGTAAGGGTCGCGACTTCGCTATCAAAGGCAATCTTGCCGGGGATATAGGTCTTCCAAATCTTACCGCCACTCGCCGAGATTGCGTTGACGAAGTTGGTCTCGCCTCCGAAACCGGCGATGTCAATCAGCGTCTTGATATCATCGACCTCTTCTTGCGTAAACTCGGACGGGTCCTCATTGCGTAAAGCGAGCATAGCATCTAAACGGTTGAGCAGACGAACTCTATTTTTCCGGTTCTTTCGCGCCTCCCGGATGTCGTTTCGAATGAAGCGTTCCACCTCTTTGCGGATATACTCCATATCCTTGAGCATATCCTCAGACGGTTCGCCCTGGTTTCGCATCTGCTCAAACTGCATTTTCATCAACCGCGAGACCCCGGAAAGTCCAACCAATGTTCCGTAGTGTTCGGTAACTAAACTTTCGAGGCTCTTACCTTCAATAGCCCGTTTCGGATCGATGCCAGCTGCAACCGTCCATTGCGTGTTCATCACCGCTTGGCGAATTTGGTCATCGGTGAAGGTCCATAGCTTCTGGATACGTTCGCCAAAATCGGCGTCCTGCGCGTATTCCGCCAGCTTATTCCCAATCGATGCGAACTCGCGACGGAGGACAAATTCAGGTTGCTGATCATAGAACCACCCTTTGTTGAATACGCCGAACTGGTCATTCTGGCTGGAAAGGTCGATGGAGATAAAGAGAGAGGTATAGTAGCGGTTGAAAAGATCTTGCAACGCAATTGCTTGTTCGATGGTCCGTATCTTCCGTGTGTATTCCGTTTCGCTGATACGTGCTATCTTCTCCACCCGCTTTTGTAAGTTACGGAACCGAGCATTCCGCATTGTGAGCAGGTTATCCCGTAGAAGAATTTTAGTTTCTTCATCGAGATCCCGGTCAAGTCGGTCTAGAACGTTCAGCAGGTTCTGGAGTTCGACAATATCATTCTTAGCACGTTTCTTAACCGTGTCTATTAGCTGCTGCTCTTCAAGGTAGCCAAAAATCTGCTCCCGAACATCCATCGCACGGTCTGCTGCGTCTTCGGGAAGATAGTGACGGAGAACAAGTGCTTCTTCGGCAAGATAGGGACGATTCAACGACGCATGGCGTTCCAGGAAGGATTCAATTCGATAGCGTTCAAGGCGGGCGTTACGCATCGCTGTTTCGAGAATACTCTGTTTATCTCTAGTGAGGTCATCAACCAGAATCTGGTCTAGCTCCCGTGAGGTCGCTGTGCCCGTTGTTGGATCCATCATCTCTAGCTTCTGATGGAGTTGGGCTTGGACAGTCTCAAACTGCTTGAGGGTCGCTGCGTTGAGGAATAGCCTTAGCTCATCAACAAAGCCGCGGGGAAGGTGATCTGGTCTAGTGCCTAACTGAGTAATGGCGTTTTTGATGCGATCTTCGGCATCGCTGCTGTCGGGAATGCTTGCGAGTGCCCGTTCAAGGAGTTGGCGCTCCTCCGCGATGTACGCTTCTGGAGATTTCTCAGCGCGATTCACAATCCTACGGGCGACCTTAATTCGTTCCAACCCCTTAAAGTCGAGATGACGGTCTAGCAACTTCTCTTGTGCATACTGGAGCGTAAATTTCCGCGGGTCTTCAAATTCCCAGTCCTGCAAGGCTTCGGACAGTCGCTGCAGGTCTGCTTCTAAATGCAAAGGTATACCGCTTGGCACAGGCAAGTAATAGCTCCCGTCCTCCCTTTCCTTCGGGACGAGATAGCTGCTGTCCGGCGTTTGCACATATCTTCCCTCAATCTGTTTCGCTTCTAAATCCACTACCAGCTGTTCTATCGCCCAAGCATCCAACCGCGCCATCGGTAAAGCAATCTGTTCAATCAACTCACGCTGCGTTTCGCGGCATTCCTCCAATGCCTGTGAACGTAATCTCAGAGTGCGCTGAAGCGTCGAACGGAGGAATTGAGTGGTCTGCAGCGCATCTTTCTTGAACTTCGCAAGATTTACTTCCAGGCGCGCCTTCTCCTCTTCAGTAAATCCCTGTTTCTCTCGTTTTTTCGTTGTTTCAAGCTTTTTCTTCTCTTTCTCCTTTGCATCACGTTGGGCGTTACGCAAGCTATTAACTTTGTTTTTCGTCGATGCGAGATCAGCGAGGGTCGTTGCTAGGGAATCGACATCCGCTTTGAGTTGATGAACTTCATGGAAAAAACCGGGAGGTAGGTCTACTAATACATTTCGATCAATCGACAGCAGGAGTTTACGTCCCAATTCCTCAAACTCGAACAGGTCGGTACTTAAGCCGCGTCGCAACCCGCGCATCGTTGGGGTACCGGGCGAATCAGAGTCCCGTCCAACGGTATCTTGACCAATCCCCTCCATAAATGCTCGCATCCCTCCCAATCCTTGAAAATGGGCGTCGGTTGCGACAAAAAGAAGTGAACGTCCCGGACGGAATTCCTCTTCGCTAAAGATACGGGCAAGCTCCAACAATGTGGCTATACCGCCGGTTGGGTCAGCACCCGGCGCAATCGCGGGAACCACTGACATTGAGTCGTAATAGCCGGTGATGACGACCAGTTCATCTTTCAGTGCCGGATCCCCACCTTCGAGGAAGCCGCGGATATTTTGGCCAATCCGCTGTTCCCAAGTAATGGTGCTTGTGAGGCGTGCATACAGTTTCTGAGGCGGTGATTCAGTACCCATTTCTCCTTCACCGAGCATCGTCAATAGCTCGTCGGCATCCTGCTTGGAAATCCAGAAGCGTGGGATGTTGGCAGGCACTGTCAGAAATTTGTTCTCAGCCTCGCCACGGATAGTCGTCTCCGGCTCGATGAAGATTACCGCTTTGGCTCCAAGCATTGCGGCATTAATCCATTGGGTACTCGAATTGAAGTCGATCAGAACCACGCTGCCCTGCGGGATAAAAATGCTAGATTCAGAGGCGGCGACAAATTCACCCTCTTCGTCAATTTGTCCATCGTTGTTGTTATCGATGCCATCGGTGGCGTCACCGGGACGTTCATCTACGAACCCATCGCCATCGTTGTCAATACCGTCGGTATCCCACTGCAAAATCTCAGTGAGTGGCGGAATTTCACCATACTCGTCAATCTGTCCATCTTCGTTGTTATCGATACCATCTTGTGTTTTTTGGAGGTGACCGTTAAGCACGTCGTCGGTGATGCTGCCAACACCGATGCGAAAACGGTTAGCAATACCTTTTAGCGTGTCACCGGATTGAACTTTATACCAGAAACCGCCAATTTCTTTGCCATTGAACGAGGAAAGGTCGCCACTACCGCCATAAAAGAGAGGAGCGGTCAACCCACCTGTGGGAATAAAGAGCGAGTTGCCTTCGACGAGCACCAGTTCGCCCGGTTCGTCTACTTCACCATCGTCATCGTTATCGCTGCCATCCGTTGCTTGGTCTCGGAGGTATTGGTTATGCGGGTCATCTAAAATAGCTTGCGGGTCAATTTGATAGGATTTGGCAATCTCCTCAAAGATTTCGCCCTCAGCTACCAAATGAGACACACCGTTGGGAAGGAGCGAGGTACGAACTAGGTTGGGCCACAAAGGCAAAATTTTGTAGGTCTTCAGAGTTGTCTTATCTTCGGAGAGAATTTCTACCTTTCCATCATCGTGGTCTATCGGGACAGAAACAGGAAACTCACGACTCTCGACGTTCTGTAAGCCAATCTCAACGAATTGGTCGAAGATATATTTGCTGCCTGATGCCGCTTCATCGTAGCCAGTAACACGGGTGGAAAGGTTGGATAGCCGAGCGATATCTTTTCGCATTCGACCAATCTCGACTTTGTCATGGATTTTGACCGCAACCTCGGAAAGTCCGACTGACAGCTGTTCATCAACAGCAAAACTCACCTGCGGACACACTAGCGCAAGGATGCAAAGCCATAAACCGATGTAAGAATACCTCTTCATGCTCATGGTAAAACCTCCGAATTTTTTGATAACATGACCAGCACATAGCATACTATTTTGCCCATATTTGTCAGATTCTATCATAGTCACAACATCTTGTCAAGATACAAAAACGGATCTAATTCACAAAAGTGAGCATTATAGAGGGATACATTTTGAGATTTACACCCTCTATCTGTGAAACCGATATCATATAAATTTTCGTTAAATTCTATTGGATGGTATTTTATACCTTGCATTGGGCTGGTATATGTGTTAAAATGTAAATCACAATCGTTAGAAAGTGCAATAAACACCACTGTTCCGTTCCAAATCAAAGGAGGTATATGATTATGTCGGTCTCAGCACGTATTAAGGAACGACGGAATAGACTCGGAATTACGCAAACCCAACTTGCCAAAGCGGCACGATTGACCCCTGCGGCAATTTCACAGTTTGAGTCCGGTGCCCGTAAACCGGCTTTCGATACACTTTCCAGTCTCGCTGATGCGCTCAAAGTCACTACGGACTACCTACTCGGCAAGAAAGAGCAAGGTTACGACGACCTGTTAGCGGATCCGAAAGTCAGTATTATGTTTAGAGGCATCATGGAGCTTTCCGAGGAAGATAAGGAAACGATGCTCGAATTCTACCAGTTCCTCAAAGATAAAAACGACAAAAACCCAAAATAATGAAGGATCTGCTGCGTAAACATGAATCAGAGACCTTCCCGAAAGAATCAGATTGCAAAACCAGGCCCTGCTACACCCGTCCTAGAGCCTATTGAAGGGGCGCGTCAGCTGTTGCGTGAGTTAAATGTCCAGGGCATCCCGATCCAACCGCGAAAAATTGCGGCACAGCTGCAAATCGTCGTTTGGGAGCGCGAAATGGAAACCCCATACGACGGTTGCTTGATGCGGGTCGGTGACACATGGGGTATCCTGCTAAACAACCTGATTCAGTCACAGGCTCGAAAAAACTTTACAATCGCTCATGAACTAGGACACTACTACTTGGATGGGGGGCAAATTGAGGGGCAAGGCTCCGCTGCCGATAAAGAGGACGAAGCGGCAACATTTGCCACCCAGCACCGCTGCCAGCGCGAAGATCTGCGTGGATTCGATTCGCACCGATTGGAGGAGCAACGTGCCAATCAGTTCGCGGTCGAGCTGCTGATGCCCTCTCCCATTTTCCGAGCGGACGCTGCCGATCTGCCTAAAATCGGGTTGTCCGCAATCGGTGCGCTCGCTGCGAGGTACTCCACCTCTTTGACCAGCACAGCCATTCGCTACACCCGCCTGAGCCCACATGTCTGCGCGATTGTATTGTCTGAGAGGAGGCAAATTAAATATTTAGCGTATTCAAATCGCTTTCGTCAAAATAGCGATTGCTATCTTGCTAGAAATAAACCGCTCCATCCCGACTCGGTCGCGGCCCAGCTTGAGAAAGACCGGTCAAAAGAGGTCAAAGAGGACCGACGCAAGGTCCCGTTGTCCTACTGGTGCTCGACGCCGTCAGATCAAGCCCTCATTGAGCAATCCCGCCGATTGCCTCGCATGAACCAAGTGCTCACGTTTCTTTGGTTACCAGACACATCCTGAAACCGTGGAGGGTGATGCGCCGAGAGTTTGAGGAGATATCCGATGGCAAATCCTTTTCGTGTTGCTGCTATTGTAACCACCTTTTTTCCGAACAGTCATGCCGGCGTGATAGTGCCCAAATTCCTGCACGGCTTCTCTACCGACGATGGACTGATTGCACCGCGCACCCAGCTCGCCTCACTCTTCATTGACCAGATCCACCAGAATGATGTTGGTCGGCAGATTGCTCACGAATACGAGGTTCCCATCTACGAGAGCATTCGTGCCGCGCTCACGCTTGGCGGGGATCGCTTGGCTGTGGAGGCAGTGCTGCTCATCGGTGAGCACGGTGACTACCCGCGCTCTGTCCTTGGTCAAGAGATGCTGCCACGGCGGTATTTCTTCGAGCAAATCTGCGGCGTTATCGCTGAGTCCGGTCGCCCTATCCCTATTTACAATGATAAGCATCTGTCCTATCGCTGGGACGATGCCCACTGGATGTACACAACTGCCCAACAATTCAACATACCGCTCTGGGCAGGATCAGCGCTGCCGGTGGCGTGGCGTCGTCCGAACTTTGAGCATCCGCTTGACGCACCAATCGATGACGCGTTGTCTATCGGGTTTCACATGCTGGAGCGGTACGGTTTCCATGCGTTGGAGAGCTTACAGTGTCAGGTGGAGCGACGGCAGGGCGGTGAAACAGGGGTCCGTGCTGTTCAGTGTCTGTCCGGTGACGCGGTCTGGCGTGCCGCGGATGAGGGACGGTGGTCATTTGAACTTGCGAATCGTGCTCTCAACGCGATTGACAATGGACCGGGGCACCTCGATCCCTCACAGGTCGAAGATCCACACATCTTTCTGATTGAGTATCGCGATGGACTGACAGCTGCTGCGTTAATGCTCGGTGATAACGGCTATGTCCGAAAGTTCGCCTACGCAGCCAAACGGAATGAGGTCGTTGATGCTGTAGAATACCACACCGATTCGGGAAGGACGCATACGGTTTTCAGCTATTTGGGGTTGAATATTGAGAACTTTTTCCTCACCGGTATCCCACCCAGTCCGGTCGAGCGAACATATCTGACCACCGGCATCTTGGAAGCAGGGATGCGCTCCCACGGTAGCGGCGGGGCGCGGATTGAAACACCTCACCTTGCGATACGTTATACTTCCACAGAATCCCAGCCTCGACGACCCACCAACACTCGCCCAACCGGTGCCTCACTCTCTCCGTGGGAAATCCCGGAGCCGGGAGCTACTCCCGCTGCAGATTCGATTCCCATCGGGCGTGATGGCACGATTCGTGGACGCCGCCGATAAGGTCTCGGGGTACGCGTGTCGGAACTATGTCATCATCACACCAAACATCGCCTTCTTTTATCTCTCGCACCCCGCAATCCGCTACAATGTGCCACCGATCCATTATTTTAGTAAGCCTAAGTTCCCCGAGTTTCAGTAGGCGGGGCATCTTGCCCCGCTCTGTGTCTGCAGCTTTTGTTAGGAATTCCCGGCAGCCATGCCAGCAAGCAGCTCCGGGAGCGAAGCCCACCACGCCTCTTCCCCACTCACACGCAACAGGTGGGTATTGCCCGGCACATCGTTCGCCCCTAAGCCACGCTCGATAATCTGCGTATGCACATCCTTCTCTAGTCTTTTGGCAAGTCGATCTTCCAATCGCCTGCGTGAACGGATTGCAACGACCCCCACAAGCTCCGCCGATGGTAGGTCCAAAAGGAAATCAACGTTCCAGTGTAAAGTCTTGCCCCGGCGCGGCAGCAAATTCCCATCCCCCAAACCGCATTCCGCAAATCGGTGTATCAGCGCCTCTCGAATGCGATGCGGTTCCCGATCTCCGCTTCGCGTTGCGTGCCGAACGAGCCGCCGCGCCAGCGTGGTTGCCCCTTTCTCTGCGAGTGCGGAACCGACGTAGGCGTACTCACCAGCGGTCAGCCAAATCAACTTCCCTTTCTTAAACCGTCCGAAGCGTAATGCAGCCCCCTTCTTGAGGCGAATCCGCAGGAGGTACGTGCCGGCCTGTGATTCATCACCGATTATAACGATATTTGGAGTTTTCACTAAACCACCGAATGGGTTAGGTGTCCGGGCTCGGAGATCTTTCCTACACTTTAGTCGGGGGCTCTTTTCATCTGAAAATGCGTAGAATTTTCGCCGACGATTGTGAATCCCAGCCTTTGGTAGAAGGCGGTAGCGCGGGGGTTAATTTTTAGCACCTGAAGTGTCACAGGTTTCTGTTCACGGTCAGCATCGTCGATAATGCGTTTCATGCACGCTGCCCCGATTCCCCTTCCTTGGTATTTAGGGAGGAGGTAGATCTGGTCGACGTTGAGCGTATCGGAGGTGTTAGACGTTGACAAGAAACCGACATCGGTTCCGCGAAACTGGATGATGCGAATGTCTTGTGAAGCGAACCGCCTATCGTGCAGATCTCTTTGATAGGTATCGTCCCAACCCCAAATCTGCTCCACATATTCTCGGAATGCTGCCTTCTTAACGGCGAAAACAAATTCGTTGTCGGTTGCCTGCGCTTTACGAAACTTTAATCCTTCCACTTAGAACCTCTATGTTCCCCCGCGGGAAAATTTATGCAGACCATCAGGGATCTTAGACCATGAGACTGCCATTTCAGTCCAGATTTCTCGTGTGGGTTGTAGATCTTCAGAATTGTCTAGGGTGCCCGCCTTAATAAACACCATATCGGGATAACGGGTAAACAATTGCGAGCCGCATTCTGGACAAAATTCACGATTCTTTGTGATGCCCTGGTCATTCGTAGATTCGTATCCCTTGGTTTTACCGCTCAGTTGAAACGTGCTCGCTGGTACGCGAACTCCGACGTTGAAAGCGCTGCCCGTGACCCTACGGCAATCATCACAGTGGCAATAAGTCACAGATAGAGGTTCCGAGTCACTTGTATAACTGACTGCCCCACAAAGACATCGACCTGTCAATGACATTGGTAGCCTACCTTTCCAGATAATCGAATACACTAAACCATTTTAAGCACCGGATTCGCCCAAAATTTCTCACTCAAAGATGGATATGGATTGGAAATATCTAACAGGTTCTTAACCATCACGGTTTTGCCAATCAATTTCATCGATAGTCTGTGCGGTAAGCACTCTCTCAAAAAGCGAGTCCAAGCGGGAGAGACTCTGTATCAAGTTAATCTGGTTGATAACAGATTCAGGAACGGAATCAAATTGGAACCGTACCAGCTTGAGGAGTGCCTCCTGCTTCGCTTGTGTTTCACCTCGTTCAATGAGATGTTCAGCCATTGTCTGCGCCATGACTTCTACCTCCTCTCTGTCTGATGGTTGTTCAATGTGTTGGTCAACAAGTGTTCTTAGTTCTTCGTGTTCCTCAACCGGACGACGATGCAAAATCAACAACAGCAGATAGACTATCGCTCGTCGCCGATGCTGCGATTGTGCGTCTCCAAGAGTGTTGATGTGCGACATCGCTTCGATTAACGCAGTGCTTATCGCTTCCTTGGCCGCATGTTCCTTTTGCAAAACCGTTAGCAACCAGCCGAGGGGATGGTCAGATTTCGTTAAGTCCGCTTCATCGGTCTCCTTGACACTTAAAAGCAGTGTATCAAATTGTGGGACAAACCGAGAAAACACATCGGGGAGGTCCATTACTGCATTGAGGGGCAGCGGGGTGTTCCATCGCTGTTCACCGGTGTAAAACAGAATCGGGAGAATCGGACGGAAACGCCACTGACTTTTGGGAACATTATTCGATTCCCACTCACGGCGTTGGAAATCCCAAATCTGAGTCATGTAGAACAACACACGAAATCCCATTGTTGAATCAACCGTAGATTGGTGTTCAATGAGGATATAGATTAGCAGCTCGTCTGTTTCCGATTCGCCATGCAATGGAACGCTAAATACGAGGTCAGACTCCTGTTCTCGAAGGTTGTCAGGAATAAAACTTCTGTTAATCTGTGCCAGTTGGCTAAAATTGATCAACTCCACCAACTCGGTTGCGACGATTTCTACCAATCCTCGGACGTTTTCTTTATCTTGGAATAACCATCGGGCACTCCGGTCAGGAAAATGTTCAATTCGGATGTCAAAAAAATTGAGTATTTCTGCTTCTTCAGCCATAGCTCCTTAGATTTTCAAAATGCTGAATCTGGATCAACTTCGTTCGGTCGCACAAGTCGGACACAAGCCGTACAACTCTATTTTGTACCTTTGTACTTCAAACCCCCTTGCTTTGAATTGCTGCGTGTTAAGCGGCTCGGAGAGCGGCGCGTCAACATCGAGCAACTGATCGCAATCCGTACAGATCAGGTGGTGATGTTCTGCGAGATTCGCGTCAAAACGAGCGTATTCACCGTGCTCCACCTTCCGAATCAGACCGAGTTCGGTCAACACGCCGAGACCCCGATAGACAGTACCTAAGCTGATGTTGGGTAGCCGAATCTTTACTGCATCATAAATCTCTTTCGCGCTTGGGTGGTATTGCTGCTTTCGCACTTCTTCGAGGATAATCCGGCGTTGACGGGTAAATCGATAGCCTTCTTGTCTGAGACCTTCACTTAACTCTTTCACATTTACATCCCAAAAGTTGGTATAACGCCCTATTGGTAATAATTCCTATTACTGATAGGCAGAATTGTACCAAAAAGGAATTGGATAGGTCAAGTTAAAAATGAGATTGTCCGCATGAAAAGCGCATTAGGCGAGCGCGCTCAACACAGCCTCTCCGACCTGCGAGGTTGTAGCTTGACCCCCGAGATCCGGTGGGAGGGTCTCCCCCTTCTCGACTACCTTTAGCACAGCTGTGTCTATCCTGTCCGCTGCCGCTGTCTCGCCGACGAAGCGCAGCATCATTGCACCAGAGATAATTGCCGCCAACGGATTAGCAATCTCCTGCCCCATAATGTCCGGTGCGCTGCCGTGAACCGGCTCGAACATCGACGGAAATCGACGTTGCGGATCGAGATTGCCGCTCGGTGCTAGTCCCATGCTTCCGGTGATAATCGCGCCGATATCGGTAAGGATATCGCCAAACAGGTTGCTAGCCACCACTACATCGAAGTCCTCCGGTCTCCGGACGAAATCCATACACGCCGCGTCCACAAGCAACGATTCCGTCTCTATGTCAGGATATTTTTTCGCAACGCGTTCGAAGGCGGTGTCCCAAACGATCATGCCGTAACCTTGTGCGTTCGATTTGGTGACCGAAGTAACTTTGCGCTTCTTATTGCGTGCCCGTGCCTGCTCGAAGGCGTAAGTGATGACGCGCTCGCTGCCGTGGCGCGTAAATACGCCGACCTGCACGCCAATCTCTTCGGGGAAGCCTTGGTACTGAAACCCACCGACGTTAGCGTACTCGCCCTCCGTGTTCTCCCGTATCACTACCAGATCGATGTCCCAGGCGTCTCTGCCCTTAAGCGGGCCGTTTATACCGGGGTAGAGAACACTAGGTCTCTCACAGACGTACTGATCGAATCTACGGCGGATAGGCAGCAAAAGTCCGTTGAGCGTTAGGTGATCTTGAATGTCGGGGTGCCCGACCGCGCCGAGATAGATCTGATCGAACTCCGCGAGTATATCGAGCGCATCAGGCGGCATCATGCGCCCGTGTTTGAAATAGTAGTCCGAACCCCAAGGGAACTCGACGAAGTCCCATGTGATAGCATATGTATCGGCGACCGCGTTGAGCACCTTCAAACTCTCCTCCATCACCTCGATCCCAATCCCATCCCCTCGAATTACTGCAATTTTGTATTTAGCCATATTTTTCCTTTCTAACGCTACCTGCCTAAGTTGGTGTCTGCTGCTCCCGTGCGGCTGATGCTATCCGAACTCACAAGTTCGTTAGGGGCGGGGTTGCCCCACCCGGGCTATTTCTAGTTTATGAGCCAGCGAAACCGTTCAGTAATTGCAACGCTGCCTCGACCATCTGTCCACCCGCATCCGGTGCGAGATAGCTGCTCCGCGCTAACCACGTCTCATAGCCACCGTGCTCGTGCCCAATCTTGGTTGGGACATAACCGGTGTAATCGTTGGCAAGCTCGATGATAAAGGTCGGATCAAGCGGCGAGGCAGCCTTGAGGTCTATGCCGAACTGACAGAAGATCTCCCCCGTCAACGCAACCACCCCGCAATCGCCGATACGGAACGCTTGAATCGGTGTCGTGCGAGTATCGGGCCACCCGTTGACTATTATGCGTTCGTGGGCATAGAGTTCGTCGACGGTCGGGTCATCACTTGCGTTTGCCCATATCGCTTCATATTCAGCGAGTTCCGCACTAGTCGGCTTCCGTATGCCGCACGTAATTTCTGTCTGTGCCGCTGAGACCCCCATATCGTCGAACATTGGTGTGGTTTGCCACGTGCGCCACACCTCCGCCGCGACCATCCGGGCGACCTTCCGCGTTCGCACAAAGGGAGCCCGATCCGGCGGTGGGTTATCGACATTGATGTTATTGATGTCGCCAGAGCAACCGTTAGAGAGCATCGCCACAAATTCCGTGCCCGCCATCTTCTGCAGCTCTTCGGCGAATAACCCAAAATAGTCTGCGGAGATCATATGTCCCGGTGCACCGACGTAGTGCAACGCATAGTTGGCAAGGACGGCTATCGGTTCGCCCTCGAGCGTCTCGACGAAAAGCGTGGCGATGTCCGGATCGGTGGGACCAACGGTTTCAACGATGTTCGGGTTGTTATACCCCGGATTCATCTTTACTGTACCGTCCTTCATGCGAAACCGCCGATTAAAAACGCAGCGCGGCTCTTTGCCGACGCCGTAACCGAGTCTCGCCGGTTGGGCGCGTCCGGCCGCTAACTGTACAGCGTCAGCAACGCGAGTCGAAAAGAAGTCGAGATAGCCCTGATCGGGAATCGTCTCAAATCCCAGCTTCATCGCGGGAGCGGTATGGGTATGAGTGCCTGCTATCAGCACTTGTTCACGTGGAATCCCGACACGTTCGGCGATCAAGGCTTTGGCGGCTTCGCACGGATCGTAGGGGACACAGATAACGTCGCAAATGACAAAGGCGATTTGCGTCGTTCCATCTTCAATTACCAACGCCTTTGCGTGGAGCTCGTCGTGGACTTCCGTCGCATGGCGTGCCTTGAGGGAACCTGCAAGGTATGCACCAAGTGGCGGCGTAATATTGGTCTGTGCAGCACCGGCTTTTAGTGTAGCCATTTGCTTCCTCCTCGTATCAGATTACCGCGTGTAACGGGCAAAATAGAACGTCTTGAGCGGCTGATCTGTATCATTGATGAGCGTATGCCCTGGATTTGACGGGGCGACAGAAGCCGCATCGCCCGGGCGCTGTCGGTACACATTTTGGCTCACCACATGGATACCGTTGCCCTCTAGCATATACCACACTTCGTCCATATTGTCAGCGTGTCCGTGGGTATCAGGGGTCTGCATCGCATCAATTGTTACCATCAGGACGGAATGCAGCTTCACCAATCCGTCGTCCGATCCGAAAATAGGGTGGACGAGATGGGTCCAATGTCCCTGACCGAGTGGACGTTCCCGATAGTTTCTGATGAGTACGTCGTCGCGGGGTGCTCCTTCAGCGTCAGCGAGGGTCTCTTCCAATATCAGAAACTCTAACGGCGTATCTGCCTCATTTGTCAATATATGCGTCGTCTCCGGCGGCACAATAATGCCGTCACCTTCGCGGACCGCCTGCTTCAGGTCGCCGCCCTCAAAGATACCGGCTCCATCAACGATATAAAAAATCAGTTGTCGATCGTCAAAGGACGTTGGTATTGATGCGATTCGCGATTCAAGGTAACATCGGGAAAAGCTATCAATGTAGTTGAGAATTGCCCCCGGTTTGTGGGGATCGTCGGAATCTTTCTTGGAGAAGATTTCTCGCTTGATAATATTGCCGTGCGTAAGACTTGAGGGGGATTGTAACCAACTTCTCATTTCCATTTGTTGTTACCTCCAATTGATTGAAATCTGCGATAGGTTAAAGTCTAGGGATAGCCAACAAAATTATAGCACGATTCGCGAAAAAGTGAGATCCGAAAATGGGGTGACGCCTCACGAGGGGTTATGCAGGCATCACTACCACTTCTACTTCATCAATGACAATCTCATTGTCTGTATCAGCGGTGCTGTGTGTGAGTTGTACTGTTAGATAATTGTCCCCGTTGTTAAGCCATTTGTGATTCAGGTTGAACCACACGCTCGAAAACGGCGGCAGCGGTCGTCCAAACGTCTTCAATCGACCGTCTGGATGAAAGACGCGCTGAATGTCTCGGATTGCAGTACCGTTGAGTGCCACGACGATTTCATCTGTGGAGAGCAATCCCTGTGCGCTGAAGTATAGGACAGCTTGTGTTCCCTGTACCAAGCGCTCGCAGAGGCGGAAACGGTACTGTCCGCTAGTGCCAGACGCCCGGGCGAGGATCGTCTTGTCGTCCTTCACGGCGCCGATTGGTGATGTGCCGCCCCATAGGGGATGGAAGCGATAGTGACGTGTTCCACCTGCGACAGGTTTCGGGTCACGCAGATCACGCAGATAGCTCAATGAGAGTGGATAGCCTTCGACCGGTCCGGGGTAGCGGGCGGTTCCGCCCTTTCGTGCCCAATGATACTGATAGTTGAAGACAGAAATGCCATCGGCACCCGCGCCGTAGAAATTTTGTGCGAGCGCACGATAGTTTTCAGGTGTGAGCAGCGTTGTATCATCTCCTCGACACAACATGGGACTTAGCGTCGGGTACAACAGACAGTCCGATCCGCGTGTCAACTGGCTGAACTCCTCGTAGGGCGCGTTGAAATCGGCAAAGTGGAAGTCGCAGGGGCAGATGTAGTCAATGAGACCTTCCCGAATCCAAGTAGGGATGTCGAACCCCAAGTTGTGGCACTCCTCCAACCTTTGCGGGATCATCACCCCCAGCGTCAGGGTGTTCCGCTGCTGTGTGCCGCGCCGGTCCAACATCTCACGTACCCGCCGCAGGAAGTCGGTCATAACCGGTTGACGGTCACGTGCAACATCGGTCGGAAAACAGTGTCCATGCCGAATATAGTTGAACAGCAAACCGTCAACGTCGAACCGTTCTACCACCTCAGCCGCGACGGAGAAGACATAATCCCGTACCGGTTCAAAGCTAAAGTCCTGACCGCCGGGAAATTCCTCCAGATGCCACGCGGGATTATCCAGTATGAAACGTGCACCCTGACCCCCGTTGCCGTGGCGGTCATTCATACGAAACTTTGCCACGAACTCCATACCTCGCTTGTGTGTTTGTTCGATCAGTACTTCCAAGGGTGTGATGCCGGCGTCCATCATAGGGACGAAACGCTGATGTTGGGGTCTTGCGTCGAACTCAAATCGGTCTGAACGGAAAAAGACCGTCCACCCCTGAGCATAGATCGCTTGTGCGTAGGTATCTATGCCGTGATACGCGAGGTTATCTACCCACTCAACCAGATTCTCCCGCCGGGCGGGATCCCGCCGCGCTGTCGCTGCATCCGGCGTGTGAGCAACCTGCTGTCCCACCTGATAGAATGCCAGGTTCGACGGATCGCTAGTGTAGATTAGTCTCCGCTCTCCACGGGGGTCAAAAGTAGGTAGTGCCTGAGGTTCGGATTTTGCTGTTTCTTTAGTCATAGTTTTGTTGGACCTTAGGTTGTGGCGGATCGATACCGCCATACACATCGCACTCCACTGAAGCGCAAGCGTTAGACGTCTTGCGGTTCTATATACATGCCGTTCCGGTGCGGATCTGCTGTCTCTATCAGCAGAGGATACGCCTCCTACTTGAGGATGACCATCTTCCGGGTGGCAGAATAATCGCTTGCGGACAGACAATAGAAATACACGCCACTTGCCACCGGTTCTCCGAGCGCGTTTCTGCCATCCCAGTAGATCGCCTTTGACCGATTCGCATAGATTCCCGCATGTTGATGTCCCACGTCCAACTTACGGATAACCTGACCGCTACCGTTATAGATGGTCAGTGCCACGGAAGTATCCACCGCCAACTGATACGGAATCCACGTTTCCGGGTTAAAAGGGTTCGGATAGTTCGGTAACAGCTCCGTCTCAGTTGGGATTACGGATATCAAAAGTTGTTCAAGCACCGCAAGCCCCCGTTTCACGATTGGATCGCTGTCCTCAAGGAGGCTTACGTCCGTCAGCCACCCCTGAATAGTTGCCGCTGTGAGTGTTACCTGTGGATGTACTGCAGGCGAGGCTGGTATATCACCAAACATGCCTGCAACCAAGAACAAGTCCACAACATCGACAACCCCATCTCCGCTCACATCCGTTGCCAAATTGATTCCCCTGTTCCCAAATGCCGATCCAACCAAGACCAAATCCAAAATATTCACGCTTCCGTCGTTGTTGACATCCGCTGCAAGCGATGGGGATTCCGCGTCGGAGATGGCGTGAAAAGTGACCGTCCCCTCAACGCCGGTGGCGGATACCTCGACGGTATTTGCTTCCAGATGGGGCCCTAGCGTGAGCGTACTCTGTGCGCTGCCGTTAGGATTGGTAGTTGTGCGTGTGAGGCTGAGCGTTCCACCCCCCGCGATGACAGCAAACGTTACCGGCACCCCCGCAACTACTGAACCGTTTTCATCTTGTACTTCAACAACAAATGGGTGAGACAGCGGCGCAGAGAACATACCACCCTGGTTGTCGCCTGATATTTTCAAAAGAGCAGGATGGGCTTGATCATCAAAGTATACCCGTACCCCCTGGCTTTGGAGGGTTGGAATATGCGTGTGCACCGATAGATGGCTCAGGGGATTCCCTTGCACATAAACCGTATCCCCTCTTCCTAGTCCTGTGTTTGCCAACAGCGGCGAGATATCCGAGATATTGTTGCTAGACAGATCCACCCACCTTAGACCGGTCAATCCCGCCACCGGGGAGATGTCTGAGATATTGTTACTGAGCAGATCCACTCCTGTCAGGTTAGTTGCCCTCTCAAGTCCTGTCAAATCCCGAATACGTGCCCCCGGTGCTTCAAGACAGGTAAAGGTGAGCATCTCCGTCGGGGCGATTGGCTCTCCCGCTGCTTTTCCAAGACCGATTTCCACCGCATCCCGAAAATTGGGGTCAGGGATACTCACCGCAGCCCCCACCACAGCGGTAAAGGTGACCGTATCCTCAATTCCAGCGACAGATACCTCGACGCTGTTTGTTCCTCGGTTCGGTCCCAAGGTTAGTCGACTACCTGCCCTGCCGTTACGGTTGGTCTCCGCCTCCGTTACACTGAGCATTCCACCGCCAGCAGTGAGGGTAAATGTGACCGGAACCTTCCCGCGCGGGGAGCCGTCATTCACATCTCGCACTTGAACCACAAAGGAGAAGGGCAATGGCGTATTGGGTAAGCCGTGCTGGTTATCGCCTGAGCTTTTCGATAGCGGTTGAAGCGTTCTGGAGAAGAGGACAAAGTTTGTCCGCTCCACATCTCCATTCATATCAACGGCTGCAACAGCGATCGGCTGCACCGCGGGTTTAGACAGATTTGTAGCGCTATTGGACGGAATTATGCCATCATAGTCCAGTTTAACTGTGACATCTCTTTCACCTTCCAATCCCCAGCACGTTTTTACTTCGAGAGATCCGGCAGCGCCATGTGGTACTACCGTTGTGACAAATAGAAGCACTTGCCGAAGCCCCTCTGAATCGCTGATTTTGAGTTGAAGCGGGGTGATTTTTGCGCTTATCGGATATTGAGGTGATGAAATAAGCTCGATTTGGGCCCCCTGTCCCGCTTCAGTGGGGATATCAGGGTTGAAATAGGGATGTGCGGACAAATATTCGGCATGGCACGAGGATAACTGATTTCGCCCCGGACCATACGACATGATGTAAGCGCCATCGCTAAAATCGTGGAACAACCCGAAGGCGTGTCCCAGTTCATGTGTCGCCAATTGCCGACTAAAGCCGCTAAAAACCAACCCATATCCTCCATATTTCCCCCGTTTCCCCCCAAACCCGCGCCGACAACTATTGCCACGAATCCTGTTTATGCTATTGTCCACCACGATGAGGTAAATGTTCTCCCAACGATTAAATGCTAAGTCAATCTCTGTGAGCACAGTGCCTAACGTATCGGCGAGATAGTAACGATCGGGGTGTTGCCCATCTAGGTGATGCACCATCGGTTCACCTTGCGCGTCGGTTTCAATGCGGAAGGTCGTCTCTCCGTAGCCGTGCACCTCCATCTGCTCCGCATAGAATGTTTGAATCTTGCGAATCTCGTCTTTTGTCCGTTCAACCACGTTAGCGCGATACGGTCGGTCGTTGGGGGTAAAGTAGATTAGTCGTACCGTGCGCGGTTCGCCAATGTTTATATCAGCGTCTACCATTTTGAAGACGCTGCCGGTTAGATAGATTACTATCGCATACAAAGGGAAACGAAAAATATATTTTATCATAAATTGCTCGGGCGTGTTCAGATAAAAGTAAACCAAGGTGCCACCTCGATTAGGAGGGCGATTCGCGTTTCACGCCTCACGTTTTGTCGTGTATTTAGAGGACCCCCTTCTGACGGAGGGCCGCTATCTCTTGGGGCGACATGTTGAGGTAATCTCTGAGGGTTTCCTCCGTATGTTCGCTCAGCTTTGGGCCGCGATGATGGTCAATCTCGGAATCGCTGATTTTAATCGGGCTTGCCACCTGACGCGCAACGCCAAACTCCGGATGCGGGATCTCAAGCACCATCTCGTCTTCAGCTACCTGTGGGTCACGGAATGCCTCCTCAACCGTGTTAACAGGGGCGCACGGCACTTCACCTTTGAGCAGTTCTAACCACTCGATGGTTGTCCGTTGGCGAAACAGATTTTTCAGGATCGGCACTAAGGTTTCACGATTCTCCAACCTGTCTGCGAACCCCCTAAAACGTGGGTCTGCCGCCAGTTCCGGTGCCCCCAGAATCCGCACCAGACTTTGATAGAAACTCTGCTTGGCGCACGCCACAACAATCCAGCTATCCTTTGTAGGCATCACCTGAAACGGTATTTGAGATGGATGCGAGGAATCCGCCATCCGCTGCGGCTGATACCCCTTTGTCAGATGCCAAGCCCCGACGTATCCTAACTGTGACAGGGCGGTATCGAATAGATTCACATCGACATCGCAGCCGAGACCGGTGTCCCGTGCCCGCAGGAGGGCACTGACCAAGCCGAGGACTGCCATGACCCCCGCGCTTAGATCGACCAGCGATAGGCCTGTCTTCTGCGGTGGAGAATCCGGTTCGCCGGTGATACTCATCCAGCCGGCGTATCCTTGCATCAAATAATCGTAGCCCGGTTCTGCAGCACGGGAACCGCTGCGTCCGAAGGCGGAGAGGGAGCAGCACACAATTGACGGCTTCACCTTTCCGAGAGCTGCATAGTCCAAGCCGAGTTTAGCCGGCAGATCGCCGCGCAGGTTATTGAAAACGCTGTCCGAGATGGATACCAGTCGGTGGAAAATCTCAATTGTGTCGGGGTGCTGCAGATTCAGGGTGACACTCTTTTTATTTCGGTTGAAGCTCTGAAAATAAACGCTGTCTTGCTCAACCGTGTAGGGAGGCACATAACGCGCTACATCTCCACCTGTGTCAGGATTTTCGATTTTGATAATCTCTGCCCCCAAATCTGCGAGCATCATGGTGCCCCAGGGACCTGCGCCAAACTGCTCGACCGAAAGGATCCGTACCCCCTCCAACGGTGGGCGAGCCCCGGTATTATTTTTAACTGCTGTCATGTATCGTTCCTTCATTTCAGTTTGTCGTGCCATAATTTATAGGAGGTGATTTAGGGTTCATTTCACGTTTTACACGCTACGAGTAGAAGAGCTGAGCTCTTGTCAAAAACTCGGTTTCTAAGCGATTTCAGGGAACAGATTCCTTTTCGGGGCACTGTCCCGTTTATAGACCATGATAGCTCGCACAAGGTCAATGACCACCGCTCCGTCCTGATTAATCCCCCGCGAGCGGACTCGCACGATACCCGCTTCGGGATAGGAGTTTGACTCGCGCTTCGATAGCACCTCCGTTTCGGAGTAGAGCGTATTCCCTATAAAAACGGGGTGCGGCAGCTTAATCTCCTCCCACCCCAGATTTGCCAGCGCGTTCTCACTGACATCGGGTACACTCATGCCGGTAATCAGTGCTAGTGTGAAGGTGCTATTGACCAGAATCTCCCCCCACTTTGTCTGCTCGGCGTAGTGTCGGTCAAAATGTAGCGGGTTGGTATTGTGGGTGAGTTGAGTAAACAACGCGTTATCCGCTTCCGTGACCGTATGTCCAAATCGGCTTCGATAAACGGCTCCGACTTCAAAATCTTCGTAAAAGCGCCCCTGCCATCCCGTTTGAATTTTGTCTTTGGATTTTGGCATCTGTCTCTCCGGTTGTTAGTTCATTGGTTTATTGGTTCATTGGTAGGGTCGTGGTTACGGCACACGACGTGTGCCTACTACTTTGGTTCATTCTGTTTTTACGTTTCATGTATCACGTTTCGCGTCCCTTTTACCTATAACTCTACAACGGATACGAGGAATAATCAACCTTTTTTGCCCTTGCACCGCTTTCGTGCATGTGCTATAATTCACACATTATGAAAGCTGCGAAGCCTACTAAGACCACGGGGCCAGTTGCCCAAAATAAGAAAGCGCGGTACGATTATCACCTGATGGACCGTTTCGAGGCGGGGATAGTGCTTCAGGGAACGGAGGTCAAGGCGATACGTGCCGGTAGAATGAATTTGACCGATAGCTACGCTCGCGTTGACGAAGGCGAGGTCTTTCTAATGGATGCCCATATCGGCCCCTATGAGCAGGGCAATCGTGAAAATCATGAACCCAAGCGCAAACGGAAGCTCCTGCTGAACCGGAGGGAGATTAAACGGATCGACGGAAGGACCCGACCCACGGGCATGACAATTGTACCGACGAAAGCCTATTTCAGTAACGGTAGGGTAAAGGTCGAAATTGCGGTGGCGCGTGGCAAGCACGATTACGATAAACGCGAAGATATACAGCGGGAAGTCGATCAACGGGCAATTCAGTCATATATGAGGTAGCACTTGTAGAGACCAATCATAGGTTAGGAGCACAAGAACAGTTATGGCTCTGAAATTTCAGTGTAAAAGCTGCGGGAAAGACATTGCTGTTAGGTTCTTGGAAGCCGGTGCGACTGCCGAATGCAAAAGCTGTGGGGCAAATAATCCTGTTCCCGAATCCGCAGAAAAGATTAGTGACCAAGCCGCGAAGAGTATAAGCGAGGCTTCTGTTGCTGAAGCCGCGGAAAGTGCTAATGGCGGCCCCACACAAAGTCAAGGTGGGCCTACAATAGCTAAGGCATTACGCATAGTCGGTACACTATCAATAGGCTTCGGGGTTATCGCAGGAATAGCTGCAGCTGTAGGAGTGATAAACCAGCATCCCACACCCGATCAAACTATGGCATTGGCTATTAGCCTAGGTGTAACAGGATTTGGTCTAACGTTTTATTTCGGTACTCTTGGTGTGCTTTGCTTAGGCATTGCCAAAATTATTGAATTGCTGAGCAAATAGATAAAGTAGGGATAATTACCTGCTTGCATACGGGGGTGAAAAGGTTTCGACGGGAGTAGATGATATAAAGGTTGCATGTCGAGGTCTCCGCAGGCCTCGTTAAACAGGCGGAAACAATTTAATTGCCGATGAAGAATTGGCTCTAGCTGCTTAATAAAGCGGCTCGTCCGGCTAATTTGCGGTCCCGTCGAGTTAGCCCGACGTCAACAAACGGGCTTTGCACCTTGCTTTCGCTCAAGGGGCAAGCTGCGAGACTGAACTTGAGATAGTCCGCGGCGAATCCGGCATAAGGGAGTCCTGTGGACGAAACACCAAAACTTATGCTAAACATGTAGTAGCCTTTATTGAAGTGCTCTCGGACGCGGGTTCGATTCCCGCCACCTCCATCTTTTTTAGTACATTCGTTCATTTTGTTTTCACGTTTCACGCCTCACGTTTCATCTCCCATAAATGGCAATATCCTTGTAGCCTCTGTTTGTCACAATTGAGTTAATCATTTTGACCGTCAACAATGTTACAAGGAGGAACTGAACCGTGCAAACCTTAAACCGCGCCAAACTTATCGTGAGATCACATGTGAACGATCTCCTAGAAAAAGTGGAAGACACGCATAAAACACGAGGGCTTATGTTGGAGGAGATGCGCGAGAATGTGCGCCATGTCAAGGCGTTAATCGCCGGTGCGATTGCCGATCTCAAGCTGATTGAACGCGAAATTGACGCGCATGGAACTGAAGCCAGCAGATGGGAGGAGAGAGCGGTCTTTGCCTTAAAAAAAGGGGAGGAAGACCTCGCACGCCGCGCACTCGCTCGGAAAGGCGAGCATATAAAGAAGGCGAACCTATATCATGAGCAGATCGGTGCACAGCAGGAGATAATCGACTCCCTTAAGTCCAGTTTGAAAACGCTGGAAACCAAGCTAGACACGATGCGCTTTCAAACTGCGAAATTGGCTGTTGCCGAAGATTTAGGGGCGTTTCAACCCGCTACTGGTTCACCATCACCGACTGACACCCTCATTGACACAACCGCATTCGATGCCTATGATCGACTCGTTGACCGTGTCCGCGATTTTGAAGCACATGCCGAAGCGTTAGCGGAGTTGACACAGGGCGATGACCTTGAGCGGCAATTTCACGAACTTGAGAACAGCGAAAAGGTGGAAGCAGACCTTGCGACGTTGAGAGCCAAAATCCAACTTGAGAAACAAGGAGGCTCACCCCCAACGGAGTGATGTGGATGGCTGATTTTCATCGGTTACCCTCTCGCATTCAGGAAGCAGCGCAAGCTGAGCTGAGTGTGGATGAGCAGATTCGGTTGTGTACCCTTGGAAGGTCTAGCCTGCTGGCCCCCGATTTTGTGGTTATTACGTCAAGGCGAGTGTTGGTGTTGGAAGAACGTCAGATGGGAAGTCTAAACGCGTCCTACATCAACATTCGGTGTAATCTCTTGTTTTCTCAGATTACAGGTGTAAAACTTGACCAAAGTCTCAAACATCGCATCTTTGGTCAAGCCGCACTTGAAATTGAAGTGAATGGGGATAAATATTTGATTAACAACATCAGCTACCGCGATGCCAAACACGCAATGACGTTGATGGCCTCTTGCTAGGAATGACTTGTAGGAGGAGGTAGATATGGGTGACTTCCTTAATTACATTTTTGTCTGGTATAATGTTTGGTTTACGGCGCCCATTGCGTTCATGTTTCTCTTTGCCATCTTCCAGCTTGTTATGGGGGGTCTGGATTTTGGAGGTGGAGACACCGATGCGGAGGTAGATGTCGATACCGAGGTCGATGCAGACCTTAATGTCGACAGCAGCTCGGACGGTAGCAGCTTTACTGCTGGCGTGTTAGGAATTTTGAACATTGGCAAAGTACCTTTTACCATTATTTTAATGGCGCTTTTTGCGACGTGGGGAATTTCGGGCTTGATTGTTAATGAGTTTTTGAATATCAACGTTGACTCCCCACGCTACACACTCTGGATTTCTGTCGGGGCTGCGCTGCTCTGTAGTATATTCGGCACCCGTTATCTTGCACTGGGGCTTGCAAAGCTATTTCCTGAAAGTGACCGGGCCACTAACGACTCTCACTTAATCGGTTTAAGAGGTCGAGTAATTAGCGGTCGAGTCACAACTACCTTTGGGACAGCGCGCGTACCGGTGCCACAGGGGCCCGAATTGACCGTCAGTTGTCGCGTCCGTGAGGGCGAGGATATTCCCTTAAAGGGAGACACGGTGGTTCTCATTGATTACGATTTAAAAGGACGGATTTTTGAGGTGACGAAAGCGGATAGTTCCCTTATTTCATTATAATGATTTGGCGTGTATCTTTACGCGGGGAGGTTGAAAATGGAAGGCATGAGTTTGACACCTTTTTTCGGTATTATCGCTGTAATTGCAGTATTTTTCCTGATAATGTTTTTTACCTACAAAGCGTTATATAAAAAGGCACCTGCCGATGCCGCATTGGTCATTTCAGGCGGTAAAAGCAAGAGTGTCGTCTTCGGCGGTAAAATCGTTAATCCACTGACAAAAGCAACACAACTAGTCTCGTTGAATACCATGCAGCTTTTAGTTCAACGGACTGGACCGGATGCCTTAATCACAAAGGACAGCTTGCGCGTTGACATTGAAGCCCAATTCTATGTGAAGATTGAACCCAATGAACAAGATGTTCTCAATGCTGTTGCGAGCCTTGGGGACAAAACCTTGGAGCCGAACAATGTAAAGGCGCTGCTCGAAGGAAAACTGGTCGGGATATTACGGAGTGTGGCAGCAACGATGGACCTTCAAGAACTTCATGAGAAACGTCAAGATTTTTCGGATCAGGTTCGGGAAAGCTGCAAGGATGACCTTGAACAGAACGGTTTTCAACTCGAAAGTGTTGCGGTGACGAACCTTGATCAGACTCCGCTTGACCAGCTAGATGAGAACAACCGTTTTGATGTGGTTGCCATTCAGACTATCAATCAAGAGGTCCAAGAGCGGCAAACGCGGACTGAACGAATTAAGCATGAAAACAGGGTGAAACAAGAGGAAGATAAACTGAGAGCAGACCTAGCGATCAAGCAGCAGGAGGAAGCGACGCAGACAGAGAGTCTAGAGGTCGAGAAGCGGCTGGCATTTGCTCAAGAGATGCAGCGTAAAGAGGTTGCGACGAATAAAGTTGAACAAGAGCGTGTCGTCAAAGAAGCGGAACTTCAGCAACAACAAGCCCTTGAGGAAGCGCGGATCCGACAGGAAGAAGCGGTGCAATCTTCGCAGATCCAGCAGAAACAGAGGATTGAAACCGCGCGAATTGATCAGGAACGGCAGGTCCAAGAAGCGGAGATTGAGCAGGGACGCACCGTTGAAGAAGCGCGCGTCCGTCAACAACAGGCAATAGAAGAAGCCAATATAGCCAGACGAATCGTGCTTGTTGAGAGGAATCGTGAAGAAAAAGAGGCCCAAGCCACAAGCGAAATTCAGGTTGCGGTCAAGGAGAAGGAACGCGAAATTGCCTCTACAGATCGGTTGGCTGCTACTGCTGAGAGAACCAAATCTGAAGCTCAAGTCTTGACGGTGGAAGCGATTGAGGAGGCTGAACGTAATAGCCGAATCGCGTTAATCAAAGCCGAACAGGAGGCGGATGAAGAGCGCATTTCAAAGGAACGACTGGCAAATGCTGAAGCCTATGCTGTTATCGAAGCCGCTAAAGCGGAGCGAGAAGCTGCCACTCTCAGAGCAGAAGCGCAGAAGATGCTTGCTGAGGCACTCTTGGTTGAAGCAAAAGCGAAGGCAGAAGGGGAAGAGGCGCTTATTGAAGCGAAGAACAATGCAGATCAGCGGATTCTGAATAACGAGGCGCTACTGAAACTGATTCAATCTCTGCCCGAAGTCACAGGTGAATTGATGAAACCTGCGGAACAAATTGAGAGCATCCGCATCCTTGACCTTGGTGGCAACGGAGCCGGGAATGGTGCACCGGGTGGGAACATGGGTAAGATTTTCGGATCCATTTTGCAGGCTGGGGCAGCATTGCCAATGCTGAAAGAGGTGCTGAATTTTGGAGGAGTTGACGCCCAAGATCTCGCCAAGACCGTGAGTCAATATGTTCCGGGCTTGGATCTTAATACTAAAGCCGACGCGCCGGAATCAACGGACCAAGATTCAACATAATGTAGTAGAGGTGGAGACGACAAACCTGAGTCGATATAGCAGGCGATCTGGAATTGTCGATGACAGGGTAAATGGCAACATTCTTGTAACATCCCTTGTCCCATTGACGACTCCGATTGAAATTTCAAATTAGCAAGAAGGAGTCTAAGATGAAAGAAACAGCCGATGAACAGTTCCAAATGAACGGAAAGAACATGATCGCTGTTGAAGTCGCGTTCATTTCTATCGATGCTAGCAGTGGGGCACCAATCCTCTTTTTGAGGGAGACAGAAGGCGATCCGAAATTGGTGTTACCTATATGGATTGGACAGGGCGAGGCACTTTCAATCCAGTTCCAGCTCAAAGGTGAACAGCCGCTGCGTCCAATGACGCATGATCTAATGAAAAACATCATCGAAACCCTTGATGCACGGGTTGAAGCGGTCTATGTGCACACGATGAAAGACTCAACCTACTTCGGCCAGATTAATATGGTCGCCAACGGCGAAACGCTGGAGATTGATGCACGTCCGAGTGATTCGATTGCGCTTGCCTTGAGGCTGGAGGTGCCTATCTATGTGGCGGAATCCATTGTTCAAGAGATTGGTTTCCCGGAAACAGAGCTGAGAGAGGCGGAACAGCAACAATCTAGAGACGAGTTAGCCGATTTGGATGACGAAACACTGGGTAGATATACGGTATAATCGCTGAGATGGGTAAGGGAGTGACCACCAATGCCGGTCTTTGAGAAAATCAGACGGATTTTCAATTCGAATATCAATGACCTCCTCGATCGGGTTGAGGATCCAGAAAAGATCTTGAATCAACTCTTGGAGGATATGCAGCGGGAACTCAAAGAGGTCAAGATTCAGGTTGCTGCCGCGATTCGGGATAGCAACAGATTGGAAGCCCAATACAAGGAGAACGTGGAGAGCGCCGAAAAATGGGAGCAGCGCGCCATCCTGTTTATCCAGAACGGTGACGATGCCCGTGCCAAAGAGGCCTTACGCCGGAAGCGGTCATGCGACGACCTCGCGGAGGGTTTTCGTGAGCAAGTTGAGGCGCAGCGAGAGAGTGTGTCTGTACTTAAAGATGGGTTGGGAACCTTAGAGCAGAAAATTGAAGAGGCAAAGAACAAACGGGCGCTGCTAATTGCACGCCAGAGACGGGCAGAGGCGGAACGGGCAATCCATCAAACCGTGTCCGGCATTTCCGACTCTAGCGCGATTGACGCTTTTGATCGGATTCAGAACCGAGTCCTTGATGCGGAAGCGGAGGCAGATGCGCTTAGTGAGATGCGTGAACTTAGTTTGGACGAGGAACTAAACAAACTTAATCAAAATGATGAGATTGATGATGAACTTGCCAAACTCAAAGCACGCTTGAAAAAGTAAAAGCGGAGGAACTGTATCCGATGGGATTACTGAGAAACTTTTTTATCTTGGGACTGATATTCATCCTGATTCTGATTGGGTTAAAGCTGGTTTTGCCTGTTATTGCGTGGGTGTTTGAGCTCGCTTTCACCCTAATCTTGCTCGGCGTGATCGGTTGTGCAATTGTGTATCTCTACCGAAAACTTCGCACATAACCCTTGCTATATTCACACTGATTAGACGCCCTCAGAAAGCCGGGAGAGAGTATATTTTCTCGCCCGGCTTTTTGCATTTTTAAGCAAAAAAAATAACGTTCATACCCCGTCCCAATTAATCGGGAAATTCAGATCGATATGCTGTAATCCCCCACCTACCCGTAGGCCGACCGTCTTACCCGCCCCTTCCCCAGTCCGATACCACGCTATCGGTCATGATTCATATCTAGCCAAAATGGTAAACAATAATTACGCTTGACATCGTTGAAAATAAACTGTTATTATAAGCCGCTAGAGACGAGAGATCGGATTTCTGTTATATACCAAGCGAGTTAAAATTCCGCGATTACAAAATTATATGAGGTGAGTTTTGAAGAAAAACTGTTGTGTATTGATAATCAGTCTTCTGTACCTGATTGCGTTTCAGACGGACGCACAAATTAAATGGGATTCATCAAAATTTATGCGGTTATCGGAGGTCGCGTCCGGCATGAAAGGAGAGGGATATACCGTTTTTTCCGGGACAACCGTTGAGAAGTTCAATTTTGAGGTGGTCAGTATTGAATACAATCTTTCTCCCAACTGGCACGTGATATGGGTCAAAGGCAGCGGCCCGAACTTTGAAAAAACAGGGGTCGCCGGTGGTATGAGTGGCAGCCCCATGTATATCAACGGCCGGCTCGTTGGCGCGATTTCTCTCGGTTACTATAATCAGCGTGAACATGCGAATCTCATGGGGGTAACGCCAATTGAGCTGATGGTTGAGGTAACACAGCGAGGGATGCAGCCCAATTTAAGCTATCGCGGCGGGGCACGCCTTAACTTCGGGACAGACACGGTTTCCAACGGTATTGAGATGCTGCCCTTGGGACCGGACAAAAAATATGTCCCTGAAGCACGGATGGAGCTGTCACCACTGCCCGATCGGTTAGAGAAGTCGCCCCGTCTACATATCCCTGTTGCATTCTCAGGATTGCCAACCGGGGCGATCGGATATTTCAAGCAGTTTTTTGACGGATATCATCTCAGTCCGATACAAGGCGCGAGTGGTGGGGCGCCTGTTGAAAGTGCGCCGATTGAACCCGGCCAGATTGTCGGGTTGGAGTTTGTCCGTGGCGATTTCACCGCCTTCGGGTTCGGGACTTTGACCTATGTAGAAGGCAACCAGCTCATCGGCTTCGGTCATTCGATGTTCGGTGAGGGAAACGTCAACCTACCCATTTCCGGCGGACATGTCCACTTCATTTTGCCAAGCACGTTCAGATCTTCCAAAGTTGCCTCTCCCACACAGCCAATCGGGACACTCGTGCAGGACCGTCAGGCAGGGATTGCCGGTTTAATTGGTGACCATCCCAGCTTTATTCCCGTTCATGCCAACATCCAGACGATGGATGGGAAGGCACACCCGACCCACTACGAAGTACTCCGTCATCGGGATTTTTCGACGCTATATACCCTCATCGGTCTGTGGAATATCATTGATGGTATCGAAATCGTCAGCGGCGATCACTCCGTCAACGTTGACGCAAAAATCGTGCTGAAGAATCAGCCAAATCTAGCGTCACGTGAGATTCGACGGAGTAATGTCTACTCCTCCAGCGGCTCACCCGGCTTTGCGGCGACCCGCGCCCTCACGCCACTGTTTAGCCTGATTGGTAACCAATACACGAAGATTGATGTGGAGCGTATAGATCTCGATGTCAAGATGGAGGATAAACGGAAAACTGCGATCATTGAAGCAGTGCGGATTGATAAAGATCGCTATCGACCCGGTGAGGAAATTAAAGTGACCATCCGCCTGCGTCCATACCTCGAGACACCGGTTATTCAGACCTATTCTATTACTGTTCCAGCGGATGCCCCTGAAGGACCAACCACCCTGCTTGCTATTAGTCCAACCCTCTATGAAAGTTGGCAGCGGACGCGGGCACCGTTAAATTACCAGCCAACTAACATCAACCAATTGATTAAACTGTTGCAGCGTGAAGAAAACAACAACGACATTATCTTCGAGCTTTTCCTGCCCCAAGTTGGCATGACCGTTCAGGGAGAAGAATTTCCAGAGCTGCCAGTGTCGATGCTTTCGGTAATGAATACTTCGACGCAGTCTGGAGAAGGTGGACTTACCCGTGGCACGACGCTGCATTCTGAGAGGGTTACGACGCCCTATGTGGTCTCCGGCAGTCAATTTTTACGCTTTACGGTTGACCGCAATGCGCCGTAGTTTTTCAAGGAGCAGGTCCTGCCGATAGGTAGTATGTGAAAAGTGAGACATGAACTGTAATGCGTAAGGAGAAATCGTCTATACCCCTCATGTATGAACGTGATTCGCTAAATGTTCTGAAGCTCCTTCTACAGGCTGATGAACCAATGAACTGATAAACCAACTTAACGGAGGATCTCTTTTTCATGACGTTTTACCGTACTTTTTATATTTTTAGTGTTGTTGTCATTCTCTTTTCGGTCGCTCCTTTACCAGCGTTCGGGGTGACCACTCAGATTTGGGAACAACAAACCCAAAAGGATTTTGAGTCTGGAACCCCAAAAAATGTGTCAATCTCAAGTAAGGGCGAGCTCATGTTGGCTCCTCAACTGGATACCTTCTTTGAGGATACCGAAGAGATATATCTCTGGTGCCTCGCCGAGGACTCCAAAGGGAACATCTACGCCGGCACAGGAAATAGCGGCAAGGTTTATCGAATCACTCCCGAAGGTGAATCCTCACTCTTTTACGATTCGCCGGAGGTCTCTATCTTGGCATTGGCTATTGATGCCAGTGATAACATCTATGCTGGCACAGCACCGGACGGGTTAATCTACAAGCTCACAGACAGTAGTACCCCGCCAACAACGATACTCAGTTCAGAGGAGAGGTACGTTTGGGCGATGGTCTTTGATGACGCGGGAAATCTATACGCAGCGACCGGGACCGGTGGAAAAATTTACAAGGTTACGCCCGAAGGGGAGCCCAGCGTTCTCTTTGATTCCGATGAACGTAACATTTCATGCCTGCTTTATCATCAAGGGATGTTGTATGCCGGCAGCGACGGCAAAGGGACTATCTATAGCGTCAAAACAGAGGACGGTACGGCTTCTGTGATTTATCAAACGGGTCAGAAAGAGGTGCACAGGCTTGTTGCCGGTGCACAGGGGTTAATCTATGCTGGAACCATCACGACAGCGGCACCGCAGCCCGGTAGATCTCAACCGCCACCTCCTGGGCCCCCGTCGCCCGCAAGGCGTGACGGTGAAGAAAAGAAGTCACAGGTCTATAAGATTCAACCCGATGGCATTGTGGCTGTTATGTGGGAAGTGCCCGAACCCTTGGCGCTATCGATGATATTTGATGCCGAGGGCGGACTTTATATCGGGACAGGGGATAGTGGTAAGTTGTACTGGGTCAATACAGCGGGCGATTCGGTCTTGAAGGGCAAATGCAGCGCGAGCCAGATTCTGGCAATGCACCGCATCGCGAATTCAGATCGACTCCTACTTGCGACGGGCAATGCCGGGAAAATCTTTGAGCTAAAATCGGATTATCTCGCTGAAGGTACGCTTGAATCCGATACCCACGATACCAAGGTCGTTTCGCGGTGGGGTAAATTATCGTGGGAAGGCGTTACGCCGGAGGGCACCGTTATCTCTGTTGCCACCCGGACCGGTAATACAGAAAAACCGAACGGTACATGGAGTGATTGGTCGGAAGAATTGACAACATCCGAAGGATCCCAAATTAGCAGCCCCTCCGCTCGCTACATTCAGTGGCGTGCCAAACTCACCACAAGTGTGACTGCCGCGACACCTGTTCTCAAAAAGGTAACTGTCGCTTCCGTTCAATCCAATACGGAACCGCGATTCACCTCGGTTGAAGTTCGCCGAGGCGATGCTCCGGAAAGTTCTGGCCCGCCTGAAGGGGTTCGTAGACCGCGGGAAGGTCGGAACACCCCCAATTCCAATTCGGCAGGAGACAGTACAAAATATACCGCTTCGTGGAAGGTTATGGACGACAATAATGATACCTTGCAGTTTAACGTCTATTACAAGGGGGTGGACGAGACAAATTGGAAGCTCCTGAAAAAAGAGTTGAAGCAGAACAACTATGCTTGGGATGCCACCTCCATGTCCGATGGGCGTTACGTTATCAAAGTCAGTGCGACGGACAAACTCAGCAATCCCCCCAACTTCGCAAAATCTGCGGAGAAAATGAGCGACCCGTTTGACATCGATAACAGCCAGCCGATGGTCAGGGATATCACCGTGACTGCGAATGATGACCAAACCTATCAAATCTCGTGTGCGGTGGAGGACGCGTCCAGTTACATCCAGAAAGCGGTTTACAAGATCGACAGCGACGAAGAGTGGCAGGTCATCTTCCCAGACGATGGTATCTTCGACTCCAAGCGCGAAACCTTACTACTTCATACTAACTCTCTTCCCGCCGGCGAACACACCATCACCATCCGTGCCACCGATGCGGCGGGAAACACAGCCGTTGGACGTGCGACGTTTTAGCTCATTGGTTCATTGAACCTTATGTATATCACCCAGTTCGGTTTTAGGTTACAAGTCGGATTCTACTACTATCAGTCGAGGAAAGTTCTATGATTATTGATTCACACAGTCACGCCTGGCCACGCTGGCCCTACCAGCCCCCCGTCCCTGACGGCGACAGCCGCGGCAGGATTGAACAACTGCTCCACGAAATGGACCGTCACGGCGTAGACCGAGCTGTTCTGGTTTGTGCTCGAATCGATCACAACCCGGATAACAATGACTACATCTTCGAGTGTTCCAAACGGTATCCCGACCGTATCATCCAATTCGCTGATGTCGATTGTTCGTGGACGGATACCTATCACACCCCCGGCGCAGCAGACCGACTCACAGCAGCAGCGGATAAGTACGCGCTGAAAGGGTATACCCACTATTTTCGTGGGGACGACGATGGCAGCTGGTTCTTCACAGATGAGGGGCAGCGCTTCTTTCAAACCACCGCGGACCGAGGATTGATCGCCAGCCTCGCCATGGGACCCCAACTACAGGCGCCGTTACGCAAATTGGCGGCACAATTCCCGTCCAGCACCTTTCTCTGTCACCACATGGCTGGAGCGAGAGCCGGGGAGGAGCCACCCTATCCCAATCTGAAGGAGATTCTGGCGTCAGCGAGTACGCCGAATATCAACATCAAGATGTCTGGATTCGGGTATGTCTCCCAATCTCCATGCGAATATCCGTATTCCGATACCGGCTGGATCGTGCGTGCGCTCTACGAACATTTCGGACCTGATCGCCTCTGCTGGGGGTCGGACTACCCCGTAGTTCGTTCCTACATGACCTATCAACACTCCCTTGAGGCGTTCCGCTCACACTGCACCTTCATCCCGGACGCGGATAAAGCAAAGATTCTCGGTGATTCGCTCGACCGGCTGCTGACCGTGGGACAGGGGACTTAGTCCGACATCTTAGTTGATTTCTGTTAAGCTAGAAACGTATAATAACGTAAGTTGCCACCTAGCTTGGAGAAACCGATTTTTTCTTTCTGATTGGAAGGTAGAAGGGATACACTTGTCAAAAGCCGGATATACAGTTGCAAGCATCTTTCTTTTTCTTAAATCCCCTGAGGTGTGTATCGCTCGGGTGCGAAATCGAGTGATGGCGGGGGGACACCATGTCCCAACGGAAGACATCGTGCGCCGATTCTATCGGAGTAAACGTAATTTTTGGTACATCTACAAAGATCAGGTAGATCAGCGGTATCTACACTACAGTTCTGGGGAACATCTTCAGGAAGTCGCTGTTGGTGAAGGGGACCGGTTTACAGTGAAAAATGAAGATTGCTTTGAGCTGTTTATGCAAGACATTAACAATGGAGACACATAATGAGTCAGCACGAACTATGCCTTGAAACCCATAGACAGGTGCTTGAGTTTCTACGGATTGCCAATCGTGCCGCCAAAAGAGCACAGGAAGAAAATCGAAAAAAAGGGATCCCCAATGTCTACTCTTTTAATGGGTACATCTACTACGAACTGCCAAATGGGGAACTGACAAAAAATAAAAAAATAATAGACGAACTGATCTCAGCCAATAACCCTCCAAAATGCCGTAAGGTAGTTTCGTAGGATAATCTAAGGGTTCACATTAAAAGAAAGTGCAAAATACGAAGAGAAACCGAGTTTTTTTTGGCCTCGGAACGGACAGCAAAACTCGATTTCTTTGCACTATTTCTTAACATGAGCGTTTTCTCTAAACAATCACAGGAGGTTAAAATGAACATCAGACAATTCACCAAATTCGCGTCGGCCTTGATGGTTGCCATACTCATTGTGGGGGTTTCTGCCTATAACCCGATGGGGCAACTTGTCGTTGCCGCTGAGATGGGAGATGTAGAGAGAGAGGTTCCCATTGGCGTTGTTTTAGCTCAGACAGGGCAATTCGCTTCCCCCTACGGTCTGTCGATGCTAAATGGCTTTGAGCTAGCCCGCAAACAGATGAACGAGTCGGGAATTCTTGGCAATACCAAAATTACCTTCATCGTTGAAGATGATCAGAGCGTCAGCGCCGTTGAAGCAGTCAACAAATTGATTCATCAAGATGGGGTGCCTGCTATCGTTGGTTTTGCTATTTCAACTCAGCTTGAAGAGGTAATTCCAATTGCCCAAGAAAATAGTGTTATCATTGTTAGCTCGGTCTCGTCTGCTCCAGGACTGAGTGCGCGTGGCGATTTTATCTTCCGCTCAGGGCTTAACTCAGGTGTGCTTAATCCCGCTGCTGTCAAGGTGACTCAGAAGAAATACGGTTATAAGAGGGCAGCTACAATATATCACCACCGCGATACCTACTCTACCCGTAGTGATGAAGCGTTCAGGGCTGCACTTGTCGAGAGCGGCGTCGAGATTGTCGCCACAGAGATCTACGCAGGTGACGAGACCGACTTTTCGGCGCAATTAACGCGGATAATGAAGTCAAATCCGGATGCCCTGTTTATCTCCGCGCTGGGATCCCACATACCTCCGATTCTGATTCAGGCGCGTGCTCTCATGCCTGATATACACGTTATTGTTCCCGAACTGACCAGTATTGAGGTGGAAGCTGCCGGAGCTGCTGCCGAGGGAGCAGTTACTTCCATAGGTTGGCTCAGTACGGCTGCCACCCCATTGAGTCAAGCGTTCGTCGAGAGTTACATCAGGACATATGCGGAAGAACCGTCTGCTTGGGCGGCGCAGTCACATGCCGCGTTCCATATTCTCGCCATGGCAATTGCAAATGCACAATCTGTCAATGCAAATGCGATTCGGGACGCGCTAGCCAAGACTACGGATTTGGACACCGTTGTGGGTAAATTCTCGTTTGACCCCAACGGAGAGGCAGTTTATGACCCAATCGTCCTTACCGTCAAAGATGGCGTATTTGAGATTTTTGAGTAATCCTCAACGACATACGCACATTAATGAATGCTGCCTTCAGCCGCTATATGGTTGTTACCTTGATCTGTAGGTACTGACAATCTGTTGTTACTCTCGGTGACTATCTCAACCGGCTACTAACTGGGGAACGAGGTGCCTTAGGCCCCAGCCACCACCCCCTGTTGAGGAATCGCGGCGGCTTTGCGGAAATCCCAATCATGTCAGATGCTCCAGATCCGAAATTTCTCGCCGATGAAAACGTAGGGAAACTTGGTAGGCGGCTGCGAATTTTAGGATACGATGTCGCCTACCAATCCCCCGCGCGCGATGCACAGCTGGCGCTCAAGGCATTGCGTGAGAACCGAATAATCCTGACGCGGGATCGGGAGTTTGTAGAACGCCGCATGGTCGAGCAATACCTGCTACTCACCAGCCAAGATCCGATTGAGCAACTCAAGCAGGTCATCCATGCATTTCATTTAAAACTCGATCGCAATTCCTTTTTTACCCGCTGCCTCGACTGCAACACTCCTATCGAGTCCGTTCCCAAGGCGGAGGTGCAATCGGTTGTGCCAGATTATGTGTATCGCACTCAGGATCAGTTTCAGAGATGTCCAACCTGTAACAAGCTCTTTTGGGCAGGCAGCCATACGACCAATTTTCAGGACTGGCTAAAGCGGGTGGGCGAAGCGTAAAATTTCACAGCGCCATAGGTTGGGTTGAGCGACAGTAAAACCCAACACTAACGAACCTCACACTTCGATAATCTCCACATTTGCGCGGGGTAGGACAACCTTGTTCCCATCCTCTAACTTCACCTCTAACACACGTACCTTTGCCTCTGTTTCAAGTTCCTGTAGCTCGATTGGCAGGTCGGACACGCGTCCCAACTCGCCGAAATACGGTTCACGGATGATCCGGATGGGGGTGCCTATATCGAGTGCGTCGCCTGTGGCTTCTGCCCCAACCGTCTCCTCCTGCGCGTCGACAGGGATGATAATTTCTGGTCTCACAACGCCAGCGCGGATCTGTGTGGCACCATTAATCGAAGCCGTCATGCCCTCCTGTGCTTTGAGTAGATCGAAGGTACGCGCCGCCATACTTATCTTCCCAAACCCTTCCGTGATGACCAGCGTCAGACCGAGTGCCTCTGAACCCGTTATTGCGACCCCAAGCTCGTATCCCAACAGGTCCCGGAGATCGCCGTCATGGATGCCGCCCACAATTATCCCTTTTACCCCCTGCCGAATTGCCTCTTGAATGGCATCGTTCCCAACAACAGCACCGCCACACAGAATCTTGTCTCGATGCGTCGCTTGGATGAGATCGGTGGTCAATGGGGCGTTCGGAGAATCTACGACAACTTCAAGTATTCCAACCGTTTCTCCACCGACACCAAAGATTCCTTGGATATAAGTCCCATACGCTTCCACGACCGCCCCTTCGTTGGGGATAATCTCGACAATTGAACCAGCGATATGGCCCCTGACATCCACAGGGATTGGCGCTTCGCGAATGATTACCTGCCCCGTTACATCGGAGATGGTTTCGATGGTTCCATCAATCGGTGCCCGTGCTTGCGACTTAAACAGCCCAAACAGCCCTTTTGTTTCGGCGATAATCTCGTCTTTTGCGACGGGGGCCCCCTCTTTTTTCACTGTGTAGTCCCTTATATCTTCGGTAGGGATACTGAGTAGGTTTGCGATATTCACAAGTTGAACGTTCCCCGGCAGAGATGCTGTCGCGACCACATCTTCCGCCTCGATTCTATCTCCCACGTGGACAATCACCTCTCCTTCGATGGGGAGACGGCGTTCATTGCGTATGGTCGTGCCCGCCGCAACTTTGAGGCCGGGGGTGTATGCGTGTGCCATAAATTCGCCCTTTTGCGTAAGATCTAATCCATTCCAAGAATCACGGTCCAGTTTGTTATTTCACATACTCCCCGCCCTGAAGGACGGCGATTCTTTTGTCTTTCAGGTACGCGAATTGTGCTATCAACAAAGTTAGCCCGACGAATCGGGACTTACAACTTCTCCTTCAAGGGTTGATGCCCCAACCCTGTAGATATTAACGG
>JAJEAL010000103.1 GCA_022822785.1 Candidatus Poribacteria bacterium
TTCGGTCAGTTCCGAATCTGATAAAGGGTGAACTTGTTTGGGGCGTTTCATCATATCCCTCCTCTTTATGCGAAAACGGTAAAAAGAAGGATACTATCGTCAAACTCCATTGTCCAGAAATTAATCTGAAATCACTTAGCAGCCGTTTCCGTCGCCGAAAGCAGTTTTCTTTCAAAGGAGGGTGGCACCACCTTTTTTGCGGAAGGGGAGATTGATAACGCTAGCGGCGAAATCACCGGCATCGGCGCGGTACTTATTAGTAGAACCGGTGTCAGTGGAGCAGGGTCCCTACTTTCACTAACCTTTGAAGCGAAAGCAGCCGGGGAAGCGCAGCTACAACTGCATAACGTCAAACTCGGTTCAGATAACAGGGAGAGAATACCTTATGAAACTGTCATTATTCCAATCATTATCGACAAGAGTTATGATGTCAACGGGGATGGGGAGGTGAACATCTTGGATTTGACACTAGTGAGCCAAAACTTCGGTCAAACCAACTCCCAAGCTGACGCCAACGAGGATGGAATCGTTGATATTTTTGACCTCATCGCGGTTGCTCAAGACTTGGCAACGCCCTCCTTAGCCCCCGGAGTTGATGGGCGGCAGTTCAACACACTCAATTTCCAAACGATTCAGAATTGGATTGACATGGCACATGCAGCCGATGATGGTTCGGAAGTCTTTCAGCGAGGTATAGCGAATCTCAAACACTTGCTTTCAAACTTAGGGGAGGCAAATCCGCGTTTCCTACCCGACAAAACAGAACTACTTGCAAACTACCCGAATCCATTCAATCCAGAGACATGGATTCCCTATCGCCTAGCAGAAGACGCTTTCGTAACGTTGGCCATCTATGACAGTAGTGGTAGGGTTGTCCGGACGCTCGATATTGGACATCAAACCGCGGCGGCCTATGAGAGTCGGTCAAAAGCGGTGTATTGGGATGGCAGAAATGATCTCGGTGAGTCGGTGACAAGTGGCGTGTATTTTTACACGCTGACGGCAGGGGATTATTCCGCCACGCGTAAGATGCTCATCCTAAAGTAGTAGGCACACGCCGTGTGCCGTAACAACTTTACCTTTAGTTGGACCGCTCATCCCGCAGAATACGGCGCATGATTTTATTGGAGGCGGTTCGAGGTAGGGCATCGGCGACGATGACATCGTGAATCCGAAAGAGCGGGTTGAGATGCTCTCGGATTGCCGATTGTAGGGAGGCGTGCAGCGAACCGGTATCTGCCCCCGGCAGCAGCACGGCGTAAATGACCAACTGACTGGGACCACCGTCGGGCGGGGGCAGAGCAATCGCTGCGACTTCTTGAATGCCATTCACGGCATTGAGAACCGCCTCAATCTCTGCGGAACTGATCTTAATGCCACCGAGATTCATTGTATCATCCACACGTCCGTGGATACGGTAGTAACCATCAGCCAACCGTTCGACCCCATCCCCATGACGACGGAGAGGTGACTGCTTCGGCAGCTGGGGAGTTCCCTCAAAGTATACCTCGTGGTGGTCCTTATTGAGCAACTCGGTGGAAAGTCCAATAGAAGGTGGTGTTACAAAAACCTCTCCGTTATCTGTTGGCTGACCGTCCTCATCACAGATGACTATATCCAATCCCAAGGCAGGCGTTGTAAGGGTCGCCGGGGCCGCAGGTTGGATGGTTGTGCCGGTGAGATAACCACCACCAATCTCGGTGCCGCCACAATACTCGATAATTGGACGGTAGCCCGCCAAAGACATCAGAAACAGCATATCCTCCGAGTTGGAGCACTCACCTGTGGAACTGAAGGCTTTGATAGCACGCCAATCAAGCCCTTTCATACAGTCCGTATTTTTCCAAGCTCGCACTATACTTGGCACGACACCGAGCATTGTAACGGGAGCGTTCTGCACAAACTTGCCAAATTCCCTTTCTGTTGCAGTGCCGTCGTATAATGCAATCGTTGTCTGATTGATTAAGCTAGCGTAGATAAGCCAAGGCCCCATCATCCATCCAAGATTGGTGGGCCAAGCCAACACATCTCCGGATTGAATATCGTGATGTAGATATGCATCCGCGGCACATTTAATCGGCGTGGTTTGCGTCCACGGAATCGCTTTGGGTTCTCCGGTCGTCCCCGAAGAAAACAGAATGTTCGTGTAGTCGTGCGGCTCGCAGCTGACTGCATCGAACTCATCACTATCGCTGAGAAATCCCTCCCAAGTCAAATCATTGTTTCGCAATTCAATTAGGAGCTCGTTCTCGCGGGAAAACACAATCGCCTTTGGTGCGTTCGCATCAACCACCTTCGCATATAATGGCAACTGTTTGCTAGAGCGACGGATATAATCCTGTGTGAAGATTCCCTTCGCATTTGCGATATGCAGGCGCATCTGAATCTCATCTGGCGCGAAACTATCCGCAATCGAAATCACGATACCACCTGCCTTGATGATGCCGAGATAGATAGCAACTGATTCGGTGTGCATCGGCATATCAACAGCAATAGGGTCGCCCGGTTGGAAGCCGGCATCTACTAAGCCATTGGCAATTCGATTGCTCAATGCGTTGAGTTCACCGTAAGTCATCGTCGAAAGCGGCGAATCTTCCGACTGACACACAATCGCGGTGGTACTACTTGGTGCGTTAAAGCAACTCTCAACGATGTTCAGCCGCGCGTCCACAAGCCATCTCGGAAACTCATCTCCCTGGGACAGATCCACGACCTCACTGAATTTCCGATGAAATTGAATCTCAAGCTTTTCAATCATAAGCCTCCAAAAATCAGTGCGGCGGTGTGCTGACCACGAATGGAGCGCTTCATAAGAATTGAGATTTAGCTCACGCATAACCGCCGCAATGTTTGTCCCCTCAATTTCATTTTCAGTTGGAAACCAAGCAGGGGCAGCCACACCAGTCCAATCGGCAAAAACCGTATTGTGGAGGAGTTGATGGAGCGCGAACGGGTGGTCAGGGCTTAAAATAGTTTGCGAAATTTCTCTCCAGCACGCAGCGGCTGACAGCGATGCAAGTAACGGATTGATACGCGCTAACAGACGATCCGATGTGGATTTGTCCAACCCGCATTCGATGAGGTTTTCACGCGTCAGTTTTTGTGACATCAGAGGAGGCCTCCTATAAATTACTAACGGCGACATTTTAGCAGAAAGTCGGGTTGAAAGCAACATATCTGCACTTGATTGTTGCACCCAACCGTGATAGAATGCGATAAATTTGACGAGCGAATAAAATCCTCATCGGATTCAGTTAATACCCTATGTATGGAGGATTGTGTCCATGCCCCAAAGTCAATTTCTTAAGGTTGCTCTAGAAGCCACTCACAACGCGGGGGAAGTTATATTAAAGTATTATACCGATTCCATTCGGATTGAATTCAAGCCGGATGCAACACCCGTTACCATTGCAGATAAGGAAGCGGAGCGAATCATCATCGAAACCATTAGGCATGCGTTTCCCGACCACGGCTTTTTAGGGGAGGAATCCGGTGGCACCCACTCCGAATCCGGATATCGGTGGATTATTGACCCGATCGATGGAACGAAGAATTACATCCGCAAAATTCCTCTGTTTGCCACACAGATAGCTCTCATGAAAGATGGAGAGCGCATTTTGGGAGTTTCCAATTCGCCGCTGATTAAGGAGTTACTGTATGCAGAGCGTGGCGCGGGAGCATTTATGAACGATCAACCGATTCGTGTGAGCGAAGTGGCAGAAGTGTCCGATGCCATGATCTGCCACGGTGGGCTTGATTGGTTCGATTCAACAGGGATGCACACAAATATCCGGAAACTGATCACTGACTCAGGCCGATCGCGTGGCTTTGGTGATTTCTACATTTTCCACACACTTGCTTCCGGACGAACGGATATCGCAGTGGAGGGTGGTCCCTTGCAGGCTTGGGATATTAGCGCGTTAGCGGTCATTATTGAGGAGGCAGGTGGCAAAATTACAGATATGGAGCGGAATACGCTGACTCTCTGTCCATCACCGGTCATTGCGACAAATGGTGTATTACATGAGCGGGTGTTAGACTATTTTAGAGACGTGACCTTAAACACGAACAACGCCCTTTAACATCTAAGCGCTATGTTCCTGTCTAATTGTCCGCTAGCGCGAGTAACGCCTCCCTGCCAATCGGGACAACCCCAAATTCTCTGCCTGCCTCCATTAGGATATCCCAGACATAGGGCCCCAATGACTGTGTGCCGATGATGGAAAATGCCGACAATTTACCAATATCACAGCGAATAATTAGCTGTGTTGTCTTGGCAAGACTACTCTGTTTCGCCGTTTCGTTTGGGAATACTGAAGGGTGAAAATCCAAACCACAGACCTTACTCAAAAGTTCTTGGCTATCAGGACCAATTACCCGTATTTCCGCTCGTCCGTGCGTAACCTCTGTGACGGTGATAAACTGTTCCGATGCTGCCGATGTGGTCGTCAGCTTTTTCTGTACGTTGGTCTCTCTACCGGGTGGGGTACTAATAAAAAAGAGGTCGTTCCGCAACCGATAGATCCCATTGCGTCCTGCGTTGATTTGGAGTGAACCTAAATCGAAGGTGCTCATCAACACAGATTCTGCTTGATCGCCTTCAATCAGCAGCTTTCCATTCGGTGTTTCGTCAGCGAGGGCAAGCCGCTCTTGGGCAGCGGCAATTTCCGCTTCTGGACTTGTATAAACCTCTGGAATGCGCCATCTACGTTGTTCAGTGAATGTCGCTCCCAAGCGTTGAGCGGTGGCGTGTAAAGGGGTTAATTTGATAGGTGTTTTGGAGGTGCTCACATGCGTAGCCTTTCCCCGTCAGGATCATAAAAGGCGCCGTGATGGACACGCGCCTCTGCTATATGCCCGTCCATGCGGATCGAAAAGGAGGTGCCGTTTTGAGATGCTATCTCTGTCGGCAACCAACAGAGTCCAATCACCTCTTCAAGTGTCGGACTAAACCGACTGGAGGTGACCCAGCCAATGATTTCCAACTGACCGTCCATTTCGGGCACGACAATCTGTAACCCTTCGGCGGGAACGACGTCGGGTTCAACCATCTTGAAGCCGACGAGCAGCTGCTTGGGACCCTCCGCAAAAATTCGCATCAGAGAAGGTTTACCCAGAAAATCAGGTTTGTCCAATTTCACCGCCCACGCCATATTAGCAGAAAGTGGATCAGACATCGCATCGGTGTCTTGTCCAACGATAATGTGCCCCTTCTCCAATCGCAGTATGCGCTGCGCTTCCACGCCAAACGGGGCAATACCGAACTCTCTACCTGCATCCATCAACGCTTCCCACACATGCACTGCATAACCGGATGGACAGTGTACCTCGTAGGAGAGTTCACCGGTGAAACCGATACGCAGTAATCGACATAACACCCCTGCAATCCTCGCGGAACGGATACGCATGTAAGGGAAGGCTTTGTTGGCTAGGTTTCGGTCCGTCAATTTTTCTAATACCGCCCGTGATTGGGGACCTGCCACGTTGAAGGCAGAATAGTTATCCGTCAGATCGGTTAGGTGGACACCTTCTCCCCACCCTGATTGCAACCACCATTGCAGCCATTCAAAAACCGTTGTTGCGCCAGTAGAGGTAGTAGTCATGTACCATGTATCATCTCTCAGATGGGCACAAACCCCATCGTTCAACACCACACCTTCGTCATTGCACATCACGCCATAGCGCACTCGTCCAGCGCGAAGATTGCGCCACTGGTTGATATAGATGCGTTCAAGTAGTTCAGGCACACCAGGTCCGGTAAGCTGTAATTTTCCCAACGGACTCACATCAATAAGGCCGACCCGGTTACGAACACACAGCGCTTCTGCCACCGGATTCCCATAGTGATTTGGACGCAGCCAGAGCCCTGCGACCATCATGTCTGCACTGTGGTCAAGATGCCATTGATGAATTGGGGTTATCTGTACCGGTTCCATGTTTTGCCCCGCTAGAGCGCCTAGCGTCACCGGCGTGATAGGAGGTCTCGCAGTCGTTGTGCCGGTTTCCTGCACCGTCGAACCGTTGGCACGGGCGCAGAGGTGGATAGTATTCATAGAACACATCGCGCCCTGACAAGGTCCCATTGAGATAGTGCTGTATCGTTTAAGCAGTTCTATACTGTCATACCCTTCTGCAATCGCTGTTTCTACATCTTGGTCGGTGACATCTTCGCAATAACACACGAATCGCTTCTTGTTGCCGGGAACGCACACCCGATCGGAGGTACGGCGCGGTTCTATAACACCCGGCGATTGCGCTGCAGCTTCATCGAACTCACCAAATCCTGCAAAAGCGGCAGCATTCGATCCAGCCTGCTGCGCTTCGGTAATCTGTGAGTCAACGACATGTATTCCGGCAGCCCGCCCCACAACATAGATACCGGGTGGGGTAGACACCGGTAGTATTTCCGCTCGATCGCTATTGTATTCCGATTTTCCGCCCGCCATATAGGCAAGTTCAGTAGCGGGGGTCCACCCTATACTTGTCACAATGAGATCGCACTGCAGTGATTGTGTTGTCACGCGAGAGATTTTGCTGTGTTCATCTAGACGCGCAATCATTACCCCTCTTACTGCGCTTGAGCCAATAGCCTCAAGGATGATATGCCGATAAAAAACTGGAACGCCAGCATTTACCAATCCATCCCGGTATGGACTAGCACAGGCGTTGGGCTCACGTTCGTCCACGATGGCCGCCACGTTCACTCCCAGCGAATGAAGGTCGGCGGCTAGGTCCCATCCATCCTCATTGGCGGTTACAATCACAACCTGTTTGCCGGGAAGGACACCGAAAAGATGAACTAGGCGCTGCACAGCACCCCCCAACATAACACCCGGTAGATCGTTGTTGTCGAAGATTAGGGGCATTTCATAAGCACCGGTTGCTACAACCATCGATTTCGTCCGTATCTTAAGCAGACGCGTTCCCTTTACAGCGCAGAGCCAGTTGTCCTGATACCAACCCAGAACACTTGTATCAGTGAAAACCGTGATGTTTGGCTGCTGATTGACCGCTTCTAGCAGTTCAGGCGAATCTTTGGATACTTCCGTGCTTGAAGGGGATTCTAGGGGGATGGTGAAACGGAGATGACCGCCGAGTGTAGGGTTTTCATCGAAAAGCAACACCTGTGCACCGGCTTCGGCTGCTGTCAATGCCGCGCTAATCCCTGCCGGTCCTCCGCCGGCTACGACGACATCGGTATGCAGATATTGCTTGTCAAACTCACCGGGCGGTGTATCAATGTGGGCCTCGCCCAAGCCGGCGGCATGGCGCAAAGTATGTTCGTAGAGGGGCCACAGTTTTTGTGGGCGGATGAAAGTCTTATAATAAAAACCGACCGGCATAAAACGCGACCCCAATTCGGTCAAAGAGAGCAGGTCTCGCTTGAGCGAGGGCCAGACGTTCTGCGCTTGGACCTCCATTCCCGCCTCGACGGGTCTGGTACAGGCACGAACGTTCGGTTCATCTCCGATCTGCACCAGACAGTTTGGGCAATGTCCGGCGCAACAGAGCAACCCACGCGGACGATGATACTTAAATGAACGACTCAAGACTTTGACACCTGCTGCCGTCAACGCCGAAGCGACAGTATCGCCGGGGTGGGCACTGTACTCCCTTCCATCAAAAGTGAACCGAATCGTAGTAGAACGGTCAATCACCTCACCTTGCTTCGCCTGAAGTCGATTGGGCATTATTGTTAATGTATCTTGTTCAGTTCGCATTAATTCTCCAATTACCGCGTCTGATAGAAAATCACAACCATAATGCTTCACGCATCACGCTTGGTGTAAGGGTAAGTCTTTATTACCTCGTTAGTCTGTGTATGCCGGTCTGCCAGAAACCATAAACCGCATCCGGCGTTGTGATGCCACCACTCTGTCTGTGCATCCATGACGTTATTGTGCATGTAAAGATAGTTTGCCCATTCTGCATCGCTGAGAGCCGAAGGGTCTTTGGGACGCGAACTGAGCTCTCCACCAAAGTGGAATTCGCTGACATTTCGATCCCCGCAGTTAGGACAAGTTAAAAGTAACATATTGATCTCCATTCACGCTCTAGTGTCCTACCGCTGCTGCCCCTTTCTCACCCACCAGATTGTTTTCCTCAAAACGCGAGAGGCGGAAGGGGGCGATAAGGGTAGGAGTCTTGCCGGTGGCGATTAACTCTGCGAGGGTTTTGCCGGCAATGGGTGATGCCTTGAACCCATAAGTGCCCCAACCGACATCGATCAGAAATCCATCGACCGGGGTGAATCCCATGATTGGACTATAGTCGGGAGGCATTTCGCAGATACCCGCCCACTGACGCAAGATACGGACATGGCTCAGAGACGGGAAAAGTTCGAGGACGTGCCCTGCAATACCTTCAAGAAATGTAAGGGAACCCGCCATCGAATAGGAGGAAAAGGGGTCTACACTCGCGCCCATTACCAACTCACCCCGATCGGTCTGACTGATGTAGACGTGCAGGCTACCGGAGACCACAACCACGTCCAAAAATGGTTTGAGCGGCTCGGTCACGCATGCTTGCAGAGGAATAGTGATCAACGGCAACTGGAGCCCCACCATCGTTGTAATTGTCGATGCCCAGCCGGCGGTTGCGTTGAGAACTGTCCCGGTTTTGATACAACCGCGGGTCGTTTCCACGCCGGTCGCTTTGCCGTCCTGTACTTCGATTCCGGTCACCGCTGTATTCTGATGAATGTGAATACCGCGTACATCTGCTTGATGGGCATAACCCCAAACAACTGCATCGTGGCGGATGATGCCGCCGGGCGGATGGTACAGCGCTGCCAAAATGGGATAGCGAGGGTGATCACTTACATCGAGATAGGGACAGAGGCTTTTGATTTCGTCGGGGAAAATCAGGCGTGAATTAACGCCTTCAATCTGGTTAACCTCCGCCCGACGGCGCATGGTATTGACTCCACCATCGGTATGAGCGAGGGTCAGGTGCCCCCGTTGACTGAACATCACATTGAAATTGAGTTCAGCCGATAGTTGTTCGTAGAGTTTGACGCTTTCGTCGTAAAAGCGCACTCCTTCTGGGGTGAGGTAGTTGCTGCGGATAATTGCCGTGTTGCGGCCACTGCCGCCCGCACCGATGTAACTTTTTTCTAATACTGCCACATTGGTGATGCCGTGTTCTTTGGCGAGATAGTATGCACAGGCAAGCCCGTGTGCACCCCCGCCGATGATAACGACATCGTACTGTTCTTTCAGTTCATGTGACCGCCACATTTTCGGCGGGGGTCGATCACCGCTAAAAGCTTGTCGAATGAGTTGGATTGACATTGACTTTCTGTAGATAGAATCCGGACAGAAGGATGTGATGAGTTGGTTTCAGTACAATTCGTCTCGGCTATCTGATTTCCCCTTTCCGTGAGCGTTCCTGTAACTCATAGAGAGAAACACTTCTCTCCTTGTAGTAAGGGACAGGGAATTCCTTCATCGTAAAACGCGCCATCTGTGCACGATGTCCGCGTACCAGTCGTGTGTGTGTTTCCACATGGCTCGTCATCTCCCCGTAGTAGATGGGGAAAGCATCCGCGGCACGGTAACTGAGAATTAGTGTGCGTCGAGAACGATTTGAGCGATTGGTAATTGAGGCGTGTGGTGTCATACAGTGCATGAAAATTACTGTCCCAGCTTTGCCCTCTGCTAACACCGCCTCTGAGCTGTCGACTGCTTCCGTCGCTTTACCTTGAAAATACCCTTCACTTGTGTGAGCGAGTAGATCTCCTTCGTGCCTGCCCGGTAGCATCTGTAGACAGCCGTTTTCAGCGTCCGCATCATCGAGGTAAAACAGTACAGCGAGCGAGTCCCGGTTTGTCAGCGGATAGTAAGAAAGGTCTTGATGCCACTCCACCACTGAGCCGATTTCGGGCGGTTTCATATTCAGTTTACTGTAGTGAAATAGGAGATTGGGACCTATCAAATCCTCCACAGCATCCAGCAATTTTTTGGACTCGGACAACGTCCTGAACAACGGGTAATGGGTGCACGGTTCGTAAAGCCGACGCACTTTGACACCGTTCGAGGGTTGATCTGGCTCCATTTCCATCAGACTTTTGTCATGGCTGGCAAGTGTGTTGCCGCTGATAATCTTCTCGGTTTCGGTGAGCAGTTGAGCAACTTCGTCCGGGGTCAAAAAATTTGGGCAAACGGTGTACCCGTCCTGATGATATTCAGTTATTTGGGTATTGCTTAACATCACAGCCTCCTCTTCGATGCGCATACTATGAGGCATCTGTATTGTACTTGGCTATCGGGCTACATAGTCCACGTAAATCGGGCTGCTCCAGGCCATCTCCATATCCGACTGGACGACCCTTACCCAGTAAGGATTAATACCGGGGTTTGGTGATGGATCCACAAATGAGAATTTAACCTCGCCAGCCTTCTGTGGTGTGGGTGCCAGTGACATCGTCACCCGCCGATTTAGCCCTCCGATTTCCATCGTCACAGGCCCTTTCTTCAGCTCAGTCAAGTTGATATTGATTGCTACTTTCTCCGCCGGGGCGTAGGACATCCGCCTAGGGGGATTAATTCCACTTTCCCCGTAGAGCGGTCCCGTGATCACGGAAGTGTTTACCACCAACTCTAGTTCTCCCTCATTTTCTTCGGTTAAATCCAAGGTTATCCCGCTTCGGTAGCCACAGGTCACCGAATACCAGCGCAAGCCGTAATCTTCCACGTCGAATACTCGCGAGCGTGGGCTGTCGAACCGGATTTTATCTACGTTTACAACGCGACGACCGGCGACCCTTAGTTTCCCTTCCCAGATCACCCCTGAATAACTACTTTTTCGACTGGCTCCCTCCCAGAGGATGCGTACACGGTTGCTATCTACACGGCAATCTCCGGGGTGGTTGTAAATGCGCTCTAGTCCTCGAAATAGCTCTACCGATTCAAACGGTGCCGTGCCAGCGATAAAGGCGGTAATCTGCGGTTTTTCCGATGTGGTGAATTCTGCTCCCATCAAGTGTCCCGCAGCCTCGGTGTGCATCAAAATCCGTGCTCCTGTCGTTGCGTAAATGCGTCTCGCGTTATACGCCGACAGCACAGCCGGAATTGTCAATTCGGGCGCGTACACTGCTGCTAACCCGGCTTTGGCGTAGCGCCGCTGCTGAAAGCCCGGCGTATCGTTTCCTGGACGACCGTTGTGACTGTCACTGCCACCGAAAAAGCCCATTTTATAATTTCGCTCAAGTGCCTCGTGCAAAATCCACTCGAACGTCCCATGGTCGGACGTTACCTCTACGGCTGGTTCCAACGCGGGGTCGTGGTAGGTCAAATCGGAGTGCTCACCACCAACATGAGCGGTAATCACTGTGTCAGAATTCCGGAACGCCTCGTATACATCTTGGATGTGATACAGATCCGTATCAGCGTCCGACTTGTCTTCCAGTCCTGAGTGGTCGGAGCGCCGGATGGGTTGGTCATGTCGCCGGAAATACACGTTGTGATGCCCACCCCGGCTTGTATTAGCTGACCACTCGTAACCGGGCAGGGGCACAAACCGCCCGGGTTGGTTGTAGGCGTGTTCTGCTGCTTGTTGTAATGCCCAGTCCCGCTTGGACAGCACATGATCGTTCCGCTGATAGCCTGCGAAATGGATTGCGGCGACATCCCGGGCGTACTGAAAGAAATCTGAAATTTTTTCCGCCATCGCTATCTGTCCACCGTGAGAATCGCCCCAGTAGAGGTTATAGGGCACTTTAGTCTCCTCGCATAGAGTTGGATTACTCTGTGCAGCCAACCCCGCTTTTTCATCAACCACTGTCAGTCGGTGAATCCCCGTCTGCGTAATGGTGCCTCCCTCAATCCACTGTACCCCCTTATTTGTTTCATCGAACGTTAGTCGCTCCGTCGGTACACTCACATCTCCTGACTGAATCGCTATCGTCCCTCGGTACGCCGCAGCGGGATTTCCCCATATATCCTCCGCCCTAACCTGAATCTGGAACTGCTCTCCCGCAACGACGGTTGATGGTACGGTCACTACCAGCTTTTCTGCTGTTCCGCCAACGATATTCAGGTGTGGGGGCTCGGGCAGCGTCACCATATTTCCATCGCCGGCACTGTCCACGTCTACCCAGAAATAGTGTCGTGCCTCTTGAAACGTCTGTGACCGAAAGCCCGGTCCGCCCTCCTGCCGATCTCCGTAGGTCACAGTCACCTGCTCACCCGGTTCAAGTGCTCGACCATTTACTACCAGCAACACCGAAAGTACACTCTGTACTAGCACCCCTATCCGCGCAGCTTGTGGTGCTTCTATCGTCAGGTAATCTGCACCTGACGGATCGTCCATTTGTGGAGTCGCCCGATCCGAATCGGCATCAGTATAAATCCTGATCCGCCCTCCTGTTGCTACACCCTTTTTGCCTACGATATAAGTCAGCGTCCATGTCCCATAACTCCCGGCTACTACCTCGCCCTGCGGCTCAAGACGCACTTCACCATATAGCCGATGAATGTCTGCATTAACCATGTTCAATTTTTCTGAGGCATCCATTGTGAAGACAGGATTTTCCTCATTGACGAGAACCGCCGCCTGTTCTTCGGCCATTAAGAATTGGCTCCTCTCCGGATTGTTTTCGATACATCGTGATTGGTTTGTTCCAGTTGTCTAGTTTACTAGTTTATATGTGCGCTAACTCCTCATTACTCTCTGCTTTGGCGCGAACATCTGTCACTGAAACATTACCTTACTATCCTTCGCTGCCGGTGGTTTTAATCGGTGAAGCGATGCCATTCTTATATCACAATTTTGTTCAGCACGTCAACAGAAAAGCATCATACGTTCCTTGCTTTGACTTTTTGTTTCCTCCTTTTGGGGCAGATATGCTATTATGTTACTCCGCTAGTAACCTCACATCCATTATACGGAATTAAGGAGTTCTTTATGTCAAATCAATCGAAAATTGAAGATAGTGGATCTCAAATCAGAATCACTGCACTACACGCCTTCCCCATGGGTGTCAAAGCCTATGTCAAGATTGAGACCAATATGGGAGTGACGGGTTGGGGCGAGATAAACAACATGGAAAACAATGTTACCTGCCGCCTCGCCGAATCGCTCTCCGAGATTATTATCGGTGAAAACCCGACTCGCATTGAGCATCATTGGCAACGACTGTTTCGCGCCCACCGAAACATCCGCGGAGGCGGATTGATGGTGCATACCATCTCCGCAATTGACATGGCGTTGTGGGACATCGCCGGTAAACTCTGGAATGTTCCTGTCTACCGTCTACTCGGCGGTCCTTGCCGCGACAAAGTATGGAAGTATCCCAGTCCCAAAGCTATCAAAACAGGCCCTGGCGGTTCTAAACCATTTGCCGGAACACCTGTGGAGATCGAGGAGTTGGTTCAGAGAGTACGGGAAGCACGTGAGAAGGTAGGACCTGATGGGGCTGTGATGTTCGATGCACATAGTTGCCTGCCGCCTCCCATTGTGAAGCAATTCGCGAGCTACCTAAAGGCCGATGATCTGCTTTTCTTGGAAGAAGCATGGGTGCCCGGTAACATTGAAGTAATGCGGAAGATTCGCGAATCGGTTCCCGTCCCGCTAGCAACAGGAGAGCGCGATCGGACTATCTGGGAGGTCCGTGAAATTCTCGAAGCGCAGGTAATTGACATCCTGCAACCCGACTGTGGGCACGGTGGGGGCATCACCCAAATGAAGAAGGTTGCAGCCCTTGCAGAAGCCCATCACGTCCCGCTTGCACCGCACTGCACAATGTCGTATCTCGGTTTAACCGCCAGCCTACATGTGGCAGCATCCGTCCCATTTTTCTTAATACATGAAGGTTACGAAGGTGTCTTGCCGGAAGGTGTGGCACGCAAGACATGGGAGATGGATGAAGAAGGCTATGTGTCCTTACCAGAGGGTCCCGGTTTAGGCATTGAGGTCGATGAGGCGATGGTGATTGAGGTCGGACAAGATCCTGAACGTAGGTTTACCTGGCCTGATAGTCGATTGAAGGATGGTTCAGTCGCAGATTATTAGACGTAGTTAAATCCTTATTGATTTGTTACAGAGAGGTGTGTGATGAAAGTAACTTCGGTTGAAAGTTTCCGTGTTGAAGTCCCAATCTCTGATGAGGAACGGCAGAAGAGATACTACAATTCTTCGGCGATTACCAGGGTCCATACCGATGAAGGAATCACGGGCTACGCGTTCGAGGCCGTAGATGTCGATGCTGTCAGCCAACTCTTAGTGGGGAGCGATCCATTTCAGATTGAACAACATCTCGAAGCTGGCTTAGATAAGTGGTTCGGCGCAGAAAACGCGCTTTGGGATATCGTAGGCAAAGCCGCGGGTCTTCCCCTGCACAAGCTAATGGGCGCCTATCGCGATGAGATTCCGCTATATCTGACCTGTGTTTGGCCTGGCGCAGCGGATCAGACTGACGTGACACCACATCAACAGGCTGAGGATGTATTGCGATATTCAGAGCAAGGGTGGAAAGCGGTCAAAATTCGCATCTTCCGCCCGGATCTGATGGAGGATGTCGAAGCCATCCGATTAATCCGCGAACGGGTTGGCGGACCCGATAAAATAGAGGTGATGGTGGACAGAACGGGGCAATATTCGGGCACCTCTTGGGATTATGATACCGCACTTCGTGCCGCTATGGCGTTGGAAGAGGTCGATGCTACTTGGCTGGAAGAACCGTTCACTCGTGGCGATATACACCTTCATGCACGCCTACGAGCAGAAACAGACATCGCTATCACCGGCGGAGAGCATCAACCGGAAGAAGTGTATCGTGGATATGTTCAAGGGGAAGCATTTGATATTGTGCAACCCCATTGCGCCAATCTAATCACTACCCTAAAAAAGGTGGCGAGTATGTCTGAGCTATTCGGCATGGAATGTATTTTTCACGGATCGCACGGAATGGACTTAATCTATTCGCTACAAGTTGCTGCAACCATCCGCACATGCCGGATGCAGGAATTGGTCTACACGACTCCGCCAATCCGGCCTGAGGATGCTTGGTCTCCTTTGAACAAACTTGTCAAAGCCGACACGTTGTACGCAGTGAAAGATGGCTGCGTTCAGATTCCACAAGCGCCGGGGATGGGGATAGAACTTGATGAGGACGCGATTGAGCGATATCGGGTTGATGGGTAACAAGCATGAGGGAAAACGCTTAACATTATGGGGAGGAGGATAGACGCAATGACGAATCGTTTTGGCTTTAATGCTTCAGACCAACCGATTGAGGATTCGATTCGCTGGGCAGCCGAGAATGGTTTTCGGTACATCGACTTCCAGGCAGATATGCCCCCGAATGACATTGCTTCATTCGATACTGCTCGTATCAAGAATGTGCGAGATCTCTGCGAGACGCACGGTATTGCCATTGGCCTCCATCCGTCGTCCGCAATAAATAGCGCCGAGTATGTGCCTATCATGGCGGAGGCGGTAGACGAATACCTGTTTGCGAACCTCGACTTGGCTGCCCAACTAGGATGCGGTTGGCTCGTTGGTCACGGAGGATATCATTTCGGTGATGTCCTACACCGGCGGGAAATGGCGGTTCAACGGATGAAGCGATTGGTGGACAGAGCAGAGCAAACAAAGGTCCCCATCTTCTTCGAGAACCACAACAAAGAACCTGAACATGCTGAAATGCACTACCTCCCGCATAACGTCGAAGAGACACAGTGGTTCTTCGACGCGATTCAATCACCCTACTTTCAGTGGGCGTTTAATGTTGCGCATGGTCATCTTGTCCCCGAAGGTTGGCAAGGCTTTCTTGATGTCTTTGGTGTGGAGAATATCGGTCAGATACGTCTCAATGACAACAGAGGTGATTATGAGGTGCATCTCGTCCCCGGTGAAGGAACTATTGACTTTGAAGCGTTGTTTGCAAGATTGAAATCAGATGGCTATTCCGGGTGGTTCAGTCTCGGTTTTGGTAACGATGCTGATAAAGTACGGGTGCGGGATTGGTTTGCAACGTTAGTGTGACTCAATCAACTCTTCATCTTACCCTGTTCTTCTCGTGAAGTCTCGTTGGTTGGACTTCCTAGCGCAACGGCGGCGCTGAGCTAATGGACACATAGCTGTCGCGTTTCTTGCTTTTTACGTTTTGCACTATCTTTTGGTATATCCCCATTTTTTTCTTGACAGTTAGGGGTCTGAATGCTAACATTTACGCGTATTGTATCTGAATAAATTATGGTCGGGGCGTAGCGCAGTCCGGAAGCGTGCTTGAATGGGGTTCAAGAGGTCGCTGGTTCAAATCCAGTCGCCCCGATTTAATAGAGAGGTAGTAGTGGATAACAGTATCAATGTGGGGCTTCTTGGTTGGGGCACCGTGGGTACGGGTGTCTCCAAAATTTTGCTCAATCAAAATAATCTTATTGAACTGAATGCCGGAATCAAACTTCGTCTAACCAAAATTGCGAAACGTACGTTACCGGCCTCCCGTTCCGGGGTAGAAATAGCCCCGGCTTGTTTGACAACCAATCCCGCTGAAGTTGTAGAGAATCCCGACATCGATATAGTTGTGGAGTTAATGGGCGGGACAGATGAAGCGCGGCTCCTAGTTGCACAAGCTATTCGCAATGGAAAGCATGTGGTGACCGCGAATAAAGCGTTGTTGGCAGCACACGGGTTTGAGCTTTTCCAACTGGCTGATGTGCATAACGTTAGCTTGAACTTCGAGGCGAGTGCAGCTGGAGGCATCCCAATAATCAAAACCCTACGGGAAAGCTTCGCAGCGAACCGCATCCACTCAATTTACGGCATCATCAATGGCACCTGCAACTACATCTTGACGGAGATGCACGAGAGCGAAGTCGATTTTGACGACGTGCTGAAAGATGCCCAAGCCAAAGGGTATGCTGAAGCGGATCCGACGTTTGATGTTGAAGGGATTGATGCCGCACATAAATTGACCCTCCTTACTTCCCTTGCTTACGGTTTCGCTATGCCGATGGAGGGGGTCTACACGGAAGGCATCACACATATCACGCCAAATGAAATTCAGTATGCTCGTGAACTCGGATATGTAATCAAACTCCTTGCTATTGCAAAACTGAATCAGGGCCGGGTTGAAACCCGTGTCCACCCGACATTGGTGCCCGAGCGTAGTATGCTTGCAAATGTTGGCGGTGCGTTCAATACGGTCTGTGTCATCGGCGATGCGGTTGGTCCAACCCTGTTCTATGGTCAAGGCGCTGGTGAAATGCCAACGGCCAGCGCCGTTGTCGCAGATATTATTGATGCTGCAAAATCAATCAGCGGCAAGGTTCGCGCTCAGGTGCCGCGCGGTTGGCTTTCCGGCTCACAAGCTAACATTTCGCTTTGTCCTATTGACGATGTTCAAACGCGTTACTATGTCCGTCTTGTTGTCCTAGATCAGCCCGGGGTGCTAGCACAGATTAGCAATATCCTCGGGGAACACCATATAAGCATTGCATCTGTTATTCAAAAGGAACGTCATGAAGTTGATGATACTGCTTCAATTGTTATGGTAACGCACAAGGCAGTTGAGAAAAACATGCAGATAGCAATCCGAGAGATTGATACGCTTGATGTCGTCAAAGGGACGAGCCGACTAATCCGCATTGAAGAGGAAGTTGCATTTTAAGGAAATCCCAGCGAATGATTTGGAAGGGTGTAATTCCTCACTACCGCGCATATTTACCGGTCACATCGGAAACCCCGATTATTACGCTTAAAGAAGGGAATACGCCCCTCATTGAGGCAACAAACTTAAATGAGGTACTCGGTGGCGACCTGCATATCTATCTGAAGTACGAAGGACTAAATCCGACAAGCTCCTTTAAAGATCGTGGGATGACGGTCGCTATCTCTAAAGCGATTGAGGATGGTGCCCAAGCGGTGATGTGTGCGTCAACAGGTAACACGTCGGCGTCTGCTGCTGCCTATGCTGCCAAAGCGAAATTGAGATGCATTGTGCTCGTGCCCAAGGGTGAAATTGCGCTTGGAAAATTGGCACAGGCTTTGATGCACGGCGCGAAGGTACTTGCGGTTGATGGAAACTTCGATAAGGCACTCCAACTCGTACGCGATATTACCGAAAAGCACCTAGTTCATCTAGTCAATTCGCTGAACCCGTTTCGTATTGAGGGACAAAAAACAGCTGCTTTTGAGATTGTCGATCACCTCGGTTTTGTTCCGGATTATCAAGCAATGCCTGTCGGCAACGCCGGGAATATTACCGCTTATTGGAAGGGATACCAGGAATATTACGGCTGCGGTAAGATAGATAACCTGCCGAAGATGCTTGGCTTTCAGGCGTACCGAGCTGCCCCGATAGTTTTAGGATATCCTATTGAGAAGCCCCAGACGGTCGCGAGTGCAATTAAGATTGGTAATCCTGCAAGTTGGTTGAGTGCCGAACAAGCGCGCGACGAATCTAAAGGCTTAATCGATCGGGTGTCGGACGATGAAATCCTGCAAGCTTATCAGATGCTGGCACGATTAGAAGGATTGTTTGTCGAACCTGCTTCAGCAGCGTCTGTTGCTGGCGTCATCAAATTGAATCAGCGCGGGTATTTCCACCCCGGCTCCACAATCGTTTGCATCCTGACCGGACACGGTTTGAAAGATCCGGACACCGCACTAGGGGAAATCGGGGGAGAGTCAACCACAGTACCTGCGAGTGAAGATGCAATCCTGAAATATGTTTATGAAGCGTGAAACGCAATCTCTATCGAATGCTTGATTTTCCCTGATACAAAGGTGCGAAAGAGGAAGTAAGCGTGGGAATCATTGTCCAAAAATTTGGTGGGAGTTCCGTCGCGGATGCTACAAAAATCAAAAATGTTGCCAAGCGAATCGCACTTGCACGTGAGGGTGGACACGCTGTCGTGGTCGCTGTGTCTGCGATGGGAGACACAACTGACAGCCTAATTCGGCTTGCCCATGAGATCTCGGTAGATCCCCCTGAACGGGAACTCGATATGCTACTGTCTACCGGTGAACAGGTCTCGATTGCCCTGTTAGCGATGGCGGTTTCAGAACTTGGACATCAAGCGATCTCTCTCACAGGAACGCAGGTTGGTATCATCACCAACGGCTTTTATAGCGATGCTCGAATTAAGAGTATCAACAAAGAGCGTATCCTGTCGGAACTTGACTGTGGGCGGATTGTGATACTAGCTGGCTTTCAGGGGGTAACCATCGATAATGAGATTACTACCCTCGGACGGGGTGCGTCGGATACTACCGCTGTTGCTATCGCCGCAACGTTAGGCGCCGATCGTTGTGACATTTATACGGATGTAGAGGGTGTCTACACAGCAGATCCACGTGTTGTTCCAAACGCCCGAAAGCACAATCAGATTACCCATGATGAAATGCTTGAGATGGCGCGGCTTGGTGCGAGGGTTTTGCACTCCCGATGCGTAGAGCTTGCGAAGAAATTTAATGTTCACCTTTGCGTCCGTTCTAGTTTCAGTGAAGCCGAGGGCACGTTGGTGGTAAAGGAAAGTGAGATGATAGAAGAAGTTGTCGTCAGCGCGGTGACGTCTGATAAAGACCAGGCAAAGGTATCGCTGCTCGGTGTCCCTGACAAGCCAGGAATTGCGGCACGTATTTTTCAGGTAGTTGCTGATGCACATATCAGTATTGATATGGTTATTCAGACAACAAATCCGCGAGGGACAGCCGATATATCGTTTACGGTTGCTGAAAAAGACCTACAAGCAACGATCGGGATTATCGAAGAACTTAAGAGCGAAATTGGTTTTGTTAGCGTTAGTCCCGATAAAAATATTGCACAGGTGTCATTGGTCGGGATTGGGATGAAGAGCCATGTGGGGATCGCTGCACGGATGTTCCAAGCGCTCGCTGACGCCGATATTAATATTCAGATGATTAGCTCCTCGGAAATCACAATTTCTTGTGTGATTGATGAGAGTGAAACGGAACGTGCTGTGCGTACAATTCACGATCGATTTGAACTTGGAGGCGCCGCTTCGTGAAAACGCTTGAATTCGTTGTCAGAGATATCCCTGAGGACAAAATCGCACGACATGAGGTTTCGGTGCCTCCCGCGGAAGTTGACTTAGAATTAGAGGAGATACAACTTCTTGGCGAGATTCATGGACAGATCCAGCTTTCACGCCATGTGCAAGATGTTTATGTGAAAGGGAGCTTTTCAGCATCGGTTGAGGCAGAATGCCGTTGCTGTCTTGAACCAGTTGTTGCGGACATTTCAGGGGATATAGAAGTTCAGTTCTCTCCAACAGATATGGCTATCCCATCAGATCCGTGGCAGATTGATACTGGTGAGCGGCACTATTTGGGAGATACCATTGATTTGTCTGAGGAGGTTCGGCAAAGCCTTACGCTTGAAATTCCTAATTGGTCTCTCTGTTCGGAGACCTGCAAAGGGCTCTGTCCACAATGCGGAGAGAATCTCAATGTCACTGACTGCGGTTGTGATGTCCCCGAAGAGGCCTCCTCTCCGTTTGCTGCTTTGGCAGACCTATTAGATCGCTCTGATCGCACGCTTGAAAGCTAATTTCTTCATTCTAAAATATACAATCTATACGGCAATAAGGAGATGAACTATGGCACATCCAAAACGTCGAACTTCAAAATCAAAAAAACGGATGCGAAGAAGCCACCATGCACTTGGAGAAAAATTTGTATCAATATGTCCTCACTGCTCTGAAACAATCTTATCTCATCGTGTGTGCCGAAGCTGTGGATACTATAACGGTCGGGTTGTGGTGAAAACGGCTGAAGAAGCCTAATCCAATGATATAACCAGCTTCAATCGAGAGATTGAATAACGGTGCAAACCAAAAAGGATGCTATCATAATGGCTCGACATGCAGCAATTACCGGAACGGGTTCATACCTACCGGAAGGGGTTTTAACAAACTTTGATTTGGAAAAACGGGTTGATACGAGTGATGAATGGATCCGCCAACGAACGGGTATTGTCGAGCGACGTATCGCCGAACCCGATATGGCAACCTCGGATTTATGCGTTCGAGCTGCTCGTCAAGCCATCAAAGCGGCTGAGATTGATCCACTTGATGTTGAAATGATTATCGTTGGGACTGCAACCCCTGATACATTTTTTCCTTCAACAGCGTGTTATGTGCAGAAGGGCATCGGCGCGAAAAATGCCAGTGCTTTTGACCTTTCGGCCGCGTGTGCTGGTTTTATCTATGCGCTTGACTTGGCAGATGGTATGATTCAATCCGGACGCTATCGGACCATCCTAGTTATTGGTGGAGAGGTCTTCAATAAAATTCTGGATTGGGAAGACCGGAACACCTGCGTTTTGTTCGGAGATGCGGCAGGTGCTGCAATTGTGCAGGGAACGGATGACCCCAAAGGCATTTTGGCGTCCTATATTGGATCCGATGGTGATTATGCCGATACCGATCTGCTAGGGATGCCGGCCGGTGGTACACGCCTTCCGGCAAGCCGTGACACCATCGATAACGGACTGCATTCGATTAAGATGCGTGGACGAGAGGTCTTCAAGCTCGGCACACGTATTATGCCAGAAGCTGCTCAACGTGCATTGGACATGGCAGGAATAACGATTGATGAAGTAGATCTTTGTATCCCGCATCAGGCAAATATCCGGATTATCGAAGCGGTTGGAGAGCGTCTCGGGATTGACCGAGAAAAAGTCTATATTAACGTAGACAAGTACGGAAACACTTCTGCTGCTACCACAATTGTTGCACTTGACGAAGCCCTCCGGTCCGGACGAGCGAAACCGGGCGACCTGATATTGCTGGTTACATTCGGTGCTGGCCTAACATGGGGAAGCACCCTGATTCGGCTCTAAACTTATCAGCAATCTATGTTTCATGCTTAAGATGATTGATTCTTCGCTAAACATATTTGAGAATACGTCCGCGTTTCTGTTCCCCGGTCAAGGTGCACAAAAAGTAGGGATGGGTCTGGAGCTGTGCCAAGGATATACGACAGCTAGTGCGACCTTTGATGAAGCGGACTCGGTCCTGAATCGGAAGTTGAGTCAGCTCTGTTTTGAGGGACCTGCAGAGGTGCTGAGACAGACAGAGAATACACAGCTGGCGATTCTGACATGCAGTGTTGCGGCATTGCGAGTCTTGAATGAACACGGGGTTACACCGAAGGCTGTCGCTGGTCATAGTCTTGGAGAATATTCTGCCCTTGTTGCAGCGGGGGCACTTAGTTTTTCCGATGCGCTGAAGCTGGTTGGATATCGGGCGCAAGTCATGGCGGAGGCATCCTATCGGCAGGATTGTACGATGGCTGCAATTTTGGGACTAGAAGAAGCGAGCTTACAGGATCTCTGCGAAGCTGCATCGTCTTCCAATAACGGTGTGGTTCAAATCGGAAATTACAACTGCCCCGGACAACTAACTGTTTCTGGCGATACGGCTGCTGTGGAACAGGTGATGGATAGCGCGAAAGCGGCGGGTGCTAGGCGTTGCCTCCGACTTGAAGTGAGTGGAGCGTTCCATTCTGCCTTGATGGCACCCGCACAAGAGCAACTGCAAACGGTAATCAATGACTTCCAATTCAGCGATCCAATTCTTGGAGTCGTTGCCAACGTAACAGGTGAATTTGTACACGCTGCGGAGGAAATCCGTCACTTGTTAATAGAACAGGTCACGTCCGCCGTTCAGTGGGAGAAATCAATACGCACTATCGGTGCTGCAGGTGTCTCAAACTTTGTGGAGGTCGGTCCCGGAACGGTGCTTTCCGGGATGGTCCGTCGTACCCTTCCAGCGGCGAATTGCCTGAATGTTGAAGACATCAAGAGCCTTGACGAAGTAGTGAGTATAGCGAATAGCTCCTCACATGCAAATTGACGAGTTCATCTGAACTAATCGTCTTTACGTTTCGCGTTTTTTATATAAACCGAGAACGCATACGTAAAAAAATGGGATTCGCGTGCTGGTTTGTTCAATCAATGGTCTGGATAGAAAAGGGCAAGAAATGATACTTAAAGACAAAGTGGCAATCGTAACAGGCGCATCGCGCGGAATTGGCGAAGCCATCGCTCGAAAATTCTGTCAAGAAGGGGCGGGCGTGATGCTCTGTTCACGTTCTGCTGACTCAGTCGCTGCTATCGCGGAATCCCTTTCAAACGAAAGCGGAAATGCGAAATCCGTGCAAGCCGATATCTCCAACAAAGCGGATATAGAAGCGCTTGTGGACTCAACGTTGACGGAATTTGCCCGCGTCGATATCCTTGTGAACAACGCCGGGATTACCCGTGATGCCCTATTTATGCGAATGAAGGATGATGACTGGGATACGGTCTTACAGACCAATCTCACAGGAACGGCGTATTGCATGCGTGCGGTCATTCGTCCGATGATGCGTCAAAGGGGCGGACGAATTATTAACATCTCATCGGTTGTGGGCGTTGCAGGCAATGCCGGGCAAGCAAATTACGCGGCTTCCAAAGCCGGGATTATTGGTTTGACAAAATCCGTTGCAAGAGAGGTCGGTAGCCGTGGCATTACGGTGAATGCGATTACCCCCGGTTTTATTACCACCGATATGACAGAAAAAATATCGGAAGCAGCTCAGCAGAAAATGTTAGAAATGATCCCAGCAGGCAGCTTTGGGACACCAGCGGATGTTGCAGAGACTGCCCTGTTTTTGGCGTCAGATGCCGCCCGATATATCACAGGGCAAGCTGTTCAGGTTGATGGCGGCATGTTTATGTAAGTGAATCTATATACAATTTTCAATAACAAAGGAGGTCAATAAATCAATGGCAATAGATCAAGGTCGAATTATCAAAATGATTGCAGATCAGTTACAGATTGACGAAGAACAGGTTAAACCTGATGCCTCATTTATGGATGATTTAGGCGCTGATTCGTTGGATACAGTGGAATTGATCATGGCGCTCGAAGAGGAATTTGATATTGAAATTCCGGATAGTGAAGCTGAAAAGATTCGCACTGTGCAACAAGCGCTCGATTACCTAGATGAGAATGCCTAACGACTGTGTTCGCTCAATTTGAGCGTTCTAGCTACCGGTTCAGCAGACCGTTTCTGCTTATTATCTGGGGAGTGTGTTCTATCGATCTTTGGTGCTAGTTAGTGGAAATGAAGCTTTCACGCCTCACGTCTCACTTTCCATCTTTGGCCGAAGAGTGTATCAATAGTTACAAACTAGTGCCTTCGGTTATGTAATAGGGCATGTTCCCCTTCCACCAATCTATTCTTATTTTTTAAAGCGAAAGAGGTATATTCGTGGGTTCTCGAGTCGTTGTCACTGGAATGGGAGTTGTCTGTTCTGTAGGCAGTACCAAAGATGAATTTTGGGAATCAGTTGCGGTAGGTAAGAGCGGTATAGATCGGGTTACACATTTTGATCCTCAAGATTTTCGTACGCAAATTGGAGGCGAGATCAAAGGCTTTGCGCCAGAGACATATCTTCCGCGAAAGGCTGTCGCCCGTTTGCCACTCTTCATTCAATACGCGCTAGTATCTGCAATCCAAGCCCAACAAGATGCAGATCTTGACTTGTCTTCAATAGATCCTTACCGGGTTGGCGTCGGTGTCGGATCCGGAATCGGCGGTATCAGCATTCTAGAAGAGAATCACCGGATCTTGCTCGAAAGAGGGCCAAGGCGGGTCAGCCCTTTCTTTGTGCCTCACGAGATTATCAACATGGCCGCTGGACAAATTTCGATGCACTTGAAACTCAAGGGTCCCAATTTTGCTTCGGTTACCGCTTGTGCAACTGCGAACAACGCAATTGGTGAATCGTTCAAAATCATTCAGCGTGGCGATGCCGATATAATGTTTGCTGGTGGCTCAGAAGACGCAATTACCCCATTGAGCTTTGCTGGCTTCTGTGCTATGCGAGCAATGTCTACGCGCAATGACGAACCGCAAAGAGCAAGCCGCCCATTTGATAAGGAGCGCGACGGATTTGTTATGGGAGAGGGGGCCGGGGTGATAATTTTGGAATCTCTCTCTCATGCTTTGAAACGCAATGCCCCCATTTATGGCGAGATTGTTGGTTACGGGATGAGTGCTGATGCGTATGATATGGTGCACCCGAGCGAAAATGGAGAAGGCGCTGCCAAGGCAATGGAATTGGCGCTCAAAGATGCCCAAATCGCCCCGGAGGACGTTGATTACATCAATGCACACGGCACCTCAACCCCAGCGGGCGATATAGCAGAAACACTTGCTATTAAGACACTTTTTGGAGACCATGCCTATCGCCTTCCTGTCAGCGCCACGAAATCGATGATGGGGCATCTGCTTGGTGCAGCTGGAGCAGTTGAATTAATTGCCTGCCTGTGTGCAATAGAAAACAACTATATCCCACCGACCATCAACTACGAGAATCCGGATCCAGAATGTGATTTGGACTGGGTGCCCAATCAAGGACGATCTGCAGGTATTCAGGTCGCGCTGTCCAATGCCTTCGGTTTTGGAGGACACAACACCTCGATTGCTGTGCGAAAATATGTCGCGTGAAATATGAGTTGATTATCAGATGCTGGCTTAAGATAACTTTGGTGGTTATACCGCTTCAAAGGGGTAAAGTGTCTCTAACTTCAGGCGGAAATGCCAAGCTCTGCCAGCCATCTGTAAAAGCGACCGTGGCTGCTTCTATTCCCACCAGCAATAGCTATTATTGAAAGCAAACTGGATTTTACTCTGTCAACTTTCCCTGATTTATCCCATGCGCGCAAGCTTGGTCACTTAACAAGTAAAGATTACCCTAACCTTTTACTGTCATCGCTTAGAACTGTTGGAAAGCATTCCGAACTTCGGCGGTCAATCTGTCGATATGCGCCTCTGTCATTGGGAGCGACACATTTCCGCCGCCTGACCAATGGATTCCGTGGTTCAGGAGCCAGAAGAAGAGATAATCCTGCAATAGCTTGTCGTCTTGAGCGGCTTCTCGATAGTTTCGTGGAGGACGCGATAAGAAGTGAACGCGGAAAAGCGAACCGACGGTAGTGACTTGTGCTTCGACGTTGACTTCGGTGAACACCGCTTCCAATTCAGTTCCCAACTGTTGTGTTAGTGCCCTAATTTTTTCGTACGCCTTCGGCGTCATCGTCTGGAGCGTAACGAGTCCGGCAACCATAGCGATGGGATTTGCATTATAAGTTCCCGACTGAGGAATCTTTGCCCCGGAAGTCGGATCGTACAATTTCATCACATCAGCGCGACCACCAAATGCAGCTCCCGGTGTCCCGCCAGCGATGACTTTTGCCATGCATGTCAAGTCGGGCTTCACGCCGTAAAGTTCCTGTGCGCCACCGGGGGAAGCCCTGAAGCTGATAATCTCATCAAAAACCAGCAGCGCACCTATCTGCGTTGTAAGTTCTTTCAGACGGGTCAGGAAACCATCTTCCGGGATGCACGTACCTGCACCCGTTGCAAGCGGATCCACGATTACGGCTGCTATATCATCAGCATTTTCGTTAATGATTTCTGTGCAGGCCTCTGCGTCGTTGAACGGAAGCACCAGTACCTCTTCGAGGACTGCTGGCGAAAGCCCCGCTGTCGAAGGAACTGATCGAGGGCGATCGGCGGGGCCTAAATCTTGTCCCAGCGGGGGAACATAGCTAACGAGCGCGTATTCACCCACACCGTGATATGCCCCTTCAAATCTGGCAATTTTACGTTTCCCAGTGAAAGCCCTAGCGACTCTCAATGCGTTTAGCACCGCTTCAGTTCCAGAGCTACAGAATCGAATCCGTTCCAAGGATGGCACCCGTTCCCGCAGCAGCTCTGCCATTTCGATTTCAAGGGCTGTTGGTCGGGAAAACGCTGTCCCTTTAGCCACGCGATCCTGAAGCGCTTCGACAATTGCGGGGTGAGCGTGTCCCAGAATCAGAGCGGTGTTGTTGTTGACGAAGTCTAACAAACGATGGCCATCTAAATCGTAAAAGTAAACACCTTCTCCGCGTTCTATATACACCGGAAACGGATGCATATACGCGCCGGTGCGGGTGTTGCCCCCCGGCAACGATTCTTTTGCGCGCTCAAACATCTTCCCTGAGCGTGGATTGTTAGTCACATATTCCGTGATTAAGCCGTCCAGCGAATTTTGTAATGCTTGCTTGTCCATACTCCCCCCTTATTTGCTCCTGAATTTTATTATGACTTCGCTTCTATTTTTGGTGGTTGGAAAAATTCCATCGTGATGCCATCCGGATCTGTCATGTAAATTGCCCAAGCGCCTTTATTCGCACCTGCCGTAATCGCGACGGGCGGAGAGCGGAACTTGACACCCGCAGCGCGTAATTCTGCATACGCTGTACGCAAGTCGTCAATCAGAAAAGCAATGTGTGAACTTCCCACGTTTTTGGTGCGAACGTCAGCGGAGACACCACGTGGGACGACGTACTCAATTAGCTCGATGGCGTGCGTGGAGCCGGGAATACTCAACATTGCCATTTTCGCGACGCTGTCGGGATAGCCTACAATATCACGGAAATATTGGTCACGGTTCTCGCGCTGCCAAATCACCTCACAGCCGAGCAGCCCAACATAGAACTCAAGCGAGCGTTCGAGATTAGAAACGGTATAACTAGTATGGTGTGCGCCGGTAATTTTCATGCTGCCTCCTCAAGGTTCCATGTTATTTGACACCTCCGGGCATTTTATCAGAAATTCGATACACTGTCAATTTAGAATCTTGTTTCAGTCTGCTGTAAATCGTGTTATAATTTGTTAGGGCACATTGTGAGAAACTACTTTTTCAATTGATGTACTAATGAACGCGTCTTTAATGACCCCATAAATCAGTTGTGTGGATGTTTCACTTATCGTAGGTATTAATCTTTAACGCCTGAATTCCGTCTCACTGTATACACAGGAGTAAACATAAAAGATTGAGGAGAATTGAATGCAAATCATACAAAGCTTGCTCATTGGATTGGCTGCCCTGAGACGGAATAAGCTCAGATCTCTACTGACAATGCTTGGTATAATCATCGGTATTTCTGCGGTTGTTGGCATGGTCTCAATTGGCGATGGCGCGAAGTTTTTAGTCCTAGCAGAATTTGAACGAATGGGTGGATCCGACCTGATTATCTGTTTCCGTCCGCGCTGGATCCAAAGGGAGGACGGTACTTGGGAGCAGAATAAAGCCCCAGTGTATCTCGAATATGAAGATATCGATGCCATTATGGCGGCTTGTCCGTCTATAAAAACTATCACGGGCGAGATTGATACAATGGCGCGACCCATATCTTACAAAGGGGTGACAAAACACTTCCGGTTTGAAGGGGTCACGCCGCTTTATCAAGAGGTGCACAATTGGTATGTCCAATCTGGACGTTTTATCCAGCAGGAGGATTTAGATCTAAATCAGTCGGTGTGCGTGATCGGGTCCGAAGTCCAAAGAGATTTATTCCGCAACACCGATCCAATCGGTCAAGAGTTAAAGATTGGCAGGCAACGATTTACTGTGGTTGGAGTCATGGAGGAGAAAGGTGACAGAATGGCCACAGAGGGTTGGGATAAAAAGTTGATTATCCCGTTTACGACGATGTGGACCCGTTTTATTGGCGATCAGAAGCGCGGGTTTGAATTGTGGATGAAAGCTGAGAGTTTTGAAAAAGTAGATCAGGCACTGGCAGAAGTCATGATCACTATGCGTCGGCGACACGGGTCTGAAGAGCATTTTGAATTTTACACTGCAAAGGCGGTACTGGAGCAGGTCGGACAAGTTAGCCAAGTCCTCAAGATTTTGCTCGGTGGTGTTGCGAGTATCTCGTTATTGGTCGGTGGCATCGGTATCATGAATATCATGCTGGTTTCGGTTACGGAACGTACGCGAGAAATCGGACTGCGCAAAGCTGTTGGTGCACGCCACCGTGATATTCTGCAACAGTTTTTAGTCGAATCGGTTGTCTTGAGCGTCTCCGGAGGACTGATTGGGATTCTCATCAGTGGGTTCATCACTTTTGCAGCCGCGTGGGGGGTCACAACGTTTCTCATTAAAGAAACCGAATGGCCTGCAGTTGTATCCCTATGGGCGGCAGCTATTGCATTTGGCTCTTCAGCCCTTATCGGTATGATATTCGGTATTCTTCCCGCCTATAAGGCAGCGCGCCTGATGCCAACTGAAGCTTTGCGGCATGAGTAAAGTTGAAATCTTATATCTCAACACCTAAATGTCAATAGAGCCCAGAAAATGAAAATATGAAAGGAGGAATGAGTGTGATCAATTTATACGGGGACGCCTATCATCGTTTACAGCTACTACGCCATGTCGGAGACATCTCGCAGATTGCCGGCGTAAAGAGATATGAATTAGCGAGCGGCCCTGAAAAGGGAGTTACTGGGGTTGATTTTCGGACCGGGTCAGGGTTAAGTTTTTCCGTCCTGCCAGACCGTGGAATGGACATTTCTTATGCAGAATACAACGGTATCCCACTATGTTGGCGATCAAGCACCGGTGATGTTGCGCCGACCTATTATGAGCCAGAGGGGGACGGCTGGCTACGTGGATTCTTCGGCGGGTTGCTAACCACCTGTGGAATGACATATCTGGGGCGCCCAGATAATGATGGAGAAGAACGTCTTGGTTTGCATGGTCGTGTCTCTTACATACCTGCTCAGAATGTATGGATCGACACCCGCTGGGAGGGGGATCGATATATTATGTGGGCTCAATCAAAGGTCATCGAAACAACAGTTGCAGGCGAAAACCTATGTCGTACCCGTCGTATCTGGACAGAACTTGGCGCTACAAAGCTCCATATCGAAGATATTGTTGAGAACCTTGGCTATCAGGATACGCCCCACATGTACCTATTCCATATCAACCCCGGATTTCCGATCGTTTCTGAAGGTTCCGAGCTAATTGCTCCCTCAATCCAGGTAGATCCAATGGACGATCGTTCGGAGGAAAAATTGCGTGACCATGCACGCGTTGAAGCCCCTACCGCAGATTTTCAGGAAGAAGTTTATTACCATGAGATGGAGGCGGATGATGACAACCATATCTATGTCGCTTTGGCAAACCGTTCGTTCAACAGTGGACAAGGACTTGGATTGTACGTAAGATATCACAAAACACAGCTTCCCAGATTCGTTCAATCGAAGATGAATGGTGAAGGGCTCTATGTTATTGGCTTAGCGCCATCGAACTGTGGGGTGGAAGGTAGATCAAAGGAGAGAGAGCGAGGGACACTTGAATTTATCGAACCGGGTGGCCGCAGACATTATGAGGTCGAAATCGGTATTTTGACTTCTAACGCGGCGATTGAGCAGCTAGCAGAAAAGATTGAAGCGACAAAACAGAATACTTAATCTGGATCGGTTCAAATGCCATCAGTTAAGATGGTAGGCGTCATCTCAGGTAATGGTTAATGGTGTAACCGTGTATCTCAAGGAGGCACATCATGCCCCGGTTGTCACCTTCCAAGATTATGTTAAGGTTGGGAGTATCCAGGGAGGCAAGTGTTTAGGCACAGATATTTCTCACTTCATTAATAAATTGAAGTTACCGTATCAATTTCTTAGCTGTGTCGTAATATAGCATGATACTAAAATCCGTCCTGTGCAGCTACCAATCTACCCTTACAAAGGAGAAAAGAAATTATGAAAAGGTTCTGTCGTTTGACTGTCATAACCCTAATCTTGCTGACAGGTATTGTGGTGTGGAGTGCTAGTGGCGAAGAGATGGGGGCGATTCCCGATGTCCCTCCCGATAGCATTCTGAATGTGATTCCGCAAGACACCGTTGGAGTGATTTACATTCCGAGCTTACTTGGGTTCAATGACGAAATTAACACACTTCTCGCAGAAATGATTCCTTCAGACCCACCCCAAGAACTGCTTGCTAAGATGTTGGCGGATACTTTTGGTGCGGGTTTTGAGACGCTATCGGAATTAGAGGAGTTGGGTTTAGATCTGCGGAGGGATTTCGCAATATTTCTCTCTAGTGTGAATCCACCGATGCCTTCCGCTGCTGTTCATGTTAAGGATGCAGAGAGCGTTAAACAGCTCATCGCCATGGAAGCGGAAGGTAGCAATTCTATTACCCATAACGGTGTGACATATTATACTACGGGCGAGGAAGGGGCGTTTGTATTGATGGACGATGTGATGGTCTATTCCGGTTCAGCGGCAGTTTGTGAAAAAGCCATTGATACCCAGAAGAAGACAACGCCATCTATTGCTGCCAATACCGATTTTCAATCGCTCAAACTCGATACGACATCGGGGGCAAATGATTTGATTGCATACTTTGCCATGGATACGATTGCGGATGGCCTCCGTCCGGCACTTATCGAGAAAGCAGCAGAGGTAAAAGCGGGAATGGAAGCGGATGCAGAGGCAGATCCAGAGCTCAATGCCGGTTTAGGCTATGCTCAAAGTCTAATTGACAGTGGTATATGGTTGCTGGATCAGGCGAAAACCTTAAGCCTTACCGTGCAACTCAACGGCAGCGACCTACAGATATCCCCGTTCCTCAAATTCAAGCAAGATAGCGACATCCAAACGTATATTGCCGAAATGCCGACCGAGCTGACCTCCCTCAAATACTTGCCTCAAACCGCATTTCTCAATGGTGAAATGCAATTTCAGAAGGAAACGTTGATTAATCTTTCCCAAACAATGATGAAGTTATTTATCCCCTCGAATCCGAACGCAGATACGGAGGAGATTGAAAAAGCATATAAGGCGCTTACCGAAGCCATGACAAGTTTTTACGCAGGCTTGGGAGATGAGTTCGCTTTTTCTGTCAACTTTAGCGGAAGCATAATGCCGGACATTTTATACCTCTACACTGTGACGAACGAGGAACAGGTCAAAGCGTATATGGAGAAAGATCTCATTGCTCAATTCGAGAGTTCAATGAAGCTCGCCGGAGCGATGGGAGCGAATCAAGGACTTGCTGAGATGTACGCGGATGTTTCACCGGGTCCCCCGGAGATACACAATGGCGTAGAGATTAAAAATTACACGCTGCCAAATATCACTGCTCTCTTTGCTGAGCTACCCGCCGAAATGGACAGCCTCGCGCCGCAACAGTGGAATCTCTACTATGCCATCAGCGGCGATAAATTGATCCACGGAATGGCAGCTAATGCCCAGCCGGTTAAAGATGCTATAGATCGAATAGCGGGTATGGGAACAGGTTTTGATCAAGGGGAAGGTTACGCCAAACTGGCTGGGGCATTTTCCCTAAAAAATAATCTGTTCTTTGCGCTTTCACCTATTACAGCGGTCAAGAGTTTTGTACAGGCGTTTGCCCAAGCCGATCCAAACATCGGTATGATTCAGATGTTTTTGGTAAACATTCCTGAAACCTATAGCATCGGTATCGCTGGTCGCAATCGGGATAACGGTGTTGCAGGGGAGCTATTTATTTCCCTGGGCGATTTCAAAGAAATCATCACGATGCTTGTTGGTTTACAGCAAATGGGGGAAATGCAGTGATTCGATGACGGATTTAAAGGAGTGGCAGAGTGGAGGGTATCGATTATTGGTTCGATACCTTCCGCTCTGCTTTAATCGTAGGAATTGACTAATTCGTTGCTGCTTTTGCGCTGAAACCTGCTTTTTCGACAGCGTCTGCCAATTGCATAGCGGTGGCTTTGCCTTTTTCCATCTTAACGATGGCTTGACCATCTGCTTGAGTAACATCGGCACTAATCACGCCAGGAACCTTTGTAAGTGCGGACCGCACTTGGGATACACAACCGCCTCACGTCATCCCATCAACGTTTAACGTAATCTGTTCGTATGTCGCCGGCGCTGCTTCGGACATATCCGTGCTTGCAGTGGTATCGGTTTCCGTCGCTGCAGATTGTGCTGTCTCAGCCGCTTGCTCCATCTTCTTCTCTGAAGCACAACCAATCGCAAGCAGCATCGCGATGCAGCAAATTAGTGTCAGTTTTAGTACGCGCATTTGAGTTACACCTCCCTTCGGATTATAATCAAGTGTCTATTTATTGTATGTGACAATATGGTTTTTGTCAAATAGAATATAAATTTTGAATAATAATACGGCAGTAGGTATATTCCAGACGCCCCGTCCCGGTGGGTAGGTAATCTTGTCTGACCTATTTCTACCTGAATCCCCCTAAACGTCCATCAACTCCGTACGTAAGCGTTGGACATCAACACGCGCGCCCGTCCGCGCTGACCTGTTACACGCTTCCATCAATATCCACGTACCCAACGTGGTTTCCTGTAACTACTCTCGATCTTTGCCGGTAGAGATGGCATCTGCAAATGCATCGAACTGAAGGCGGTCGTCCTCAATGAGTCCCGGGTGAAGGTCCTGGAATTGGTGGTTCTCAATACATTCCTCCTTACGGAAAAGTTGGAGATGTCCCGCATCCCGTCGGATGTCTCCATTTTCACCGTGAAAGGTCCAGTGACCGCTCCAAATTAGGTTAAGGAAATTTAGTTTTCCTGTAGGAGGGCTCCCCGAATCCCGACCGCCCGATCTCAATTTTCTACTTAGATAGGGAGCAAGCCGAAAACGAAATCACCCTAGTGCTCTGTCAAGTAAATCGTAATAGGCCACGCCCTGCTCGGCTTGGATAGACATATCCAAGCCATAAATCCCCGGACTATCGCGCCATGTGCTAGGTATCTGTGTAGTGGATTGATCAATCCACTACGAGCAGGACCATTAGCATTTATCTGACAATGTACTAGTTATGAGTAAAGATAGACTGTGTAAGCCAATTTGTTACACCGGGGTATTGGTCGAGATCTAAGACAAATTCCTGTCCCCGACTAGCACTCCGTAGGTAGGTGTATCGCTCATCGGGCCGCCAACGGTCGAGTTGGGGATGGTAGGTCAGCGGGGACTTGCCGTTGTCAGGATAGAAACACCGAGGTAATCGCCAATCTGTTACCCTTGATCCATCTGGGTTTGTCAAAACCAATGGTTCGTAAGGTTTAAGGAAACACCCTGCCCCCGGCGCTATCGGTCCATCGCCCAAGTCCAACTTCTCAGACGCAATATAGAGGGTGTTAGTTCGATCTTTATCCCGCGAGGGATGTAGGTGCGGATGGTAGCGCGCCCATGGGAGTTTGTCCTTTGGTATTTCATCGACCTTGCGTATTTTTTTAATCTGAAGCCAACCCCAGAGGATATGTTGTTGAGGCGCGTCTTTGACAAAACCCCACCTGCCATTAATCTTCTCAACCTTTCGGAAGAGGCCGAAAAACAGGAACAGATCACCGATGCGTACGTTTTGGTTGTCTAGATGACCTTGGGCTGCGCCCGACTGGCCAAATAGGGGGCACCAACCTTCCGGGCGCGGGTAGGCAGCATAGTTAATGTCTGGGTCTAAGTGGGCATCACGATCTCGCTTAACACATTTTCTGGTAAGGTCCTCGACTACCTCCCCGATATTTGTGTTGTGATGCCATAGGTCAGTGTAGGTGATTTCTGACGGGTCATAAGGTATCGGTAGAGAGTACAGTGTATCGTTAGGGAAAATGGGGCTGGGACAACCACCCGATTGCGAATCAAATCCCTTTCTGCTAAGAATCAGTTTCATATCTGATGCCTTTCTTCCAACTGAAAAATTTCACCCAATTAAAAAAGAGTTGGGTGAATTGAGTCTTTTCATTATAACCGATTGTTGCAGCGAAAAGGGATTAAAATTTGTTAGGTGTTGTTTGCGCTGGAAAACTCTCTATGGAACGGGTAAATTTTTCGTTGCGGAATTGGCAGAGCTCTGCTATGATACCCAAAAGCAGAACCGAACTGTAGATTCATTTTCAGACACATCGGAGGGTTCAATGCGACAAAAGATTAGCGGTACAGGCGGGATGATTCTAGTCAAGATGCTCAAGGAATGCGGGGTCGAATATCTCTTTACCAATCCCGGCTCGGCAGAAACAGGACTATTTGCAGCGGTTGCGGAGGACGGGGACTTGAGAATTGCTATGGCAAAGCATGAGGGATTAGTCTCCGCCATGGCGGATGGATACTCCCGCACCAGCGGCAAGGTAGGAGTGGCTATTGCCCACGTGACCGGTGGCTCGCTTCAGATGGCAGGGCAACTCTACAACGCGCAGATGGCCGGTTCGGCGGTGGTTGTCATCGCGGGAGATTGGACAATGGAGGTCCAGGATTTCCGAGGCTTAACACCTTTCCCCGGCCTGAGTCAGGCAGAACTGATGCGTGGCGTGACCAAAGAAGCGCGGTGCGCTTATCAAGTTAGCTATCAACCGGAGGCGCTTACGGTCGCAACAGCGAGGGCGATGCGGGAAGCGACGAACCCACCAACGGGCCCCGTTTTTATCTCGGTGAACGCGAATCTGTTCCAGCAGGAGGGCCTTGAGGTGGAGATTGGAGAAGGCGCAGGCTATCAGATCGAAGGTCCGGGCGCAGCACGACCTCAAACAATTGAAGCGATTGCCCGAAAACTGGCTGAGTGCAGCTGTCCGGGGCTGATGTTTGGTGATGATGTGTGGAACCAAAACGCGCAAGCTGAAGCTGTGCAGTTAGCAGAATTGCTTGGTGCGCCGGTTTTCAGCAGTCGGCAAACCAGTGCCAATTTTCCAACCCACCACCCACTATATTGTGGTGGGTACCCGGTAGCAAAGGAGTTTTCTGAAGTAACGGGCCTACAACCGGATCTCCTTTTTATGGTGGGTTGTCGAGGGTTGCACGGAGGTGTGGAAGAACCGACTGTGATGCAGATTGGTCCCAACCCCACACTGATGGGCAGACACTATCCACTTGATTTAGCTGCACAGTGCAACCTAAAGGATACGCTACCGGTCCTGTGTGAAACGATATCCAATCTGTATGCGGGTAACACCATCGAGTTGTGGCGAAACCAACGCGCCAAGGTGTCAACCTACGCAAAACGTCTGCTTGAACGCGAGGAGGCGGTGGTGCGAGAGCATGCGGATGACGAAGTGATTCATCCTAGTCTCTTAGAGGCGCAGATGGCGACCCTCCTGCCGAAAGACTCGATAATTATTGGCGAGAATCCGACTGCCCGGACAACACTGCTACCATTTGGACATCAGCAGATGTGGCGGTTCGGCGGAGGCGGGGGCTCGCTCGGATGGGCGGTTGGCGGCGCAATTGGTGCGAAGATTGGAATTGGAGAGGAAAGGCCCGTCATTCTTAGTATCGGTGATGGTTCGCTTACCTATAGTGCAGCAGGGTTCTGGTCTATGGCTCGGTATAAAACCCCTGTCTTGACGGTTGTTTCTAACAACGAAAGCTATCAGGTCGTGCGTGTAAACTGGGCGCGGGAAATGCCGGACAGTCAGATGGTGCAGGAGGGCAAGTATCCCGGACTCTTCCTTGGTGGACCGTCGATTGATTATGCTGGACTTGCTCGGTCTCAAGGTGTGGATGGCGAGCGTGTCACTGATCCGTCAGAGTTGGAGGCAGCACTCAAGCGGGGGATTGATTGTATCCTTAAAGAAAATCGACCGTATTTGCTTGATGTTGTGGTGGCGCGAGAAGGGGTCGGGCATGAGTCTGAGTGGCGCCAGGGCTGGCAGATGTAGGACAAAATTCCGCGTTCTTTTTAGGAGGAGGAATATGCGTTTTGGGGTGCAGTTGCGTGCTTTGGCTTTCTCAACGATGCTGCTTATATCCTTCACAGTTGTTGCCGATGAGAAAGTCGAAGAGGTTATGATGCTCGAAGAGGTCGTGGTTACTGCCCAAAAGCGCGAGCAGCGATCTTTTGATGTACCGCTATCTATTTCGACGTTGCAGGGCGAAAAATCTGATGCCTTGCGCTCCTCTGGGATGGATGTCCGTTTCTTGTCGAATCGTACGCCTAGTTTGCAGATGGAGTCGTCGTTTGGGCGTGTCTTTCCACGTTTTTATATCCGTGGTCTGGGCAATACGGACTTTGATCTCAACGCTTCACAGCCGGTTTCCGTCCTCTACGACGGGGTAGTCCTCGAAAATGCTCTGTTGAAAGGGTTTCCCGCTTTTGACTTAGATCGGATTGAGGTGCTGCGGGGTCCACAAGGTACGCTGTTTGGTCGTAATACCCCCGCGGGGATTGTCAAATTTGAGTCGGCGCGTCCCACGGAAACATTGGAGGGGTACGGACGATTGAGTTACGGCCGGTTCAACAGTAGTAATTTTGAGGGGGCATTGTCTGGCGGACTTATTCCGTCTGAGCTCTCCGCCAGATTCTCAGTGCTTGCTCAACAGCGGGGTGACTGGATAGATAACGAATATACGGACGGAGAAGATGTCCTCGGTGGACATCGGGACATAGCTGGACGTTTACAGTTTTTGTGGACGCCTACCTCGGCACTTGAGACATGGGTCAAACTCCACGCGCGCGAACTCGATGGCACTGCACGTCTGTTTCGCGCCAACACCCTATCAAAGGGGCAGGGGGACCTAGTAGCGAGTTTTGACCGAGCCCGTATCGCCCACGATGGACGCAATGAGCAGACCTTGAGTACGCAAGGCTTAGCAGCAGAGATACGCTACGATATAGGGGACTTCCAACTAGTTTCACTGACAGGCCTGGAGCGGCTCACTACCTTTTCTCGCGGGGATATTGATGGCGGATACGGCGCGGTTTTTACGCCGCAGAGTGGGCCCGGCGAAATCCCCTTTCCGTCAGAAACCGCGTCCGGCATTCCTGCACTTCGCCAGTTTAGTCAAGAGCTCCGTCTAATGAGCACGGGACGGTACCGTTTCGCCTATCAGTTTGGGGTGTATTATTTTCGTGAATTTGTAGAGATGGAGGATTTTAACTACGATACCTTGGCTGGCGGAATTCAAGATGGGTTGGTACGCCAAGAGCAGACAGCGACTGCACGGGCAGCTTTTACGGCGATGACCCTCCGATTAATCGAGCATCTGGAGCTGGGGGCTGGTTTACGCTTGTCCGATGACCAGAAAGACTACACAGCGTGGCGGATCCAAGCCCCTGCTGTTACGGAGGCAGGCCCACTCGGTCCAATCTCTCTGAATCCTCAGGACACCGTGTGGAGTGGCGATCTCAGTCTGCGCTATCGGGTAACGCCTAACGCGCAAACCTATCTACGTGCAGCGCGCGGATTTCGCGCTCCTAGTATTCAAGGCCGTCTTCTATTTGGTAATGAGGTTACGGTGGCGGATACGGAGACCATTCTGTCTGTTGAGGGCGGCACGAAATTACGGTTGTGGGGACAACGGTTACACCTAAATATGGCTGCGTTCCAGTACTTTATGCAAGATCAGCAGCTCACTGCGGTGGGTGGAGCAACCAATTTTAACCGGTTGGTGAATGCAGAGCGCACCATCGGCCGCGGCGTTGAAGCAGAATTGGTTCTCGCACCAATTACAGCACTGGAGATGACAGCAGGATTCAGCTACAACCAAACACGCATTGACGATCCAAACTTGGCGATACAGGGTTGTGGTGCACCGTGCACGATGCTGGATCCCCCCGCTTCTGCTGAAGGGACTTTCTCCATCGACGGCAACAGTCTGCCGCAGGCTCCGGGGTGGATTTCAGATGTGACGCTGCGTTACGCACTTGATCTCCCGGCGGGTGTGCGTCTCATCGCCTCCACAGATTGGGCTTACCGCAGCACCGTGCGATTCTTTCTCTACGAATCGGTGGAGTATGCCGATGATTCGCTTTTGGAGGGAGGGCTCCGGCTCGCCTGCTTGTTGCCATACGGTAACATAGAGATAGCAGTTATAGGGCGCAACATCCTTAACGATACGTCTCCTACCGGCGGCATCGATTTCAACAACCTGACCAGCTACGTCAATGAACCTCGATTCTGGGGATTGGAAGTGGTGCGGCGCTTTTGAACAACATCACGGTATTCCTTCAATCCTCTGAATCTTGGCTGTAAGAGATGTTTAATAAATCCTTTTTGCCAAAGGCACTCTTTGAATTTGTTATCATATCCGATTCGCACTACATGCTCGATCCGGGTGGAGCATCTCTGGAATTTGAGAACCGTCGGAAGCAATCCGTCCGACGCGAAATCGCCTTGCGTATGGCGGCTGCGCTCGCTCCGGCATTCGTCCTGCACAACGGGGATATGGTTCAGGAGTATCCTGACAATTCGGAGCGGTTTTACACATCGATGGATGAATCGCTTGAGCAGATGCGAACGTGCGGCGTTGAACCTTACTATGTTGCCGGAAATCATGACGTCGGTGATAAGCCGGATCCCACCGCGCCGGCGTCCCACGTCAGTCGAGGGGTGCTCGATTGGTATCATTGCCAGTTTGGAAACTCGTGGTATAGCTTCGATCAGGGAGATTGCCATTTTGTGGTTCTTAATTCGCAGATTATGAATGGCACCCTTCCTGATGCGGCTGAACAGGAGGCATGGGTGGAAAGAGATTTGGCTGAACATGCAAAGAAACGCCTTTTCCTCCTTCTGCACATGCCACCCTATCTGTTCGATGAAGCCGAGTCGTCAATGGGGCATTACGACAATATAGCAAATCCTGCAAGGACTTGGTTGCTTGATTTAGTGCGAGTTTACAAGGTTGAGATGCTTCTCGCCGGGCATGTTCATTTTGCGTTCTTTGACCATTTGGCTGAGACGCGATATGCGGTTTTAGCCTCTCCGGTCTTTACCCGTCCTGGATTTTCCTGCCTATTTGCTGGTCCCGCGCCCCCCGAACGCGGTCGTGATGACGCCGCGAAATTCGGATTTTATTTAATGCGGGTCAGAGCGGACAAAACTGACATTCACTTTATCCGTACCGCCGGAGCTGAAAAACTTTTACCGAATAGGGAGGAACAACTTCTCACACGGGTGAGTGGAACACTACCCCAATCGCCACTAGGCCTAACACTAAGTCAGCCGCTAGCGACGGTTGCCGAAATTCCACGCGCTTGGCCCGCTGCGATACGAGAAAAGGTAAGAAATGACTACCCTCTACTGACCTGCATGGAGATGGGAGTTGGATATGTTCGTGCACCACTTACAGATTTTCATGATACTTTTCAGCGTGAGCGTTTAGGGATTTTACGCAAAGAAGGGGTGAAGCTGGATGCCGTGGTTATTTTCTCCGAAGAGTTGGATATCTTGGAGGCAGTGCACCAAGCGCCTCCAAGCATTGATGGATTGGAAATCCAGATAGTCGAAACGCTTTATCCGTCAGAGAAATGTATTGAGGTCATCAAAGCACTTCAGGAAGATTTTGGGGTGTCCGTTACATTGTCACCGATTATCTGTAGAGAACCCACCTCAGGAAAACAGTTTCCTCGCTTTCGTCTTGGATACACTCCGCAGGAAATCCCAGCTCTTGCCCAATTCTTGGCAGAAAATGGAATAGCAATTGATAGAGTGATTTGTAAGGTTAATAATGATGAATCGTTGTGCGATCAAATCGGGGAAATTGCGAAGATTACACCGTTCAGCCATATTTCCAATGTAGATTTCAGCCTTGAATTTTCTGCGACGAATGACCAGACCAATGCAAACCGGGCGGCCGAAGGATTGTTGTCGATGGCAATTTTACCGGGGAGTCGCATCTATTTTGAACCATTTAGTGACCTCGACCGGACGATGGATGTAACGCATGGACTTCTTGATACCCTTTGCAATCCGCGGCCTACAAGTCGTGCCCTGCAAGCTCTTAATACAGTTATGTATAGCCAATTACCGAAGGTTTCAGCGGATCCGATCCGCCTGAAGAAGCTAAACGGTTGGAAGACTATCCAGCTGTCGACCGATGCTTCAACCTATACACTGGTAGTGCACGAAGCGTCCGCAGTAGACTCCGGGATTAATATAGAAGCTTTGGTAGAGGTCGGTGAAGGCGAGTCGCTGAGGATTTACCAACTATCCACGCTAACTCTCCAAAGTGTAAATCTTCATGAAGCTAGCGTGTACCTGACACCTGCCCAAACCCCTATCCTTGTTGAGAATGCGACAATTTCTTGATGCAGAAAACGCACTGAGAAAATCCCTTAACAGTATCAAACAACAGCTGTGAAATTTCATGAATACCTCATTGGCCCTATTTCATTACAGGCACTCTCCAACGCTACCCAAGCTGCTCTGGCAGTTGGGGTGCACCTTAGTGTTAAGCACCTATCAAGCAGGAAAAGTTATTTTTATCCGCGCTATAAGTCCAGAACAGATAGAACAGCGCACCTTGGATTTTCCTAGACCGATGGGGTTGGCGGTTTCCGATCAGCGGATTGCAGTGGCTACACGGGAGGAGATAGTGGTGCTTACCAATACTTCAGTCGAGGGACCTCCTGAGTCTCACTATGTCGACTCGGTGACCGGCGCAGTTGGAAACAGCGCCTACCAAACGGGAGCCCCTGAGTTCCAGCGTGTCGACTCGGTGACCGGCGCAGTTGGAAACAGCGCCTACCAAATGGGAGACGCGGCAAAAGACACGTATGTTCAGGAGAAAACTTACTTTAGCGGAGAGATTGATACTCATGACCTCGCTTGGGGGAAGGATGGGTTGTGGGCAATCAACACCCGCCTATCATCCATGGCTTTGGTAGATGAAAGCGTGGGTTTCGAGTCGCAGTGGCGTCCTCCCTTCGTAAGCGATGTAGTCCCGGAGGATCGCTGCCATCTGAACAGCGTAGCGATGGTGGACGGCCAACCTGAGTACGTGACGGCGTTTGGGAAGGTGGATACCTTTGAAGGTTGGCGCGAGAACCGAATATCGGGCGGGATTTTGATGGATGTCTCCAGCGGCGAGATTGTGTTGGAGGGGTTACCGATGCCGCACTCTCCACGGGTGTATGATGGAAAACTCTATTTGCTGCTCTCCGGGACTGGTGAGTTGGTGCGCGCCGAGCCAGAAACGGGTGGGTACGAGGTCGTTGTACAGCTGCCCGGCTTCGTGCGTGGGATGGCGCGCTGTGGTGATTATCTGTTTGTGGGGTTGTCAAAGCTGCGAAAATCGAGTCCCACCTTCGCAGCGCTGCCAATCTCCGATCAAGCACTGTTCAGCGGCATTGTGGCGGTGTCTCTATCCGAAGGACGTGTTGTAGAACACCTCAGGTATGAGACAGGTGTTGAGGAAATTTATGATGTACAAATCTTACAGGAGGGGGCAGCCATCAACACCCCGCAGCCGTCGTAATTTACTCCAAACTTTCTATCGGTTGTGCGTTACCAAAGATAGGTTGGGGTCCATCAAGCGGTGCTGCCCATCTCGCTGCATTAGCGATAACGCGCAGAACGTCCGGGTTGTGATAGATTGGGTAGGTTTCGTGCCCAGGACGGAAATAGAATATCTTGCCCTTGCCACGGTAGTAGCAACAACCACTTCGGAACACCTCACCGCCCGGGAACCAACTGATGAAGATCAGGGTGTCTGGTTCAGGAATGTCGAAAGGCTCGCCGTACATTTCGGCGTGCTCAATCTCAAAATACTCGCCAATGCCTTCGACAATTGGGTGCCCATGTTCTATGACCCAGAGCCTCTCTTTCTCACCGGCTTCACGCCATTTGAGGCTGCACGATGTCCCCATCAATTTGGTAAAGATTTTGGAGTAGTGCGAGGAGTGCAGACAGATTAAACCCATGCCGTCAAGAATACGGACCTGCATTCTGTCGACAACTTCGTCCGTTACCTCGCCATGCGCCCCGTGTCCCCACCAAATCAGGACATCTGTTTCGGCCAGAACCGCTTCTGTCAGACCATGTTCCGGCTCATCTAACGTCGCGGTACGCACCTCAAACCCCGACTGCTCTTTTAAGTAGTTTCCGATTGCGTTGTGCATGCCATCGGGGTAAATCTCTCCGATTTGTGGGTTGGTTTTTTCGTGGCGATATTCGTTCCACACAGTGACTCGAATCGGTTTACTCATATAATTTTTCCTTGGCTCATGTAAAGAAATGGTGCAACAGAAACCGAGTTTTGAAGAAAAAACTCGGTTTATCTTCATGTTCCGCGTAGCGAAATCCTCGATGAATCGGGACTTGCCCTCTCTTTTTATTTGAACCTTTTTCCTCTATCGTTTATTCATCATCTTGGATCGCGCTGATTTCATCTTTGGAGATTTTGTCGACGCTTTTGGGGTTAAACGTCTGTGTTGTCCCAGATCGGAGTGCGACTTCAATCCTTCCACCGGTCAACACGAAAAACTGAATTAAGAATCCGCCGCCCTGCATCGATTCGACTTGATACTGATCCGCGTCTAATCCATCAACCCATGTTGGGAGTGCATCGGCAAAATCGGGGTGATCTATCACTTCCTGCGGCAACGCAATGATTAGCGTTCCCGGCTCGTCGCCTATCGCGTTTGCAATGACTGTTCGGGTGTTGACCATAAAACGCACAACTTCGCCCGCGTAATCGAAGTCGTTTTCATTCGCACGTTCCGGCGGAACAATCCCCCATGTCAAATGATGGATGAACGGATTGCCGTACCCCTGACTTAGCATGTGATCCAAGGCTTGATTGTCAACGGGATGGACGACTGCGACATAATCGAACCAACCGTTGCCTCGCTCTGCGCTGTCCTCTGGTAACCTTGCCGAAACGTTGATGTAGTCACACTCATCCACCGGTGAGGGGTAACACCGGGCATCCCACCCGGAGACATACCCGATTTGTTTTAACGGACCCGCGACAATATATGGTGGGTCACAAAAGATTGCGGCGTGATCTAGGTTAGGATGCAATTGAACGCCTGCTGCGGTGACTTTTTGGGCGACCTCTGATGCTTCTGTAAATCGTTGTGGTGCGTTTTGGATGGTGAGGTAATCTCCGAAATCGTCAGGTAGAACCACTGAGTTTCCCATGATAAACCTCCGAGATAAATTATTGATTGATATTGGCAATTTTCAGCATAATACCACAAAACCGGAACCTTTTCAAGTGAATAGAAAATGTATCCTCACGATTGTTTTCTTTATCGTTCTTGTGTGTTATGGTATAATCTAATTTTGCGAAGTATCTGTTTCAAACAAAGAGAAAATTATATGTCAGAAAGGATACGCCATTATGTCTTATAAATATAAAGTAATGATGACAGACTATGCGTGGCCCTCCGTTGAACCGGAGCGAGGGGTCTTAGGGGAGGTTGGTGCGGAACTAATCGTTGCGGAGAGTGGGACGGAGGAAGAATTTATCGAATTGGCACCTCAGGTCGACGGTATCCTGACCTGCTGGCTCCATGTGACTACCGCAGTCGTCGAAGCCGCCAAAAAATGTAAAGTTATTGGGCGGTGTGGCATCGGGCTAGATAATATTGATGTTGAGACAGCAACCGCTCTTGGAATGGTTGTAACGAATGTTCCGGCTTACTGTATTGATGAGGTCTCGGATCACACGATGGCGCTGCTGCTCTCGTGTGCTCGGAAAATTAACCTGTTCGATCGCACGATTAAAAATGGCGACTGGACGCGAGACGTGGGCCCCGCCATGCGCCGCATCCGTGGGCAAAAGCTAGGCATTGTCGGATTCGGTAAAATTGGAAAGGCAATTGTACCGAAAGCGAAAGCGTTTGGACTGGAGGTCTTGATTTACTCACCGCGGGCCACCCAAGAGATGGCGGAGGAACACGGCGTGACGTTGGTCGATTTCCCTGAACTGCTGACGGAGTCTGACTTTATCACCATCCATGCCCCGTTGAACCCTGAGACTGAGGGGTTGTTCACTGAAGGTGCGTTCCGTCGGATGAAACCGACCGCCTACCTCCTCAATACCGCGCGAGGGGGAATTATCGAAACCGATGCGCTCTATAACGCGCTCACGGGTGGCGAAATCGCGGGAGCGGGACTGGATGTTTTGGCGGAAGAGCCGCCGCAGCCTGATGAGCGGCTGCTTGCGTTGGAAAGCGCAATCCTGACCCCACACGCCGCGTTTACCTCCGAAGAGTCAACTTATGATCTCGAAGTGACAGCGGCGGCGGAGGTGGCACGGGTATTAATGGGGCAGATGCCTGAATCGGTGGTCAACCCAGAGGTCTTGAGCAGCCCGACGCTTCGTGCAAAAGTGCTTTCTCAACAGCAATAATTATAGTAAATCCTAAAAACAGATAGACGCTTTTGGTCCTTGTGTATGTTAGACGTTGCATAGGCGCAGTTGGAAACAGCGCCTACCGGTTTAGATTGAGTGCGGTGCGGTTTGGCGTGTCTCATTAATTCTAAGATCCACTATAGTTTGGGAAGACAGCGATGAAATTTTTCAAAGGCGCAACTGTCTTGATTACCGGTGCATCGTCCGGCATCGGTGAAGCGTTTGCCCGCAGCCTTGCAAATCGAGGCGCTAATTTGGTACTCACGGCGCGTTCGGGAGATAAACTCCGCCAAATCGCTGCGGAGTTATCTGAAAAACATGCAATCCAAGTGGATGTATTTCCGGGGGATCTTAGCCATCCGGATACCCCTCAACGGTTGTGGTCGCAGATTCAAGCTGCGTCGCTTTCGGTTGATGTGCTGATAAATAACGCCGGCTTCGGAAAGTGCGGACCGTTCTTAGCGTACGACTATCAGCGCTACCAAGATATGCTGAACCTCAATATCAGTGCTTTGGTGGGGTTGACGCATCTCTTTCTGCCGTCGATGTTGGAGAAGGGGGACGGTGGGGTTATCAATGTCGCGTCGACGGCGGCGTTCCAGCCGATCCCTTACCTGGCGACCTATAGTGCCACGAAGGCATTTGTCCTCGGTTTCTCAGAATCACTCTGGGGAGAGTATCATGAACGGGGGTTGACGGTGCTTGCGCTCTGTCCCGGCAATACGGCTACCAATTTTGCGGATGTTGCCAACGCTGATGTAACGAGGATGACTAGGGCGGAAACCCCTGAAACAGTGGTTGAAGCAGGCTTGCAAGCCTTTTTGAAGGGACGTAATTATGTGGTTCCGGGGAGGCGTGTCAATTATCTGTTAGCACATTTGTCTCGGTTATTGCCGCGTCGCCGTGTGCTTGGGATAACGTCGGATATATTCAAGCCGGATTAGTTCCTACCAGAGTGAACAAGGTTACGGCATACGGAGTATGGCTACTACATTGAATAAGGGTTACGGCATACGGGGTATGTTCCATTCCGAGAATACCGATGAATCGGCTCGTTAAGCTTAAGCTGATTAGTGATTTGACTTGCTATACACATTGCGCTCCTCTGGAGCGCGGGGCTTTTCCTTATCGCCGTTCTATAGACATATCGCTCCTCTGGAGCGAAAGATAGAATTTCTCAATTTTAGTGACAAGCCGATTGGGTTTCATCACTAGCACCTTGCCTGACCTTATTGAGCTACTGTGATTTTCCTCTTGCGGCGATGTCCCAAACGTCTTCGACCCTCCCGTTACGAACTGCGTAATACTGGTCGTGGAGGATCACGGTTGTGCAGCAGTTCTATAGACATATCGCTCCTCATGAAGATTAATAAATAAATTGGGTAATCTTCACGCGATGTCCGGTGCGGTTGGAAACCGCACCTACCGGGTCTAGGGGAACATATAGAATTACCCGATTATTTTCTGAAACCTCCTCTGGAGCGAAGGATAGAATTTCTCAATTTTAGTGACAAGCCGATTGGGTTTCATCACTAGCACCTTGCCTGACCTTATTGAGCTACTGCGATTTTCCTCTTGCGGCGATGTCCCAAATGTCTTCGACCCTCCCGTTACGAACTGCGTAATACTGGTCGTGGAGGTTCACGGTTGTGCAGCAGTGTGTTGGTAAGAGCTCGATTTTATCGCCCGGCTTGAGTGTAACGCTGGGGTCCGCCGTCATATTCCCGTGCTCTTCGGACAGTCCGCGCATGTCTAAACCGTCAATCCCCACCGGCTGCGGTGTGCCGGATTCACTGGTCAACACCTTTGCCCCTGCATCAACGATGACGCGGTTCGGGTTCGGACGACTCACGACTGTCGTTAGCATGGTCAGGGCGCATCCGAATTCCTCACCGATACCTTCGACCTCCCGGTAGCTTGAATCAATAAAGACATACGACCCCGCCTGAATTTCTGTCATCTCCGGGTAAGCGCCGGTGATTGCATAGGTGCCTGTGCCGCCGCCGCTCACAATGTTGACGGGGACCCCGTTCTGTTCGAGAAAGTATTTGGTCCCAATCAGCATCTCAACCGATTCGCCTGTCAACCTTTTGCGTTCGGCGAAGGTCGGTGTAATCACGGTATGCCCTTCATAACCCATTATCCCTTCAAACTTGAGCCCCTTTGATTGTAGGATGTGACGTGCGAGATTCAGCGTTGGTTGCCCCGGCTCGGTCCCACAGCGATTCATGCCGGAGTTGACTTCGATAAGGACGCGCAACGTTGTGCCTTTGGCTTCGGCAGCCGCGGAAAGTTGATCTACATTGTGTGCATCATCGACGGCGACCATAATCTCGGAGTGCTTGGCGAGGTTAATCAGACGCGCAATCTTCTGCTTCCCGACAATCTGATTGGCAATCAGCACGTCGCGGATACCCGCATGGATCATCGTTTCTGCCTCACCGAGCTTGGCACAGGTCATACCGATCGCCCCCGCTTCCATCTGTTTATGCGCGATAATCGGGGTCTTATGCGTCTTGACGTGTGGACGGAGGTCCGCGTTGACCGTCTTGAAATAGTCCGCCATCTTCTGGATGTTGGCTTCCATAATATCCACATCGATCAGCAGTGCCGGGGTATCAATCTCTTCTTTGGGGATGCCGATAAACACATCAGGGTTGGGTGCTGACATCGATTTGTCTCCTAATTTTTTGCCGTCCTTGTCGGGCGGAGAATTGTATCTGTATATTTGAGGGGGGCCTCGTTATTGTCTGAGGTTTGTGTTAAGAAATTGTGCAACAGAAACCGAGTTTTGAAGAAAAAACTCGGTTTCTCCTCGCGTTTTAGAGTCCATGTTTCATTCGTTCTGATAACGCTGTTGCCTTGAGTAGATGGGTTGCGGCTTGCATTCTGATTTTTTCGTCCTCGCTATTGAGCAGATCCTGTAGGACGGTGATTACCTTTGGCGTGGCGGCGGACAGTGCGGTGATTTGGGCGTCGATATACGCCTCACGGGCTGCCTGTAATTCCTTGATAAAATGTTTATCTTGGTTACGCCATCGGTTGATTGTTTCTCTCCTTTTGCCGAGTATGTCCCCAACTTGGGCATCGGTTTTCCCTTCGATAATGAGTGGTATCGCTCGGACCTGATCACTATTCAAGGCTTTGTTCTCTACTTCGGGCTCCGGGGCTTCGCTAAATTTGTTTGGGACCCCCTTCTTCATCTCCTTGAGTAATTTACTAAAGGAGCTGTCGTTTGGCCAAAAGGCGTTCTCCTGTACCCACGCCATTAGGGTGCCTTCTTCCAACCCGACGATGGCTTCGGTTTGGGCATAGGAGATATTGGCAAAGACGAGTGCGGCGGCCTGTTTTTCTTCGGGCTCCGCTTCGATTCCTAAGCGGCGATCGGCTATCTCCGCTAGAAAAATTGGCAGGTTTTTCCACTGCGTGAGGAGTTCCGGTGTAATGCCGAGTGCGATGGCGATTTCGTTTTCACTTTTCGCTTCCCAGAGCAGAGCGGCCTGCGTCTGTTGTTGGGTGAGGGACAATACAAATTCGTCTGCTGGGAGGGCTTCTGGTGTTGTGTTCTTTTTGGTTTTGCTCATTGTGTTTCCTGTTCACTCGGATTTAAGGATTATCGGTCGGATGTCACAATATGTCACATATTGTCGCAGATTTTGCATATTTTCGTAACCGGTTGTTAAGGTGTGCAGGATTAAAGGGACTTTGTTTATTCGGATGTCACATATCCTCACGTATTTATCACATATCCTCACATATTTTTTGTTTGGGTGTGCGTTTTTGTGAGGTGGTGTGTCTATAGGGACGCGCGTATTTGTCTGGATTAGGCTGCTTAGGTTTCTTAACTCCGATAGATTCCCGATAAATCGGGACAGGCAAATTTAAAGGATTTACAGGATTAGCTCGGACGCCTTGAACGGGTGCCGGGTCAAGGGCAATTGTCTTGTTGACGGTTCAGATGTCCAATTTATCAGATGCAATTATTATTTTAACATATCGGTATAGTAGATTGCAAATAAAAAATTAGTAATCTAAAGTCTCAGCGGTGGGATATGTGTTGTTTGTCTGAATCGCGGATTAGACGGATGGAGCGGATTACACGGATTCTTGCCCCGATGCTGTGATTGGAATTCAAAACGGTCTGAATCAGGATTTTCGGGATTTAAGGATTTTCAGGATAGAAGACGGGAGGTGATATAGGGTTGGGTGCATTTAGCCCCAACGGGGTGACATGGGTAATTTGTCTGAATCGCGGATTAGACGGATGGAGCGGATTACACGGATTATTGGCTGCCGAACTGCCCTGATTCAAAGTTACAGCGGAGCGACGAGTGCATAGATATTTTTTTGCTCCGGAGGAGCGAGATGTCTATAGAATCCCGATGCAGCCAAGCCCCGCGCTCCAGCGGAGCGCAATGTCAGGCAAATCTACTTCTACCATCATTCAGAGAAATACCAAGGCCCTATTGAGAACGGGAGCACATGTCGCCCCGCTGGGGCTTGGAAGGGGGACACATCGCTCGGCTATAAGCATGTCACCCCGCTGGAGCGAAGGGCAGAATTTCTCAAGGTTAGCAGCCAACCGATAGATTTTCAGCATTAGCCCCTTGAGTTAGTGCTATTGATTATCAACATTGCGCTCCTCTGGAGCGCGGGTCTTTCCCTTATTGCGGTTCTATAGACATGTCGCTCCTCTGGAGCGAAGGGCAGAATTCCTCAAGGTTAACAGCCAACCGATAGATTTTCAACATTAGCCCCTTGAGTTAGTACCATCGGTTATCAACATGCCGCCTCGCTGGGGCTTGGGGGTTCAATGGTTTTTCAATGGGTGACAATTTGGTCGTGTCAGTTCTTAATTTTTCTTTCAGTCTTTTTTCTTTTGGGCGTTTTCGAGTGCGTTTTCAAGTTCCTCTGCTTTGGCGCGATCAGCTTGGGCGCGTTCCATGTCGCCTTTGGAGGCATAAGCAAACCCACGAAGAAAATACGCATGGTGGGTGTTGGAATCATCGGGTTTTAGTTGTATCGCTTGGGTCAAGTCAGCAATGGCTTTGTCATGATCACCCATGAACAGGTAAGATCTTCCACGTCCGGCATAGGCGACAGCACGGTTCGAATCCAGTTCTATCGCTTTGTTAAAGTCAGCGAAGGCTCTCTCTTCATCACCTTTACTGCTCCTTAGCTGGTAAGCCTGCCCGCGACCAGCATAGGCGTCCGCATAATCAGGCTTCAGCGATATTGCGTCGGTAAAATCGAAAACGGCGCGGTAGTAATTGCCTTTTTTGAAGTAAGCTCCCCCACGTAAGGCGTAGGCATGGGCATCATCGGGTTTCAGCTCTACCAATTTGGTGAAGTCAGCAACAGCTTTCTTATAGTCGCGCTTGTCATGGTAAGCCTGCCCACGCTTGAGATAGGCTTCGGTGAAATCGGATTTTAGTGCTATGGCTTTGGCAAAGTCTTGGAGGGCGTTGTCATAATCCTCCTTCTCCTTATCATCCCTTTCCTTGTAAGCCAACCCACGCGATAAATAGTTACCGGCATCATTGGGATTCAGTAGTATCGCTTCCGTCAGGTCTAAGATGGCGTTGTCATAATCGCCTTTTGCATGGTAAGCAAGGCCACGCAAGGAATAGACCTTGGTATGATTGGGATTAAGTTTTATCGTTTCGGTAAAGATTTTAATGGCGTTGTCATAATCGCCTTTTTCCAGATAGATCTGCCCGCGATCAAAGTAGGCATTGGCATTTGCTGAATTTTGCTTTATCTGTTCAGTTAAATCTCTAATGGAGTGTGCAGAACTTGATATGGAGTGTGCAGAACTTGATTGGGTCAGGGGTCCTGCGAAGAGGAAGATTAGGAATGTGAGGGTTGGGACGACGTATTTGGGGTTCATGGGGAGTCTCCTTTCGCTGTCGGTTCCTTTTTTTTAACGGATTTGTGGAGTGGAAAACATCGTGGCTCATGTTAAGAATGGGTGCAAAGAAACCGAGTTTTGAGGAAAAAACTCGGTTTCTGTTCGCCTTTTACATTTTACTTTTGATACGAACAAATAGTGGATTTTGGAATTAATGAGACATTCCAAACCGGTGCGGTTAGAAACCGCCCCTACCGGGTTGGCATGAATGCGTTGCGGTTGGAAACCGCCCCTACCGGTCCCGATGAATCGGGATTGAAACCGAGGGGCGAAAATGTCTATTTATTTTTAACCCCCTAAATCCCCCTTGTCAGGGGGACTTTGAATGAGACGTTCCAAACCGGTGCGGTTAGAAACCGCACCTACCGGGTTGGTGTGAATGCGTTGCGGTTGGAAACCGCCCCTACCGGTCCCGATGAATCGGGATTGAAACCGAGAGGCGAAGGTGTCTATTTATTTTTAACCCCCTAAATCCCCCTTGTCAGGGGGACTTATGACGTTCTATCCCTATAGGTTTCTAAAGCTGTTTGACAGGGTTGGAGAGTTTGCCGAGTCCGTCTGCTTCGATCTCCACAACATCGCCGGGGGCTAACGGCAGGTCATTGGGCACGATGATGCCGGTGCCGGTGGAAACAACGGTTCCAATCGGGACGGGGTTATCGCGGCATAGGAATTCGGTGAGTTTTTCAAACTTCCAATTGATTTGAGAGGTATTCACATCGCCTTCGTAGATTGATTTTCCGTCTCGGATAACTGTGCATTTGATGTTTAGATCATAGGGGTCATCCACTTCGGAGGCGGTTACGAACATCGGTCCGAGGGCACAGCAGCCGTAAAACACTTTCGACTGTGGCAGGTAGAGGGGATTGTCTCGTTCAATGTCCCATGCGGAAACGTCGTTGCAGAGCGTGTAACCGACAATTTCCCCATCTTCGCCGAGGACATACGCTAATTCCGGTTCGGTTGCCGTGAGTATGGAGTCGCTCCGGATACCGATGAAACCGTTGGGGCCGACGCACCGGGCGGGTGTTGCCTTGAAGAAGATTTCGGGACGGTCTGCGTTGTATACGCGGCTGTATATGTCTTGCTCGCTGTCATCGTCCCGCATATCCGCGCTGCGTTTGTAGGTCACGCCGCAACCCCACACCTCTGGTGGGTCAAGCGGGGATAGGAGGTGCGGCACCTTTGGGTCTGGTGGCACATCGAGCGTGGCAAATTTGAGTTTGCTTTCATCGGTTTGCCCCGGTAGGGGGCCCTGACCTGTCGTGCCAGAAACACGTTCTTGGATATCCGCAAGCAGAATACCCATGCTCACCCCCTCTTTGTAGGAGAGCTCGATCAACTCCAGTACCCCTGGCGATTCGTCGCTGGTGACATCAATCACGATATCGTCCGGTTCGATCGATCGGCTGAGTAAACCGCGATCCCCGTCGCTGGTGATATCGGTAACGACATCGCTGCGGGTTACCACACCGACACGCTTGCCTTGACCCGGTTGATAAAATTGTATAAGTCTCATGTTTTTTCCTGCCTCTAAAAATTGAGGTTCATGTTAAGAAATGGTGCAAAGAAACCGAGTTTTCAAGAAAAAACTCGGTTTCTCTTCGCATTTTGCACTTTCTTTTGATATGAGCTAAAATTGAAATGATGTATAAATCTGGGGTGTGAATTTTTCATAGCATACACCAACTTATACTTGGAGCGCAAGTATTTTTGTAGTATTAACCTGAGTCGTCAAGGAGCGTATGGGTTGAGTTTTCATACGCGATAGTTACTAGAACAACCGAATTGGTAAAACTAGGGTAAGTTTCACATGTCGCCCCGCTGGGGCTAGGGGGCACATTGAAGTGTTGGATTGACGGTTCTCATTGGACCCAACCTGCGGACTGGATACGTGCAAAGGTGGCTTGGATATGTTTACCCAAAGCGAGTGAATCTGACATGCGGTGACTTAGATTATGATAGGAAATGATAAAGATACGGCGCAATCCCAAAGATGACTATTGCTAAAACTGTTCCGAGGATGGCGTCAACTGCGTAATGCATCCGTCCGTAGACTGTTGCGACAACCAGCCCGACACCAAATGGGCACAGGATTGTAAAAGCGCCCGGATGATACTGGGCGGCATAGAGAACTACAATCACACCAATTGCACAGTGCGAGCTTGGAAACGCTGTGCCTTTAGATGCTGCGGTGCCAAGGACTAGGTGTACGAGTCTAAAGAAAAATCCATCTGTGAATGGTCCTCTAATTTTTTGAAACTTGTAGTACGGTCCTGTGACCGGCATAAAGATATACCAGATAAGACATACATTGAAGGTCAGTACCTCTCCAAAAACAACTGCGTGAAAGGCTTCATTCCTACCGTGGAGATAAAGCAGCGCAACAAGTCCGAACACAATGGGATAGTAGCTAAAATAACACAGATGCAACAGCTCTGAAAGCCATCTTGACGGGAAACGCTCGCTCAGATAAATGCTGGGTTGCCTATTGAATAACCGTCCCTCCCATGCTATGATTTTATCGTCGAAATATTTTTGGGTTACCATCTGTGTCAATGGCGGTATTTCTAAGTAGAAGACTGCAATTGTCGCAATCGGATACCAATCGCGTACTACCTGTAGTGGTGATGACAAAGAAGCTTCGGGGATGGCTGCCAGCAGAAGCACACCCCATATAACACCGATACGCGCTACTACATAAATCCCCCACCACCGCAGGTTTTTATGAAAAATACAGGCAAGCAGACCGGTGATTGCCAAGTAAATGATTGTGATCCAGTCGGACGGCTGAAGAGCCTCGATAACGTACATAGGTAGATTGATGGACTATTCCTCCCTCAACGCATCTGCCGGCTGCATTCTGCCTACACGCCACGCAGGATAGATACCTGCTAATAACGCTGCAACTAACGCAACCATGAGGGCTTGCAGGAAATAGACCGGTTGCAGGTGCAGTTGTAGCGTCCAGCCGAAGGAGCGCAGATTGATGATATAGATGAGAATCAGGGCAAGGGCCACGCCGGTTGGTAACGCAATGATGCCCGCGGTTGACCCCATTAATCCTGTTTCCGTCAATGTCAGTTGCCACAGCTGTCGGCGCGTCATGCCGACAGCGCGCAATGTGCCAATTTCGCGCCGCCGCTCTAGTTGAAGACTCATCAGTGCACTCAGTATGCCGATGAACGCGACGAGCGTAGCGAGTATCTGTAACGCAACTGTTATACTGAAGCTGCGATCGAAAATTGCGAGGGAGTGTTCCCGAAGACCGCGACTAGAACGAATCACTAACTCCGCTTCTCCGGCGAATGCTGCTCGCAATTCCTTAATTTTGGTATCGACATTCACGCCGGTTTCCACAAACAGTGCAGCGGAAGATAGATTGATATCATCCCAATATGTGCGGTAGACGGCATCACCGATAAGCGCACCGGATTGTACGTCAAAATCGTAAGCCACAGCTACAATTGGAAATCGCTGCTCACCCCGGTCTGTGAGTAGTTTTACGTCATCACCGACCCCAAGTTTGAATCGATTTGACATTGGTTCATTGATGATGAGCCCACCTGCCTCTAATGCCTCCCAGGTCGTGGTGGGGTCCCCTACAGCTGCCTTGTAGTAACGCTTTTCGCCGGCGATATCCATACTGACAGCAGCGAGTTGGATCACCCCCAACTCACTAGCCCTAACGTCTACCAGTCGGTTCGTTGCGACTTGGGAAATACCGGGGAATGTCGCTAATTTTTCTACCACGCCGTGCGGCATCGAAAATGTGGTCTGGTCAGAGATAAGACTTGGTGCGGAAACAAAGATATCCGCTTGCAAGAGGTCTGTCAACCACCGTTCAACGGTCAGACGGAAGCTGCTAATCATTAAGCCAACACCAACAATCACGCTTACAGCAACCATCAGCGCAGCGATGGCAACGGAGGTGCGGCTTAACGAGCGTGTGATGTCTCGAATCGCAAGCCGAGTCAAAGGACTAAAGGATTTTCCTAAAAATCTGGTCAAGCCTGAGAGTACACGCATGAGTCCTAAAGTCAGTACAGGCGTGAGCAGACTGATACCGATGATGATTGCGAAGATACCAACAAAGGTGATACCTAGATACCATTCAGGGATAAGAAGGGCGATGCCCAATATAAGTATTCCCAAGCCAACCCCACTCACCCAATTTAGTGCAGCGCGCGTTCGTCCCTCAATATCGCTGCGTTGGAGTGCAGCGGTAGGTCGTACGTTGGCTGCCTCATAAGCGGGGAGTGCGGCGGCGGTTAACGCTGCGGCGATACCGCTGATTGTACCTTTAACTATCGTCAACGGCGGGAAATCGATCCGGCGCACAGTCACAACAAAAAAGAGATCGTTGATGCTGGTCGTGACCATTTCTACGGCACCACGTCCTAACAGATATCCTAATCCAAGTCCAAGGGTTGTACCGATGAGGCCTAGCAATCCCGCTTCTACCAGAATTAGCGAGAAAATCTCTCTTTGTGTTACCCCTAACGCCCGCAAGCTACCGAGAACCGGTCGCTGCTGCACAACGCTGAAGACCACTGTATTATAAATCAGAAACATCCCGACTAGCAATGCGAGTGTACTGAGGGCTGTCAAGTTCAATCGGAACGCAGCTGTCATGTCTTCTACGGTTGAGGTTGTTAGCTTCTCAACCCGTGCACCGGGCGGCAGAATGGTGGCGATATGTTTCAGAAAAGCCCCTTCGGTCACCCCTTCAGGGATAATCAAATCGATTCGATCGAGGCTGCCTATTTTGTTTAGTACCTCTTGGGCGGTTCCGATATCACTAATTAGCAGCCCATCAAGCCCACGTTGTTCGTCTGTGTCGTCTGAAGTCAGTACGGAGACAAGCTGCAAAGAATGGCGGTGAGTCCCCGCCTGTATGTGGATAAAATCGCCTACGTTGAGGTTATACTGATCGGCAAGAGTTGCACTAAGCAAGACGGTATTCGGTTGAACCATAAACGCAGCAAATCCGTTACCATCTGTCAAGCTTGTGTCATTGTCACGGAGATAATTCCGAAAGGGCGTTTCAGCAAAACTATCCACGCCTAGCAGCCGCATGGGCTGCCTATCAAGTTCTTCCGCAACCACATAGCCTTCTACGATTGGTGCGCTGAGCCGGTAGCCTAACTGCTGCCGCAACGCAACATAAATGCTTTCATCCAGCCCACTGGGGCCGCCAACAATCTGGTGCGTGGCTTTACCGGCAACCGCTTCGGTGCTAAGCATAAAGGCACGATTGGCGGCACCGGTGGCGAGATCTATTGCGACAATCATGGCAACGCCCAATCCCACCCCAATGATGAAAAAGATGCTTTGGGTAGGACGACGCCATGCATGACGCCATGCAAGAGTGATTGATAGTTGCATCAGGATTAAGTTAGAATTTCAGGATTCTATCTAGGGGTTCACGTTAAGAACCTGTAGCTCATGTAAAAAAGAGGTACAAAGCACGAAGAGAAACCGAGTTTTGAGGAAAAACTCGGTTTCTGTTGCACGATTTCTTTATATGAGCGAAACTTGTTTTAAGAAGCAGGAAATTGTCCTAAAATGCTGTGGATTTGTCAATCCACAGCGAGCAGCAGCGCAGGGAAGCGGCGAGCACCCTACTTCTTTAACGTCGGCCTTTTCGACGCAAATACACTAACGGGCGCCAATGAATTAATCGTTTCCACGTTTCACACATCACGTACCGGTATCGTTGACTAGTAGTCCATCGGTAATATGGAGTACCCGATCAGCACGGCGTGCAATTTCTTGTGCGTGAGTTGCCATCAACAGCATTTTGCCTGTGCCTCGAAGCATGTCCAACAGCAGCGATAGCACAGTTTCACCGATTTCCGTATCTAAATTCCCGGTGGGTTCATCGGCGAGCAGCATCGGGGGATCATGGACGAGCGCGCGGGCAATAGCAACGCGCTGCTGTTCACCTCCGCTCAGTTTATCTGGGTAGGTATTGAACCGTTCACCAAGCCCAACTTGGTCAAGCAGTGTCTCCGCGCGAGTTCGTCCGCCTGCTTGAGATTTAGCGCGGTGTGTGAGCTCCAGTGGCAAGATTACATTCTCTAATACCGTTAAGGTGGGAATGAGGTTAAAAAACTGGAAGATAATCCCAATGTGATGCCGACGGAAGAGCGTTCGCTGGTGCTCATCCAAACGAGTCAGGTCAATCACTTGTTCTCCGTCCCGAATAAACACATGTCCGCTGCTTGGCGCATCAATGCCGGAGATTAAATTAAGGAGTGTGCTCTTTCCACTGCCGGATTTGCCCAGTAAACAGACAAACTCGCCCTCATAAAATTCTTGGCTTAATTGGTTCAGTATAATGCGGTTCTGTCCCGCTTCGCTGTAGGCTTTGCTCAAGCGATCTAATCGTACTAGTGGGACGGATGAATTTGCGGAGGGTATGGGATTGGAAGATTCGTTAGTCAATTCAAATTTGGATCGGATTTTAGTGATTGGAAAGGAACGCTGGTTAGGTGCGTCGTCAGTGCATCTCAACAACGGTTTCAATCCGTCGGATTTCACTTGCGTCCTACATTTCGTCCTAGCCGGTTTCCTGCCGTGCTAATATCCACGTTCTAAACAGAAGGGACGCATCACACTGTTATAGGTACTCCCATCACGGTAGGCGCCCATAAAGAAGTAGGGAACGGCACCACGGCGGCACATCTCATCCACAAACTGTGCCGTAAGCATATACATAATAACATTGTTGAGGATGCCAGTAGCGGGACAGACTTGATCAACCTGATCGGGGATGGAGATGACCCCCGCTGCTTCATCGCACCGGTTATCAAAGTAGACATCGCACCGGTCACGCAGCCTATCACTATTGGAGGGGCCAATACCGACGAGGTAGTTGCCGTTGGATTTAGCCTCATCTGTCCAAGCGAGGTCTTGCGGGTCGTTTGCGCTGACGGCGGCAATCAGAAAAACATCCTTATCACCGCCCTCGTTCTCAGGACGTGGTTCGAAGGCATTGCACATCATCAACCCTTGTGCGACCCCGTTTGCCTCGCTCTGGATGCCCTGATTGCGACTCCGTACGTAGTAATGTCCACCGTCGATAATCCGTTTTGCGATTACTACAGCGATTTCGTTGATGTACGCCAGATCCTGATCGTGGACATCAGCAAGTCGTTCCAGGAGAATATCCACATACCGGCGACCAATAGCCCCTGTCGGTGATTGACCCGTTGCTAATGAATGGGCAACTTCGGCGGTGATCATCCAGTGTATCGCGCATGACCCGTTTGCCGATCCGGGGCAAATTTCCATCTCCGGGATTGCCGGCGCACGCACTAACCCCTGATGCCACGGTATATGCGAATCGATAACGCGCGATGCCACATCCTCTGGCAACCAATCGTGGACGTTCGGTAGTACCTTGCCCGGGGGCGTGTCTCGGTTATTAACGTAGCAGGTAGTGAACACGACAACATATACGCCGGTGTCACGGGCCTCCCGTACCGCTTCACTGACATGGTTGGTGAGCAGCACATCCCCCGCTTGCATGGCTGCAAATTGCTCTGGCGTACACGTATCTGCTCCGGTGAACTCAAACTGTGCGGGATTGCCCTCACGCTCGTTCACCAACTCGTATGTCGGCATGTGCCCCGTGGTTATGTTGGCATAGACTTTGTTTCCAGCACGGATTGCATCAGTCGCTTGTGCAGCGACTTCTGCCATAATTGCTGCGTCATCGCGGATCTCCTGCAATAACTTGACCGCGTTTTGATAATATTCCTCCCCGAACGGGATGGTGTGTCCCCACGTATGCTCCGGGTGGGTGTGCATCGATTGATGTCCTTCCGTAATGGGTTGCCTGTTAGATATGTAGTAGATTTTAAAATTATTTAGGTTCTGTTAACATTTCATCGTAATCGGATAATAGAGAGGCACAAATCGGTTCACGAAGGTAACCCTCCTAGAAAAGAAACCGAGTTTTGAAGAAAAAACTCGGTTTCTGGCAGCTTTTTCAGTGACTTGAGCGTTTTTGGCAACAGCAAAAGCATAATGTCAACACGCCCTAGATACTCCCAATGCAGAACCAACCCCCTAAATCCCCCTTATCAGGGGGACTTTGGTATTGATAAATGTCTATTTATAGTAGATCTTAGAATTACTGATACACTCCAAACCGCCCCGCGTTGCCTCAGGTCCAGTAGTTTCGTTTTCTCCTTGCACCGGATAGGCGCAGTTGGAAACAGCGCCTACCATATGCGGGGAGCACAAGCGTCTATCTATTTTTAGGATTCATCATAGTTGCTTGAGGAGGCGATCAAGGGTGCGTTAGGATTGCAGGGTAAACTGCCGATACTCCTCCACCAGATTTGATGCCGCCTCATGGATGAAAGCCAGTTCATCCGCTGTCTCGAAGAATTGTGCTCCACGTTCCACCCATTCTCGCGCCGCATCTGCACTGGATGCGGTCGTACCGAAGTAGACACCGTGTTTCTTACAGATTTGGAGAATTTCTCCCATTGGCCCCACGACCTCCGGATGATCATAGTCGCCGGGGTGCCCCCTCTCAATGGAGAAATCACCGGGCCCGACGTAGGCCATATCTACCCCCGGCGTACTGATGATCTCTTCGGCATTTTCGTAGCCGCGCTGAGTCTCAATATGAACGACGAGAGTTGTCTCTTCATCTTGATCTGCGATCCACGTTTTCCAGTCCGCTGGCTGAGCGTAGCTGCTATTACCGTATCCGGGCGCGACCGCCCGCGTACCGGCTGGCGGAAACTTGATATAGCTGCAAAGCGTTTCGACCTCCGCTCGTGTCTCGGTACGGGGAAGCTGGATTCCAACAACGCCGCATTCCAGTAGCTTTGCGACCTCGGCGCGTTCCAGTTGCGGTGTCTTGGCGATGACGGGCAGATTGTTGTCACGGGCACATAGGACCGAATCTGCAAATGTGGTCATTTCAAAGAAACCGTGTTCGTACTCGATATACATAAAATCGAAACCCGCCTGCACATACAGTTTTACCAGCGATGGACGAAGATGCTCGGCGACCATACCACCGACGAGGACGTCCCCGTTTCGCAATCGACGCTTTAAGAGTTGTCCCGGTCCTTCTGCGGATCCGGGGGTATTCATTGTGTTGTTTAATCTTGCCACTATTGCGTGCTCCTCAAAGAGATTTCAAAAAACGGGATTATGGTGTCCATGTTTTAGCAAGTTCTGCGTATGCACGGGCTTGGTCTGGGATGTTCACCCCGACCTCTTTCGACCAAGCGTCGAGCAGTCGCAGATAAATGGGGCCGGGCTTGCCGTCGCCGATGGGCTGGAAGTTGAAACGGGTGACCGGCATCATACAGATGGTGGTACTGGTCCACCAGGCTTCATCCGCCTCCCGCACGTCGTACGGTTCGATGTCGGCTTCGTGAACGGGGATACTGAGTGACGAAGCAAGTTCGATGCAGGCGTGGCGAGATACCCCACGCAGAATATCGTTAGGTTTTGAGGTGAAAATTTCACCCTCCCGCGCTATAAAGAAGTTGTTACCCGTTCCTTCAGTAATAAAGCCGTGTTCGTCGGTCAGCAGCGCCATCGCGCCTTCCTCTAGTCGACTCGCGTGGAGTTCTGCGATCTTGTAGAAGATACGGCTTCGGTTTTTCGCTTTGGGGTCGATGTAGCGAGAGGGCACCGATTGCTGCGGTGTGATGACAAAGTGCGATCCGGTTTCATATTTGTCAGCTTGATTGCCGATGTGACGGACGAGTGGGATAACGTTAATGGATACGATAGGGGAGGCACCTTCTTTGATGAGGGTATCGTAAAGTGGCAGACCGCCACGGGTCACGTCGTGCATAATCTGGAAGTCTAGGCCGTCGAGAGCCGGTAAGTTCCTGTCGATGGTTTCATAGGTAGCAGCTTCCATTTCGTCTATGGTGAGGCCACAATCAATTTCGGCATAGCGTATCGATCCATAGAGTCGATCTAGGTGTTCGCGCAGGCGGTAGGGTTTCTGGTTAAAAGATCGGGTCACCTCAAAAACCATATCGCCGAACATCAGTGCGGAGTCGAAGATAGAGATACGTGCTTCACGTTCGGGGATAAACTTCCCGTTGAAGTAGACTAGACGTTGAGGCATGATACGCTCCTTTACTCGATTTGTATCTGCCGTAAACGGTTTGTCAATCTCTACGATTGGCTTACAGCTTTCAGCAGAGCGACTTTTTAAGGGCAGATAGTTGCATCAGAGTAGGCAACATTATAGCACGATGCTGCTGACAAATCCATAGATAAGCACATAGTCTTTAGGGCTGTTCAGTTTTAGGGTTTTTAACCATTTTGTTTGAAAAGTCGGCGTCGGGAAGTCGTTTCGAGAGGGAAGTGTCGGGATTGGGAAATCCCTCCTGCAGAAAAACTATGGTAGATTTTAGAATTACTTGGCCACTCTGTACCGGCGCAGTTGGAAGCAGCGCCTACCAATCATGGAAGGCGAAAGTGTCTCTTTATTTTTAGAATTCACTATAAATGCCCCTAACATAGTCTTAGTCCATGAGGTCTGCCGCAAATGCCTCCCAAAGTTCCTCCACAAGATTCGTCTGAATTGAACCGGGCATTTTGGCGATATGGTGCCGGATGCGAATTGAAAAGGATTCGCTACGCTTGAAAATATTTGTTCCCGGATAGGCAATATAATCCATCGCGATGCCTCCCATCCCGGAGGCGAGTCCAGCTGTTGCAGCAGGTTCGGTAAACACAATGTGTCGCCAACCTTTCGGGCTGGGCTGACCGACTAACACCGGTTGATGCCAGGTATCAGCGACTTTGCCGCCGCCCCTGAGCGCGTGTGGAATCAAACCGAGACGCTCGAAGGAGGAATCGGGAGCAACGATGTAGGCGTCCAGATGTTTTCCGCCGAGGCTTTCAAAGCTTTTGAACTGTTTATCGGTTGACCAATAGAATTGGCTTTTTGCTCTGTTGGTTTCGGTATAGCAGGCAAAAAATTGGGCATACTCGACTAGATTAACGGGACCACGATTCTCGATCGTTTGCCGACAGTCGTATGTGAGAACATCACCACGGTCTTGGGGTCGGAAGAACCACTCTTGGTGGGTCTGGATATTGTCACATGTATATTGACTTGTGACAGAGATTTCTGTCTTTTGCTCTTTGTAACCGGAATCCGCTGGCACTAGCCGGGGCCACTTCTCATCACCGCGACCGTGGTCTTTCCACCACTGCCACTCCCGACAGTCCCATGATCCGTCCTCATAAACCAACTGAAATCCTTCGTCTGCGACGAGAAAGCTAGCGATACCCGTGTGGGTATGTCCGGCTGTTCGAACCCGTATAGATGCTAGCTCCCGCCCATCCCGATGACGCAGCGCGACGTCAGCGAATGAAATTCCTTCGGTATCCTGATATATGCCCCGACCTGATTCCATCGGTATCCCTTTCCGTGAAATTTGCTTCTATTGTAACGGTGAATTCAACGGTTCTAAAACATTGCGAAACTCCGCTAATTGATTATATTCATGACTGCTATCAAGCATGTTTTTCTCGGAGTATTTCTGCTGCCTGACACATCGCTTTGAGCTTCAGGTACGCTTCATCCAGATCCATGGGGTTCTGGACCGATGGTGAAAAGCCGCAATCCGGATGCAGCGTAATGCGTTCTTTGTCCACGTAACGCATGGCTGCCTCCACACGAGCTATCACATCTTCTGGCGTTTCCACCTGTCGATCACAATGGTCAATACACCCAAGCCCTAGTCGCACCTTTTCAGGGAATAGGGCGAGCGATGCCAACCCACCGGCAACCGGAGTAGCGTATTCCATCGAGATTGTGCCGACCCGAACCTTTGCCAGCGCGGGCATGATTAGGTCGTAGGGACCCTCTGTGCCGTGTTCACGGTCGAAGTGTGCGTGGCACAGATGCATCCCGGTATTAACACCTTCAATCCCGTCCAGCGTCTGGTTAATCAGATCTACGCACTGGTCCATCTCATACTGGACATCGGTGACCCCCTCCCGCTCTCGAAAGTCGGGATCAACCATAGTACTCAGCCACGGCTCGTCGAGTTGCACTGTGTCCGCTCCCGCTTCAATGAGGAGCTGAATTTCTTGACGCAGGATTGGCACACAGTCTGCCATCAACTGCTGGCGGGTGGGATAGGCGGGTTTTGAGTGTTCGGGATGCCACATCCGCCGACCAATAATGTAAGGGGCGGGTAACGTCGCTTTAATGCGCTGCCGGGTACGTCCTCGGATGTAACGGATTTCGTCAACGACCAACGGTTGATAATGTTCGATCGGTTCCACCACCGCCGGATAAGGCAATCCACCACTGGGATTGAGATCTGCTCGAAAACCCCGCACCCGGTCAGCGAAAACTTTGACGTAACTTTCCCGGCGCCATTCTCCATCGGTGACCTCATCCAATCCCGCTCGTTCTTGTAGACGCAGTGCCGATTCAATCGCTGGGTCGAGTAAGTGATCTGTTTCCTCTTCGGATAGCTTCCCCTCCTTTCGATCAAGGATCAGCTCTCGCACCCACGCCGGTCGAGGCAGGCTACCGATGACGGTTGTGGGAAATAGTGTGTTTGACATGACTGTTTTCCTCTCTCGGAAATATCGTTCTTCAGTACGCGTTCCCAATTATCCCCTTTTATAAGTGTAAGAAACATTATAGCATGATTCTATCAAAAGATGCTATTACGATTCTCTGAAGAATAGATAGTAGCCAATTGACACTATTTTGGAAAGGATGCTATAATTTTGACTACAGTTTGTGCAATTTACGGCTAAATTACCCGCCTGCAAACCAAATTGCGTTTTGTGCAATGGGCTCATGAATCGAAAGGACACACATTGCAAGGACAAAGCCAAGGGAACAGAGACTTACCACGCATTCGCGTCCGCTCCGGTTTCTCGGAAACGGGGGCGCAAAAGCATGAAATTAGGCACCTCCCAACATTCAATACGCGCCACAATCTTCGTCGAACCACGCATCGACAGCAGCACACACGAGCATTGGCTATCACAATCATTTTGCATCTGATTGTGGCGTTTTTTGTGATACAGTCGGTTCGAGAGCATATCGTGGAAGAAGATGTTATCTACATTGAGTGGGTCGAATTGCCGCCACCATCTCGTACATTGATAAAGCCGCGCCAGATGCAGCCGGTCAAAGCTCGGACCGATACAGAAGCGGTGCCTACTCGAGTGAAGGTGGTACTACCAGGGCAATTAGCAACGAGTACGGAAGAGCATACTCCATTAGGACCGGATCCTCTCCAGCGGACTGCGGAATTGGAGGGTGATACCGAAACACGTCTCTCTGATTCTCCGATTGAAGACAGGCTTGATAGAGGAAGTTATATCCGCTCTCCGCGTGGCCGAGATGCAAGTAGTCCGATTATTGACGACACATACAAGGACGGGGGCGCAGATCAGGGCTCAGATTTAACACTTGCTCCAGATGAGGCACTTGAGTTGTCGGATGAGAACCTAGTTCCTGAAGATCGCTTGGGAGCAATCCTAGAGGGGGAAGGTATGGAGATTCGTGGACATATACGCTTGATTAGGCTTAAGCACTCCCTTTCGGACTGGTGGCAAGATCCGAGCGCGATACCGAGCTTTGCAAAGTGGCTTGATGAGAATACTGACCTCCGTGCCGACATGAAGTATGCAGGGGGTGCACTGCGTCTGACCGATCGACGCATTCTCAGTGCACCGATGGTTATCATGACAGGGCACGACAAGGACGTCACCGTTGGACGCAACATGGCTACGCCGGATCGCAAGAATGTACCGTTGGCACCCCACTTTACCTCTGCAGAACGCGCAGCGCTGCGAAAGTATATCGTCGAACGAGGCGGGCTGCTATTTTTCGACGACTGCGGATTTAACGGTACGTTAGCCGCAGCGGTTGCTAATGAATTACGCCTCACCTTTCCTGAATATCCCCTTAAAAATCTGATGCACGACCATGAGATTTACAGGATTTACTACGATCTCCCCCGGCCGCCGACGGGTGGTGATGTCTTTTGGAAATCTGAGAACCATCCCAAACCGTCACAATTCAAATACCAGAAAGGTGTTACTATCAACAATCGGCTTGGGGTTGTCTATAATCGCAAAGATTATCTGTGTGCGATGGAGACGGTGGAGATACAGAGTCGAACTATGTTGCGGATGCGCCGCTCGAAAGATGTGCATCGCTTCATGACCAACCTACTCATTTATACGATGATGTACGGCGGGAATACGGATCGATCGGGGTATAAACGGTAGGTTTTACCGTGAAAAGATTTCGACTTCCAAGCGGATCAACTCCTTGCAATAGGTGTTATCTACACGCGTCATCTACTTTTCCATAACACCAGATCTCGTTCAGTAGCAAAGGAGAATTAGGTATGGTTAGGTTGCTTATAGTTATTACTACTGCTATCATCATTGTTATTGCTGGTACAATTACTTACTTGGAACTAGGTACTGACGATGATGACGATAATAATGATGACGGTGTACCTCCTAAAAGTATCTCCATTAACGCTATACCATGGGCAAGGGTGTTCATAAAGCTACCCCAAGGCAACGATTTCATGGCCCCACGACCAGAACATTTCACAATACGACCTGAACCCAACGATCAAAAATCTAACGTCACCCCGATACGAGGTGCCTTAGTACTTCCAGAGGAGACAGAAATCAAGTTGGTGTATCAGAAAAAAGAAAAGGTTTTTCTCTATGAGGAATGGAAGAGTAGGGGGACAATCTCACACGATTTTTCAGGTCAATGATTGTGTTTGAGAGTGCAATTCTGCAAGAGGGGGCAGTTTTATGGAACGTCGACAAAAACTATTGCTGGGTTTAATGGTTAGGGGACTTATGCTGTTCTACGGAGTGACCGCAACAGCTGCCCTGACTCCCTCAGAGATTAAAGAAATTGCGAACGATTCTATGGTACTTTTAAGTATTATAGATGGTCATGGTAAGCGTTGGACGGGTAGTGGATTTGTTGTACACGAGGACCATATTGCAACTAATTATCACGTTGTTGAAGATATGTTGATTGGACGCGCGAAGTTGATTGGAAAGAAGGAGTGGCGCTTCTTTATTGGGCCAATCCTCAAGTTTGATAAAGAACACGATCTAGCAATAGTACAAGTCGCAGGAATAAATGCGCCGGCACTCCGCCTTGGTGACAGTGATAAAGTTAAAATTGACGATCCGATCTATGTCGCGGGTAATCCAAGTGGGCCGGAAGGCAGAGTTATGGAAGGCACAGTCACAATAGGGGAGATAAAGCACATCTTAACAGAGCATATTCGTATGGGGGGTAAATCTCTGCGAGGCAAAAAACTCCAGATCGATGCTTCAATTGAGCCAGGGAGTAGTGGTGGGCCCGTGCTAAACGAAAGCGCTGAAGTTATTGGTATCTCTGTTGGTGGGTATACCGGGGTCGAAGGGGAAGAGTATATTCCTCTAGGTTACAATTATGCTATTGCGGTAAATCATCTCAAGCAGCTGGCTAAACGAGCTGGTATACCAATTACTTCGGCACCTGTTGGACCGACGATAAAACCACCCATCATGAAACATAATCCTCCTTCACGTGTATCTGTCGGTGAAAGAATCCCACTTACGTTGGATTTAACGAGTTCTAAAGCCCCTCGGCAGGTTACAATCTTCTACAAGACCTATGACAGAGGCGGCAATGAGTTGGCGCCGAAGATTAAGAGTCAGAAAATGCGTTTGTGGGACGAGCAACTCACATCGTCAACGCGGACCTACAGGGCAAATTTGCCTCCACAAAGGCGTGTCGGTTCGATTATATACTACATTGAGGTAGAATATGATAATAGTATGGCGTTCAGAGATCCGAGAGATTTATCTCGTCATTATCAAATCTCTATGGTTGACGATATACCACCAACAATATCCGTGCTATCCCCAGACGAGGGTGAACAATTCACAGCAGATCAACAAATCACCGTCAGAGCAGAAGTGATGGATAACAGCGTTGTAGAGGAAGTCCACCTTCATATTTTATCACCCAATAGCCAAAACCAAAAACTGTTCAAAGCAGTAGCTTCGGATATATACACTACGGATATTTCATTCAGCCAAGTTGGAACCGTCGAGTATTATCTGACTGCGATCGATGAGGCAAAAAAGAAAAGCAGATCGGAAAATAGGCGGCTGACAATTACTCTCTCTGACACGACCCCTCCAACAATTCGCCTAATACATCCACGGGATGGTACTACCTTCGAAGTCGGTCAACAAATTCCAATCGAAGCGGAGGTAACAGATAACACTTCTGTCGGACAGGTGCGTCTGTCTTATGGTTTTTCACTTGCCATATCTGATGAACCTACACACTATTCCGATGAATTTCTCACTGAAACCGCGTTGGGCACGTACACCGGACATATTCCGCCACAGAACCAATCTAGATACATCAAGTATTACCTAACTGCAACCGACAAGGCAGGAAACAGGAGCATATCGGAAAACAGGCGGTTGACAATTACTCCCCCTGACACGACCCCACCGATAATTCGTCTGAGAAAGCCGAGTCGTACTACCTTTGAGGTCGGTCAACAAATTCCAATCGAAGCGGAGGTAACAGATGGCACTTCTATCGAACAGGTACGCCTGTTCTATGGTTTTTCACTTGCCATATCTGATGAACCTACACACTATTCCGATGAATTTCTCACTGAAACCGCGTTGGGCACGTACACCGGATATATTCCGCCACAGAGCCAATCTGGATACATCGAGTATTATCTGACTGCAACCGACAACGCGGGAAACGAGAGCATATCGGAATCGAGGCAGCTAGATATTAGGCATCCACCGCCTCCGAGATCTGTCAGGCTTGACAAAGCGATTAAGCTATATGAACAAGCAAGATACGATGAAGCAATTGAAGTCTTGGAACCAGCCATACGAGAGCTTAAAGATCCGGGACAGCAGGCAGAAGCTTATCTTTATTTAGGGGCTTCAAAAAGGGGAGTGGGCGCAAGCAATGACGAAGTGAAGGCGGAATTTCGGAAGGCGATTAGCCTCAACTCAAATCAAGAGTTGCCGATACGGGTAGGGAACGATCACCCAATTTTTGCTGAGTTGCTTGAAGAGGTGCGGATAGAACTAATAGGCGAATCGATCATTGTGGAGCCGGTTTCTCCTTCACGCGTATCCGTCGGTGAAACGATCTTACCTATATTGAAACTAAACAGTCCCCTAGCTCCTCAACAGGTTAAAATCTATTACACAATCTACGACAAAGATGGCAACGAGTTAAAACAAAACAATCAAGAAATGCGCGTACGGGACAGGGAAACTGCGTCATCAACGTGGTCTTACGAGGTGGAGTTGCCTCCACAAAAGCGTATCGGTTTGATTGAATATTACATTGAGATTGGATATGAGAATCAGGTGGCGTTCAAATATCCAAGGGAACAATCTGATCATTATCCAATTTCCATCTTTGATGATAAACCGCCCGCAATCTCTGTGCTGTCTCCGTCAGATGGTGAGCGATTCACAATCGGTGACCAAACCACCGTCAGTGCAGAGGTAGTCGATAACGGCATTGTAGGGGAGGTTCGCATTTATGTTTTAGGGCCTAACGCCCAAAACCAAGAATTGTTCAAAGAAAAATCCTCGGATATGTACACCAAGGATATCACCTTAAGTCAAGTCGGAATTGTTGAGTACTATCTGACTGCAACCGATGAAGCCGGGAAGGAAAGCAGATCGGAAAACAGATGGTTAACGATTGATCCAAAACCTCCCCGGCGGCCTACCCACCCGACAATTCATCTAATAAAGCCAAGCAGTACTACCTTTCATGTCAATCAACAAATTCCAATCGAAGCAAAGGTAACAGATGATACTTCTGTCGAACAGGTTCGCCTATTTTATAGCTTTTCACCCTCTATATCTGAATCTCCACGCTATTCTGAGAAACCTCTCACTGAAACCTTGTCGGACACGTACACCGGACATATTCCACCACAAAGTAAAGCTGGATATATCTGGTATTATCTGAGTGCAACCGATGAAGCGGGAAACAAAAGTACATCGGAAAACAGATGGCTGGAAATTACTACAGATATAGCAAGCCATCCGGTAATTCGTCTAATACAGCCACGGGAGGGTACTCCCTTTGAGGTCGGTCAACAAATTCCAGTCGAAGCAGAGGTAACAGATGATACTTCTGTCGAACAGGTCCGCCTGTTTTATAGTTTTTCACCGTCCATATCTGAGCCCCCACACTATGCTGATAAATCTCTCACTGAAACCTCGTCGAGCATGTACACCGGATATATTCCCCCACAGAACGAGGCTGGATACATCTGGTATTATCTGAGTGCAACTGATGACGGGGGAAAAGAAAGTCGATTAGAACCGAGGTGGATAGACATTAGGCTGGGACCTGACGGGGGGAATGGTGGTGAGGAATCTGATCCAGAGATCAAGCTCCTGGATCCACTTGACGGTGCTGAATTCGAGGTCAATCAACGAATTGCTATCAGGGCAGAGGTCATAGGTGATACCCCTATCAAAGAGGTTCTCGTTCATTTTGGGTCGGGCAACAGCCAAAAGCTGTCTGCGGCAGGATCTTCGGGGAGGTACTCTACGAGTATTTCATTCAGTCATCCCGGCTCCGTCGAGTTTCATCTAACTGCAACCGATGAAGCGGGAAAGGAAGACACATCGGAATCGAGACATATAAACATTAGATCTAAACCCCCTCCACTACAAGGGATATGGGCAAGTGTTGCTGCGGATACCGCTGCCATTTCTGTTTCGGATGGGAGCTACATGTTCAGGCTTGCTTATCTACGTGAGGGCAAAAACCGACCAACGTTAGGCGCGCAGCTAGACTTTTCCCCAGATCGCACACACATGAGCGCGATATTTCAGTGGGGCCCCGCTTTAGGCGAAAGCAAGGTTGCGTTTACGTTATTAGGGGGCATTGCAGAATACGAGGATTCTCCTCGTTCAACTCATACTACACCCATCTTTGGTGGGGGTTTGAAGTTCTATCCCCGGGACAGAATTGTGATCGATGCGACCGGTTCATTTAAATTGCGGTCAGATTATGACACGACAGATCTTTATCACTACGAGGTGGGAATCCGTTATTACATACCCCCTGAATTAGGGCTCAGAGCGGGATACGGCAAGTTGTATTTAGGTGATAAAGATGTCACGACTTTGCAGATTGGGATTGGGGTTAATTTCTGAGGTGCCTGTCAAAAGGAAGGGTAGCTCGGAGAAACCGGGTTTTCAGGTCCGTTCCCTCAATTACATCGGGCCTCCAAGCACCGACCTGGGGCTAAAGACGGTTTCCACATGGTGCTCCTCTGGAGTACTTTTGTTTGGGTGTCGCTGTTCTATAGACATGTCGCTCCGCTGGAGCGCAAGGCAGGAGTGACTCATCAATCGTCCCGCCTTGACGAGTCGGGGTTCCAAGTGCTCCTCATAAAGATTAATAAATAAATTGGGTAATCTTCACGCGATGTCCGGTGCGGTTGGAAACCGCACCTACCGGGTCTAGGGGAACATATAGAATTACCCGATTATTTTCTGAAACCTCCTCTGGAGTACTTTTGTTTTAGGTGTTGCTGTTCTATAGATATGTCGCTCCGCTGGAGCGCAAGGCCGGAGTGACTCATCAGCTTGTCAAAACGCGCTGCACCCGTTTTTCCCATTCATCACAGGTCGCATGTGTCCGTTGTATAGATGTCCCGATATATTTCTTTGGATCGCGGAGTGCTTCCTGTTGTATCGGTGTCAGGTTTTCGAGGAAAGGTTGCAGTGACTCGTCCGCCCACAGGAGCTCGGTCAACTGTCGTCCTGTCTGGTGCACCTGAGCGACAAGTTTGCGGGTGTGGTCGTAAGCGTCGGGAAATCCGTAGTATGCCATCAGCAGATAGATGGGCTCAGCCACCGTATCGCCGGCACTCGCCTCAAGATTGCGCTCCATATTACCTGCCTTTACATCCATCTCCCCTAGCGCTCGAATCAGACGATAAATCGAATAGTCAAACGCGGTGAAAAGTTCCGTCAGAAAACGGCTTGATGCCGAGTTAGTAAGGTCGCGCTGATGCTCTAGTATTTGATCCATAAATACGGTTGTCATGCGCGGCACAAACGCCTTCCATAGTCCCTTCACCGTTTCAAAAGTTTCAGGATTTATCTTATGCGGCATTGTCGATGAACCGACCAGCTGCGGGTCATACTGCTTGCTAATTTCGGCGATTTCTGTGCGATAGAGATGGCGGATGTCATCCGCGAAGTTGGCGAGGATAGTGTAAGCGGAGGTAATCGCGTAAGCGAGGTCGGTGATAAACTCTGGCTCGACACACTGCGTCGAAGTATGTGTATCCGATGGTTTCAATCCAAGTTCCGCGAGCAGGTCTGCTTCCATCTGTTCCGGCTGCTCCACTATCAGTGCAAGTCCGTTGAATGCGCCCACTGCGCCCGAAAATTGTCCACGCAGATTTCGGCTGGTGCGGTCTATCAGTTCAATCCGATTTCCGATTCGACTGACGTAAAGCGCCATGGCGTAGCCAAAGGTTATCGGCTCAGCATGTTGACCGTGCGTGCGTCCGATCTGCACTGTTTCCGCGTGTTCCCGTGCGAGGTCTATAAATCGGTTTTCAAGTTCAATGAGATCTGGAAGGACGACCTTTCGGGTTAGATCTTTGAAGCGCAATGCCGTTGCGGTGTCAAGGATATCTGCGGACGTCGCGAACAGATGAACATAGGGACGCGCTTCAGGCGAAATTTTCCGCCGAATGACGTTCACGAGCGAACGGATGTTGTGCCGAATGCGAGACTGTTCTTCATAAACTTCCGCTGCTGTCACCTCTTCCGCTGCTCGTTCAACTTCATCCGCGATTTCATGGGAGCAGATGTTGTGGTTGGCAAGCGTTCGGACCAGTGCAGCCTCGACTTTGGCTTGATATTTGACGTAGGCGGCTTCTGAAACGTAGGGCAGCAGCTTCTTCATAACCGCTTCACTGCCCCCGTAATATCTGAAATCAAGTGGACTAACTGCTTCGTAGAGTTCCATAATACATTTATCTCCCTTTGCCAATTCTGACTATGATATGTTAAATTATACCACTAGGCTAGATGGATGTAAATCTCGATTTAATCAGAGGGATGAGAGAGTGGGGAGGCGAGGGGGCGGGGAAGCGAGGAGGATTGAGAATGGTATCAAACTATTGGGAACTTGATGTTTATAAACTTGCTAGGGAAGGAAGACAACGAATTTTTAAGTTGAGCCGTTATTTTCCGAAGGAAGAAATGTATAGCTTAGCCGATCAAATCCGTCGATCGTCACGATCGGTTTGTGCTCAAATCACTGAAGCGTGGGGAAGACGGCTTTACCGTGCGGACTTTATCAATAAACTAAACATGGCTGAAGGTGAGGCGCGGGAAACGCAGTCCTGGTTAGAGACTACTGTTGAGTGTGAATACCTTACGAAGGAGGTTGGTGGTGAACTTTTCCAACTATATAATAACGTCATTGGCAAGCTGGTCACGATGGAAAATAATCCTGATGGATGGTTGCTCCAACCAAATAGATCTAAATGATTTCTCGCCCCCTTGCCGCCTCGCTGCCTCGCTACCTCCAGCACTACCCCTTATCTTGCTAATTGCATCATTAATCCTTTCTTCGTCAGCAGCCGTTGAGGCAAAGAGTAGGTTGCCTTCCTCGACCTTCAACAACTCGCAATTTGTGCATGGAGAGCTCCTGATTCGCGTGACCCCGAAGGCGCAAGCCGAATTGGAACGCCTCCACGCTGAGGCACCGTTACAGCAACTCCACGACCAGATGGGAGTTCGGTCGGTCTATCGCCTGTTCCCGCATATTGCTCACCCAGAATCCAATCGGAACCTTAAGCGTATCTATCTTCTGCGTTTTCAGATTCCCGCGGATCTACATACCCTTAGAGCGAATTACGCTGCACACCCGTTGATTGAGGCGGTCGAGTTCAATTACATCCGCGAAACCCAGGCTTCCGAAATTATCCCGGACGACCCTCGCTTTGAGGAACAGTGGAATCTGTCACTGATTGGTATGCCGGAGGCGTGGGCAATTGAAAAGGGCGATCCAGAAGTCATCATCGCGGTTGTGGATACCGGCTTTGATTATACCCACCCAGATCTCGCTTCGCAGACTTGGGTCAATGCCGGTGAAATCCCTGACAACGGGGTTGACGACGACAATAACGGGTACATTGACGATGTGCACGGCTGGGATTTTTCGCAAGCGCCACAGAGTGACGGCAGCGAAGGCACCCAAAACGGCGATAATGATCCAATCGATGAATCCGGGCACGGGACACATGTCGCTGGAATCATCGGGGCGGCAGTAGATAACAGTGTCGGTATCGCTGGTATTGCGTGGAACTGCACGTTGATGCCGATCCGGGGCGCGGGTGTGGCGGGAATACGGGATAACCACTCGGCAGCCGCAATTGTCTATGCTGTTGATAACGGCGCCCGGGTTATCAACATGAGCTGGGGCGGGCGCGAGCGTTCCTTTGTGATTCGTGACGTCGTAGATTACGCCTATGCGAGAGGCGTCCTAATGGTTGCCGCATCAGGAAACGAGTCAGAAGACGACTCCATTTTCCCCGCCGGTTACCGCAAGGTAATCTCTGTTGCCTCAACCGAGCAACACAAACAGAAGTTTTACCAATCCAACTTTGGCGCATCTATTGATATCGGTGCGCCGGGTAATGTGATTTTAAGCACGCATATCAATAACCGATACCGTTCTCTCTCTGGTACATCGATGGCCACGGCGCACGTATCCGGAGTTGCCGCGCTAATTATCTCAAAACGCCCTAGCCTGACGCATGAAGAGGTGAGACAGATTCTACTTTCCACGACCGATCCGATTACGGAAAGCCCGGAACTAGTTGGCGCGGGCAATCTGAACGCAGCACGGGCGTTGATGGCAAGTAGTTCCTTACAAGCGCACATTCTTTCGCCGGAAACTCACAGCGGTGGTTCAAACCAGATTGAGTTCGTTGGAACAGCGGGTGGATTCAAATTTGATACATGGCAACTGATGTACGGTCTATCGCCTGTCCCATCGGCGTTTCAACCCATTAATGGGCCCTCCCGTGGACAGAAGGTAAACGAGTCCTTGTTCGTCTGGGATACTTCCGATGTAGCGGAGGGCATTTACACTGTTCGCCTTGAAGTCACTGGTGTTGACGGAAAAGTCCTGCGGGACGAGGTCGTTGTCTCCGTAGACCGGACGCCCCCTCAAGTCCGCAATGTAAAGGTGCAAAACCAGATTACAAAGGGCAGCTATTCCACTGTCGTCAGTTGGTCGACAGATGACTTCACAATCAATACCCTGAGCCAACGTGCGCGTGAAGCGACAGCCCCATTTAGACCGATCGAGGAAAATTCTGCAAGCAGGGAGCATTTCTTCTCCCTCTCGTTTGATACCGGGAGTTACGATTTATTCATCACCTCTCGTAACGATGCGGGATTGGAAACCGTCGAGGACAACGGCGGACGATACTATCGTGCAGAGGTTATCAGCGGATCTGTTTCGCCGAACGGGTTTGTTGACACTTTGACCGCACTCCCCCCAATGCACCTAGGCAGTGTTACCGCAGATTTCGACCGGGACGGGCTCCCCGAAATTGTTGGGCTTCCACTCACCGATGGTGCTGCTTCAGGAATTGAAGTCTATGAACGAACTGCCGCCGGTGTTTATCAGCTTCAGTATACCAGTGCTATCAACGCTAAGCCGTTGGCGATCGACGATACCGATGCCGATGGACTGTTGGAAATATTGTGCGGTACAAGAGAACGGGTCTTTCTCCTTGAGAGTACGACACAGAACGGCTATCCAGAAAAAATCGTCTGGGAAACCCCTTTTCTTTCGTCAGGGCAGATTGCTGATTTGGACAACGATGGCAGGAAAGAAATCGTCGGCGGAGACAACTTTAACGACACTATCCGTATCTTTGAGAACGGTGGAAACGATACCTACAATGAAATACTCGTCATCAAGAACGAGACAGAAGGTTCCAATGTTTTCGGTGAGCGGTTCGCAATCGGTGATTTTGATGCAAACGGCATCTCGGAGCTAGTGGTGGGAGATAGCGAGGGTGAACTCTTCATCTACGAATCCGTTGGGGACAACATGCTAATTGAAACGTGGCGATTGGAACTCGATATCGAGGATGCCCATCAGCTAGCGACCGGCGATCTCACCGGGGATGGGGTGCCTGAATTCATCGTCGGCGGCACGCAATTGGAACCGGATCTGCCTTCGATGTTACCGCGTTGGAAATACCACGTGTTCACCGCATTTCCGCCTGCTGCTACCCCCCAAACTAGGGGGAGTGGTCACTCGCGCTACCAATCAATATGGTCACAGGTAATTACACCGTTCAACTTGAAAGGGAACAGCATTGCAGTCGGCGATGTTGACGGTGATTCGGAAAATGAACTGTTAATACTTGCGAATCCCAGCGTTTATGTATTCAAATGGCTGGGTAACCTGAACGGCGGTCTTGCCCCGTCAGACTTTGTTCCTATCTGGCATCACGATGTGTGGGAAACGCCGCGTTTACTTCTCGCTGATTTGAATCGGGACAACTTTAACGAACTCTATTGCAACACTGAAGAAGACCTGCTTATTTTCACACATATCCACGCTAGCAATCCCAATAGTGTTGTGAACGTTCAGCCGTATGGAGTATCTGCTACGCCGCTAAGTGCACGCGCAGTTCGGATCGATTGGGAGACACCGGAGGAGGCGGCATCCTATACCGTTTATCGCGCAATTGCGGATTCAGACGAGGCGCCCTCCGACTTTGAAGCAATTGCCGAAGACTTAGATTTTGTGGGCTTCCTTGACCGGAGAGTAACGACGGATGTAACCTACTGGTACACCGTTGCAGCGAAGAATGAAGCTGGAGTTGAATCGGCTCAATCTGAACCGGTCTCTGTGACCCCGCGCACCCCGCCCAAACTGATTGCGGCTATTTACATGCAACATAACCAGGTCGCTGTTACTTATGACAAACCGATGGGATCGTCCGCTGGTAATTCACGTTCCTATCTGTTACGGGAGCCGAAACAACTCGCTGGTACGAATCCTGTATCCGTAATTCGAGACCGGATGGGAACGCGAGCTATCCTGACTTTCCGAACAGAGGATTTGGTCCCCGGTTTCACCTATGAAATTACGGTTTCCGATGTGCGCGATACAGATCGAAACCCGATAGACCTTCTGGAAGCGACGCAAACCTTTGAAGTGCCGCCTGAAACGGGGCTCGCCGATTTCACGGATTTCTCAAAAGCGAGGGTATACCCCAATCCCGTCCGCCCCGGCGATTTTCATAAGAGTGCGGTCACGTTTGATCGGCTTCCCACCGGCACAACGATTGAAATTTACAGTATCAATGGAGAGCACCTTGAGGGGTTAACCGTCGCTGCCTCCGATGCTGGTCGTACGGAGTGGTTGCTGCTCAATCAGATGGCAACTGAGATAACGAGTGGTATCTATATCTACGTGATGGAATTTGGAGAACTGAAAAAGATTGGCAAGATTGCAATAATTAGGTGAGGAGGGGTACTATGGTAAACCTTAGAATTAATGAGGCACTCCAAACCGGTGCGGTTAGAAACCGCACCTACCGTGGTGATAGCACAGTCAACCCTCCGACTGCGCCGAGAGAAGATGTCCCCTAAAATTTACGCGCTCCAGCTTTGAATCCCGGTTTGTCGGGCGGAGCGGTATATGTATAGCAGAATTCGTGCCCTGACATTGCGCTCCAGTGGAGCGCGAAGCTTTGCTGCATCGGTGTTCTATAGACATATCGCTCCTCTGGAGCGAAAAACTGAACCAATCAACGATACCGCTAGTAGTGGGTTTGGATTTAGCAATCGAAACTGAGCGCAGCGAAAAACCCGTACCTCCACATTTTTCTAATTTCACTTGCGGATGACTGGAATCCTTGTTATAATCAACTCGTTTCTGATTGCCATTTTTTTGAACGCACTCATCAGCTACTTCTCCAACACGGAGGTGAAGTGCTGGAAAGCCGTTTGCACTTTCAGCTGCGGGAAATCCGCGTTTTGATCTTGCGGCACTATAGGCGGCCCAGTATAATTTAGCCATCTTCGGGATAACTTAATGCGATACTTTATTTTTAGTGATGTTCATGCAAACCTCGAAGCATTTGATGCCGTCCTATCAGCAGTTGCTGAGGAACAGGCGGATAGAATGATTTTTCTCGGTGATGTTGTTGGCTACGGTGCCCAACCCAATGAGGCGATTGACCGATTGAAACAGCTCAAGCCGGATGCCACGGTTCGAGGGAACCACGATAAAGTTATCGCGGGTGTCGAGGATGGCAGCAGTTTCCAAGAGCTTGCTTACACTAGCGCGATGTGGTCGCGTCGCCAGATACGAACGGATAATCGGGACTATCTGCAGCGGATGGCGCAAGGACCGGTAACCCTAGAGCGGGGGATTCAAATCTCTCACGGCAGCCCGCACGATGAGGATTTTTACATCGTAAGTCATTGGGATGCACGACCCATCTTACATGAGAGTGAAAGTTGGATTGTGTTTTATGGACACACACATCTTCCGATGATCTATTCAACAGAGTCGAAGCTCTCTCAGTACTATCCTGAAGATGATGAAGTGTACTACAATCTTTCAGCGGACAAACAATACCTAATTAACCCCGGCTCCGTGGGTCAACCTCGCGATCTAAATCCGAAAGCGAGCTTTGCTATCCTTGATACCGACGAAAGCATTATCTGTATAAAACGGGTTGAATACGATATTCAAGCGACACAGCGCAAAATCCGTCAAGCTGGGCTGCCGACATGGCATGCAGATCGATTGGCGGCCGGACGCTAAGTCATGTGCTCTTTACTTTCAAACTTTAACCACTAACCCCTGGCTCTGAGTGCCCGATTGTCAATGGTCATCACTCAAACCGATACAGCTGTCATTATCGCGAGTATCACTACCTTTTTGACATTTCTGATAAATGCCAAGCTCGGTTCGATTTGGCTGCTTTATTTGAATGTGCTGGTGGTGGTGGGTGTGTTTGGTTATGCTAGTAGACCGTGGGACCGGTTATCGCACCTGTCGCGCAGCGCGATTTTTAGCGCGATTGCCTCGATTACCTATGTTCCGCTGGACTGGTTGTTCTCTCGGCGTGTCGTGCTTCTCTCGTATTTAAGTTCGCATGATATTCGGATTGCCGCTGTCCCCTTGAGCCTGCTCCTCACTTGGATGATTGGTATCACGATAATCATCTATATCTATCATCGCCTCAACGAGATTTGGAGACCCTATATTGTCGTTATAATTGTTGGAAGCATTGCCTTCGTCGGTATCACGATTTTCGACCAATTCGGCTCTGCGCGTTTATGGAACTGGAACGCAATCCGTCTATCCTATTTCCCCTATATCGGGTCCGTTCCCATCTTCGTCCCGGTAGCGCTTGCGCTGACCTTTTTGCTTTCCCCTTACTATCTTCGTAGGCACCACTTTGTTGTAGGTGGTATCCGGTGCGGACTCTTTATTGGGATTATGCAATTTCTCTGTTTTCTGTTGTTCCACTTCATCGGAATATCATATTGAGGGATAATGAGCCTTGTTGAATCATCGTCCTTATATTTGTCTTACTGTACTGCCATCGGAAATTAGGGCCACTCCTTAAACCAAGATTGTGATACAATATCACTGCAATTGAAAGGAGCTATCCGATGGCAAAACGGCGCCGATTCACCGCTCAATTTAAGGCAGAAGTGGTTATAGAGGCCCTTATGGGTCAAAGTTCGCAAGCGGCCCTGTGTCGCAAACACAACATAAGCCAAGACCAACTGTCGAAGTGGAAACACCAGTTGGTTGACAACGCGGCGACCTTGTTTGAATCCACTAACAAGCAATCTAACGACCATAGCGCACAGATTGCTCAACTGGAACAGCTGGTAGGCCGATTGACTATAGCGTTAGACATCCAAAAAAAAGCCTCGACGTGGCTGACTTGAGTCGGTCTCAAAAGCAACAGATGGTAGAGGCGTTGCCCCCCCAATACTCGGTTCGACAGATTTGTGATGCCCTTGGTTTGCATCGGAGCACTCTCTATTATCAACCGAAAACGGCTCCTTTTGAACAACAACTCCGAGATGAAATAGAGAAACTCGCTGTCCGTTATCCAACCTATGGCTATAGACGTATGACGCAAATGCTGGTGCGTAGCGGATACAGTGTCGGTTATCGTCGAGTCGCCCGATTGATGAAAGAAGCAAATCTGTTAGTTACTGTCAAACGTAGCTGTCAGACCACTCAATCGGTTGACGGTGTAAGTCAATGGGTCAATCGGGTTGAGAACCTTGACATCTGTCGGCGTAATCAGGTCTGGGTCGGTGATATTACTTATGTTCGACTCAAGGAGCAATTCGTCTATGCTTCGGTGTTAATGGATGTATTCACCCGCGTCGTCAGGGGTTGGCAGGTGAGCCGCCACTTGACAGAACCGCTCACATTGAGACCGTTGCAACAGGCATTAACCCAAAGCGTCCCAGAGATTCACCATAGCGACCAAGGTGTTCAGTATCTTTCAAAAGCGTATGTGTCGACGCTCACCGATCATGGGATTGACATCTCCTTAGCTCACAGGGGACGCCCCTGGGACAACGGCTATGCCGAAAGGCTTATCCGGACCCTCAAGGAGGAAGAGGTCCATCTCAATGAATACGACGATATTATAGAAGCCAAACACCGAATTGGGCATTTTATTGAACAGGTCTATAACCACAAAAGACCCCATTCG
>JAJEAL010000083.1 GCA_022822785.1 Candidatus Poribacteria bacterium
TCATGGGGTCATTTGATACAAACTATAAATAAAAACACAATCTCACTTCTACATGCTGGTCCGTTCCAATGCTACGATTGATTCCAGCACTGGGGCGTAGGGAACAGCGATCGTTGTTCCCTACCCGGAATAATGCAACAAAATCGGAGGATTCAGAGCAAGTCGTAATTGACGCAGCCACGTTGCCGTGTTATGCTGTATTGAACTTACAATTGAGAGGTGCTCACAATGTTTGACCTGAAATCGAAAGCGCGTGAGGTCATCGAACGCGGCTACTGTGTGCTTGAATCGGTCTACGATGACCATGAGCGCGAACAGATGCACGCTATTTTCAAGCAGTTGTGTGACAACAGAGGTGGGTTTTCGTCCGAGCAGCCATCCATCAGCTTTCACCCGCTTTTGGAGTGGGGCCCTGAAATGGCGCCGTTCTTTGCAAAGGCGGTTGTCGTAGATGCGATGGCGGAGGCCTTTCAGGATGACGTGCGCCTTGCCCACAGCGGGGCTTCCGTTTTTAACAACGGACTTGTTGAAGAAACCCTCACCCATTGGCACGTCCACTACGCATGGGAGTTTCCGCCGACGGGACTGCAGCGGGATAATCCGGAACGGGTGCTCTGCAATATCTATGTGGACGGGTCCAGTTCCCACATCGGCCCCCTAATCGTTCTACCGCGTGGGCTCAACGATCCGGTCGAAGCAAAAGGCGATGCTGGCGAAGATTGGGAGGGACAGGTCGAGGTCACCGTTCCACCGGGATCCGCGGTCATCTTTGATACGGCCCTATGGCACTGCTCCAAGCGCGGCAACTCTTCCGAACTGCGGCACCTATGGGGTGGGCATTATCAAGGTTGGAGTAACCCGACCCCGCATCCGGAGGATAACACCGCCGAAAACCCGACCGTCGCTGCACACAAAGCAGAAATACCGGTACTGAGAGGACTATTGGACGGTCCCCAATAGTCTGTACCACAATCTGTATGACGTTTAAGTAAATATTTCGGTAATGTTATCCCCCAAAAAACCATCGTAGGGGCAGGTCCCCGATGAGATGCCCGATAAATCGGGACAGGCGGGATTCAAAGCAACTTGTGCCTGCCCCCATATTACCGAACGAATAAATTAATCTTCATTTAGATTGTGATCCTAGGACGCAAACGCTACATTTGTGTGTTGAAACTGAAGTCCTCTGTTTCTCGATCCAGTCTAGAGGGAGCGAGACGTCCAATCTCCGCACTCCAGAATGACCGAATAACGTCAATAGCAAAAACCACCCCAAAACAGATAATCAGCTGACCATATCCTATGCACAAACTGGAGGAGACCATGAAAGCAGCGGTTTTTTACCAACCCCACGTTCCGGTATCTATTGAGGAACTCGAAATCCAACCACCGCAAGCAGGTGAAGTTTTGCTCGATATTGTTGGTGCGGGTGTCTGCCACAGCGACTACCACGCCGTGGACGGTCACATCAAACGTGAACCAACGCCGTGGGTCATGGGGCACGAAGGTGCGGGTATCGTCCGAGAGGTCGGTCCCGGTGTGACCAGCGTCGCGCCCGGGGATAAAATTATCCTCTCTCTCGATGCCATGTGCGGTTACTGCCGTAACTGTAGCAACGGCAGCCCAGCGTTGTGTGAGACGCATCCCCCCGGTCCCGTGAGTCGTATGACAAAAGACGGGGAGCCGGTCTACCACGGCAGACCAACCTTTGTTGAGCAGACCATTGTCCATGCCGACGCTTGTGTTAAGGTGCCGGATGACACACCGCTCGAACAAACGTGCCTCATCAGTTGTGCAGTCATCACCGGCATCGGGGCCGTCGTCAATCGTGCGAAGGTTGAAGTCGGCGCATCCATGGCCGTCTTCGGCTGCGGCGGGGTCGGACTGAACGCCATTCAAGGGGGTGTCCTCGCTTCGGCGGGCAAAATTATCGCGGTTGATAGGGTCCCATATAAGCTGGAGTTGGCAGAACAGATGGGAGCGACGCACTTCATCAACGCTGCTAAGGAGAATCCCGTCCAGCGGATTCAGGAGATCACCGGTGGGGGCGCCGATTACGCCTTTGAGGTGGTTGGGTTCCCGGCACTTGCGCGACAGGCGATCGACTCAGTCCGTCCCACAGGAACTGCCGTAGTGGTTGGGGTACAACCGACGGACGAGGAAATTTCGGTTGAGGGATGGCATCTACTGCTGGACCGGACGCTGATGGGCGCTTTCCACGGCGCAGCCCGGGCGCGTGTCGACTTTCTCTGGCTCCTCGACCTGTACAACCAAGGGAAAATTAAGCTCGACGAACTCATCTCGCGATACCGTCCGTTGGACGAACTCAACGAAGCCTTTAACGATATGAACCAAGGGAAGGTCGCGCGGACGGTACTGGTATTTGAGTGAGAGAACGCTAAACTGTGAGGAGAACCGCAAACGATGAAACGCTTGATGAAACGCGAAGGGCAATTCAATTTTGTGCTTGAGGACGCGCCGATCCCGTCAGTGGGCCCGGGACAGGTGCTGGTCCGCAACAAAATCACACTCATCAGTCGCGGATCTGAAATCGGCGGCCGGTATACCAGTGAAGGTGTTGTTGCCCATAGCTCCATGGGCTATTCTGCTGCGGGTGTCATCGAAGCGGTGGCCCCCGACGTTACGGGGTTTACACCGGGTGACCGGGTCATGGCAAGTGCACCGCATGCCGAGTATGTCGTTGTTGATGCCCAACCGGGGGTATCGGTTCGACATCTGCCCGACGAACTGACGTTTGAGGACGCAACCTTCTGGCCACTGACGACCAGTGCTGTCATGTGGTCCTGGGCGTCAGGGATCAAACCGGGCGATACCCTCGTTATCCTGGGTGGCGGACTCATCGGCAACCTCTGTATGCAGGTTATGCGAATGACAGGTCCACAAAGGATTATCGTTGTTGAGGGGATTCCCGTCCGCTGTGAGATTGCGAGAAAACTCGGAGCCGATGTGGTCATTAATTTCAACGAGGAGAACCCGGTTGAAGCGATTAAGCGCCTAACAGACGGCACTGGAGCGGATATCGTCATTGAAGCGGTCGGGGGGCCCGCTGGTGTTTTGGCGTTTTCTCAAGCTCAAGACATGGCACAAGCGGGTGGGACGATTTTTCTGATAGGTCTCTATCACAAAGAACCGCTCCAGCTTGATGTCCACAAGGTGATGAATAAAAAGATTCTCGGTGCCGCACACCGCCCCTACCGGCGGGTCGAAGCATCGAAGGTAGCGCTTGGGCTGCTGCTGGGCGGGCAGGTACGCCCCCAAGAGATGATAACGCATCGACTCGACGGACAAACCGAGGCGGTCGAAGCTTTCAGATTGCTCTATGAACGGTTGGACGAAACGATGTGTGTCACGTTGCGCTGGGATGACGATTAATGTAGGCTGGCTATGGAGATCTAAGGTGAACTCAATATCTTGTATGTGTGCGGGCATTATCTTTGCGACGATAGCTGTCAGTGCCGGGGTGCCGTCGGAGGGTGCTGCTATGGTAGATCGTGGGTGGGGTTTTTGGGAGATTGGCAGGCTCTCTCAGGCACGAATCCAAGCGGAACAAGTCCTTGCACAAGACCCAGAAAACACCGAAGCCCGGCACCTGATGGTCCTCACATCGTTCGTTGAGGGGGCATACCACGAAGGGCTGAGACATTACGCGCTGCTCGACCCTGACTACGACCGGATCCGGGAACTTGATGGGTTGGCCATCGACGTTTTGAAGGCGCTGCGCCAATTTGACCGAGCGGAGACCTTCGCACGGCAGGTCGGCAAATCGGAAAACGTAATCAGAATGCTCAGAAAGCAGCGAGACAACCCGATGAAAGTAACCCTCGACAGGACGACGGTGGTGCCGTTTTCGCAAGACCACATGATTCCAGAATGGATGCCGGCGATCCCGATTGAAATCAATGGTCGTGATTATTTGGGACATCTAGACACAGGTGGCAACTGGATCCACATGTCGCCCAAGATGGCTTCCGAGCTCGGGATTGAAACCTTGTTCGTGGGTATGGGTCGAGGCAATAATCGAGAGACCACCGTCGAGGAGGGCATCGTTAATACGCTGAAGATCGGCGACGCCGTGCTGGAAAACACCCCTACAGTTGTGATAGCCGCGCTCCAAGGTGCCTTGCGCGATGGCAAAGGCGAAATATCGGATCTCGTTATCCTTGGCAATAATATCTTGGAGCAGTTCTTGACGACTTGGGACAATGACAAGCAGCGATTGGTGCTCTCACCCCGATACGACCCAGGCTCCCGGAAGGAACACTTTTCAAAGTATGTACCCCAAGGAGCGATGCCCATGCGCTTCTACAGGGTGCCTGACCACTACCTGATAGCGCACGGTGCAATTGCCGGCAGAGATGCAACCTTTTTCGTGGATACAGGTTTGGTCACCGTTGATCCGAACGGACGCCAGCCGGGACTATCAATCTCCTCAGAACGCTTCAAGGCGTTTGGCGGCGAAGGAGATTTCACCGAGGTAGGCTTTGCCAACGCTCCCGGACCGATTCGGTTAGGTCCAGTGGAGCTAGAGAACCAAGGGCTCTATATCAGTCCCGGTTCCCGTGGTTTTTCGTTTTCCGGCGTCAAGACGGATGCCCTGTTGGCCCATGGATTCTTGAAGCATTGTGTCTGGACCATCGACTTCGATACCCGGACGTGGTATCTGCACAGTGTGGGGAAGACAGCAGCTGTCTCCGCCAAAGTCGAAGTCACTGATGCTGACAGCTATGTGGGCAGTTATACGGTCGCTCCGGGGATGGCACTGGAGGTGACAGTTCTCAATGGCGATCTTTACCTGCAGGCGCCCGGTCAGCAGAAAGTGCCCCTGGTGGCTGATGTGGAGGGCACTTTCTCGATCCCGATGGTAGATGCACAGATTATGTTCGAGCGGGATGCCACAGGGAGAATCACCGGGCTAGTTCTGAAGCAGGTTGGAAAGCAGACCCATGCGACTAAGAAGTAGTATGGAAGGCTGGGAGATGCTCTAAATTCGTTTCTTGATCTTATATGCTTTGTTACACTAAAATCACTAAGTATTTTGCTCGATCTCTGACGGAGTTTATCTTCGGTTGGTAAAAAAATGCGAAATGTTAGATCATAGCTGGTTCAAATGAAAGGGGCACAACAAGATGAAACTTGGCGTCATTACCAACGGTATCAGCAGGGACCTCGAACATGCGTTGCGAGCGATGAAAAAAGCAGGGCTCAAATATGCAGAACTCCAGTTCCTCTGGGACAAGGAGGTTGGGGACCAAACGCCAGAAGAGATCGAAAAAATAAAAGATCTGGTTGCCCAATATAGGGTCGAAGTCTCTTGTGTTTCCCGCCATAATTTCTCAGGGCTTCCCGTGATGGAAACTGCGCCGGAGGATGCTATCTATCAGGAGCACCTAGCGGGTCTTGGTCGGTGTATCCGCATTGCCCAAGCGTTGGGCACCAACTTAGTGAGAATCATGAGTTGCAGAAAAGAGATGATTATCTTCGGTGCTAACGGTGCGGAGGAGTGGGTCGCCAGTACAGGTGCTTGGGATAGGCTGCTAAAGCTTATGGAAGCCCCGGTAAGGTTAGCCGAGGAAGAAGGGGTGACCCTCGTTGTTGAAACCGGAAACAACGCGATGATAACATCGGGTGTGCTGGCGAAAAAACTAATTGACGACCTCGGGAGCAGGCATCTCAAAATCCTCTGGGATATCCCCAACAGCATGTATTGTACGGAAGTGCCCTATCCCGACGCCTACGAACAGATTAAAGATGAGATCGCTCATATCCATCTCAAAGATTGCCAAGTTGACATCTCAAGAGCAACGGTTCGCTTCTGCCGGTTGGGTGAAGGCGATGTGGCTCCATACCTTGAAGGAATCGTCAGCGCGCTCCGGCGTGACAATTATCAAGGGGGCATCTCCCTCGAAAGTGTCTATCGACCCGATGACGGGACATTTGAAGATGGGTTTTGGGAGTGTCTGCCGACGTTCAAACGGCTTTTTGAATAAAGTAGTAGGCATACTCCGTATGCCGTAACCAAAGTAGTAGACACACTCCGTCTCGAAGGTGAGAACGTAAAGATGAAGTCCTATAACGTCGGTATCCTCGGTAACTGTTGCACACACGGCGCAGGTATCTGCAGCATGTTCAAAGACAGATCCGGTACCCATGTTATCGCCGCATACGAAGAAAATTCACGTCGTGCAGATGAGTTACAGCAGGTTTTCGGTGCCCCGCTGTCAAATTCTTATGAAGCGGTCATCAATCACCCAGCGGTGGACTTCGTTGCGGTGACCTGCGATCCGTGTGACAAGGCAGAGATGGTTGAACGTGCCGCTGCTGCAGGCAAACACATTTTCCTCAACAAGCCGCTCTGTGAAAGTTTGGACAGTGCACGCCGCATCGCTAAAGCCATCAAAACGCACAACGTCCATTTCGTCCACGATATCCCGATGGTGCGTTTTATACCGGCCTACGCGAGACTGTTGGAGGAGGTACAGACCGGAGTGCACGGAGCGGTGATGGGCTATCATCATCTCTTTGGGATGAACTTCCCGACCGATTTTGAATTAGCGGCTGCATGGCCCGAACGGCTTGATCCCCCCCACAAATCCGGCGGTGGAGAGATGACCAACATGGGCTGCTATGCGATTGACTACGCTGTTGCGCTGTTCGGTCGTCCAAAAGCTGTCACCGCAAAGTGGCGAAAACTGTGGGACGTTTATGCGGACGCCGATGTGGAGAATTTCGGGCAGATTATCCTTGACTATGGCGATTTTTTCGCCTTTCTTGAGGTCGGCAAGCAACGGTTGATCAAAGACCGTCGTCATAGCAATTCAATGACCATCAATTTTGAGGGTCAGACGATGTTTATTGACGCAAGCGCGCAGGTCGTTACAATCAACCATATCCCACAAGATTACACTCAATTTGTCAAGGGAGCGAGGGTCGTCGGTTCAGTAGAGCAATTGATTGGCGCTATTGAGAACGGCACACCCCCCACAAGCAACATCGAAACTGCCCTCATCGCTGTCGAAACACTGATGGCGGCTTACCGGTCGATTCTTGAGGAGCAGACCGTGGCACTGCCGCTGCCCTTTGGTGAAAATCCGTTGATTGCGTCAAAAAAATATAATACCTAATGCGTAACAGATCGTGGCAATATAATCTAGGACGGGTCAATCCCCGACATATTGCTCGTTACCCATTACTCTTTTGAGGAGGAAGATCGCATGGCAAGAGGAATTTTGGAACAATTGGCTGACGGCATCGTGCTTGGTGACGGCGGCTATATCGTTGAATTGGAACGACGCGGGCACGTCGTCGCAGGCGCGTTCACCCCGGAATTAGCCGTTACCCATCCTGATGCGATTCGGGAAATGCACCATGAGTTTCTTATGGCGGGCGTCGATGTCCTACAGGTCATGGCGTTCTACGGCAGCCGCGAAAAGTTGGAAACGGTCGGTTATGCGGACAGAACGTTTGAGATTAACCGGGCCGCGACCCGTATTGCTAAAGAGGTCGCCGATGATCAGGCACTCGTCGCCGGGGATCTGAGCGCGACGTGGAAATGGGAAGCGGACAATCCATCGGCTCACGCGCTAGTCACAGATATGTTTGATGAACAGATTGACGCCCAAGCGGGCGTGGACTTCTTCATCGGAGAGACGTTCTGGTACTTCGACGAGGCGTTGCTGTGTCTTGAGCGGATTAAGGCAAAGACGGACCTGCCGGCGATGATTACCGTATCGTTTCGTGGCAGCAATCGCACCGATGACGACGTCACCGCAGCTGAATGTGCTAAACGTCTGACCGACGCCGGCGCGGACATTGTGGGGGTCAACTGTATGAGGGATCCCGAACGGATGTATCCCCTCATTGAGGAGATGCGTAACGCAACCGGTGCCTATCTCGCTGCACAACCTGTAGCGTACCGCTGTTCCGATGAGGTTCCATGGTTCACAGGGACGCCTGCTTTTCCTGATCGTCTTGAACCGACCCAACTCACGCGTTACGAGATGGAGGCGTTTGCGTCCAAAGCGAAAAACATGGGAGTCAACTATATCGGAAGCTGCTGCGGCAGCATCGGTAGCCATGTCCGTGAAATGGCAAGGGCGTTGGGCAAGTATGACGAGCCAGAGGTCTGGCAACCGAATCCAGATGAGCCGATGAGTGAAACCGAGTTTAATTGGAAACGGCGCCAGCCGGAGAACCTCTAACAATTATGAATTAGCAGAGACAGTTTCGTTCACTGAGCATTTGGAACAACAGTAACTAACTTTTTCAGGACTTACCAAAATCCCTTCCTTCACCAGCGCGATTGGAAGGTGAGAAGATTGGAATGGGGGTGAAATCCCAACCAGTCTTCCACCCTTCCATGTTTTATGCCTTTCCTCCTTCTGTCCAAAACGCGCCTACAGGAGCGACAAGTGCGTAAGTCCTATTTTTAACTTTTATGTGATGAGGAGGAAATCATCATGGCTGCACCGGAATTTAAGCATCTGTTTACCCCCTTACAGCTCCGCCATACCACGCTGAAAAACCGCATCGTTACGTCGGCACATGCGGACGCATTGGCGGAAGACGGGGTGCCAACGGAAAAAGCACGGCGTTACTACGAGGAGAAGGCGAAGGGCGGCGTCGGGTTGCTGATGTGTTTTGGATCGGCGGGCGTGCACCCAACGTCACCGGGACGGGATTGGAACGGTGTAGAACTCTTTGATGACCGTGTGATCCCATATCTCGCTGAATTTGCCGACACTATGCACGTCTACGATGTTCCGGTCGTTTCGCAGATTACCCACCGCGGACGGCGCGGACGAAGCGTAGACCGGCTGCATCGGATGTATGGTCCCTCTCCCGTCCGTGAGCCGAACCATCGTGAAACCCCGCACGCCCTCAATGAGGAAACGATAGCCGAGTTCGTCCAAGCGTTTTCGGACGCAGCGTGGCGGTTGAAGCAGGGGAACTTTGACGGATGCGAAGTCAACGCGAGCCACTGCCACCTAATTGATCAGTTCTGGACCCTGAACGCGAACCAGCGAGTCGATGAATACGGCGGATCACTCCCGAATCGGCTGCGCTTCGGCATACGGGTCCTTGAGGCTATCCGTGAGCAGTGCGGGGATAATTTCATCATCGGCATCCGCATGACAGGTGACGATTTCACGAAGGGCGGCCTCACCAATTCAATGATGCAAGAGATCGCCGGAAAATTAGATGCGCTCGGAATCCTCGATTACTTTAGCGTTGTAGGTGGAACTGCCGAGACGTTCGTCGGCGAGGCGGCGGCGGTGCCAGACATGACCTTCTCGCACGCAACATACGCGCCGTTGGCAGCGTCAATTAAGGGTGTGGTCTCTGTGCCGGTCATCACAGCAGGTCGGGTGACGCATCCGAACCAGGCAGAGCATATCGTTGCAAACGAACAGGCAGACCTGGTCATCATGACCCGCGCGCTAATTGCTGATCCGTACGCACCGCAAAAAGCGATGGCGGGACAACTAGATGACATCCGGCTCTGTCGCGGTTACAACGAAGGGTGCATCGATCGCATCTATACCGGTCGTGGCGTGACATGCGTACAGAACGCGACAATCGGCAGGGAGACCGAGTTAGGCGCACTCACCCCCGCTGAGCAGCCGCGCAAAGTGGTGGTGGTCGGCGGTGGTCCCGCCGGGCTTGAAGCTGCCCGTATCGCACGGTGGCGTGGGCACGAAGTTGTCTTGATGGAGAAAGGCAGTGAGTTGGGCGGTCAAACGTTGATTGCTGCCAAAGCCCCATTGCGCGGTGAGTTTTCAGGTGCAACAGAATGGATGGAGGGGCAGTGCCGAAAAGCTGGGGTGGACGTCCGATTAAACTGTGCGGCGACCCCCGAATCAATCTTGAGCGAATCCCCCGATGTCGTCGTCGTGGCGACCGGTGCGCGTCCATTGAAACCGGAGGTCCCCGGTATTGAAAGCGCTGTAGATGCGTGGGCTGTCTTGAGCGGCGATGTGCCATCAGGTGAGCGTGTCGCTGTGATTGATGAGGAGTACGGCTTCCAAGGACCCAGCGTCGCCGAACTTCTGCTCGATGCCGGAAAATCGGTAGAGATTATCACAAGCATGGAGGCTATCTGTACACTGCTCGGCGCAACAACCCGCCCGCCGGTGTATCAACGTCTGTTTAGCAAAGGGATTGCTATCCACCCACACCTGCATGTCCGCGCAATTGAGGAGGATACCCTCATCACTGAAAACGCTTGGACGGAGGCAAAGGGTGAGTTGAACGGTTACGACGCTGTCGTCTATGCGTTTGGTGGCCAAGCGGTCGACGAGCTATCCCAATCGCTCCAAGACAAGGTCACCTGCTTCGTCGTTGGCGATGCCTTCGCACCCCGCACACTGCAACATGCGGTTATGGAAGGTCACACCTTCGCACGGAAGATTTGACGGTAAAATAACCAAAATTGCTAGTCCATTGTCAGATAAATGTAGTGCAAACTGTTAGTTTGCGGACTCGGATCACAATCTAACAGATCGTGCTACAAAAAACTCTCTACTTTATAGAATACGGAGCCCCATACCCCAAAGCCCCAGTTGCTCTGAATCCCGATTTATCGGGGAGGGGCGACATGTCCCATTTGTCTGAATCGTAGATTGCCCCAATTTCATCGGGAGAATTAGCATTTATAGTAAATCTGAAGTCCCCCTGACAAGGGGGATTTAGGGGGTTAAAAATCAAAAATATACCCCCGTGTGCCAAATTTGCGTGAGTCCTGCTTACGTTGGAAGTTGCGCCCAAGCCGTGATATGTGGCGGAAAGATGAGTGGGCGTTTCGATGCAACAACTTCCGCCCGAATTCGTGCGGCAAGCGTGTCCAAATCAACCTCTTCAGCAGTTGCAATCCCGAATCTTTCCAAGAGCGGGAGCATGCTGCGAAAAGCGCTCTCCATAAGTTGGTAACCTATCCACGCTTCTGGACCGCCCATCGGTGCTGCATACTGTAGACTCGGTTCAGGCAAGCCAGCATCGACAAACGTGCCGTATAGGTCAAGCCCCATTCCAACATGCGCGCCTGAACAGCGAAACACCTCTGCTCCCCACTCTGCCAACTGATTCATCATCGGGATCTCCGGGCGAGTCATTGACGAGTAGGTCAAGAGCTCAGCCTCCTGAAAAGCGAGAATACCCCCTGGACGCAGGTGTGTTGCCAGCTGTTTTAAGGTAGCCACTGGATCCGGCAGATACACCAAGACCATGCGTCCAATAACGGCATCAAAGTCGTTCGGCAGATCCAAAGCTTGGACGTCCCCTGCCACGAATTGGACGTTTGCTAAACCTGCTGCCTCCGCCCGCGTTCGAGCAGTCTCAAGGATCTCCGGGTTCATATCTACACCGAGGACCTCTCCCTCACTGCCAACCAATTCCGCGGCAGCGAACGCCACATCCCCAGCACCACTACCAATATCAAGCACCTTCATTCCGGTAAAGAGACCTGCATCCCTGAGAAGTTGTCCCGTTATGTCTTCATACAGTCCTGCCTGCTGAATCAAACGCTCCGTCTCCTCTTTGCTGCGCCCCATCGTATATGTCCGCTGATTATCGGCCATGTCGATTTATCCTCCTACTTATATAATACAATGCTTGCGACAACAATTCAAAGCTCCATCTATTCAGATGAAAATTGCGTAAGTCCTATATTGTTAATTATCTCTCAAGGAGAATGTTGTGTGCTCTATGCCGCCAATTTCTGCGCCATCAACCTTCCAAAGGCCTGTAATCGTCTCCGGTCAAACTCCGATGGATTTTCCAATTTTGATAGCATATACTGACCATACACTTTACTATGATTCCGAGCCACCGTTCCTACTACATTCACACGACACGGGTGAGCGTAGACATTCTCCGAAAATTTCACCGGTTCCCCAAGACGTTGTAATGGGAGGTTAAAAAGTTTTCGTGCTGCGTAATAAAATTTATTGAGAAATAAACAATACCAATCAGTTATGCCGTTGGCTAAACTGTATGTCGCCATTTCTACAAACAGGACAGAGAGCAGGCTAAAACCTGAGAGATCGCCTCGGTAAGATTTACACAAGCAAAGGCGACTGACTCCTGCCACAGGTGTTCGCGCATTGGTGGGCGTTGTGCACTCTTCAGCAATCGGTAATTCTGTCGCTTGACAGACAATCAGTCTGGCGTAAGCTCGGATAATTCCATCTTCATCTCTAAGCATAAAATGAACGCTCTGTTTATCATACTTGTCCGGTTTCTTAGGAGAGTAGCTATCGGGTTTCTCAGAAGCCAACTGATACACTTCTTCAAAAATCTGGCTACGGAATTCGAGGATTTCCCGCATCACAGTGGGATCCAAATCTTCATTCTTTAGGACTATGGTTTGCATAATTGTGCTCTTTTGGGGTGGGTACTTATTGGCTTCAGGCAGCGATTTCGATTGGCAGCTGCTTGTCGAAATATTCTATCGGTGTACATCCCTCTAACGCCTCCAGCGGCAGTTCCAAAAAGAAATCCGCGGCCAGCCCAACAACCGTCAGGAACTGTTCAAGATGGAAGAGATGGTCAGCTTTTTGAATCGTGGTATAAATGCCCTTGGAAAATGACTTTGCCAATTCTAAACAGTGATGGCGAGGCGTGCAGGTGTCATGCTCACCGGTGAAGACCAAAGTCGGCACGTCGGGAAAGTCCGTCAAGTCCACGGGTAAGAGAGTTATCAACCGAAGATGGTTCAGTTCATATTTCTCTAAATCGTCCGTGGAGGCTTTGGACAACATTGACCGCACGATTCGCTCAATTGCGCGGCGTTTCTCAACGGGCTTTTGCTTATCTTGGCAAATTAAACGCTGAAGCACAGCATCCACAAAATCATCTATTTTCCCCCCCCGCAAAAGTGTGATTGATTTTTGAATATCTTCGATCTGGTCGGTCGGAATTTCTTTCATGGCTCCAGCTAATATCATCCGATGCACTTTATGAGGATACAATTGAGCAAAACTGTAAGCGACAACCGTGCCGTAAGAAATACCCAACAAATTTACCCGGGCTATTCCCTCCATTTCGAGTACCTTCAAAAGGGAGTTTGCCAAGAAATCGATACCGTAATGGGCGGGTAGCGGGTCGGATAGACCAACCCCTGGTGCATCAAACACAATGACCGGGGCGAATTGATTCAACCATTCGGCGTGCTTCTGCCACGTATCTATCGACTGAAAACTTCCACTGATAAGCACAAACGGGGCTAAATTGCTTTCAGGGTTGGGGTAAACCCGGTAGAAATAACGAAAATCATCAAGATAAAGTTCGACATTCTGTTTTTCCATTGTGTCTCCTTGGTTTGGAAAGCTGTAGGATTTATGACCAGTGTCCAGCGGCGATAAATCGCCGAGGATACCGGGACTATTGCGCTGTAAAATACTAGACACTATACCGCCAATTTCTGCGCCATCAACTCGTTGCACTCCGATGACTTTTTCAATTCTGATATCACATGCTGTCCGTAAACTGTACTTTGATTCCGATCCACCATTTCTGCCACGCTCAAAGAACAGGCATAAACGTCGTTACTCTCCGAAAATCTCTGCCGGTCCCCAAGGCGTTGTAACGGCACCCTGAAAAGTCTTTTCGCTGCATAATAAAATTTAATTAAAAAATGTCCATACCAGATATCTATGCGACTGACTAAACTGTATTTTATTATTTGTGTAAACAGAGTACAAAACGGACTAGAAGCAGTGAAATCGCCTCGGTAAGATTTATGAATACATAAGCGACTGATTTCTACAGCGGTTTTTTGCGAAGCGAGGGGCGTTGTACAATATTTAAACATTGGTAATGCCTTTATTTGATCAAAAATTGTTCTGGCATAGGCCAGGATTGCTCCATCTTCGCTGCTTCTTATAATAAAATGGCAGCTTTGTTCATCATACTCGTCCGGTTGCTCAAAAGAGTACATCTCCGGTTTCTCAGAGGCAAGTTGGTATACTTCTTCAAAAATCTGGCTTCGGAATTTGCAGATTTCTTGCATTTCATCGAGGGTTAAACTGCTACCGATTTTAACTTCTGCGACTGTGGTTTGCATGATTCCTTTCCTTTGGGGTGGGTACTTATTGGCTTCAGGCGGCGATTTCGATTGGCAGCTGCTTGTCGAATATTCTATCGGTGTACATCCCTCTAATGTCTACAACGGCAGTAGCAATAAATCACCAACTACAGGTTGTGCTGCATTGATTAGAGCAAAAACACCTACCTGCACAAGGTACAGGGCAACGCCCGACAGCATTGCTCCCCAAACGGTACTAACGGTAATGAGGGTTATCATTGAAAATTTAATCAAATGTTTTCCTGTTTTCATGGTTCTCTCCTTTAATAGATAAAATAAAAAGCAATGATGCGTTTATTAGCGCATAAACCGTGCCAACCCTTAATCGGGAGGAAGGGGGGCCTCGCAGCAGCCGAATATTCCCTTTGAAAACCTTGCTTTCACACAAAGGGAGACAGTTTTTTGACAATATATGGCTTGTTTCTGAGTGTCCCAAAATGCAGCAGTTGGGAAGGGAATAGAGGGGAAAAAATGAGTGGAGCCTGTGATGACAGGGGATGCGGGAAGGATGCTGCATTTTGCGACTTGGCTGCATTATGCAGCAGGAGAGAAAAGCCTCTCCGCGCAAGTAGGGGGAAAATCGGAAGGAGCGGCACCGGGGGCCTAAATTATTCTGACGCGAGCAGTTGATACGCCTTCAATTTCCGATAAAGGGTCCCTCGATTGATACCTAATGCTTGGGCTGCCTTGTTGACATTATTGTCCGTAGTTTCGAGGGCGTGGGCAAGTGCTTGCTTCTCGACCTCCACAAGTGGGAGGATTGGCGTTGAGGGAAGGTGGGGCGAAACAGCTGGGGAAGTGGAAATGGGAAGGACAGACGAGGATAGATTGGACGCTTGTAGGCTATCCATTGTCTCAAGCAGGACAGCGCGTTCAATGATGTTTTCTAGCTCACGTACATTGCCGGGGAAGTCGTGCCATATCAACAGTTGTAAGGCACCTGGGGAAATTTCACGAATGGATTTGTTAGTACTTTCGGTATATTTTTTTAGAAAGTGTCTTGCCAATAGGGGAATATCTTCGCGTCGGTCTCTGAGGGGTGGAATCTCGATAGGATAAGCGGCGAGACGATAGAAAAGATCTACACGGAAGTCACCTGCTTCTACCGCGGCGGGTAAGTCCTGATTTGTCGCCGCGATGACTCGGATGTCAAGGGGAATTGTTCTGGTCCCACCGACGCGCTTGAGTTCCCGTTCTTGAAGGACCCGCAACAACTTGACTTGCAGGTTAAGTGGCATATCGCCAATTTCATCGAGAAAAATTGTTCCTCCATTGGCTTGTTCAAATTGTCCTATTTTTTGTGTTGTCGCACCTGTGAAAGCCCCCCGTTCATGTCCAAAAAGCTCGCTTTCAATAAGTGAGTCGGGAATGGCAGCACAATTGACGACGACAAATGGCCCCGTTTTTCGACCACTATTAAAATGGGTTGATTTGGCGACTAGCTCTTTACCTGTCCCGTTTTCCCCCTGAATAAGCACAGTGATATTGCTTTCAGCCGCCCGTTGTATCAACGTGAACACCTCTTGCATTTTTGGGCTTTTAGCGATGATTCCGCTAAAAGAGTAGGTCTTTTCAAGTTCGTTGCGTAATCGAGAGACCTCAAATTTTATCCGATCGAATTCGATTTCTTTGGATCTGTCGCGGTATGTGATAATGTTACCGGCAATGTTACCTTTATCATCATGCACCGGCGCGGTCAGGCGGCGAAACAACCGGGGCTTTGATTCGCTAACTTCCATAATATCTTCCACCATTCCGGTATTTCCAAAGGGTACGTTTATCTTCGCTTCAGGAGGGATCGGCTCTTGAAAACGCGCTTTGACCCGTGCTTGATGGTCGTTGGGTGCCATCTGCTTCAATTCACTTTCTGTTAATTCAAACAACTCCTCATACCATTGATTTGCGAACACCAGGTGCCCGTCGACATCAAACATTCCGATGGCATCTCCCGTGGAATCCAGTAAGGTTTCAAGCCTTTTATGATTGATTATCAGTTGCTGTTGGTTTTTGATTAACTCCCGTTCAAAGTTCCCTTTATCGACATCAATGTTCCACTTTTCGACAAGGGAAAGGGCGAGCTGCTGAATCTCCTCCTGCACGAAAGGCTTTCTGATATAGAGCAGTTTGTGAAGCAATTCCATATCATGGATAATCTCAGGCAGCGGTCTATCCGTGTAAGCGGTCATGATGACGAGCTCTATGTTTTTATCCATCTGCCTAATCTGGTGGATGGCTTCGATACCGTCTATCCCCGGCGGCATTCTGACATCAATGAATCCTACAGCAATGGGACGGTTCGATTCCTTGCTCGCTTTCACGATTTCACACGCCTGTTCTCCGCTCATCGCATGCAAAATTTCAAAGTCTGGCAAATAGGATTTTTTCGGTTCGTCGAGAAATAGGTCTACCAAAGCATCCGTTTCTGCCTTATTATTCTGTGCTGCCTTCATAGAGTTGAAAGTCAACATATCTTCAAGATCATCGTGGATCTCTTCTTGGTCATCAACAACCAAAATGCGATTGTTCCAATCAGTTTTTAATCCCATTGAATACCCTCTTATATTTAACCTAAGTTGCTAGTACATTGTCAGATAAATGTAGCGTCCCGACGTGTCGGGATTAGTTTGCGGGCTCGGATCACCCCGATGAATCGGGGTGGTACAAAAGCCTCCTTTAGACACTTCCCCCATAAAGCGGCTTGGATATGTCTATCCAAGTTGAGTGCAGCGAAATCCCGATCTTATCGGGGTCTCGGACTCTCGGCGAAGTCGGAGCCGATCGGGTTTGACAAATAGCAACTTGCGTTATATTTAGGTCGTAGACCGGAGGCGATTTATCGCCCGACTATGGGAGAATAGAGGAAAGCCGCAGCATGACACGCATCGTCATGCCTTTGCCGATACCTTCGCTCAGCGGCTGAATTTGCCCGCCGGATGCGATGACAAAATTGGCGCTTGAATGGAGACCGAGCCCGCTCCCCGATCGCTTTGTGGTATAACCGGCGGCAAAGATCATCTTGCTATTTTCCGGTTTTATTCCTATACCGTTATCGATTACTTCAAGGCAGTAAAAATCTCCATCAATATAGGTTCTGATATGGATGTGTGGCGTTTCATTGAAGCCGCCCGATTGAATCCGTTCATCAATGGCTTCAATTGAATTTTTGATAAGATTGACCAACATTTGATGAAATTGACTCTCCTGAACCCGAATCTCTTGTGGCGTCTTTTCGCAGTCGATATCAATCTGGATCCCTCTTTTGTCGATCATCTCTTGCTGTAGCTTTAGCGCATCATCAATCATCTTATAGATACTGACATCTTTGCGGACTATACTTACATTGCCAAACGACTTTTGTGTGATGACAATATCAGCGATATGTGCCGCCCTGAGTTTGATGCGCTCAGTCCGTTGTAACCACCTGTTGTTTTGATTGTTAAAATCTTCGGCGATTGCACAAATAAACGGTAGCACCTGCTGCCCTTGTGGGTCGTTTTTGATGTAATCAATCCAATCATCTTCACGCGCTTTTATCGCGCTAGCTAGGGCAGCAAGACGGCGGATTAACGGATTGTCCTTTAACTCTCTGTGGAGCATTTCAGCGCCTGACGTTACACTGTTAATTGCGTTGCCGATGTTGTGGAGAATCGTATCGACAATCTCCAGCCGGCCTTGGGCAAATGCTTGGGTCAACGCTTCTTCGGCAATCATTCGCTGAGTTACATCTCGAAAAACAATCACGCCCCCCTTCGGGT